>NZ_JBITIZ010000007.1:250568-480164 GCF_044459525.1 Streptosporangium sp. NPDC050284
CCCGCGTCCGCCCTCCCCGGCCCGGCCCCGGGGGGGGGCCCGGCCGCCGGCCCCCCCCCCCCCCCCCCCCCCCCCCCCCCCCCCCCGCCGGGGTGGCGGGGTCGTATCTCAGTGCCGCGTGCTCAGTCTCGCGGTCTCAGTGGTCGTGGCCGGCATGGTCGTGGCCGTCGTCGTCCTCGTCCTCGTCGGAGGGGCCGTCGGAGGGCTCGACGCCCAGCACGGCCTCGCGGGGCTCGATCTGGTCGACGTGCTCGATCAGCCCAAGGACGTGGTCCGGCTCGATCAGCCACTGCAGCGCGGTGGCGCCGGTGTCGTCGGCCGAGACCAGCTCCGCCTGCTCCTTGCGCTCGTCGTCGTCCAGGTCGGCGTCAGGGTGGCTGATCTCCTTCAGTGCGGCGGCCTGCAGGGCGGCGATGTCCTGCACCTCCACGGTCAGCTCAACGGTCAGACGCAGGTAGCGTTCGGTGCCCGATACATCACTCATAGTGTGAATCCTAGTGCCTGGGTGGGGTGGACCAGCCTAAGGGAGTTTCCACTCCACGGGGGTCGTGCCCTGCTGCTCGAGAAGCTCGTTCGTCCTGCTGAACGGACGGGAGCCGAAGAAGCCGCTGCGGGCCGACAGGGGACTGGGGTGCGCCGACTCGATGGCCGGGACGGAGCCGAGCATCGGGCGCAGGTTGCGGGCGTCGCGTCCCCACAGGATCGCCACCATCGGCTTGTCGCGGGCGACGAGGGCCTTGATGGCCTGCTCGGTCACCTCCTCCCAGCCCTTGCCCCGGTGTGAGGCGGGCTTGCCCGGCATGACGGTGAGCACCCTGTTGAGCAGGAGCACGCCCTGCTCGGTCCAGGGGGTGAGGTCGCCGTTGCTCGGCATCGGCAGCCCGAGGTCCTCGGTGAGCTCCTTGTAGATGTTGCGCAGGCTGCCCGGGATCGGGCGCACGTCCGCGGCGACGGAGAAGCTCAGGCCGATCGGATGGCCCGGCGTGGGGTACGGATCCTGGCCCACGATCAGCACCTTGACCTGGTCAAACGGCTGTTGGAAGGCTCGGAGCACGTTGGCGCCCGAGGGGAGGTACTGCCTGCCTTCCGCCACCTCCCTCCGGAGGAACTCGCCCATCTCGGCGATCTTCTCGGCGACGGGTTCGAGGGCCTCGGCCCACCCGGCTTCCACGACTTCGTTCAAGGGACGTGCGGCCATGTGCAGGACCCTATCGAGGTTTTAGGCCCGGTACGGCGCGCGCTGGGAATCAGCGCGTGCCGCACCGGGCCTGCCCCTGTTAACTATTTCACCGAGCCAGCCATCATCCCCTGGACGAAATACCGCTGGAAGGCGAAAAAGAGGATCAACGGGATAATCAGCGACAGGAAAGCACCTGGCGCAAGAATGTCCACGTTGGTCCCGAATTGCCGCATTTGGGACTGTAGGGCCTTGGTCATCGGCTGGTTCTCGGTGTTGGCGAAGACCAGCGAGACGAGCAGGTCGTTCCAGACCCAGAGGAACTGGAAGATGCCGAGCGAGGCGACCGCCGGTTTGGCCAGCGGGAACACCACGGTCGAGAAGATCTTCCATTCCCCGGCGCCGTCCATCCGCGCCGCCTCGAGCAGCGAGCGTGAGATGCCCGCGAAGAAGTTTCTGAGCAGGAAGATGGCGAAGGGGAGGCCGAAGGCGACGTGGAAGAGCACCACGCTCGCGATGGAACCGAAGATCCCGGTCGAGCCGTACAGTTTCGCGATCGGGATCAGCGCGATCTGGGTCGGCACCACCAGCAGGCCGACCACCACCAGGAAGAGCGCGTCCCTGCCGGGAAACTCCATCCAGGCGAACGCGTACGCCGCCATGGCGGCGATGCCGATCACCAGGACGGTCGAGGGCACCGTGATGAACACGGTGTTCCAGAACGACGCGGTGAACCCGGTGGCGAGCAGGTTGGAGTAGTTCTCAAGGGTCAACTCGGCCGGCTTGGTGAGGATCGTCCACCAGCCGCTGGAGTTGTTGGCCGCCTCTTCACGGATCGAGACCACGAACAGGCCCAGGGTGGGAACCAGCCAGAACAGGCCGATCAGTACCAGTACCGCCTGGACCAGGCCGTTGCCCAGCCGGTCCACGATCCTGCTGAGGACGCCGCGAGGTGGGGTGCCAAGGGTGGAGGTCGTCACTGGTTGTCCCTCCTGAACCGGCGGATGTTGAGAATCATGAAGGGAAGGACGAGGAGCAGCAGGAAGATGGCGAGCGCGCTGCCCAGCCCCTGGTTGCTGCCTCCGCCGAACGAGACTCGCCACATCTCCAGCGCGATCACATTGGCCTGCGGCTGCACCGATCCCGGTGCGATGACGAAGACCAGGTCGAAGACCTTCAGGGTATTAATGATCATCGTGACGAACACGACGAGCAGTACCGGGGAGAGCAGCGGAACGGTGATCTTGCGGAACACCTGCCACTCGGTGGCCCCGTCGATGCGGGCCGCCTCCAGCGCGTCGCGCGGGATGGCCGCGAGCCCTGCCGCGATCAGCACCATCGCGAACCCGGCCCACACCCAGACGAACGCGCCGATGATCGCCGGAGTGATCAGTGTCGGGCCCAGCCAGGGGATCCCGCCGAACGCCGCCTCGAAGTTCGACTGCGGCAGTCGCACCTGGTAGTCACCCGGAGCGAGCCCGGTGAAGCGGAAGGTGCCGTCGGCCCCGCTGGTGGCGGTGGCCTTGACGGCGCCGTTCTGCACCGCCTCGACCGTCATCCCGGCCAGGGCCTTCTCGGTGCCGTCCACCTCGTTGGCCGCGCCGCCGCCGCCCTGGGTGAAGTCGACCCAGACGGTCCCCGCCAGTTCGCCGGGACCCGGCTGGACCGCCTTCGCCGTCGAGGCCGAGGCGAGGGTGTCGGGCTTCACGCCCACGAGCGGCAGGAGCACGGCCTGCCCCGGCTGCGCGGGCTGCTTGGTGACCACTCCGCCGCCCTGTTCCGCGGTGACGGGGGACTGGTCGTTCTCCCTGGGGCGGGCGTCCGGGTAGCCGTTGCTCGAGCCGAAGAGACCGGTCACCGAGGTGATCACCGCGTTGGCCACCCCCCGGTCGGGGGCCTGCTCGTAGACGAGGCGGAAGATGACGCCGGAGGCCATCAGGGAGACGGCCATCGGCATGAACACGACCAGCTTGAACGCGGTCGCCCAGCGGATCCGCTCGGTCAGCACCGCGAAGACGAGGCCGATCACGGTGACCAGGGCGGGAGCCACCGCGACCCAGATCAGGTTGTTCCTGATCGTGGTCAGGGTGGAGGAGTCGCTGAAGATCGTCGCGTAGTTCTCGGCCCCGACGAAGGTGCTGCCGCTGGCGTCGTAGAGACTACGGAAGATCGAGTAGATGATCGGGTAGATCACCATCACGCCGAGTACGAGCGCGCCCGGCAGCAGGAACCAGATCGCCAGCCTCGGCGGCGGCCCCAGCCGGGAGGCCCCGGCGGGCACCTTCGCGGGCGTGGCCGTCGGTGCGGCCGCCCCCGCCGTGGCGAGTTCCGGCTCGGCGGCCGGTGCGGCCGGGTCGTCCGACCTGACATCGGCGAGCGCCGGGTGGCCGTCCCCGCCGTCCGTCTTTTCCAAGGGCTGCGGGGTCTCGGGGGTCTTCGAGGGCTCGCCGCCGGACGGGGTGGTGTCAGGGGTGTGGGGGGAGCCGGCGCCCCGCGCCGGCCGCTGGGTGTCGTCAGGTCCGGAGGAGGGACCGCGGGCGGCGTCGTCGCCGCCACGCGAACCCTGCGGGCCGTCTAACCGATCGGTCACGGCCTTACTCCCCTACTTCCAGGCCTTCTTGGCCTCGGCCTCAAGCTTGTCCTGGATGCCCTTGATGTCCGAGGGGGTGCGCACGAAGTCCTGCAGGTACTTCCACAGGGCCTTGCCGTCGGTGCCACCGAAGGCGCTGGGCGCGAGGTCGGACATGTCATAGCGGACCGTGTCACCGGCGGCGATGATCGTCTCGGCGAGCTTCTTGGTCATGTCGTCCGGGTAGTTGTCGGGCGAGACGTTGCGGTTGGGAGAGAGGTAGCCGGGAAGCTTCGCCCAGACCTCGCCGCCCTCCTTGGAGGCGAGGAACTCCAGCAGCGCCATCGAGCCCTCGGACTCCTTCAGCGCCACCGCGATGTCACCGCCCAGCACGACCGGCTCGGTCTCGCCGACCTTCGGGAACGGGAAGTACTTGGCCTCCTCGCCGAGCTTCGCGCCCGACTGCTCGGCAGTGACGCCCACGAAGTCCGCCTCGATGACCATCGCCGACTTGTCCTGGCCGTAGACCTGGGTCACGCAGGTCGGGAAGTCGGTCTGCAGGGCACCGGCGGAGCCGCCGAGCAGGAACTCCTTCTTGCCGACGAGCTGCGCGATCTTCTCCAGCGCGGTGGTCACGCTGGGGTCGGTCCACGGGATCTCGTGCTTGGAGAGCTTGGTGTAGTTCTCCGGGCCCGCGGAGGACAGGTAGACGTTCTCGAACAGGTCGGTCAGGGTCCAGCCGGAGGCGCCGCAGAGGGAGAACGGCGGGGTGCCCGAGTCGGCGATCGTCTGGGCGGCCTTGATCAGGTCGTCCCAGGTGGCGGGGGGCGTCACACCGGCGTCCTGGAAGGCCTGGTCGCGATACCAGACGAGCGACTTGTGGGCCGCCTTCACCAGCACACCGTAGGCCTGGCCGTCGGCGGAGCCGAGCTCCTTCCAGTACGGGGTGTAGTTGTCGTCGATCTGCTTCTGGACCTCGGCGGTGAGCGGCTTGAGCGCCTTCTGGTCCGCGTACTGCTGGACCAGGCCGGGCTGGGGCAGGATCGCGACGTCCGGCGGGTTGCCGCCCTCGATGCGCGGTCCGAGGTAGGCGCCGGTGTCCTCACCGGTGGAGGCGTAGGTGACCTTGGCGCCGGTCTTCTCCTCGAACGCCTTGAGCACCTGCTCGAAGTTGGTCTGCTCGGCGCCGGTCCACTTGGCGGCGACCTCGACGGTCACCCCTTCGAGGTTCTTGGCGGCCGGGGCGGACGCGGGCGCGCTGTCACTCGTGGCCGGTGCGGGGGCGGCCGACTCGCCGCCGCCACACGCGGCGAGTGCCAGGGCGAGTCCCGCCGTCGTCACCGCTGCGATGGTTTTGCGCATACTGAACAAACCTCCTGAGACGTTGAGGCGTGAAATGGGGGGATATGTAGGACGAACAAGCAGCCGAAATGGGGATGACGGCTTCTGCCGGGGGTTGGCCCCGGCCTCATTGGGCCCGGATTATCTCTTCGAGTTGGCCCTTCATGGAGGAGACGACGTCGTTGCTGGCGCCGTCCTTCGCGAAAGGCGGTGTGAGGGCGTTGGAGACCGCGCTGGCGATCACCAGGCTCACCTGGTTGTAGTTGGCGCCGGCGGGCCTGGGCCGAGCGGAGAGGATGCTCTGCTTCAGGACCGGCAGGTAGGGAAAACGCTTGATCAAATCGGGGTCGTCGTACAGCTCGGCCCACACGGGCGGGAACGAGCCGTCGGCGAGCACCCGCCGCTGGTTCTCCAGACCGGTGAAGTAGCGGATGAACTCGGTGGCCGACTTCTGCCGCTTGGAGAAGGCGCTCACCGCGAGGTTGTAGCCGCCGAGCGAACCGGTGCCGGGGCCGTCGAGACCGGGCAGCCGGGTCACCCCGAACTTGCCGGCGACCGCCGAGGTGGTGGCCGGTCCGTAGGCGTGCGGCCAGTTGCGGGCGAAGGCGAGCCGTCCCTCCTCGAAGGCGAGCTGCGCCTCGTCCTCCTTGTAGGAGAGCGACTCCTCCGGGATCCACCCCTCCCGGAACCCGTCCATCAGGAAGTCCAGACCGGCCTTCGCCTTGGCCACGTCCATGGTCACCTTGGTGCCGTCCAGGCTGAGGATCTGCCCGCCCGCCGACTGCACGGCCTCGGTGAAGTTGACGGTCAGGCCCTCGTAGGCCAGGAACTGCCCCGCGTAGCCGCCGATGCCGTACTTGTCGTGCAGGGCGCGCGCCTGGGCGCGCAACTCCTCCCAGGTCCTCGGCGGCTTGAAGCCCTCCTTGGCCAGCAGGTCCCTGCGGTAGTAGAGGAGGCCGGCGTTGCTGGTGTACGGAACCGCCCAGAGCTTGCCCCGGTAGACCGCCGTGTCGACGACCGGCGGCAGGAACCGGTCGAGCGGGAACATCGTGCGCTCCAGCGGCAGGATCCAGCCGGCCTCGGCGAACTCGGCGGTCCAGATCACGTCCAATCCGATCACGTCGTATCGGTCGCTTTTGGCCTGGAGGTTGGCGACCATCTGCGCCCGCTGCTCGTCGGCCGCCTCGGGGAGTTCGAGCAGGGTCGCCCGCTCCCCGGGGTGGGCCTGGTTCCAGCGGTCGAGCAGCGGCTGCAGGTAGGCGGTCGCGGGGCGTCCGATCACCAGGGTGAACGGACCGGTCCCGCCGAACCGCTCACCCTCCTGGGCGCCGGCCGCCGAACATCCCGCCAACCCCGCCACGAGAAGCACGGCGAGCGCGACGGGGATGAGTCGGCGCACCATGACCTCCCGGTTTCCAGTTGGTTACATACGTGTTAGGTAGATGCATGCATGTTATGCATAGCGATATCATCACCGTCAACGGATAACCCCGTAACGCTCACGTAACGAGCTCTCCGAGGAGGTGGGGCGTGCGGCTGACGCTGCTGGCGCTCCTCGCGAAGGAACCTGCCCACGGCTACGAGCTCAAACAGGCACTTGAACAGATCTTCGGCAGCGCCTACCCTTCACCGAACATCGGGCAGATCTACGTCACGCTCGGCCGTCTGGAGAAGGACGGTCTGGTGCGCGCCGTGGACGTCGAGCAGTCCAACCGGCCGAACAAGAAGGTCTACTACCTGACGGCCGCCGGCCGCGAGATCCTCGACACGTGGGTGGACGAGCCCACCGAGGGCCCCAGGGTCCGGGACGAGTTCTTCATGAAGCTCGTGCTGGCCCCGATGACCGGCATCGCCGACAGAATGGCGATGATCAATCGCCAGCGCCGTCACTACCTCGGACTCATGCGTGACCTCAACGAGCTCGCCGAGCGGACCGACCCGGAGAATCAGGTCGCGCTCCTGCTGGTCGAGGGGGCCATGCTGCACCTCCAGGCCGACCTCGACTGGCTCGAACGCTGCCAGGAGGAGCTGAGTTGACGTCTCCCGTGGTTCCCGTGGTTCCCGTGGTCGAAACCGTCAATCTCGTCAAGATCTACCAGGACGGCGGGGTGCCGGTGCCCGCGGTGCGCGGGGTCGACCTGCGGGTGAGCCCGGGGGAGTTCGTGGCGGTCATGGGCCCCTCCGGCTCGGGCAAGTCCACCCTGGTCCACATGATCGGCGGTCTTGAGACGAGGACCAGCGGCGAGATCTGGCTCGACGGGCAGCGGGCCGACACGCTCAGCGAGAGCGCCTGGGCGCTGCTTCGCCGCCGGAGGATCGGTTTCGTCTTCCAGTTCTTCAATCTCGTCGCCAACATGACCGTGGCCGACAATGTCGAGCTGCCCGCGCTGCTGGCGGGGGCCTCCACGCGCGAGGCCCGCCGCCGCCGCGAATACCTCCTCGGCGAGCTCGGCCTCACCGCCCGCGCCGACGCCGCCCCCTCCCAGCTCGCCGGGGGCGAGCAGCAGCGGGTCGCGCTCGCCCGCGCGCTGGCCAACGAGCCGAGCCTGCTGCTCGCGGACGAGCCCACGGGCAACCTCGACAGCCGCAACACCCGCGACGTCCTGCGCCTGCTCGGCGAGGTCCACCGCGAGGGCCAGGCCATCATCCTGGTCACCCACGACGCCAGGGTCGCCAGCCTGGCCGACCGGGTGGTCTCCCTCCTGGACGGCCAGGTCGTCGACGACGGGGGCGCCGGGCTGGTCCGCCGCCGCCCCAAGGGCAGCGCCGGCGACGTCGTCGAGCTGAGAGGCTGACGGTGCGCCTTCCGCCCTCCCCGTCCACGGGTTCGCCTCGGCCCGTGCTCCCGAGGCTCTTCCAGGTCGGCGGCGTCATCGGCCGCGGCATCACGGGTTCGCCTCTGCCCGTGTCTTCGGGGCTCGCCGGTCCGGCGGCCCCGCGGGCTCCGGGGGCCCCACGGGCATCGCGAATCGCGGGGAAGGCGTCGCGGTGAGCACCGTCCGCGCCTCCGTGAGGTGGATCCGTGCCGACCTCAGGGCCCGCAGGGGCCAGGCACTGCTCACACTGCTCGCCGTCGCCGGGATCGTCACGGCGCTGATCACCTCCGCGACCCTCCTGGAGGACGGCACCAACCCGTGGCGGGGGCTGTTCGCCGAGTCCAGGGGCGCGCACGTGTGGATACACACCAAGGACGCCCCCGACCCGGCCGCGCTGTCGAGGCTGCCCGGCGTGGTCCAGGTCGCGGGACCCTACCGATCGGCTCCGGTCACCCTCACGCTGGACGGCAAAAGGTCGCCGGTGGCGCTGCGGGAGATGTCCGCGACGCCGCCGCGGGTCGCCGCCCCGCTGATCCGCGAGGGGCGCCCGCTGCGCTCCGGCGACACCGACGGCGTGGTCGTCGAGCGCTCCTTCGCCCGGGCGCTCGGCCTGAGGGTGGGCGGCGCCTTCCCGGTGACCGCGCTCAACGGCGCCACCCACCCGCTCATCGTGGTCGGCCTGGCCGACACTGCCGACCAGGGGTTCTACCCCGAGTGGACGCCCGGCCTCGCCTGGACGCTCGCGCCCGTCCTGGCCAGGGTCGAGCCCGCGCTGGGCCGCAGCGAGTCGGTCACCGGGCTGCGTCTGGCCGACGGGGAGACCACGCTGCCCGCCGTCCACGGCGCCGTCACCCTCCTGGACGAGCAGATCCAGCGGATGTCCACCTGGCGTGAGGTCCGCGCCTCGATGGAGCTGGACAACCGGCTGCTCGGCCTGCTGCTCGCGCTGTTCGGAATCACCGGGCTGGTGGCCGCCGCGCTCGCCATCGCCAACGCGGTGGGCGGCCGGGTGCTGAGCCAGACGCGCGACATCGCCACCCTCAAGTCCCTCGGCTACACCCGGGGCCAGGTGTTCGGCGTGCTCATGGCCGAGCACGGCGTGCTCGGGCTGCTCGGCATCGTCCTCGGACTGGTCTGCGGGCAGATCGCGGCCTCGTTCGTCCTGGACGGGGTGCCGATACTGCCGCTCTCCCCGGCCCCGCTGCTCGCCATCACCGGTGGCACCGCCGCCGTGGTCCTGGTGGCGGTGGCACTGCCCGCCTGGCGGGGCGGCCGTACCCCTCCCATCCCCGCGGCGCCGGTCGCGCCGCCCAGGAGGCACCTGTCACGGCTGGCGCGCCTGGCGCTCCTCATCCGGCTGCCGCCCGCGCTGGTCCTGGGCACCCGGGACGCCTTCACCCGTCGCGTCCCGGCGTTCCTGAGCATCTTCGGCGTCGCGATCCCGATGATGATGATCACTATTGGGCTCGGCTGCTGGGCCACCCTGGACGACTTCCTGCGGCACCCGGAGCGGGTCGGCCAGGCGGCGGCGCTCACGGTGCGCCCGGACAAGCTCTCGGCCGACGACGCCCTGCGGATCGCGAGGGCCGACCCGGGGGTGCTGGCGGTCTACCCCGGCACCGAGGTGCCCGCGCTGGAGCCCGAGCAGACCAGGAGCGTGCTGGCCCGCGCCGCCGGAACCTCCGCCGAGCCGTACCCCTTCTCGGTCGTCGAGGGGCGGATGTACGCCGCCAGGGGGGAGGCCGTCGCGGGGCAGGGGCTGCTCGACCTGCTGGGCGTGAAGATCGGGGACCGGGTCCGGCTCACCGTCGGCGGCACCCCGCTGATCGTGCACCTCGTGGGCCGGGTGGTGGAGCCCGACCAGGACGGTGAGGTGCTCTCCTTCGGGATCGACAGCCTCGCGGCCAAGGACGCGGTGCCGCCGCAGTTCTACAGTCTGGTGCTCAGGCCGGGCGCCGACCCGGCGGAGGTGAGGGCGCGGCTGATGGTCGCCTCGGGAGAGGCCCTTGAGGTCCAGCGGGTGGTGAATCCGGCGGAACGGCTCGCGATCATCCGCGTGGTGATCGTGGCGCTGATCGTCGTGCTCGCCCTGCTCGGCCTGGCGAACCTCCTGACGGCGAGCGCCCTCGGCCTGCGCGACCACGCCCTCGACCTCGCGGTGCTCAAGGCCATGGGCCTCACACCCCGGCAGGTGGCGGCCACCCTGGTCACCGGGACCGGCCTGCTGATCGTGCTGGGGGTGGTCGCGGGCACCGTGGCCGGGGCCTCACTCGTCGGCGGGCTGATCGACCTGCAGGGGCACACCAGCGGTGTCGGCGCGGGCATCGGCCGTACGCCCTCGGCCCTGACGCTCGCCGTCGCGGTGCTCGTCGCGGTGGGGAGCGCCCTGCTGGTGACGTTGATCCCGGCAGGGTACGCGGCCCGCGCCCAGGTCCCGGTCACCGCGAGATAACCCCGGCTCGTCGGCGTTCACCCGGGACGGCCCCGGGACGATGATCGTCCCGGGGCCGTTCGGAAAAAGGGGTGGTTCAGCCGTCGATGCCGGGGACGTCGGCGTTCTTGAGCGAGAACCAGTAGAAACCGTGACCGGGCAGGGTGAGCAGGTACGGCAGGGTGCCCACGGGGGGGAACCGCACCCCGCCCCTCGCCTCGACGGGGATCATGCCCGCGAAGCGGCGCAGGTCGAGCTCGACCGGCTGCGGATACTTCGAGAGGTTGTTGACGCACAGCATCAGGTCCTCGCCGTCCTCGCGGACGAAGCTGAGCACCGCCGGGTTGCTCGACCACAGCTCGTTGTAGACGCCGGTGCCGAAGACCTGGTGGCTGCGGCGGATCGCCAGCATGTTCCTGGTGAAGTGGAGCAGCGAGGCGGGGTTCTTCTGCTGCGCCTCCACGTTGACCGCCTGGTATCCGTGGATCGGGTCCATGACGACGGGCAGGTACAGGCGTCCGGGGTCGGCCGTGGAGAAGCCCGCGTTGCGGTCGGGGCTCCACTGCATCGGGGTGCGGACCGCGTCACGGTCCTCCAGCCAGATGTTGTCGCCCATGCCGATCTCGTCGCCGTAGTACATGACCGGGGAACCGGGCAGCGAGAGCAGCAGCGCGGTGAACAGCTCGATCTGGTCGCGGTCGTTCTCCAGCAGCGGGGCGAGGCGGCGCCGGATGCCGAGGTAGGCCCGCATGCGCGGGTCCTTGGCGTACTCGGCGTGCATGTAGTCGCGCTCCTCCTCGGTGACCGTCTCGAGCGTCAGCTCGTCGTGGTTGCGAAGGAAGATGCCCCACTGGCCGCTGTCGGGGAGCTTCGGGGTCCGCGACATGATCTCGGAGATCGGCTCGCGGCTGCCCCGTCGCACCCCCATGAAGATGCGCGGCATGAGCGGGAAGTGGAAGGCCATGTGGCACTCGTCGCCGCCGGTCGCGGGGTCGCCGAAGTACTCGACCACGTCCTCGGGCCAGCCGTTGGCCTCGGCCAGCAGCACCCGGTCCGGGTAGAGGCGGTCGACCTCGGCGCGGATCTTCTTCAGGTACGCGTGGGTCTCCGGCAGGCCCGAGCAGTCGGTGCCCTCGCGCTCGAAGAGGTAGGGCACCGCGTCGAGCCTGAAGCCGTCGATGCCCAGGTCCAGCCAGAACCGCAGGACCTCCAGCATCGCCTCCTGGACCGCCGGGTTCTCGTAGTTCAGGTCCGGCTGGTGGTGGAAGAAGCGGTGCCAGTAGTACTGCTTGCGGACCGGGTCGTAGGTCCAGTTGGACTCCTCGGCACCGATGAAGATGATCGGCGCGTCGGGATACCCGGTCGGGCTGTCGGACCAGACGTAGAAGTCGCCGTACGGCCCCTCGGGGTCGTGCCGGGACGCCTGGAACCAGGGGTGTTTGTCGCTGGTGTGGTTCATCACCAGGTCGGTGATGATGCGCAGGCCTCGCTGGTGCGCCGACTCGATCAGCTCCACGAAGTCCCCGAGGTCCCCGAAGTCCGGAAGGATCTTCATGTAGTCGGAGATGTCGTATCCGCCGTCACGTAGGGGAGATTCGTACAGCGGAAGGAGCCACAGGCAGTCGACGCCGAGCCACTCGACGTAGTCCAGCTTCTCGATGAGTCCGCGCAGGTCACCGGTGCCGTCGCCGTTGGAGTCCTTGAACCCGCGGACCAGCACCTCGTAGAAGACCGCGCGCTTGTACCACTGGGGGTCCGCCGAGACGAAGTCCTCGGCCACGGACTCCTGGGAAGGGGAGGGGAGGGGGGATGGGTTCATCGTGTTCTCGCTCACGGTGATGAAGGGCAGGACGAAGTCACCGGATGCTCCGGCTGATGATGTTTGGTGACCGCGCCGGCGGGAGCCGTCATCCCCACGGGCTCCATGCCCCCGGACAGGACGAATTTGTGATTCAGGACTGTCCGTTGTGGCGCTTTCTGGGCCGAACACTACCAGCCACCTGAGACCCCCGAAGCCCTCTTGGCGTGGTACATCGCCCCCTCCCCACGGAATTTTCGCGCGCATCGCGCCACGGCCGCGTAATCGTCGCGTCGCTCATTGTTTTCCTGTGTGAAACATGACACGCCACAGGGGGGTGACCTCGTCCTATGCCCGGGGATCCGGCCGATACACGGATCTTCTCGCGAGGCCGGGGACCGGTCCTTTGCGCGGATGTTGCGAACCGGGTCCCCGCGGCATTCCCGGGGCATTCGCGGGGCACTCTCAGGGCACTCGCGGGGCACTCTCAGGGCATGGAGAAACCCTCACGGAACCGGACGCCCCGGAAACACCGGGGCGGGCACAGGACGGACGGAGACCGGCCCCGGTGCGGAGGGAAAGGGGATCAGTTCCAGGGCGGGGTGAGGTCGGGAAGATGGTCCTGGTAGTCGCCGAGCCAGGCGCCGAACAGCACCAGACCGCGCACCCAGAAACGGTCGTTCCAGCCGTTGAACCGCGCCAGCCCGTCGGGGCCCTCGGCGACCACGGCGTGGAGCTGCTCCGACAGCAGCGAGGGCACGGCGCCGGCGACCCGGGTGAGCATCAGGTGGCCGTACTCCCTGGCGGGCGCGGCGGCCGAGCGGAGCGGGACCCGCTGGAGCGGCTGCTTGACCACGTTGGTGGAGGGCAGCGCGGCCACGCGCGGGTTGGCCGCGTACAGGACCTCGCGGTAGAAGCGCCCCTGGTCCTTGCGGTGCACGCCGACCGAGAGCGCCGCGTCGAAGAAGGCGGGGTGGATGAACGGTGCCGCGAACGAGGCCTCGGGGCCGACCAGGTTGACCGGGGAGCGGGCGATGCCCCGCGCGGTCCTGGTGTGCAGGACCGAGAGCGGCAGCTCGGCCCGGTGGCCGTTGAGCATCGCGGTCGACTGGGTGAAGGCGTGTCCGACGCTGTCGGTGATCCACGCCTCGGCCCCCTCCGACAGGAACGGCACGGACGGGGAGCCGAGCGCGAGCGAGCCGAGCAGCGCGGCCTTGCGCTCGGCCTGCGTGGAGGCACCGAGCGCGGCCCCGCTGACCATGAAGTTCTTCAGCAGCGGCCCTCCGGCCAGCCCGTCGACGAGGGTCCGCCCCGCCCGGTGCACCTCGCGGGCGAACGGGGTGTACCAGGCGTGGTGCGGGGTGAGGAACTCCAGTCGCCGCGCCGCGGCCAGCGCGTCGTCGGGATAGGCGTCGGCGTCCTGGGGGATCACTCTGTGACGCACGCCCAGTTCGCGGGTGATCGCCTTGGCGAAGACGATGTCGGTGTCGGTGCCGTCGTCGGGGCTGGTCGTCCACGACTCCACGTCGGCCCCGCGCGCCACCGCCACCGAGCACAGCAGCCGTGAGTCGTAGCCGCCGCTGACCGGCACCAGCAGCGGGCGCCCGTCGAACTCCTTGTAGACCTCGTGCAGGATCTCCAGGATCTCCCCGGCGGTCCTGCCCGCCTCGTAGGGCTCCTCGCGCAGCCAGCGGGGCAGCATCCGCTCGACGCCGATCCGGTCCGACGCCCGGTCGAAGACGAGCGCGCTCGCCCCCGCGAGCCGCTTCACCTGCGTGTACGGGGTGTCGTCGCGCAGTGGGAAGGTGAGCTGGATGATCGAGGCCCAGGCGTCCCAGTTGATCTCGTACGGCGTGCGCGCGAGGGAGAGCAGCGGCTCAAGCAGCGAGGAGAAGTAGACGGCCCCGCCGTAGGACAGGTAGTAGACGTCCACGAGGCCGAGACCTCCGGTGTGCAGCGTGATCCGCTCACCGTCGTCGATCAGGCCGGGCGTCTCGTAGGTCTCCGCCACCGTGATCCACGGTGCCGCGCCGCCGGGCGTGCGCTCGCCCCAGGCGAAGGCCCAGGTGCGCTCGTCGCGCCGGTACGGGGGCAGCGGGGAGGAACTGAACAGGGCCGCGTTCCCGGCCTGGACGGCGGGTCTGACCCGCGGCCCTGCCTCGCGCAACCTCTCCAGGACGGCCTCGTCGAGGTGCCCGATGCCGCCGCAGACGTACGGCCTCACATTGAACGTCGGCCACTGCACCGTGCTGACTCCTCTGTGTCGCGATTGACCAAAGGGTATCCTTTCGCCCGGCTCACGAAACGGAGGACGGCGTGGCGGGCGAGCAACTCGAAAGCACACGACAGGCGTTGCGGGAGGCGGTGGCGCACGCGGAGAGGGCTTCCGAGCTGGCCCGCCTGCTCGACGCGGCACAGGCCAAGATCGCCGATGCGGAGCGTGCGGCCGAGGAGCTGCGCGGGGTGAAGGAGCTTCTGAGCGAGACCGAGGAGCGGCTCGAAGCCGCGAACGCGGCCGAGGAGAAGCTCCGCAAGGAGCTGGCGGAGCAGCGCTACCAGGCCGAGGTGGCCAAGTGGAAGCTCTCCTCGGTGCAGGTGGCCCGCTGGTCACGGCTGGGCGACGCGATCAAGACGGGTAAGAGCAACCCGGTGCGGCTGGCGCGCGGCCTGCGCGGGGCGGCCAAGCCGGCCAAGCGCCCGACCGCTCCCAAGCGCCAGCCGGTGCCGCGCAAGGCGGGCGACAAGGCACCGGTGCCCGGGGCGTCCTTCCAGGCCACCAGCTCCGTCAGGACCGTCGGCGGCAGGCCGGTGAAGCTCAAGCCGTACCGTATCCCGACCGGCCCGAACACCCGTCCGCACCTCACCGCTGCCGTGATCGCCGCGCCGCACGGCGAGGCGCTGCTGCGTTACGAGTGGCGCCAGACCACCGGTTTCACGCCGAAGGACTTCGCCAGGGTGCTGGCCGCCGAGGTCCCGCACCTGCTGCTGGTCGAGTCGGTGAGCGAAGGGCCGTGGGCGGAGGAGCTGCGCCGGCCCGGCCAGGGACTGCGCGCGCTGCTGGCCTGGTGCGCGGAGCGGGGCATCCGCACGGTCTTCTGGCACACCGGGGGCACGCCCGCCGAGTTCGTCGCCGCGGCCCGGCTGTTCGAGCACGTCGTGACCGCGCTGCCCAAGTCCGTGGGGCCGTGGGGCACCGCGCTGGCGGCCCAGGAGCCCGAGCAGGGACGCCGGGCGCCCTCGCTGGGAATCCTGCCCTTCGCCATCCAGCCGCGCGTGCACAACCCGTTGCCGCTCGCCGGAGACCGGTTCGAGCGGGTGCTCTCGCTGGAGGAACTGCTTCCGGGGCACCTGTCGTACCCGGACGTCCTCACCTCCTACCGCTGGCCCGTCGCGGTCGACTGTCCGCCGGGCACGGAGCTCTGGCGGATGGCGGAGCTCGCCGCCTGCGGCACCCCCATCGGCACCGAGCCGGACGCGCGCCGCGCCCACCTGGCACTCCGCCAGGCGTACGCCTCGGGCACGATGACCAACAAGGTCGACGACCTGCTGGACGCGATCGGCCTGCCCAGCGGCAGGGCCACCCTGAACATCTCGGTGATCATGATCGACCGGGGCGACCTCGACTACGCGCTGGCCCAGGTCGCGCCGCAGAAGGGCGTCGTCCAGCTGGTGCTGCTGTCGGACGCCTCGGACGCCGCGGGGCGTGCCCGCGACGCGATGCCCGACGGCGTGCACGTCACGGTGCGCCGCCCCACCTCCAACCTGACCACGGGGGGCCTGCTCAACCGGGCCCTCGACCTGTGCCAGGGCGACCTGGTGGCGGTCATGGACGCCCGCGACCGGTACGGCGAGCACTACCTGGCCGATCTCAGCCGGGCGTTCCTGTTCGCCAGTGCCGACATCGTCGGCAAGGCGGCCTACTACGCCCACCTGCGCGACGTCGCGGCGACCGTGCTGCGCCAGCCCTCGGCCGAGTACTCCTACCTGCCCGACATCGCGGGAGCCACCCTGCTGGCCCGCCGCGCGGTCCTGCGGGACATCGGCTTCGCCGACGTCTCGGACAACTGGGCCGACGTGCTGATGCGGCAGTGCCGCGCGGACGGGATCAAGGTCTTCTCCGCCGACCGCTTCGGCTATGTCTGCCTCCGCGACCGTGACCGCTGGCTGCTCGGCTCGGCCCAGCTCGTCGACTACGGTCCGGCCGACCCGCACGCCCTGATCTGAACGCCGGCTCCGAGCGCCGGCGACCGTCAGGCGATCGACGGCGCCACCGACCGCCGGCCGCCCCCGTCGCCGCCTGACAACCTCACCGGGAAGTTAGGCTGCCGGGTTGACTTCCTCTCCGGGGCCGAAGCCCGGGGTCGCCACGCTGGAGGGATTTCGATGACGCCCGGCATGCTCGGCGAGGTTCTCGGCCTGCCGCCGATTCCCAGGGGGACGTGGGCGGGGGAGGCGATCTACGTCTCCCCGGTCGCGCTGCGCAGGGGCGAGGACCCCGAGGAGCTGGCGGAGCGGCTGCGCGCGCTGCCGGGGATCACGGCCGTCCGGGTGCGGCCCCGGGGTTTCCTGGAGATCGTGGTGACCGTCCCCGGCGAACTCGTCACGGAGATCGGCGCGACCGCTTCCGGAGCCGCTCCCGGCGGCACGGGCGAAGAACCCGTGCCGCCTCCCGCGGGGGACACCCCCCCTCCCGTGGCCACGGGAGGGTCCGCCACGTGGCGGGACCTGCCCAGGACGTGGGCCAACCCCGGGTTCGTCGTCAGGTACGCGCACGCGCGGGCGGTCGCCGTACAGCGCTGGGCCACCGAACTCGGCGTCGGCGGGGATTTCAGGCCCGAGTTGCTGGAGGACCGCAGAGACCGGGCGGTGCTCAGATTGCTGGCCGAGATCCACGGCAGGCGGGTGAGCCGGGACCCCGGGTGGGCCGCCTACGCCGAGCAGCTGGCGCTGGCGTACCACGACGCGTTCGAGGGTGCCGCCGCGCTTCCCTCGGGGGACGAGGAGCCGTCGGAGCTCCACACCGCCCGGGTGCGCCTGGCGCGGGCCGTGCGGGACGTGCTGGCCGAGGCGTTGACGGCGCTTGGCGAGACGGCACCCGAGAGACTGTGATAGACCCTCCCAAAGGAGTTCAAAAGGATCAGGGGAGAGGTGAATGGTCGGGCCTCGTGACTGGGAGGCGCACGAGCCGCGCCGATCAGGGGTGGTCCGGCGAACGCTGCCGACCCTGCTCGCCTTCGCCGTCGTTCTCGGCGGGCTCGCCTATCTCGGCGGAGACCTCAGGGAACTCCTCGGCACCGCCCCCGGCTCGCCCATCTCGGCCGCGGCGAAGCATCGTCTCTACGGGGATGCCGAGCCGGTCGACGGCCGTTGCGACACCCTGCCGAAAGACATCGACGCCGACGTCGGGGCGTCGTTGAAGGCCCTGGCCGGATGCCTGGAACGGATGTGGGCGACCACCCTGGCACGGGCGGAGATCGACTACGAGCCGCCCGGGGAGGTGCGGCTGGTCGCCGCTCCCGAGGAGGCCGCGTGCGGGATCGACGACTACGACTGGGCCGGGATCTACTGCCCGGGGCCTCGCGTCGTGAACGTGCTGGTCGAGGGCGAGCGGGCCTTCCCGATGATGTTCACGCTCGCGCACGAGTACGCCCACCATGTCCAGGAGGTGAGCGGGATCGCCGACCAGAGGGGTTCCGAGGCCTTCGACGAGGCGTGGTCGCGGCGGCTCGAACTGCAGGCCGACTGCCTGGCCGCGGTGGCGCTGCGAGGCGTCGCACCGCGCCGGTTGGAGAACCTGCGCCTTCTCGCCGGGCGCGGTCCCGGCGCGGACGAGGGGGCGGAGGCGGGCTACCGGCAGTCGCACGGCTCGGGCGCGAGCAGCGCCGAGTGGATGCTGCGCGGTCAGAAGGGCGGCACCGTGGGGTCCTGCAACACCTGGGGCGCTCCCGCCGAGCAGGTCTCCTAGGCTCACGGGCCTTCGCCGGGACGCGTTCGCCGGGCTCCCCGCCGTATCCTCCGCACCCGAGCGCTCGGCCCGGCTCCCCGCCCTGTCTTCCGCGCCGAGCTCGGCGCGTCCGCCTTCGCGCCGTACCCTCCGCGCCCGGCGCCCGGCCCTCCAGCCTCCGGCAACGCGCCCGCCCAGCTCGCTCCCGAGGATCGTCTCGCGATGCGACCTTAAAATATGTCGTCAAAATGGCCCATAACGTAAAAAGTTCGCGTGTTCGAGCAGGATCGCGTCTCGATGGGTGGGCAATCGTCTCAGGGGGATCACCGGGTCCGATAGCCTCGATCGGGTGAGTCGATTCGTCCACCCCGCCGGTGACCGGCATGCAGAAGTGCTGCCCGAGGAGCGCCCTCCGCACGCACCCGCAAACCTGAACGCGCTCGATCCGACCATCTGGCCCCGAACGTCGAGCCGCGCCGACGGCTCGATCACGATCGGCGGCGCGGACGTGAGGGACCTGGTCGCGGAGCACGGCACCCCGCTCTACGTGGTGGACGAGGAAGACTTCCGCTCCCGCTGCCGTGACTACGCGAGCGCGTTCTCCGGCGGCGAGGTCCACTACGCGGGCAAGGCCTTCCTGTGCCGCGAGGTCGCCCGCTGGATCATGCAGGAGGGCCTCGGCCTCGACGTCTGCAGCGCCGGGGAGCTCGCCGTCGCGCTCAGCGTCGGGTTCCCGCCCGAGCGGATCACCATGCACGGCAACAACAAGTCGCTCGCCGAGCTGGAGAAGGCCGTCGAGGCCGGGATCGGGCACATCGTGGCCGACTCCTTCGAGGAGATCGCCCGCCTGGGCTTCCTCGCCGACAAGCACGGCAGGCGTCCCAAGGTGATGATCCGCGTCACCGTGGGCGTCGAGGCCCACACCCACGAGTTCATCGCGACCGCCCACGACGACCAGAAGTTCGGCTTCTCGCTGAGCAGCGGCGCGGCGGCCGAGGCGGCGCGGCGGATCCTCGCCCTGCCCCAGCTGGAGCTCGTCGGCCTGCACTCCCACATCGGCTCTCAGATCACCGACACCGCGGGGTTCGAGGTGGCCGCGGCCCGCCTCGCCACCCTCCTGGTCAAGATCAAGGACGAGCACGACGTCGTGCTGCCCGAGCTCGACCTCGGCGGCGGCTACGGCATCCCGTACGTCGAGGGCGACACCGCGCCCGACGTCAAGGAGATCGCCGACAACCTGCGGGAGATCGTGAGCAGGGTGGCGAGGGGCGCCGGCCTGCCGGTGCCCAAGCTCACCGTCGAGCCGGGCAGGGCGATCGCCGGACTGGCCGGCGTGACGCTCTACGAGGTCGGCACGATCAAGGACGTCGAGGGCCTGCGCACCTACGTCAGCGTCGACGGCGGCATGAGCGACAACATCCGCACCGCCCTCTACGGTGCCGACTACACCGCGCGCCTCGCCTCCCGGGAGAGCGACGCCAGGCCGATGCTCTCCCGCATGGTCGGCAAGCACTGTGAGAGCGGCGACATGGTCGTGCGCGACCTGTGGTTCCCGGCCGACCTGGCCACCGGTGACCTGATCGCCGTCGCGGGCACCGGCGCCTACTGCCGCTCGCTCGCCAACAACTACAACTACCTCCCCAAGCCCGCCGTGGTCGCGGTCAAGGACGGGGTGTCTCGCGTGATCGTCCGCAGGGAGACCGAGGACGACCTCCTGAGAGGACAGCTGTGAAACGACCCGGAGCGGCCGAGAGCGCCGTCCACGGTGTGAGTGACAAGGGGGCGTGACCGCATGGCACTGAAAGTCGCACTTCTGGGATGCGGCGTCGTCGGTTCCCAGGTGGTCAGGCTCATGCACGAGCAGGCCGACGACCTCGCCGCCCGCATCGGGGCGCCGCTGGAGCTCGCCGGGGTCGCCGTACGACGCCTGGGCCGCAGGCGGGACGCCGACATCGACCCCGCCCTGCTCACCACGGACGCCGAGGCCCTGGTCACCCGCGACGACATCGACGTCGTCGTCGAGGTGATCGGCGGCATCGAGCCCGCCAGGGCACTCATCCTGGCCGCGCTGAACAGCGGCAAGTCGGTCGTCACGGCGAACAAGGCGCTGCTCGCCGAGGACGGGGCGACCATCCACGCCGCGGCCAGGGCCGGTGGCGCCGACCTCTACTTCGAGGCGGCCGTCGCGGGCGCGATCCCGCTGATCAGGCCGCTGCGCGAGTCACTCGCCGGTGATCACGTGCACCGCGTGCTCGGCATCGTGAACGGCACCACCAACTACATCCTCGACCAGATGGACTCCAGCGGGGCCTCGTTCTCCGACGCGCTGGAGGAGGCGCAGGCGCTGGGCTACGCCGAGGCCGACCCCACCGCCGACGTGGAGGGTTTCGACGCCGCGGCCAAGGCCGCGATCCTCGCGGGGATCGCCTTCCACAGCCGGGTGACGGCCGCCGACGTGCACCGCGAGGGCATCACCGAGATCACCGCGACGGACGTGGCCAGCGCCAAGGCGATGGGATACGTCATCAAGCTGCTCGCGATCTGCGCCCGTTCCGAGGACGGCAGGTCGTTCGGCGTACGGGTGCATCCGGCGATGATCCCCAGGACGCACCCGCTGGCCGGGGTCCGCGAGGCGTACAACGCGGTGTTCGTCGAGGCGCGCTCCGCCGGGCAGCTCATGTTCTACGGCGCGGGCGCGGGCGGCGCCCCGACCGCGAGCGCCGTACTCGGCGACATCGTGGCCGTGGGACGCAACGTGCTGGCGGGCACCCGGGGACCTGAGGAGTCCACGTACGCGGACCTGGTCGTGCATCCGATGGGCGAGACCGTCACGCGCTACCACGTCTCCCTGGACGTCGCCGACAAGCCGGGCGTGCTCGCGAGGGTCGCCGACATGTTCGCCAAGCAGGACGTCTCCATCCAGACCGTGAGACAGGAGGGGCACGGCGCGGACGCCCAGCTGGTGCTGGTCACCCACCGGGCGAGCGACGCCGCGCTCTCCGCCACGATCGAGGGTCTGCGCGAGCTGGACATCGTCCGTGACGTGGTGAGTGTCATGCGGGTCGAGGGCGAGGACGCCTCCTAGCGGCACCTACGGGGTTGTTCTCCTCCCCGTGGGCGGCGCCGGGGGCGAGGACGCGCCTCCTGGCGGCACCTGACGGTCCGCCGTGGCCTGCCCGCCCGCGCCTGTTCGGCGTCGGCGTCGGTCCGCTCGGCCCGCGCCGGTTCGGCGCGGGCGCGGCCCGCCGTCGCCGACACTGCCGGGGGGCGATCCCGGCCCTCGCGGTGATCATGCCATGTCGGCTCGGCATCGGGTTCCTGGGCATTTGATAACGGTTCATTTGGTGGCCTCTACCGACTTATAGGGTTCTTTCATGCCCTGTCTGCCGTTCCGCGAAAGGGAGTCCACCGTGAAGGTCTTCCACCGGGTGGTGGCGTTCGCCACGGCGCTGGCCGTCGTGGCGACGCTGAGCCCGGCCGCCCACGCGGCGACCGCGCGCCCCTCGAAGAAGATCAAAACGATCGTCGCGCTCACCTTCGACGACGGTGACTCCACCCACCCCGCCGCCGCCCGCATGCTGGAGAAACGCGGTATGCGTGGAACGTTCTACGTCAACACCGACACCGTCGGCGGCGAGGAGAAGCTGACCCGGCGCGAGCTGGCCGCGATCGCGAAGAAGGGCCACGAGATCGGCGGTCACACACTGACCCACGTCCGCCTCACCGAGCTCACCCGGAGCGAGCAGGAAGGCCAGATCTGCGACGACCGCAGGGCGCTGATCGCGTGGGGATACCGGCCCACGACCCTCGCCTACCCGTTCGGTGCGGTCGACTCCGACGCCAAGGTGGTGGCGCGGCGGTGCGGCTACGACGCGGCCCGCGGGGTCGGCGGGCTCAAGGAGTGGGGCTGCCCCGGCTGCCCGGCCGGTGAGCCCTTCCGTCCGAAGGACCGCTACGACATCCGCACCTCCGGCTCCGTCCGCGAGGACACCCTGCTGCGGCACATGAAGCAGCAGGTGCTCAACGCGGAGAAGACCGGCGGCGGGCTGGTTCCGCTCGTCTTCCACCGCGTCTGCGACGACTGCGGCCTCTACTCGACGACTCCCAGGCTCCTGAACCGGTTCCTCGACTGGCTGGTGACCAGAAAGTCGCACGGCACCGTCGTTCGTACCCTGCAGAGCGCCGTCGGCGCCCGCTACCGCCCCCTGCCCGTGCGGGAGTGAACGCGGCCGAGGACCCCCGGAGACGTCCGGGTGTCCTCGGCGGCGGGAAGCCTCGGTGAGCCCGCCGAGACGGCGGGGCGTCAGGATCCTCGGTGAGCCCGCGGCGGCGGTGGGACGTCAGGGGCCCTCGGCGAGCCTGCGGAGGCGGCGGGCGGCGCGGGCGAGCAGGGAACGCTGCTGGGCCTGGCGCAGGGCGACGGCCTCCAGACGGCGCTGCTCGGCCTTCTCCTTCCACCTGACGGTGTCCCGGCTGCCCTTGGCGGCCTTGGAGCGCAGCTCCTTCAGTTCGGCCTTGAGCGCGACGACCTGCCGCTTGGCCCGCTCGGCCTCCTTCGCCCGCGACTCGGCCGCGGCCTTCCAGCGCGCGGCCTCCCTGTTGCGGTTGGTGGCCCAGTAGGGGTAGGCCTGTGCCGCGGGCCGCAGCTTCCACGACTCCGCGTCCAGCCAGGTCGCCCCGTGCAGGTCGGCGATCACGTCGTCGAGCCGCTCGCCCTCGCGGGCCACGCGCATCGCCCTCGCGACGGCGGAGGTCCGCTCCAGGCGGGCGGCGAGGACCCCCGACTCGTCCTCGTCCAGCGCCACGAGCAGCAGGCCCTCGTCCTCCTTCTCCGCCCGCTCGATCAGCGTGGCCAGCGAGTCCGCCCCCGGCACCCAGCCGGCGGGGCAGAGCAGGCGGAACGGCGCGGGCGCGGAGGTCGCGGAGACCTGCTCGGCGAAGGAGACGCGGCCGTCGTGGGCGTACTGGCCGCGCAGCAGCCGCAGGTCGAGCAGCGGGTCGTCCAGCGGGGCCGGACGCTCGCCGGTGAGCGACCTCCACGGCCCGGTGAGGGTGACGTGCACGTCGGGCAGGGTGCTGGCCAGTGCCCCGTCGACGCTCGCCCTGACGTCCTCGAAGGAGGCGCCCTCGGCGTCCACCACGACGTCGACGTAGGGCACCAGCCACTGCCTGCCCGCGTCGGTGCGCAGGTGGCGCCGGTACGGGATCCGGTCGGCGATGAACGGGTCGTTGTGCCGCCTGACGTCCGCGGGTCTGCGCATCGCCGTCGTCGTGCCCAGGTGCCAGCTCAGCGCCTCGGCGTCGGGGACGAACACCGCGCCCGTCTGGGTGAGCCGGTAACCCAGCTCGGTGTCCTCGCCGAGGGTGAGGGAGGTGTCCAGCCCTCCCGCCTCCCTCAGCAGGACGGCGGGCAGCGAGACCGTCGCGCCCACGTGGACGCGGTGCAGCAGTGAGCTGGGCGCGTCGCGGAAGCCACGGTGGGTGGCGATGAGCTCGCCGATCCAGTCGTGCCCGTGCTCGGGGTCCTCCTCGAAGAGGGAGTCCGCCCTGTCCTTGGCGACGGCGATCTGGACCTCGGCCGGGGTGGGCGGTGTACCCGCCATGGCGGTGAAGCGCAGTGTCCCCGTCACCACCAGGTAGCCGGCCAGATGGTGCCAGCGCATGTGCGCCTCGACGTGCTCCCGGTAGGAGACGATGTCGGCGTCCATCCGGTGGATCACCTCGCCGTCCGCGACGGCCACGCCGGTCTCCAGGGCCCAGGCGATGCCCCGGCGACCTGGGGCGTTGCCGACGAGCCGGGTGTGTTCCGGGGCGATCTCGGGAAGCCGGAGCGGGGGCGCGCTGCCGTCGTCCACGACGATCACCTCGAGGAGGTGGGAGGGGTAGGTCTGGGCGGCGAGCGCGGCCAGCGTGAGGTCGAGCCTGTCCTGCCGTCCCCGCGCGGGGATCACCACGCTCACCGGCAGGCGCGGCTCCCACGTGCCGGGCGCGGGTGCGGGCAGCACCCCGTAGTCGTTGCCCGGAATCCGTGGCGTGGCGGCGTCGCCGACGAGGACCCGCGACGTGCCCGCGGCGCCTCCTGGGGCCGGAGCCGGGGCCGGTGTCGGTGTCGGGTACGGCGCGTCGGAGACACGACGTGCGTCAGAGGGGGGCGGCGTGCTCACGGCGTCTCCGTGGAGAGTTCCATGAGCGCGCTGGGCCGGAAGCCGCGCCACTGGCGCTTGTTGCGCCGCAGGAACGTGCCGATCGGCTCGCGCCAGGTGTGGTTGGCGACGTTGCCGCGCCGCAGGATGTAACCCAGTCCCTGAGTGCGGTAGATCTGCCCGCCCGCGGCCTGCACGGCGTGCTGGAACTGGGCGTCGATCGTTCCCGGCATGGGACGGAAGCCGCCCACGGCCTCGAAGGCGGAGCGTTCGGAGAAGATGGTTCCTCCGGCGATGAAGTTCGTGATCTGCTCGGTGATCTGCTCGCGGTGGACGGTCACCCCGATCGAGGCGAGATAGACGAACTCGGGGACCATGCCCACGACCTGGGCTCCCGAGTAGGAGTGGGCGAGCAGCAGGTCGGAGATGAAGTCGGGCCCGTACCAGTCGTCGTCGTCCATCTTCAGCAGGAACGACCCCGACGCCCTCGCCGCCGCCTGGTTCAGCACGGTTCCGAACACGGTCTGTTTGTCGGCCTCGACCACGGTGATCGGTCGTTCGAAGGACGCGAGGGCCTCGGCGACGCCCGGATGCGTCGCGGGGACGCCGTGCAGGGCGAGGATCACCTCGAAGGTAGCGCCGCGCTGCCTGGACAGTTGCCTCAGCGCGAAGCCCACCATCTCCGGGCGGCGGGTGACGAGCAGCACCGAGACCGTCGCCGCGGGCGCCACGGGGGCGCCCAGCTGCTCCCATCGGGCGCGGACGCCGTGCAGGCGCAGCGCCTCGCGGCGCAACCGGATGCTGTGCTCCTCGCGCTCCAGGTCGTCCTTGAGAGCGGGCTCGTCGACCGAGGTGATCAGTCTGGCCAGCTCGGGGCCGAGGGCGCCCGCCCAGCGCGGCACGGCCTCACAGATCAGGGGAACCCCGGCCGCGGCGAGTCCGGTGACGACCCGCAGCGCGGCGGCGGGGCCGGTGTGGCTGTGCCGCCAGTCCACCCGCACGCCCCTGACCTGCCTGACCCGGCTGACGTCCACGTCCGTGACGCGGCCGGAGGCGTCGAAGGAGGTGAGCGTCCCACCCCCGCAGGTGATCGTCCAGCGCCCGGACTCGGAGGACAGGTCGGCCGTGCCGAGGGTCGGCACGGTGACGAAGTTCATGGGGTTGACCGAGCGGCTGTCGACCGGGGGGATGGTCCAGGGCTCCGACAGGTCGCCGATGCCGTTCTCCAGGATCTTGCCGCCACCGGGGCGGCCGAGTCTCTCCCAGGTCATCAGCTCGGCGACCGGGCGGTCCACTGTGGTCTCGCCGGTGGGATCGGCGCCGGACCAGGGTGGCGGCTCCTCGCCGACCGCGCGCACGACCAGGTCGGCGCCGCGGGCGCCGAACCTGTCGGGAACGGGCCCCGTGAGGGGTGCGGGGGCCGCGTTCGGGTCGCCGGGGCGCCAGTGGGCCGCTCCCGGACCCGCCAGCGCGCCGACGGGGCCGGCGACGGCGTCCATCCGGTGCCCGCCGAACGCCCTCGCGGTCGCGGCGAGCGTCCGCCCGGCGGGCACCGGTTTGGAGAAGCTCGCCTCGACCACCCAGGCGGGCTGTTTCGGCTGGTGGACGCGGAGCTCCACGAGCGCGCGCCAGCGGTGGGCCGGGGTTGGGGACAACACCGGCGCGGTGTACCAGTGCGGCGTCTCCAGCACGGCGACGACGACCCGGGGGGCCATGGCGAGCAGCGACTGCAGGCTCGCGGCCCTGCGGACGTCGGTCGCGGTGCGGGCGAGCACCAGGATCTCCGCGGCGCCCTCCTCGGCGCGCGGGAGGCCGTCGAGGTCGCCGTCGAGGTCCATCGCCCCGTACGCCTCCAGCTCGCCGAGCGTCTCGAAGCCCGCGCAGTAGACGAGGACGCGTCGCTTGCCGCCGCGCTCCCTGGCGGCGCGGACCAGATCGATCAGAAGGGACATCAGCCGGTCTTCCCTCGCAGCCTGGCCGTTGAAATGATCTTTTTGAGTGGCCCGCCCCGCAGCTCGTCCTCCAGGCGCGCGTTCTTCGCCCGCAGGCGTTCGGCCTCGGCGCGGAGGCTCTCCACCTCGCTCCTCAGGTTTTCCGCCTCGCGCCTCCGGCGCGCGGAGTCGGCCCGCCACTTCGCGGTGTCCCCGGCGACGGGCTCCGCCTCGCCCGCGGTCGTCACGCCGACCTCGGCGGCGCCCACCCAGAGTGAGCCGAACAGCTCGTGGACGACCCCGTCGATGTCACTGTCGATGTCCCCGTCGATGTCCCCGTCGATGTCCCCGTCGATGTCCCCGTCGAGGTCACCGGCAGGATCACTGCCGAGGCTCCGGCGTCCGTCGCCGCTCACGTCGTCACTCACCAGCGCGGCCCTGGCGAAGGCGGCGGTGCGTTCGAACCTGGCCGCCCTCACCCCGGAAGGCCCCTCGTCGAGTGCCACGCTCAGCAGCCCGTGCTCCTCGCGTTCGGCGAGTTCGACCAGTTCGGCCAGGCTTTCCGCGCCGAGCGCCCATCCGGCGGGCAGGGTGAGCCTGAACGGCGCGGGAGCGGAGTCGGCGGGCGTCTCCTCGGTGAAGGAGACGCGTGGCTCGTGGACGTACAGGTTGCGTACCAGGCGCAGGTCGAGCAGTGGCTCGTCGAGGGAGGGGCGGCGCCCGGTGGGGAGGTCCGCCCACGGCCCGACGACGGTGACGGCGACGTCGACGAGGGTGCCCGCGAGCGCGGAGTCCACGCTCGCCCGGACGTCCTCGTAGCAGGCGTCGCGGGCGTCGACGACGACGTGCACGTACGGCACCAGCCAGGTCCTGCGCGGGTGGGTGCGCAGCCAGCGCAGGTCGGGGATGAGGTCGGGCAGCACCGACCAGTTGTGCCGGTGCACCTCCTTCTCCCGGATCATGACCGTGGAGGGGCCGAGATGCCAGCCGCGGGCCTGCGGGTCGGGGATGAAGACCGCGCCCGCCTGCGCGAGGCGGAAGCCGAGATCGGTGTCCTCGGCCATGTTCAGGGTGGTGTTCACGCCGCCGACCGAGCGCAGCAGCGCCACGGGGACCGAGGTGGTGGCGCCGGAGTGGAGCCGGTAGGCCCCGGTGCCCGCGTCCCGCAGCCATCGGGTCTCCTCCAGCACCCTGGCCCGCCACTCGTGCGGCGTGGACTCCTCGAACAGCTTCTCCGCGTCTTTGGCGTCCACGGCCGAGAAGACCTCGTCGGCCGAGGGCCCGATCCCGTCGGGGGTGAAGCGGACGTCGCCCATCACGACGGCGTAGGGGAGGAGATGGTGCCAGCGCATGTGCGCCTCGACGTGCTCCCTGTCGAGGATCATGTCGGAGTCGACCCAGTGCAGGATGTCACCCGCGGCGGCGGTGGCGCCGGTCTGGCGGGCCCAACCCCGGCCCCAGCGGCCCTCGGGCACCCGGACGAGCCTGGTGTTGGCCGGGGTGATCTCGGGGACGCGCAGCGGCGGGTCGCTGCCGTCGTCGACCACGACCACCTCCATGAGGTGCGCGGGGTAGGTCTGCGCGGCCAGCCCGGCGAGCGTGCGGTCCAGGGCCTCCTGGCAGTCGTGCGCGGGGATCACCACGCTCACCCTGAGCCGGGGCTCCCACATGCCCAGGTCGGGCGGGAGCAGGGAGCCGTAGTCGTTGTGCCTCACCCCGGCGCGCGGGACGGCGGCCCGCTCGTCGCGCGGGCGGGTGGGAGAAGCGAGGGAAGCGGTGCCGGGGGTGGCGAAACCAGTCCCGGTCACGCCTTCTCCTCCGCTTTCTCCCGCGCGTCCCGTTCGGTTCTCGCCTCCACCGCGGCCAGGCGCGGCAGCAGGTCGTGAACCATCTCCTCGATTTCCTGATGCCGGGGTACGGAGGCCAGCCGATCCTCTCCCAGGGAGACCAGGATCGCCTGCAGATCCTCGTCGCGCTTGTGCTCGTGCTTCTTGAGCAACTCGACGATCTCGTCCAGCCGACGGTCGAGCCGCTGGGTGGCCGCCTTGACCGTGGCCAGTTCCGCCTCGTAGCGCTTGACCCGGGCGTCGATCCGCTGGGCTTTTCCGTCGACCCTGCGTACGGTCGCGACCGCGAACACCTGGACGGCGAGCACCGTCGCGATCGCGCCGAGCACGATGGCCGCCGTGACCGAGATGATCTCGAAGCTCGCGAGCAGTGTCAGCGCGATCAGGAACACCGGGCCGAGTGTCGCCGCCAGAAGCGTCAGTTTTCGGGGCGTGGACATCCGCGCTTACCTTCCGTGCCGCTCTGTAACTTTACCTGTCCTTGTCAGTGGTAAATGAGGCTATCGGCTTCTCAAGTGCAAATACGTCGACAAATAAGAAATTCGAAGGTTCCTGTGACCTGTGTGACAGCTGTGAGCCTTTAGTAGTGATCCTCAATGTCAAGTGGGAAGTGTGGTGAGAAGGGATCTTCCCGCCTCGCTATCCTTCGCTCGTGCCCGCGCAGCCGACCTCCCCCTCCCCGCCCTCTCCGGCCACCCCGGCGGGCCTCCCGCGAGCGAGCGCCCACCGCGCCGGCGGCCCGGATCATTCACCACGACACCCGGTCCCGAGGCTCCCTCGACACCGGCTTCCCTGCGTCGCCTCGAACCCGGGACGCGGTCCTCGCCGGAGCCCGACCCTGGAAGCGCCATGACAGCACGGATCACCGGTAACGACTATCGGAGCCTCACGCCGGCCGCCCTGGGCTCCCTGACACCCTCGCTCCGGGTCAGCGTCGTCGTTCCCGCCTACGGTGACCAGGAGAAACTCGACCTCGCACTCGCCGCCCTGGCCGCGCAGACCTACCCCGCGGCCCTGACCGAGGTGATCGTGGTCGACAACGGCAGCAGCCCGCCGTTACGGCTGCCCGCGCTGCGTCCCGAGAACACCCGCCTGATCGTCTGCCCCGTCCCCGGCCGCGCCCACGCCAGGAACGCCGGGCTGTCGGCCGCCACCGGCGACGTGATCCACTGGCTCGACTCCGACGTCGTACTGGATCGCAGGTCGGTCGAGGCGCACATGCGCTGGCACCACGCCGCCCCGTACCTCGTGGTCACCGGATACCTGCGCTTCACCCCGGCGGCGCTGCCGGCCCCCGAGGTGGTCGCCGCCGCCGACGACCTGGCCAAACTCTTCGAGCCCGCCGAGCCGCACGCCTGGCTGGTCGACCTCGTCGAGCGCACCGACGGCCTCACCGCCAACCCGCACCGCGCGTTCAGCCTGCACGTCGGCGGCGCGACCTCGGTCAACGCCGCGCTGCTCGCCGCCGCCGGGCCGATGGACACCGACCTGATCCTCGGCCAGGACACCGAGATGGGCTACCGGCTCGCCCAGGCGGGCGCCGTCTTCGTCCCCGAGCCGCTGTCGCGCGCCTTCCACCTGGGCCCGACCATGCGCATGCGCGACAAGGCGCCGATCGACCGGGTCAGCCACGCCTTCGTGGCCGACCGGATCCCGTCCTACCGCTGGCTCCGTTCCCATCCGGCCAGACAGTGGAAGGTGCCGTACGTCGAGGTGGTCGTCGAGCCGGGAGGGCCTGGGCGGTACGCCCACTACGCCTACGACGAGGTCCGCGCCACCGTCGACGCCGTGCTCGCGGGCACCGTGCCCGACGTCGCGGTCACCCTCACCGGGCCGTGGGACCGTGTCGGCGTCGAGGGACGCGCCCCCCTGCGAGACCCAGACCTGGACCTGGTGCTGATCCGCGGCCACTACACCCACGAGCCCAGGGTCCGCTTCACCGAGGAGACCCCCGCGGCCTCCCGCGACCGGCCGGGGTCCTCGACACCGCCGAGTCCCGCCTGGGCGGTTCCGTACCGTCTCCGGCTGCCCGCGGGGTGGGTGCCGGGCGAGGACACTCTGGCCCGGCTGCTCGACCTGGCCGCGGACGAGGGATACGGCCTGGTCTCGGTACTGCTGGCCGAGGATGACGGCACCGGCACCGGCACCGGCACCGACAGCGCTGACGGCACCGGCGGCACGGGCTCGGGACGGGCGGTCGTCGCGGCGCGGCTGGAACGTGCCGCCGCGTTCGCGCGCGCCGCGATCGTGCTGAGGGAGGGGGAGGACCTCGACGACGCCGTGGACGACACCTTCGGCGTGATCTGGGTGGACGGTGAGACCTACGGGTTCGCGCCGGAGGCCCGTGCCCTCACCGGCCGCCGCAGCGCCTACCGGGTCAGGAGCGAGGCGGAGGCCGAGGTGGCCCGCCTCACCAAAGAGGCGGAACGGCTCCGCGAGCAGGCGGTCAAGTGGCGCGACGAGGCGGGTCGTTGGCGCAGGAGCACCGTCGAGCTGCGCCGCGAGGTCGGCACCCTGCGCAAGGAGCTGGCCGCGGCCAGGAAGGTCGTCCAGTACGGGCTGCTGTCCTCCGTGAAACGGGTCATCACCCGCCGTCGCTGACGACGTGGCCGCCGCTCGGTTCCTGAGCGCGGTGCGGAGCTCCGCGTCCGGGAGACGCCCTGGGGACCTCCGCCCGCCGCTCAGCTCCTGAGCGCGGTGCGGAGCCTGCCGAGGAGGGAGCCGCGCCCCTCCGGGCGCATCCCCTCCTGGTGCCGCTCCTGCCCGGGAGCCCGCTCCGCCACGGGTCTCGCGGGTTCCCGCCCCCGATCCGGGGCCGGACTTTTGGATGTGGCCGGAACCTGGGCGGGCGGAGGATCGGGGATCGGGGAGGCGGGCCAGAACTCCGACCGGTCGCCGCGCCGTACGCCGTGGGTGGCCTCGATCGACGCGGCGACGTCGTCCGCGCCCAGCAGCCTCGCCCGGCCCAGTGCCTCGGTCCGCTCCAGCCTCGCCTCGCCGTCGTCGCCGAGATCGGCGACGAGCATGCCGGAACGGTCGTCCTGCATCACGCGGATCATCCGCTCCAACGTCTCACGTCCCAGCGGCACCGAGACCGGGCCCGTGTAGCGGAACGCGATCGGGGCGGGGGTCGCGGAGATCTCGTCGGCGAACCGTATCCGCTCGTCGTGGGCGAAGTGCTCGCGCAGCAGCCGCAGCTCGAACAGGGGATCGTCCAGCACGGGGCGGCGCTCCCCGGACAGTTCCGACCACGGGGCGACCAGGGTGACGATCACGTCGCCGAGCGACCCGTCGAGCGCCGCGCCCACCGCCTCGCGCACCTTCTCCCAGGGCCCGTCGGCGCGGAGCACCACCTCCACGTACGGGACCAGCCAGTGGCGGCCCCGGTCCTTGCGCAGGTCGCGGCGGAGCGGCACCCGATGGGCCAGGTATGGGGCGACGACCCGCACCGCCCGCCCCGGGTCGCGCCGCTGGGCGGGAAGCCCCAGGTGGACGGCCTGGGCGGCCATGTCGGGGACGAAGACCACGCCGTGCGCGGCCAGCCGGTAGGCGAACTCGGTGTCCTCCCCCCGCAGCACCCCGGGGTCGACCCCGCCCACGGCCTGGAAGATCTCGCGCCGCATCGACACCGTCGGCCCCGTGCACACGTGGTAGGGGTTGCGGCTGGCACGCAGGCCGTTGGTGCGGGAGATCGTCTGCTCGGTGGAACTGGGCAGGGCGGCCGACAGGTCGAAGAGGGACGCGAGCGAGCCCGCGCGCACGCCCTCGTGGACCCGCGCGGCCGTGAGCGCCGGCTCCTCGACGAACTTCTTCGCACCGATCGTGACCAGGTAGCCGGCCAGGTGGTGCCAGCGGGCCAGAGCCTCGATGTGCTCGCGGCAGACGACCATGTCGGCGTCGAGGCGCTGGATGATCCGCCCCTCCGCGAGGGCGGCACCGGTGTTCACCGCGTGGGCGATCCCCCAGCCCGAGGAGCCGGTGGTCACGATCCTGGCGCCACTCGGGGCGATCTCCGGCAGCCGCAGCGGCGGTTCGCTGCCGTCGTCGACCACGATCACCTCCATGAGGTGATCAGGGTAGGTCTGCGCGGCCAGGGCGGCGAGGGCGAGGTCGAGCCTGTGCTGCCCGCCGTGGGCCGGAATGATCACGCTCACCGGGAGTTCCGGATCCCACGCGCCGAGCGCGGGCGGATCCAGGGGTGAGTAGTCGTTGTGCCGGATCGGCGGCAGGTCCGCCGCCGTGCCGCCCGTCATGATGTGGCACCCCTTGTCTCGATTCCCCGTCTGTCAAGCCCTGTCAAGGCTCGCAGACCATATCGGCTGATCCTTAGAGTTCCCTGGAGAGACGCCTGGCTTGTCCATTTGGTGGACATCGCATCCCGGAGCCGAGCGCGTTGCCCGTAGACTCGTTTCCCAATACCGCAGGTAGCACGCGCACGGATAGGCCGTGCGCGGTGAGGAGCAATCATGACCAGGGCGTGGCGTGGCCTCATCGAGGAGTACCGTGACCGACTTCCGGTGACCACGGCGACGCCCGTTGTCACGCTTCTGGAGGGCGGCACCCCGCTCGTCCCGGCGAACCGGGTGTCGGCGCTGACCGGCTGCGAGGTCTATCTGAAGGTCGAGGGCCTCAACCCGACCGGAAGCTTCAAGGACCGTGGCATGACCATGGCGATCAGCAAGGCCGTCGAGGACGGGGCGAAGGCCGTCATCTGCGCCTCGACCGGCAACACCAGCGCCTCCGCCGCCGCCTACGCGGTCCGGGCGGGCCTGACCTGCGCCGTGCTGGTGCCCCGAGGCAAGATCGCGATGGGCAAGCTGGCCCAGGCACTGGTCCACGGGGCCAGGCTGCTCCAGGTCGAGGGGTCCTTCGACGACTGCCTGGAGATGACCAGGAAGCTGTCGGAGAACTACCCGATCGCGCTGGTCAACTCGGTGAACCCGTTCCGGCTCCAGGGCCAGAAGACCGCCGCCTTCGAGATCGTCGACGCGCTCGGGGACGCCCCCGACATCCACTGCATCCCGGTCGGCAACGCGGGCAACATCTCGGCGTACTGGATGGGCTACACCGAGTACGCCGGGGACGGCGTCGCGACGAGGACGCCGCGGATGTTCGGCTTCCAGGCCAGCGGTGCCGCGCCGATCGTCAACGGCGCGCCGGTGACCCACCCGCACACGATCGCGACCGCGATCCGCATCGGCAACCCCGCCTCGTGGCAGCTCGCCGAGGCCGCCCGTGACGAGTCGGGCGGTGTGATCCAGGCCGTCACCGACCGTCAGATCGCCGCCGCGTACAAGCTGCTCGCCCAGGAGGAGGGCGTGTTCGTCGAGCTCGCCTCCGCCGCCAGCGTGGCGGGCCTCCTCCAGGCCCACGGGCAGGGCCTGGTCGAGCCGGGACAGCGCATCGTGTGCACGGTGACCGGAAACGGCCTCAAGGACCCCGACTGGGCCATCTCGGGCGCCCCCACGCCGGTGACGATCCCGATCGACGCGCACGCGGCGGCCACCGCCCTCGAACTCGCCTAGTCGAACCTCAAGCTCGCCCAGTGAACCTCACGTGAACCTCAGGAGAAGCGACGTGCCCCTCACGGCCCCCTCGGGGACCTCGACGACCGGCGGCACGGCGAAGGTGACCGTCCGAGTCCCCGCGACGTCGGCCAATCTGGGGCCCGGATTCGACACGCTGGGGCTCGCTCTGGACCTTCACGACGAGATCGAGGCAGAGCTGTTCGACCCCCAGGGCGGGCCGGACTCCCAAAGCGTCGACATCGTGGTCGAGGGCGAGGGAGCCGCGGAACTCGACCTGGGCGAGGGGCACCTCATCGTCACCACGATGCGCGCGACCTTTGACGCGATGGGTCTCCCACGGCCGCGCGGCATCCGGCTGCGCTGTCTCAACCGGATCCCGCACGCCCGCGGCCTCGGCTCCTCGTCCGCGGCGATCTGCGCCGGAATCCTCGCCGCCCGCGCCCTCGCCGCCACCCCGTACGCGCGAGACGACCGTGGCGGGGATCAGTCGCCGGAGGGGCCGGCCGAGCTGACCGACGACGCCGTCTTCGCGCTGGCCACCGAGATCGAAGGGCATCCCGACAACGTGGCGCCGTGCCTGGCCGGTGGGTTCACCGTGGCGTGGACGGACGCCGGGGGTGTGCCGCACCTGGTACGGCTGCCGCCCCACGAGGCCCTCAGGCCCGTGGTCCTCATCCCCGCGCACCGGCTGTCCACCGAGATCGCCCGCGGGCTGCTGCCCAAGGACGTCCCGCACGCCGACGCCGCCGCGAACGCGGGAAGGGCCGCACTGCTGGTCGCGGCGCTGACCGCCAGACCCGAGCCCGAGTTGCTGCTCGCCGCCACGCAGGACCGTCTCCACCAGGATTACCGCGCCCCGGCCATGCCGGGGACCGCCGATCTGGTGCGACGGCTGCGCGAGGCGGGGGTCGCCGCGGTCGTCTCGGGAGCGGGGCCCACGGTTCTTGCGTTTTCAACGGTGAATACGCAGGATTTGATCGCACCGGAAGTGGGTAATGACTGGCACATCCAGCCACTGGATGTCGAAACCAGAGGCGCCCGCGTTGTTTCTCTTGAGACACGCTGACACCTCTTCGACCCTCAGGGAATAGCTGTGTGCGCTGGTGATGTTAGGCTGATAGCCGCACCAGGTGCCCCGCGTTGGGTGCGTGCTTGTCAGCCACACATCGCTGTGCCATGTCTCACCTGGTGAGACATGGGCGCCGCAGTGGCCTCCCCGAATCCGTTGCCTCCGAATGCCCCATATTTCGGTAGGGGCATTGAGAAGCGGCGTTGTAGGGGGACATGCGCGTTCGAACCACCTCGACATCTGGTTGCCGGTAGCAATCCGGGGGGTGTCCTCCAAGTCCCACCGTCGGCGATTCTCGATGGTGACGGCCTGGATCCGCCCTTCTCCGACAGTGGCGGCGGCTCTCGATGGGCCGTCGAGGATCGCAACGTGCAACCCGACCCGGTCTGTCCCACCGGGTCGATCGCACCACCGGGACGATTGGCTGATCATGGCCACGCCCGACCCCTGGGAAGGACCCATTAGTGAGCGACACCACCGAACTCCTCTCCGACGTCACCGGCACGGCGCCGGCGTCCGGCGACACCCCCACCCGCCCCGCGGCCAAGCCGCGCCGTCGCTCCGGCACCGGCCTTTCCGCCATGGTGCTGCCTGAGCTGCAGGCCATGGCCTCCGGGCTCGGCATCAGCGGGACCGGGCGGATGCGCAAGAGCCAGCTGATCGCGGCCATTCAGGAGAAGCAGGGCGTCTCCACCGAGAGCGCCCAGGCTCCCGCCGCCGTCAAGGAGACACCTGCCGTGGCCGCCCCCGCCGTCGTGGCCGAGCCGGTCGCCGAGCGTCCGGCGCGCACCCGCAGGGAACGGTCCCGTCCCGTCGTGGCCGCCGAGCCCGTCGTGGAGCAGGCGCCCTCCGCCCCCACCCCCGAGCCCGTGGCCGCCGTCGTCGCGCCCGAGCCCGTCGTGGAGCAGCAGACCATCGAGACCACCCCGGCCGAGGGTCGTGGCGAGCGCGAGAGCCGTCGCGAGCGCGGCGAGCGCCGTGGCCGCAACAGCGAGCGCCGCGAGCGTGGCGAGCGTGGCGACAACCGCCCCGACAACCGGACCGACGGCCGCGCCGACCAGCGCGCCACCGACGCCGGCCAGAGCCGTGGCGAGCGGACCAGCGACCGCGGCGAGCGGACCAGCGACCGCGGTGACCGTCTCAACGACCGCGGTGACCGTCTCAACGACCGCGGTGACCGTCTCAACGACCGCGGTGAGCGGACCAGCGACCGTGGCGACAGGGGCGAGCGAGGCGACAGGGGCCCGCAGAACCGAGGCCCGCAGGACCGCAACGACCAGCACGGCGTAGGCGACGACGACGACCGCCGTGGCCGCCGTGGCCGGTTCCGCGAGCGCAACCGCCGTGGCCGCGAGCGGTTCGACAGCAACGAGCCCGTGGTCGGCGACGACGACGTCCTCATCCCGATCGCCGGAATCCTGGACATCCTCGACAACTACGCGTTCGTGAGGACGAGCGGTTACCTGCCGGGCTCCAACGACGTCTACGTCTCGCTGGCCCAGATCCGCCGCAACGGCCTGCGCAAGGGTGACGTCGTCACCGGCGCCGTCCGCCAGCCCCGCGACGGCGAGCGCAGGGAGAAGTTCAACGCGCTCGTCCGTCTCGACACGGTCAACGGCATGGACCCGGAGCAGGCGCGGCAGCGGCCCGACTTCAACAAGCTCGTCCCCCTCTACCCGCAGGAGCGCCTGCGTCTGGAGACCGAGCCGAACATCCTGACCACCAGGATCATCGACATGGTGGCGCCGATCGGCAAGGGCCAGCGCGGTCTCATCGTCTCCCCGCCCAAGGCGGGCAAGACGATGGTGCTCCAGGCGATCGCCAACGCGATCACTCGCAACAACCCCGAGTGCCACCTCATGGTCGTCCTCGTCGACGAGCGTCCGGAAGAGGTCACCGACATGCAGCGGTCGGTGAAGGGCGAGGTGATCCACTCGACCTTCGACCGCCCTGCCGAGGACCACACCACGGTCGCCGAGCTGGCCATCGAGCGCGCCAAGCGCCTGGTGGAGCTCGGCCACGACGTGGTCGTGCTGCTCGACTCGATCACCCGCCTGGGCCGCGCCTACAACCTGGCGGCCCCGGCCTCCGGCCGTATCCTGTCCGGTGGTGTCGACTCCACCGCGCTCTACCCGCCGAAGCGTTTCTTCGGCGCCGCCCGCAACATCGAGAACGGCGGCTCGCTGACGATCCTCGCCACCGCGCTGGTCGAGACCGGCTCCAAGATGGACGAGGTCATCTTCGAGGAGTTCAAGGGCACGGGCAACCTGGAGCTCAAGCTCAACCGGCAGCTCGCCGACAAGCGGATCTTCCCCGCGGTGGACGTCGACGCGTCCGGCACCCGTAAGGAGGAGATCCTCATGGGTAAGGACGAGCTCCAGATCATCTGGAAGCTCCGCCGCGTGCTGCACGCCCTGGACATGCAGCAGGCCCTTGAGCTTCTCCTGGAGAAGATGAGGGAGACCAAGTCCAACGCGGAGTTCCTGCTCCAGGTGCAGAAGACGACGGTCAGCTCCGACCGCGACTGATCGTCCGCCGTACGTCGAACGCCCCGGCCCCTCCGGCCGGGGCGTTCACGTTTTCCAAAGCCCTTGTGTGACCCCGTACTTCGGGATATCCCTACTTCAGGACCCCTTTTCCCCGTGACTCCCGTGCCCGAGACGGTCGCGGGTGTGGACGGCACGCGAGGAGGGCGGCGCGCCGGAACGGACGGGCGCGGGGGGACGCCGGGGACGGCGGGGACGGCGGGGACACAGATGACGAGGGTGGGCATCGGGGACAGAGGAGGCGCATGACGGTCGAGACGCTGGGAGGCACGACCCCGGTCAGGACGCCGCTCAGGTGGCGTGTCCCGCTCGGGCCGAACGGCCCCCTGGGCATGCTCGTCGACCCGATGACCTGGCGGGCCGTCCCCTACCTGCTGGTGAGCGTGTTCTACGGCCTCGCCTGCTTCGCGTTCCTCGCGTCCGTGATCCCGGCCTCCCTGGTGATGGTGCTCGTGTGGATCGGGCTGCCGCTGCTCGCCCTGACCATGCTCGCCTGGCGGGGCGCCGCGATGCTGGAGCGCCGGTTCCTGCGCCTGGCCTTCGGCGTCGACATCCCCAGCCCCTACCGGCCCTCCGAGGGCGACAACCTGTTCCTGCGCTGGAAGGACATGTTCGTCGACCCCGCCACCTGGAAGGACCTGCTCTACCTGTTGTTACTGCTGCCGATCGGAATCGCGGAGTTCACCGTCACGGCGGTCCTGTGGGTTCTCGGACTGGGCCTGACGTTCGCGCCACTGCCCCTGCTGCTGGCCGGGCAGCCGATGACGCCCATCGGCGGGCTGCCGATCGACAGCGGGCCGCGGGTGCTGCTGTGCGCGTTGATCGGGGCCTGTTTCCTCCTCGCCGCCCTGTACGCGACCCGGGGCATGGCCTGGTTGCACGTCCTGTTCGGCGTCGCCCTGCTGGGGACGAGTGAGAAGAACCGGCTGGCGGCCCGCGCCGCCCACCTGAGGGCCAGCAGGGCCCGCGGGGTGGACGCGGCGGAGGCCGAGCGGCGCCGGATCGAACGGGACCTGCACGACGGCGCCCAGCAGCGGCTGCTGTCCGTGGCGATGGACCTGGGCCGGGCACAGGCCAAGCTGGACTCCGACCCCGACGCCGCGAGGGAGCTCCTCGCCCAGGCGCACCGGGGCACCAAGGCCGCCATCGCCGAGCTGCGTGACCTCGCCAGGGGTATCCACCCGGCGATCCTCACCGACAGGGGGTTGAGTGCGGCCCTGTCGTCGCTCGCCGCCCGCGCGCCCGTACGGGTGGACCTGTCGGTGGAGGTCTCCCACCGGCCGCCGCCCGCGGTGGAGAGCATCGCCTACTTCGTCGTGGCCGAGTGCCTGAGCAATCTCGCCAAACACTCCGAGGCCACCGAGGCGTTCGTCCGGGTGAGCCGCGAGGGGCAGCGGGTGATCGTCGAGGTCTACGACAACGGGGTCGGCGCCGCCGTGCCGCGGCCGGGCAGTGGCCTCGCCGGGCTGGCGGACCGGGCCGCGACCATCGACGGCACCCTGAGCATCGACAGCCCGCTGGGCGGTCCCACGATGATCAGGGCGGAGTTGCCCTGCGAATGGTGAGAACGTGGAACCCATGCGGGTGGTGATCGCCGAGGACTCGGTGCTGTTGCGTGAGGGACTGGCGAGGCTCCTGGCGGACGGGGGCATCGAGACCGTGGGGGTGGCGGGCGACGGCCCCGGGCTGGTGGCGGTGGTCGACGAGCACGACCCGGACCTCGCCGTCGTCGACGTGCGGATGCCGCCGACCCATACCGACGAAGGGCTGCGCGCCGCACTGGAGGCGAGGTCCAGGCGGCCGGGGCTGCCGATTCTCGTCCTGTCGCAGTACGTCGAGGAGCAGTACGCCACCGAACTCATCGGCGGCGGCGCCGCGGCGGTCGGCTACCTGCTCAAGGAGCGGATAGCCGACGTGGCCGAGTTTCTCGACGCCGTACGCCGGGTGGCGGCCGGTGGGACGGTCATCGACCCCGAGGTGATCGGACAGCTCCTGAGCCGCCAGCGCAGGGGCGATCCCCTGGAGTCCCTGACCGCGAGAGAGAGCGAGGTCCTGGCACTGATGGCGGAGGGGCGCTCCAACACCGCGGTCGCCGGACGGATGCTCGTCACCGAGGGTGCCGTGGAGAAGCACATCTCCAGCATCTTCTGCAAACTCGGGCTGGAGCCCGCCGCCGACGATCACCGCCGTGTCCTCGCCGTGCTGGCGTACCTGGGACGGTGACAGCCTGGAGCGCCCGGTTTCCTCGCGGAGGTCCGCCTGGCGCGGCCTCCTTGCGGATATCGGGCCAGGCGGGGGCCGTGAGCGGGCTGGAGGGGCAGGTCACGGGGGCGGGGAATGTCTTGTGGCCTGGGATGGTTGGAGGATCTGGCACACTGGTAGCCGAACCGTAGCGGTTCCGGTTCCCGCCCGCGCGCACCTCGGTGTGCTCAGCGCGCAAGCCCTACAGGCGAGAGACAGTGGCGACCCGGCGACCGCGTTTTGGAGAGGAAAAGGCAACATGAAGCCCGACATCCACCCGGAGTACCACGCCACGCAGGTGACCTGCACCTGTGGTAACTCCTTCACCACCCGCAGCACCGCCAAGAACGGCGTGATCCACGCCGACGTGTGCTCCGCCTGCCACCCCTTCTACACGGGCAAGCAGAAGATCCTGGACACCGGCGGCCGGGTGGCGCGCTTCGAGAAGCGCTTCGGCAAGAAGCCCGCGGGCCAGTAGCTCTCATCTCGGCGCCGGCTCGGATAACCCCCTTCGCGGGGTGCCCGGGTCGGCGTTCGTGGTGATGAGGCAGGCTGACAAGGGCTTTCAAGGAAGGACGCACGGTGAATCTCGACGAGCTGCTCAGTGAGTACGCCGAGCTGGAACTCAAGCTCGCCGACCCCTCCGTGCACGCCGACCAGAAGCAGGCACGCACCTTCGGCAGGCGCTACGCCGAGCTGACCCCGATCATCGCCACCTACCGCGAGCTTGAGGGCGTCCGGTCCGACCTCGGCACGGCGAGGGAGCTCGCCTCGGAGGACGAGGGGTTCGCCGAGGAGGCGAAGGAGCTGGAGGCCCGGATTCCCGAGCTGGAGGAGAGGCTCAGGCACCTGCTCGTCCCGCGCGATCCCAACGATGACAAGGACATCATCATGGAGATCAAGGCGGGCGAGGGTGGTGAGGAGTCCGCCCTGTTCGCCGGAGACCTCCTGCGGATGTATCTGCGGTACGCCGAGCGGATCGGCTGGAAGACCGAGTTGATCGACGCCACCCACTCCGACCTCGGCGGTTACAAGGACGTCACGATCGCCCTGAAGGCGAGGGGCGACGAGGGCGTCTGGTCGAGGCTCAAGTTCGAGGGCGGCGTGCACCGCGTCCAGCGGGTCCCGGTCACCGAGTCGCAGGGGCGCATCCACACCAGCGCCGCCGGTGTGCTCGTCTACCCGGAGGCCGAGGATGTCGACGTCCAGATCGACCCGAACGATCTCCGTATCGACGTCTACCGCTCCAGCGGACCCGGCGGGCAGAGTGTCAACACCACTGACTCGGCCGTGCGGATCACCCACGTTCCGACGGGTGTCGTCGCCTCCTGCCAGAACGAGAAGAGCCAGCTCCAGAACAAGGAGTCGGCGATGCGCATTCTGCGGGCACGCCTGCAGGCGATCGCCGAGGAGGAGGCGAACGCCGCCGCCATGGCCGAGCGCAAGTCCCAGATCCGCACGGTCGACCGCTCCGAGCGCATCCGCACCTACAACTTCCCGGAGAACCGCATCTCCGATCACCGTGTCGGTTTCAAGGCCTACAACCTCGACCAGGTGCTCGACGGGGATCTCACGGCCGTCATCCAGTCCCTGCTCGACGCCGAGATGGCGGAGAAGCTCGCCGCCCATTCATAGAACGCGCCCATGACCTTTCTGCTGGACGAGATCGCCCTCGCCACCGCCCGGCTCGCCGAGGCAGGTGTGCCGTCTCCGCGCACCGACGCCGAGGAGATCGCCGCGTGTGTGCACGGCGTACGCCGCAGCGAGCTGCACACGGTGAAGGACTCCGACTTCGACGCCCTGTTCTGGGAGGGCGTCGCCCGTAGGGAGTCCCGCGAGCCGCTCCAGCACATCACCGGGCGGGCCTACTTCCGCTACCTGTCCCTGGAGGTCGGGCCCGGCGTGTTCGTGCCGCGCCCGGAGACCGAGGTCGTGGTGGGCTGGGCGATCGATCGGCTGCGGGAGATGGACGTCGCCTCGCCCGTGGTCGTGGATCTCGGCACCGGTTCGGCCGCGATCGCGCTGTCCATCGCCCAGGAGGTCGCGCTCGCCACCGTGCACGCGGTCGAGGTCGATCCCGGCGCCTACACCTGGGCGAAGCGCAACATCATCGAACACGGCCAGGGCCGTGTCCACCTGCACCCCGAGGACCTGGCCGACGCCCTCTCGGAGCTGAACGGCCAGGTGGACCTGGTGATCTCCAACCCGCCCTACATCCCGCCGGGCGCGATCCCCCGCGACCCCGAGGTCCGCGACTACGACCCGCACCGCGCGCTGTACGGATCGGGGAGCGACGGCCTCGACGAGGTCAGGGCGGTGGAGCGGACCGCGAGGCGGCTGCTGCGCCCCGGCGGGTTCGTCGCCGTGGAACACGCCGACCAGCAGGGCACTCCGGTCTATCTGATCTTCTCTGAGGAGAACGGCTGGCGCGACGTCCGCAGCCGCCAGGACCTGACTCGCAGGGACCGCTTCGTCACCGCTCGATTCGGCCAGGAATAGGATGCACGCCGTGAGCCGACGTTATGACTGTATGGATGCCGACCAGCGAGCCACGGGCCTGGTCGAGGCCGCGTCCGCCCTCCAGCGGGGTGAGCTCGTGGTGCTCCCGACCGACACCGTCTACGGTGTCGGCGCCGACGCCTTCACGCCCGCCGCGGTCACCGCCCTGCTGGAGGCGAAGGGACGCGGCCGTGACATGCCGGTTCCCGTGCTGGTCGGGACCGTCCGGGCCGCGAACGCCCTGGTGGAGAACCTCGGTCCGTACGGCCAGGATCTCATCGACTCCTTCTGGCCGGGGCCGCTCACGCTGATCTGCCGTGCGAACCGGTCGCTGTCGTGGGATCTCGGCGACGCCAAGGGCACCGTCGCGATCCGGATGCCGCTGCACGCGGTCGCCCTCGACCTGCTCAAGGAGACCGGCCCGCTCGCCGTCTCCAGCGCCAACCGCTCGGGTGCCCCCGCGGCCACCACCGCCGCCGACGCGGAGAAGCAGCTCGGCGACTCGGTGTCGGTCTATCTCGACGCCGGGCCGTGCGAGAGCGACATCCCCTCGACGATCCTCGATCTGACCACGGCGGTGCCCAGGCTCCTGCGGCGTGGGGCGATCGGCGTGGAGAAGCTGCGCGGCGTGATCGGCTACGTCGCCACGGACACGGGCCCGGAGCCCGGCAACTGACGGTGAGGACAGTGTGAGGACACGGGCGAGCGCCTCTACGGGGGCGCCCCGACGTCTGAGCGCGCGTTCCCGGCATATGCCGTGATCCATGCCATCTGATTATCACCGTGACGCCGGGCTGTCTCCCCGGTACCTTGAAGTGGGCCGACACTTCCTGGGAGACGTCCATGGGCAAGTTCGAAGGAATGGACCCCAAGCTGGTCCGCGATCTGTTGTCCGAGGTTCAGCGGGCGGCCGAGCGGATGCGGGACGTCGAGGGCAAGGTCTCGCAGCTGATGAGCGGGGCGGGCCTGTCCTCTCAGTCGACCCACAGACCCGTCCAGATCGCCGACGCGTGCGACGTGATGGTCCGCGACGTCTCCGCCCGTGTGGCGCTGCTGGAGAAGAAGGTCAACCAGAACGCGACGGCGCCCCCCACCGAGCCGAAGGCCGGGGACACGAAGCCCGAGGCGGGCTCCCAGGGCGAGGGCGCGAAGCCGGAGACGGGCTCTCAGAACGGTGCCAAACCGGAGAGCGGTTCTCAGAACGGCGCCAAGCCCGAGACCCCGAAGGCGGACGACCTCAAGCCGGCCGTCGGGGCGGACGACAAGCCCCGCGTCGGCGATCAGTCGGCGGAGACCACCCAGCGCGACGATCCCAAGGACTCCTCCAAGCCCGACAGCAAGCCTGACTCCAAGCCCGACAGCAAGCCTGACTCCAAGCCCGACAGCAAGCACGACTCCCCGAAGGCCGACGAGGCCAAGCCGGAGGCCGGTTCGAAGAGCGACGAGACCTCCCCGCGGGATGATCGGAAGGAGACGCAGAAACCCGAGGCGTCCGGGTCAGACGACCGGAAGCCGGAAACGGGGTCGAAGGCCGACGAGACCTCTCCGCGCGAGGGGGAGAAGGCCAAAGAGGAGCGGGAGGGGGAGAAGGCCAAGGAGGAGCGGGAGAAGCCCAAGGAGACCGCGAAACCGACTGAGACCGCACCGCGCGAGACCCCCAGGCCCGATCCCACGCCTGAGCCTCCCAAGGCGGAGCAGCCACGCCCTGAGCCTCCCAAGGCCGATCCGATGCCTGAGCCTCCCAAGGCCGAGGAACCGCGTCACGAACCTCCGAAGGCCGAGGAGCCGCGTCCTGAGCCTCCCCGCCCGGACCCCGTGCCGGAGGCTCCTAGGGACGATGCCGTGCCTCCGTCAGAGGTGTACAACCCGGACTCCCAGTCCGTACCGGACGTGCCGAGGGGCGAGGACACGCGGCCGGAGGCCCCCGCGCCGGGTCGCGTCCCCGAGATACCGAACGTCGAGGGCGCGCCCATGCCAGGCGCCCCGAACGCCGAGGGCGCGGAGGTGCCCAGGCAGGATTCCGCGCCCGCGCCGGACGTCCCCAGAGCCGAGGGGACGCATCCTGAGACGCCGAGGGTCGAGGATCTGAAGCCCGCGGTTCCCGGACCGGGGGAGAACCCGCAAGGGGGAGGGCAGCCCGTCGACACCGCGCCGCGCGAGACGCCCGACCTCCCGCGTATGCCCGAGGCTCCCAACCCGGACACCGCCCCCGCGCCCGGGACGCCGCAGGGGGACTCCACGCCCACGCCGGAGCCGCCCAGGGCCGACGACAGGGGGACGGAGGTCATCAACTCGGGCGACACGACGCCGCGCGGGCAGGATTCGACCGGCACCGTGCCCGTGAACGATTCCGACGCCAAGGGCGACACGGGGTCCAAGGGTGACGAGACGACGCCGCGAGGCGATTCCACGGGTAACGCGCCGGACGCCAAGGGCGACACCGGGTCCAAGGGCGATGAGACGACGCCGCGAGGGGACTCCACGGGTAACGCGCCCGACGCCAAGAGTGACACCGGGTCCAAGGGCGATGAGACGACGCCGCGAGGGGACTCCACGGGTAACGCGCCCGACGCCAAGGGCGACACCGGGTCCAAGGGTGACGAGCGCTCGCCCAGAGACGGGGGAGGGTCGTCCGGCGACACCGTTTTCGACACCCCGAGGAAGGATCATCCCGACGACATCGACCAGAGCGGCGATTCCAGGGCGAAGGTCGTGGAGGTCGACGGGGTGAGGGTGCTCCAGATCCCGCTCGACGCGCCCACGGCGGCCGAGGTCGACGAGCTGCTGAAGAACATCGAGGACATCCCGCCACTGGAGATGCCGGGTGTCGACAACGTCTCCGTCACCGCGGGGCAGCCCGGCTGGGTCGAGCCGCACGAACCGCTCGATTCCGCCAAGCCCGCGTACCCGCTCCTCGACACAGCGGGCCCGACCACGGACCAGACCGTCCAGCCGCCGGGCACCGGTGGCGACGCGACTCCCCAGTCCACCGGTACGACCTCGGGCGAGCCCGCCGCGCCCAGGCCCGCCGATGTGACGCAGGGAGACTCCCCTTCCCGGTCCACCGGTGAGGACGCGCTCCGGCCCGTCGGGACGGCTTCGGGCGAGCCTGCGATCCAGACGGCGGGTACGTCCTCGGGTGAGGCTGTCGCGCGGCCGGACGGGATGCGGGTGCCGGCCGTCGGCGACGCGGTTTCCGCTGTGGCGCAGGATACGGCGGGGGTTTCCGGACAGGCGGCGGGAGCGGTTCCCGAGGGTGGGTCCGCGCAACCGGACGCGCAGCCGCCCGTGCGACCGGATACGCAACCGGATGTGCGGCCGGTCGCACAGCAGGACGGGGGTTCGGTCGCCCGGTGGGCGAACGACGGCGGTGACGTCGTCACCGCAGAGGCGGGTCCGCTCGACCTCGACGCGCTCAAGACGCTCGCCGACAACGCCCGCGAGATCGAACCGCTGGAGATGCCCGGCGTGAGCGTGCCCGACGGGGAGACCTGGGGCGAGGGCGCCTGGGCGCCCATGGACATCCGGCCCGACGGTCCTGCGGGCGATGTGGAAGCGGGAGATCCGCTGCGGCCGATCCCGCCTCCGGGGGGCGGCCGGTGACCGTCGCGAAGGCGACGCCGAGGCGGCGAGCGGGTAGGTGAGAAGCGCCTGGGAAGCGGAGGGCGGCAGGCAGGGAGTGTGGCAGCGGGTCGTCCTCGTCCTTGAGCGTGGTCAGCGAGCAAAGAGGGTCAGTGAGCAGGAGGCAGGGAGCGTGTCAGCGAGGGTGAGGAGCCTGTGATGTTCGTGGATCCACCCGCACCGCAGCCGATGCAGCCGGGGGAGACCCCTCCGGCCTCGGCCAGCACCGGTCTGCCGTCCCCGGACGCGGCCACGTCGTGGGAGTTCAACCCCGACTACCAGCGGCTGGTCATGATGTGGAGGCAGGTGCTCCCCGTGCTCGACACGCTGACCTCCAGCCTGGACAAGGCCTACCAGCTCGCCAGGAGCAGCGATGTCTGGGACGCGCCCGTCTCCGGCCGCTATGTCGAGGACATGACGGAGTGGCGCACCCGTCTTGGCCTCTATCGGCAGGCGGTCCTGACGTCGATCAGCGACCAGGCGGCCGACACGCCGAGGTGGGTGCCGGTCAGATCCGGAGCCCCGCACGCGTTCTCGTGAGGTGGCCCCGTCGGTGGTGTCGATCTTCCGGGAGACGCGGTCTCGTGGGAGGGTTCTCCGGGCGGCGTCGTGTCTTCGTGACAGGTGTTCCTGTGATGCGGTCCCCTCGATGGGGGCGTTCCCTCGCGACACGCTTTCCGGGGCGGCGCGTCCCTGACGTGGGATAACCGGGCGGGGCGGGCTTACAGTGGGGGTGAGTCGTCGTCTTCGGGGTGTGAGCCATGGGCGCAGAACCGTACTACGGGCCGGATTTCGGTCTCCTGCAGCGCGAGGACCCGGAGATCGCGAGTGTGCTCCTCGACGAGCTCGACCGGCTCCGTGGAGGCGTCCAGCTGATCGCGAGCGAGAACTTCACCTCACCCGCCGTGCTCGCCGCGCTCGGCTCGACGCTCACCAACAAGTACGCCGAGGGTTACCCCGGCAGGCGTTACTACGCCGGGTGCGAGGTCGTCGACCGGGCCGAGCGGCTCGCGATCGACCGCGCCAAGCTGCTGTTCGGCGCCGAGCACGTCAACGTGCAACCCCACTCCGGCGCCTCGGCGAACCTGGCCGCCTACGCGGCCCTGCTCCAGCCTGGCGACACCATGCTCGCGATGGAGCTGTCGCACGGCGGCCATCTCACGCACGGCTCCAAGGTCAACTTCTCGGGACGCTGGTTCGACGTCGTGGCGTACGGCGTGCGCAGGGACACCGAGCTGATCGACTACGACGAGGTGAGGGAGCTGGCGCTTCGGCACCAGCCCAAAATGATCATCTGTGGCGCCACCGCCTATCCGCGTGAGATCGACTTCGCCGCTTTCCGCGGGATCGCGGACGAGGTGGGCGCCTGGCTGCTCGCCGACGTCGCGCACACCGTCGGCCTGATGGCCGGGCGGGCCCTGCCGTCCGCCGTGCCGTACGCGGACGTGGTGACCTTCACGACGCACAAGGCGCTGCGCGGTCCGAGGGGCGGCGGGATCATGTGCACGGGGGAGCTGGGGCCCAAGATCGATCGCGCGGTCTTCCCGTTCGTGCAGGGGGGCCCGCTCATGCACGCGGTGGCGGCCAAGGCGGTCGCGTTCGGCGAGGCGCTGCGGCCGGAGTTCGCACAGTACGCGCGGCAGGTGGTGGCGAACGCCCAGGTGCTGGCCGACGCGCTCGCCGCCGAGGGCATGCGGCCGGTCTCCGGGGGCACCGACAGCCATCTGGCACTGATCGATTTGCGCGATGTCGGGATCTCCGGAGCGGTGGCCGAGCAGCGGTGCCAGGCGGCCGGGATCACGCTGAACCGCAACGCGATCCCCTACGATCCCGAGCCGCCCACGGTGACCTCGGGGATCCGGGTCGGCACCCCCTGCGTCACGACCCAGGGGATGGGGCCCGAGGAGATGAAGGAAGTGGCCTCGATGGTCGCGCAGGCCATCCGCGACCCTGACGCGACGGGTGAGATACGGGAGCGCGTCGAGGTGCTGACGAAGGCTCATCAGATATATCCCAGCGAACTATGAGCTGTTCTGTGTCGTTTTCCGGTCACAGGTGGCCGGACTATCCGCGAAACTGGTTCCGTGCGCGAATACCTACTCATGGCGCTCGTCGCGGCCGCGGTGACGTACCTGCTGGTTCCCTTGATCCGCGTTTTCGCCGTTCGGATCGGCGCCATGCCCGAGGTTCGCAGCCGTGACGTGCACACAACGCCGACTCCCAGGCTCGGCGGCCTGGCGATGTACGGGGGCCTGGTCGCCGGTCTGCTGATCGCCGGAGAGCTGCCCTACGCCGGGGGCAAGCTGGCGGCCGAGGGCCAGGGCAAGACCGTGATCGCGCTGATCGCCGCAGGTGGCCTGATCACGCTGACCGGCTTTCTGGACGACTGGCTGGGAATGGACGCGCTGGTCAAGCTCGCCGGGCAGATCGGCGCCGCGGGGGTGCTCGTCACCTTCGGTGTCAGCCTGCCGTGGCTCCCGCTGCCCACCGCGCTGGGCGGGCAGACCATCCTGGACTCGACGCTGAGCCCGCTGATCACGATCCTGATCGTGGTCGTCATGATCAACGCGGTCAACTTCGTCGACGGGCTCGACGGGCTCGCCGCGGGGATCGTCGGTATCGCCGCCATGGCCACGTGGACGTACTCGGTGGCCCTGTCGAAGGACTACGGCAACACCAGCATCAACGCGACGGCGGTCATCGCCTCGGTGCTCATCGGGATCTGCCTCGGCTTCCTGCCGCACAACTTCCACCCGGCGAAGATCTTCATGGGCGACACGGGGGCGATGCTGATCGGCCTGGTCCTCGCCTCCACGATGATCCTGGTCACACCGCTCGACTCCAGCAGCATCAACCGTTTCCCCGTCATCCTTCCCCTGCTCGTGCCGGTCGCGATCCTGGTGCTCCCCCTGTTGGACCTGATCATGGCGGTGATCCGGCGCACGTCCAACGGCCTGTCGCCGTTCTCGCCCGACCGGGGGCATCTGCACCATCGGCTGCTGGACATCGGCCATTCGCACCGCCGCAGCGTCATGATCATGTACGCGTGGACCTTCCTGTTCGCCTTCGCGGTCGTGGCGCTGTCCATCGAGGGCGTCCCGCTCATCCTGTTCCCGCTCACCGTGTTGCTCGCGATCGGTGTGCTGGTGATGATGGCGCTGCCCCGCTGGCGCGCCCGCCGCGACCTCGGCGGGGCCGAGGGCGAGGCTGAGGGCGGAACCGAGGGGCGTGGCGGACTCGATCCCGCCCCTCCCACGGGTCCTACGGGTCCGGCGGAGGGGCCGGGGCGGCACGCGCGTCCTGGCGGGCAGCCGCAGCGGGGCAGGCCCCATCCGTATCCCTCGGAGGCGTCCGGACCCCGTTCGGCCGCCGCCGGCGACGACACGGCGACGCTTTCCGCGCTGCCCGACCTGTCGCTCAGCGCTCCCCGTCAGGGTTTCTCGAACTCTGAGACGCCGCTTTGAGCCGTTTCCGCCAACACCTTGATCGTTTACTTGAAACAGCAGGTAAAGGCGGCCTTCCGAGAGCTTGTGATAGCTTTCACTAACGGGTCCGGGGGCTAGCCGGATCTAAGACGTAGCAATCGCTCGCTTGATAACAGCCACAGGGAGTGCCGATGCAGGCCAACGACGTGCGCGTCCTCAAAGGGGCCGTGATACCCACCGCCGCCGCGGGCGTAATCGTCGTCCTCGCGGCGACCCTGCTCTCCGGTGGCAGGGGAGCGCTGGGGGCCGCGCTCGGCCTCCTGGTGGTGGCGGTCTTCTTCACGGTGAGCCTGGTCGCGGTCTCCTACGCGAGCAGGATCTCTCCCGCCATGATGATGGTCGCCGCGATCGTCACCTACGCGGTGAAGGTCCTGATCATCATGGCGCTCCTTAAAGTTTTCGAGAGCGCCACGGCCTTCGAGCCCCGAGCCTTCGGCTGGTCGGCGATCGTCTGCACCGTCGTCTGGACGGCCGGTGAGATGTGGGGGTTCATGAAGACGAAGATGCTCTACGTCGATCCGGGCGCGACCGTTCCCGGTCAGGGCGACCCTCGGTGAGGCGTATTATGACCGGGCGGCGGGGACCCGATATGACTAGTCATCTGCCTGGCTGCTATTGTCATGCCCGCAATGAGCGAACAAGAACGCAGGCCCGAGAGCGATGGCCGCGACTTCGCCAATGCTGCCTGGTCGGTTCCCAGTTACATTCTCTCCGGGATCATTCTGTACGGCGGCGGTGGTTGGTTGCTGAGCCGTTGGACCGGCGTGGCTGTGTTCACACCGATCGGAGTGATCGTCGGTGTCGTTCTCGCCATCTACCTGGTCTACCGGAAATACGGTCGCTGACCTCGCGCGGCGGTCGCTTCGCTGAGGAAGCAATCTTGATCCACTACCACGTTGAAGGGAACGCCGCGTGAAGGCGCTGACGGTCCTCGCCGCCGACGAGTTCAAGGCCCCCGGGCTTGAGCTGTTCGATCTCCCCCCGATCATTCCCGGCGTCGCCTGGTTCACCAAGCCGGTCCTGCTCGCCCTGCTGAGCTCGCTCCTGGTCATAGCCTTCTGCTGGTCGGCCTTCGCCAACCCGAAGCTGGTCCCCAGGGGCATCCAGAACATCGGTGAGGTCGGCTACACGTTCGTCCGCGACCAGGTGGCCCGCCCCTTCCTCGGTAAGGACGCCGACCGCTGGATGGGCCTGCTGCTGAGCCTGTTCTTCCTGGTCTGGATCTGGAACCTGATGGGGGTCGTCCCCTTCCTGCAGTTCCCGATCGCCTCGCACATCGCCTTCCCGATCGTCCTGGCGGGCAGCATCTACGTGCTGAAGATCTACCTGGGCATGAAGCACCAGGGCGGGCTCGGCTACTTCAAGAACATGATGTTCCCGCCCGGCCTGCCCAAGCCGATCTACGTGCTGCTCGCGCCGATCGAGTTCCTCTCCAACATGATCGTGGCGCCGTTCACCCACGCCGTGCGACTCTTCGCCAACATGTTCGCGGGCCACATCATCCTCGCCTTCTTCAGCGCCGTCGGTTTCTGGTTCCTCTTCGAGCAGCTCACGCCGCTCGGGGCTCCTGTGGGTGTCGTCGGCGTCATCATGACGATCGCGATGACCGGGTTCGAGTTGTTCATCCAGTTCCTCCAGGCCTTCCTGTTCGCGCTGCTCGCCGCGATGTACATCGGCGGCTCGCTGCACGCCGAGCACTAAGACCCTTCTCGTCCAGTTCAGACCGGTGAGACTCGTTCACCGGCCATCTTGTAAAGGAAACAGCAATGAACATCATCGCTGAGGTCTCCGGCAACATCGGTTCCATCGGTTACGGACTCGCCACCCTCGGCCCCGGCATCGGTGTCGGTCTCATCTTCGGTAACGGTCTGCAGGCCATCGCCCGCCAGCCCGAGACCTACGGCCTGATCCGCCAGAACATGCTGCTGGGCTTCGTGCTCGTCGAGGCGCTGGCCCTGATCGGTCTTGTCGCGCCGTTCATCTACGGCTGATCGAAAACACCTCTGACGGAAGGCTGCATCGATGACTACCGCAGCTAAGCTCCTGGCGGCCGAGGGCACCAGCCCGCTCATGCCGCACGTCTACGAGCTGGTCGTCGGCGGTTTCGCGTTCTTCGTCGTCCTCTTCGTCGTCGGTAAGATCCTCACCCCGCGCATCCAGAAGACCCTGGCCGAGCGGACCGACGCGATCGAAGGCGGCATCAAGCGAGCCGAGGACGCCCAGGCCGAGGCCCAGGCGCTGCTCAAGCAGTACAAGGACCAGCTCTCCGAAGCCCGTCACGAAGCCTCGCGGCTGCGTGAGGAGGCCCGCGAGCAGGGCGCGCAGATCAAGGCCGAGCTCCGCGAGGAGGCGCAGGCCGAGGCCCGCCGCCTGGTCGAGGCCGCGCACCTGCAGATCGAGGCCGACCGCCAGCAGGCGTTCGCCCAGCTCCGCACCGAGCTCGGCCGTCTGTCGATCGAGCTCGCCGGCCGCATCGTCGGGGAGTCCCTGGAGGACGAGGCGCGTCAGCGCCGTACCGTCGACAGGTTCCTTGAGGAGCTCGAGTCGAGCAGCGCGGCGGTCCGCTGATGACGCGGCGAACCGGGCGTGACGCGCGAGTGTCGGTGAGCAGCCGATGAGGGGCCTGAGCAGGGCCTCGCTGGCCGAGGTCGAAGAGCGCTTCAACGCCGTCGCGGGAAGCGCCGACCTCGGCACGCTGGCCGACGAGCTTTTCTCGGTCGCCGACCTGCTGGACCGTGAGCACGGGCTCCGCCGCAACCTCTCCGACCCCGCACGTCCCGCGGCCCAGAAGGCGCAGGTCGTACGGGTGCTGCTGGAGGGCAAGATCAGCGGTGCCGCGCTGGAGACGGTCATCGCGGCCGTGTCCGCGAAGTGGGCGCGCCTGGGCGACCTGGCCGACGCGCTGGAGCGCCTCGGCGTCATCGCCGCCGCGGCCGAGGCGGAGGCACAGGGCAGGCTCGACGACGTCGAGGACGAGCTGTTCAGGTTCGGGCGCATCACCGCCTCGAACCTGGAGCTTTACCGGACCTTGACGGCGCCGGCGGCCCCGGCACCGGCCAAGCGGGAGCTCCTGAACTCCCTCCTGGCCGAAAAGGTGGCCCCCACCACCCTGCGCCTGGTCATCCAGCTCGTGCTGCATCCGCGAGGACGTAGCCTGGACAGTGGGCTTGCCGAGTTCGGCAGGCTGGTCGCCGCCCAGCGGCAGCGCCTCGTCGCGGTGGTGCGCAGCGCCGTCGTGCTCTCGGAGGTGCAGAAGCAGCGTCTCGCCACGTGGCTGCGCACCTCGTACGGCCGCGACGTTCATCTGAACGTCGAGGTGGATCCGCGGGTGCTGGGAGGGTTCTCGGTCCACATCGGGGACGACCTCATCGACACCACCATCGCGGGACGAATCGAAGAAGTCCGCCGCCGGTTGGCCGGCTAGGCGAATAGGGAGACTGAAGAGAGATGGCGGAGCTTACGATCCGGCCGGACGAGATCCGGGACGCACTTGAGCGCTTCGTCCAGGCGTACGAGCCGGAAGGTGCCGCGCGCGAGGAGATCGGGACCGTCGTCGACTGCGGCGACGGTATCGCCCATGTCTCCGGCCTTCCCTCGGCGATGGCGAACGAGCTGCTTGAGTTCGAGGACGGCACGCGTGGCCTGGCACTGAACCTGGACGTCCGAGAGATCGGTGTCGTCGTTCTGGGCGACTTCAGCAAGATCGAGGAGGGCCAGTCGGTCCGCCGGACGGGCGAGGTCCTGTCCGTGCCGGTCGGCGACGGCTTCCTCGGCCGGGTGGTCGACCCGCTGGGCGTCCCCCTGGACGGCAAGGGCGCGATCGAGGCCGAGGGTCTGCGCGCCCTCGAACTCCAGGCCCCCTCGGTGGTCCAGCGCCAGCCGGTGAAGGAGCCGCTGCAGACCGGTCTCAAGGCGGTCGACGCCATGACGCCGATCGGCCGCGGCCAGCGCCAGCTGATCATCGGTGACCGTGGCACGGGCAAGACCGCCGTCGCCGTGGACACCATCCTCAACCAGCGGGAGAACTGGCTCTCCGGCGACCCCGACAAGCAGGTTCTCTGCGTCTACGTCGCGGTCGGCCAGAAGGGCTCCACGATCGCCCAGGTCAAGGGCCGCCTTGAGGAGGCGGGCGCGATGGAGTACACCACCATCGTCGCCGCTCCGGCCTCCGACCCGGCCGGCTACAAGTACCTCGCGCCCTACACCGGTTCGGCCATCGGCCAGCACTGGATGTACCAGGGCAAGCACGTCCTCATCGTCTTCGACGACCTGACCAAGCAGGCCGACGCCTACCGCGCGGTCTCCCTCCTGCTGCGCCGTCCGCCGGGCCGCGAGGCGTTCCCCGGCGACGTCTTCTACTTGCACTCCCGCCTCCTTGAGCGCTGCGCGAAGCTCTCCAAGGACATGGGGTCCGGCTCGATGACCGGCCTGCCGATCATCGAGACGAAGGGCAACGACGTCTCGGCGTTCATCCCCACCAACGTCATCTCCATCACCGACGGCCAGTGCTTCCTCGAGACCGACCTGTTCAACGCGGGTGTGCGTCCGGCCATCAACGTCGGTGTCTCCGTCTCCCGAGTCGGCGGCTCGGCGCAGATCAAGGCGATGAAGAAGGTCGCCGGCACCCTGCGTCTCTCGCTGTCGCAGTTCCGTGACCTGGAGGCCTTCGCCTCCTTCGCCTCCGACCTGGACGCGGCCTCCCGCGCCCAGCTGGAGCGCGGCCAGCGTCTGGTCGAGCTGCTCAAGCAGGCCCAGTACAGCCCGTTCCCCGTCGAGAAGCAGGTCGTGTCGGTCTGGGCCGGCACCACCGGTGAGCTCGACGACGTCCCGGTCGAGGACATCCGCCGCTTCGAGTCGGAGTTCCTCGACTACCTGGGCCGTGAGAACAAGGGCGTCTTCGACGGCATCCGCGAGACCCGTGACCTGTCCGACGACACGGTGACCGTCCTCAAGGACGCCATCACCGAGTTCAAGAAGAGCTTCGAGACCTCTTCTGGCGAGTACCTGGTCAACGACGAGCCGGTCGCCGCGCTCGGCGAGGGCGAGGTCGGCCAGGAGAAGATCACGAAGCGAGTCCGCTCGGTAGAGAAGAAGTAGCCGATGGGTGCCCAGCTAAGACTGCTGCGGCGGAGGATCAAGTCGGTCAAGTCCACGGCGAAGATCACCCGCGCCCAAGAGCTCATCGCCTCGTCCCGCATCGTCAAGGCCCAGCAGCGGATGCAGGCCGCGGTGCCGTACGAGCGCGAGATCACCCACGCCGTCACGAGCGTGGTCAGCAACACCACCGTCACCGACCATCCGCTGACGGTGGCCAAGGAGCAGGCCTCCAGGGCCGCCGTCCTGATCGTCACCAGCGACAGCGGCTTCTGCGGCGGCTTCAACGCCAACATCCTTCGCGAGGCGGAGGCGCTCGGCAACCTGCTCAGGGACAGGGGCGTCGAGCCCGTGCCCTACGTGACGGGTCGCAAGGGCGTCGCCTGGCACACCTTCCGCAACCGTGAGATGGGCGGGCAGTGGACGGGGTTCTCCCGTAAGCCCGCCTATTCCGACGCCAAGGCGATCGCCGGCACGCTGATCGAGGCGTTCTCGGACGACGACGGGGTGGACGAGATCCACATCGTCTCCACCGAGTTCGTCTCGATGCTGACGCAGGAGGTCGTGGTCAAGCGGATCCTCCCGCTGGAGGTCGAGGAGAGCGTGGAGGAGGCGTCCGACACGCCGCTTCCCTACTTCGAGTTCGAGCCCAACGCGGGCGAGGTCCTCGACACGCTGCTGCCGCGTTACGTGGAGTCGCGCATCTTCAGCGCGCTGCTCCAGTCGGCGGCCTCGGAGGAGGCCTCGCGCCGCCGGGCCATGAAGTCGGCCACCGACAACGCCAACGAGCTCATCCGCGTGTTCACCCAGCAGATGAACCAGGTCCGCCAGGCCGAGATCACCCAGGAAATCAGCGAGATCGTCGGTGGCGCGAACGCGCTGGCCGACTCCGCAGCGGGGAAAGAGTGAAATGACTGCACAGACTGTTGAGACCGGCGTGGGCCGCGTCGCGCGGGTCACCGGTCCCGTCGTCGACGTGGAGTTCCCCGTCGAGGCGATGCCCGAGATCTACAATGCCCTCAAGGTCGACGTCGAGCTCCAGGGCGAGGCGAAGGTCCTCACCCTGGAGGTCGCCCAGCACCTGGGTGACAACCTCGTCCGCGCGATCTCCATGCAGCCCACCGACGGCCTCACCCGTGGCGCCCCGGTGACCGACACCGGCGCGGCCATCTCGGTCCCCGTCGGCGACGTCGTCAAGGGCCACGTGTGGAGCACCCTGGGCGAGTCGCTGGACGTCGAGACCTCGTCGCTCCAGATCAGCGAGCGCTGGGGCATCCACCGCCCTTCGCCCTCCTTCGACACCCTTGAGTCGCGCACCGAGATGCTGACCACCGGCATCAAGGTCATCGACCTGCTCACCCCGTACGTGCAGGGCGGCAAGATCGGCCTGTTCGGCGGCGCGGGCGTGGGCAAGACCGTTCTGATCCAGGAGATGATCCGCCGGGTCGCCCGCAACTTCGGTGGCACCTCGGTGTTCGCCGGCGTCGGCGAGCGCACCCGTGAGGGCAACGACCTCTGGCTGGAGATGGAGGAGGCGAACGTCCTCAAGGACACCGCCCTCGTCTTCGGCCAGATGGACGAGCCCCCGGGCACCCGTCTGCGCGTCGCGCTCTCCGCCCTGACCATGGCGGAGTACTTCCGTGACGTCCAGAAGCAGGACGTGCTGCTGTTCATCGACAACATCTTCCGGTTCACCCAGGCCGGCTCCGAGGTGTCCACCCTGCTCGGCCGTATGCCGTCCGCGGTGGGTTACCAGCCGACGCTGGCCGACGAGATGGGTGTCCTCCAGGAGCGCATCACCTCGACCCGCGGTCACTCGATCACCTCCATGCAGGCGATCTACGTCCCCGCGGACGACATCACCGACCCGGCCCCGCACAACGCGTTCGCGCACCTCGACGCGCAGACCGTTCTCTCGCGGCCGATCTCGGAGAAGGGCATCTACCCCGCGGTGGACCCGCTCGACTCCACCTCGCGGATCCTCGACCCGCTGATCGTCGGCGAGGAGCACTACCGCGTGGCCCAGGAGACCAAGCGGATCCTGCAGAAGTACAAGGAACTGCAGGACATCATCGCGATCCTCGGTATCGACGAGCTCTCGGAAGAGGACAAGGTCACCGTCAACCGGGCCCGTCGTATCGAGCGTTTCCTGTCCCACCCGATGTACGCCGCCGAGGCGTTCACCGGTCAGCCCGGCGAGAACGTCCCGCTGGACGAGACGATCGCCTCGTTCAAGGGTCTGTGCGCCGGCGACTACGACCACCTGCCCGAGCAGGCGTTCTTCATGGTCGGCGGCATCGACCAGGCCGTGGCCAAGGCCAAGGAACTCGCCCGCTAGTCGCCTTCGGTGCCGGTACGGTCATGCGGCCGTACCGGCGCCTGGTTCGATAAGGAACTGGAGAGAAAGTGGCGAAGCTGCGAGTAGGCGTCGTCTCCCCGGAGCGTGAGATCTGGTCCGGTGAGGCCGACATGGTCATTGCCAAGACCGTCGACGGTGAGATCGGTATCATGCCTAAGCACGCGCCCGTGCTCGGCGTTCTCGTCGAGGGCGGGTTGCTGAAGATCAAGCGAGGCAACGGCGAGGCCGATCTCGTCGCCGCCGTCCACGGAGGGTTCCTCTCGGTGGCCGACGACGAGGTGTCGGTTCTGGCCGAGGTGGCCGAGCTTGGTTCCGAGGTCGATGTCGCCCGCGCGAAGAGCGCGCTGGAGCGGGCTCAGGCCTCGGTCGAATCCGACCAGGAAGCCGCGGACGCGGCCGCCGGGGCGAGGCGTGCCAGGGCCCGGTTGCGCGCGGCTGGGGAAGAAGTCGGATAAATTCTGCTTCTTAGGCTGTACGCGCTTTTGGGGGGCGAGCAGACATGGTGGTGGATGTTCTCATCGTGCTGGGGCTGCTCGTCGCCCTCCTGGGCCTGCGGGTTCTGATACTCACCCGCTTCCGGGGATCGGTGCTCTGTTGCCTGCGCCCCCTGTCGAAGAAGCGAGGCTGGCGGGTCGGGGTGGCCCGCTACGCCGACGGCCACCTCAACTGGATTCCGCTCATAGGTCTGCTCCCAAGGCCGCGCCACGTCATCGTGAGGCGCGGCCTTGTGGTTTCCGGAAGGCGCAAGGTCGGGTCCGGTGAGTTCTTCGGGTTCATCGAGGGCGTGACGGCGATCGAGTGCCGCAACGGGCAGGACGCCTTCGAGCTCGCGATGGGATACCGGGCGCTGACGGGCTTCGTCGCCTGGCTGGAGTCCGCCCCGCCCAGCGCCTACCTCGACGTCGCCTGACTCACCTGCTCGCCAGGGCCGCCGGGCCGGCCGCGATCCTCGCTCCCCGTGTGTGCCGACGGGTTTTCCGTAGGGATCTGTCGGTGCTCGTTCTCAGCGGGTGCCGCCGGGCTTCCAGAGGATCTCGTCGCCGCCCGCGGCCACCCGGCAGAGGATGAACATCAGGTCACTCACCCGGTTGAGGTACTTCGCGGTGAGCGGGTTGACGTCGTCGTGGGCCTCCATGGCCGACCAGGCGGTCCGCTCGGCCCGCCGGACCACGGTCCTGGCGACGTGGAGCGCGGCCACGGCCGGGGTGCCGCCGGGCAGGATGAAGCTGCGCAGCGGCGTGAGGCGTTCGTTGAACTCGTCGCACCGCGCCTCCAGCCAGTCGATGTAGGAGGACTCGACCCGCAGCGGCGGGAACTCGGGGTTCTCCACGACCGGGGCGCACAGGTCGGCCCCGACGTCGAACAGTTCGTTCTGGATCCGGCTGAGAACGGCGGTGATGTCCGCCTCCAGGGTCCCCGCGGCGAGGGCGACGCCGATCGCGGCGTTCGCCTCCTCGACGTCCGCGTAGGCGGCCAGGCGCGGATCGGTCTTGCGAGTGCGGCTCATGTCGCCGAGCGCGGTCGTGCCGTCGTCCCCGGTACGGGTGTAGATCTTCGAGAGCACTACCGGGTTGTCTCTGTCAGCTCGCGTCATGAGGTTCAGCGTATCGGCAGGAAAACCATCCTGTTTAACCTGATAGAGGACCATATGATTTGTCGATGGTTTCTGGTTTCTACCTGCGATTCCCCCACATCTCCCACGAGACGCTCACCTTCGTCGCCGACGACGACGTGTGGGCGGCCCCGGCGGACGGCGGCCGTGCGTGGCGTCTCTCCTTGGACCGGGCCCCCGCGAGCCACCCTCGTCTCTCGCCAGGCGGCACCAGGGTCGCCTGGACCGGTGTCCGCGACGGCGCTCCCGAGGTCTACCTGGCGGATCTGGAGTCCGGCTCCGCGGAGCGGCTGACCTACTGGGGAGACGCGCGGACGCGGACGCGCGGCTGGACGCCGGACGGCGAGGTCCTCGCGATCAGCGCGACCGGCCAGCCGTTCACTTCGCAGACCTGGGCCTACGCGCTCGGTGAGGGACGCGTCGAGCGGCTGCCGTACGGCCCGGTCAACGACCTGTCGATGGCGGGGGGCACCGCAGGGGACACAGTGGCGCTGCTCGCCGGAGGGCTTCCCCGCGACCCCGCGGTCTGGAAGCGCTACCGGGGCGGCACCGCGGGGCGCCTGTGGGTGCGGCGCGGCGACGGTGACTTCACCCGGATCCTGGCCGACCTGAACGGCCACCTCGCGAGCCCGATGCTCGTCGGGGGGCGGCTCGTCTTCCTCTCCGACCACGAGGGCATCGGCAACCTCTACTCCTGCGACCTGGACGGCGGCGGCCTGCGCCGCCACACCGACCACGAGGTCTTCTACGCCCGGCACGCCACCACCGACGGGACCCGGATCGTCTACCAGAACGCCGGAGACCTCTACCTTCTGGACGACCTCGACGCCGAGACCCGCAAACTCGACGTCACCCTCGGCTCCCCGCTGCGCGGGCGGCAGCCGTACCAGGTCAACGCGGGCAGGCGGTTGCACGACCTGGCCGTGGACGCGACCGGGCGCGCCAGCGCGGTGGAGGTCCAGGGAACGGTGCACTGGGTGACGCACAGGGACGGCCCGGCGCGGCAGCTCAGCGACGGCCTGTCGGCGGGACGGCCCCGCATGCTCGGCGACGACCGCGTGGTGTGGGTCTTCGACGACGGAGAGACGCAGGGGCTGGAGATCGTCCCGGCGGGGGGCGGGGAGAGTCGCAGGATCGCCGTGGGGACGCTGGGCGAGGTCGGCGACCTCGCCGTCGCGCCCGACGGGAACACGATCGCGGTGACCGCCAGGAACGGACGGCTGCTCCTGGTCGACGTGGCCTCCGGCGAGGCCGTGGAGCTGGCCAGCGCCGAAGGGGAGATCCACGGCCCGACCTGGTCACCCGACTCGGCCTGGCTGGCCTGGTCGCACCCCGACGGCCCCCAGCTGCGCAGGATCAGGCTGGCGAGGGTGGCGGACCGGGTCGTCACCGATGTCACCGACGGCCGGTTCGTGGACATCTCACCCGCTTTCGCGGGGGACTATCTGGCGTTCTTGTCGCGACGCGGCTTCGACCCGGTCTACGACGCGCACTCCTTCGACATGTCCTTCCCTTTCGGCTACCGGCCCTACCTGGTGCCGCTGTCCGCGTCCACGCCGTCCCCGTTCGCGCCCAGCGCCGCGGGAAGGGCGGCCGACCCCGACTCGGACTCGGGTTCCGGCTCTGATGACGACGGCAAGAGGGACGGCGCGCTCACGGTGGATCTGGAGGGCATCGCCGCCAGGGTCGTGCAGGTTCCGGTGCCAGAGGGCCGCTACTCGGACCTGTGCGCGGTCAAGGGCGGGTTCGTCTGGCTGAGGGAGCCGCTGGCGGGGGAACTCGGCGAGGACAGGGACGAGGTGGGCGGCGAGGCGCCCCGCCCGGCGCTGGACCGCTACGACCTGGTCAAGCGCGAGTGGAAGGAAGTGGTCGACAAGCTCGACTGGTACCGGGTGAGCGGTGACGGCACGCAGCTCGTCGTCAGTGACAAGGGTACGCTCACGGTCCGTCCCGTCGGGGGCAAGCAGGGCGGCAAGAACGGTGACGACGCGACCGTCGACCTGTCCAGGATCCGGATCACCGCCGACCCGCGCATACTGCGGCGGCACGCCTACGCCCAGGCGGGCCGCAGGATGCGCGCCGACTTCTGGGTCGAGGACATGGCCGACGTCGACTGGGAGAACGTGCTGGAGGAGTACCGGCCGCTGGTGGACCGGGTCGCCACCGCCGACGACTTCGCCGACCTGCTCTGGGAGGTCCTGGGGGAGCTGGGCAGCTCGCACGCCTACGTCGACGCCGCTCCCTGGGGCTACCCGGCCTCCGAACCGGTCGGGCTGCTCGGCGCCGACCTCTCCAGGGGCGACGACGGCCGCTGGCAGGTGGACCGGGTGCTGCCCGCGGAGTCCTCCGACGTGCACGCCCGTTCGCCGCTCGCCGGTCCAGGGGCGGGGGTCCAGCCGGGAGAGGCGCTGCTCGCGGTCGACGGGCGCCCGGTGCCGTCGGAGGGACCCGCGCGGCTGCTGGTCGGCGCCGCCGACAAGCCGGTCGAGCTGACCCTGGGCGGCGGGCGGCGGGTGGTCGTCACACCGCTCCGCGACGACCGGCGCCTGCGCTACCAGCACTGGGTGGCCGGGTGCCGGGCACGGGTCAGGGAGCTCGGCGGCGGACGCCTCGGCTACCTGCACATTCCGGACATGGTGGCCGAGGGCTGGGCGCAGTTCCACCGAGACCTGCGCAGGGAGATGACCTTCGAAGGGCTCGTGGTGGACGTACGGGGGAACCGAGGCGGCCACACCTCCGAGCTGGTCATCGAGAAGCTGATCCGCCGGGTCATCGCCTGGGACCTGCCCAGGGGCATGACCCCGATCACCTATCCCGAGGACGCGCCGCGCGGCCCGCTCGTCGCGATCACCAACCAGAACGCCGGATCCGACGGCGACATCGTCACCGCGGCCTTCAAGATCCACAAGCTCGGGCCGGTGGTGGGCACCCGCACCTGGGGAGGCGTCATCGGCATCGAGGACGACCACCGCCTGGTCGACGGCTCGCGCATCACCGTGCCCAAGTACTCCTTCTGGTTCGAGGAGCTGGGCTGGGGTGTGGAGAACTACGGTGTCGATCCCGACGTCGAGGTCGACATCACCCCCGACGACTGGGCGCAGGACAGGGACCCGCAGATCGAGGAGGCGGTACGGCTCGCGCTGGCCGCGCTGGAGGAGCGTCCGGCGGCGACCCCGCCCGATCGCTCCACCCGGCCCTCCCGGCGGCGTCCCGCGCTGCCACCCCGCCAGTAGTTGACATTTGTCACCCGGAACACCGTAAAGATCACCGTTTTCCGGTGATATCCACGACTACCTGGTCAAATGCCGGACGACGACGATTGTCGTCATGAGAACACCACAGGTGACGGACCCGCCGGGCCTCGACAGTGTGATCGAGGTCGGCGGGCTCCGGCAGGCGTACGGCGACTTCGAGGCGGTGCGCGGCGTCTCCTTCGACGTCCCGAGGGGCGAGTTGTTCGCCCTGCTCGGCACGAACGGTGCGGGCAAGACCACCACCGTGGAGGTCCTGGAGGGTTTCAGGGCTCCCACCGACGGCAGCGTCCGGGTGCTCGGGCTCGACCCGGTCAGGCAGCGCCGGACGCTGCGGCCCCGTGTGGGGATCATGCTGCAGGAGGGCGGCTTCCTCGGTGACCTCACGGTCGCGGAGACCGTCGGCCTGTGGGAGGGACTGAGCCGCGACACGGGCCGCACCGCCGCCTCTGCGAGGACGTTCTCCCTTCCCGGCCGGCGCAGGGGCACGGATCCGGGGACCATGGACGCGCTGGAGGCGGCCGGGCTGGCCAGGAAGGCGAGGACCAGGGTCCGGCAGCTCTCCGGCGGCCAGCGGCGCAGGCTTGACCTCGCACTGGCGGTGATCTCCCGGCCGGAGGTGCTCTTCCTGGACGAGCCGACCACCGGCATGGACCCCGAGGCGCGTCGCGCCACCTGGAAGGTGATCGAGGACCTGCGGGCGGGGGGCACCACGGTGCTGCTCACCACCCACTACCTGGAGGAGGCCGAGCGCCTCGCCAACCGGCTGGCCATCATGCACGAGGGCCGGATCCACCTCCAGGGCACCGTCGAGGAGGTGGTGGCCGGCTCCGGCGACCGGATCTCCTTCCGCCTTCCCGGCATCTCCTGGACCTTCGGCGAACTGCCCCCGCTGGACGGCGTATCCCCCGTACTGACCTACGGCGGCGACACGGGCGATACGGGGGTCGCCTACACCCTGACCGGCGCGCGGGCGGAGGCCCGCGCGCACGCGGCGGTCCGGCTGCTGCTGGACTGGGCCGACGCGCGGGGCGAGACCCTGGAACGGCTGGCCGTACGTCGGGGAACCCTGGAGGACGTCTTCCTGCGGGTGGCAGGGGAGGCGTCGCCGGCCGGGGATGCCGGAGATGACGGTACGGATCGGCGGGCCGACGGCGGGCCGGTGGCGGCGGGACCGGCGAGAAGGGGCGAGTGACCATGAGAACCGACGTGCTGCACGCGATCAGGCTCGCGAGGATCGATCTCACCCTGGTGAGCAGGAACACCACGGTCCTGTTCAACGTGCTCCTGCTGCCGCTGCTGATGGCCTGGCTGTACACCCAGGCGGTCGGCGCCGAGAAGATCGGCGGCGTGGACGGAAGGCTTTTCGTCCTGGCCGGGCTGCCGGGGGTGCTGCTGGTGTTCGCGGTCTTCGTCAACCTGGTGAACTCCTTCACCGCCCGGCGCGAGGAACTGGTGCTCAAGCGGCTGCGCGCGAGCCAGCCGTCGGGGCCGGCGATCCTCGGCGGCGGCGCCCTCGGGGCGCTCGTGCTCTATCTCGCCCAGGTAGCGCTTCTGGCCGTCTGGATGCGGCGGGCCGAGGGGGTCACGGTGGCGAACGTGCCGATGCTCGTGACCGTCGCCGTCCTGGGGGTCGCGCTGTTCTGCCTGCTCGCCGCCGCCTTCTCCGGCCTCACGCCGAACGCCGAGCTCGCCCAGGTCACGGTGCTGCCGGTGCTCCTGCTCGTGCTGGTCGGCGCCCCGATCGCGTTCCCCGCGGACACGCTGCCCGGCGCGCTGGGCCATATCGCCGGCCTGCTTCCCGCGACCCCGATCGTGGAGATCGCGCGCACCGCCTTCCTGGGCGGTGACCACATCTCCGGGGGCGGTGAGGCGCTGAGCATGGGCGGGCAGTGGGTGGCCGCGCTGCCCTCCTTCGCGAACCTGCTGGCCTGGATCGCGGTGGCCGGGCCGCTGGCACGATGGCTGTTTCGCTGGGAACCCCGGCACGGCTAACGTGCATAACGAAATGCCGGCCGACTTCGCGAGACAAGGGACGAGGCGCCTCGCACGCCTCGTCCCCTTCGCGTTCTCCACACACCGTGCCCCCGCCGTCCCTTCCGCGCTTTCCGCGAGAAGGCGGCGCTCGTCCGTCCAGCGGCTCCGCCGGATGACCATCTTCTCCCTCACCCTGGGCCTCGTCCTCGCCTGGATCAGCCCTCTCGCCGAGCTGGCGGACGAGGGTGAGGAAATCAGGCTCTCGCTGCTGACCGTCGGGGTGCCGGGCCTGGTGATCTTCAGTTTCCTGTATCTGAGGGTCATCAAAGCGGCCGTGGACGGCACCGGCGCGCGAGGCGAGATCATCGCCTCGGCCGTGGTCGCGGTGGTCCTCATGCTGACCCAGGACGGCGGTCCCTGGTCCTGGGGGCTGCTCGGCCCGGCGTGGGTGTCGGGCGCCGCGCTGCTGCTCGGCAGGTCCGCCACGATCGCCGTCACCGTCGCGGCGGCCGCCGCCGGACTGTTTCTCGTGTGGCCGGGAGACGGATTCGCCGAGGTGTTCGCGGCACCGAACGCGGAGAGTCACCTGCCCGGCCTCGGCGCCTACCTCGGGGTGGCCGCGGCGGCGCCGTGGTCGAACCGGTTCCAGCTCTGGTTCTGGCAGCTGTTCAGGGCCGCGGAGGAGGGCAAGGAGGCGCGGGCCAGGCTCGCCGTCACCGAGGAGCGGCTGCGCTTCTCCCGCGACCTGCACGATCTGGTCGGGCACAGCCTCTCCGCGATCGCCGTCAAGAGCGAGGTGGCCTCCAAGCTGTCGGGGGTGGACGCCGGGCGGGCGGCCAGGGAGATGGACGAGGTGAGGACCCTCGCGCGGCAGACGCTCAAGGAGATCCGCGCGGCGGTGCGCGGTTACCGGACGGTCGACCTCACCGCCGAGCTGCGCGCGATGACCGCGGTGCTGGAGGCGGGCGACATCCGCTGCACCCTGGAGACGCCGCGCGAACAGGTGCCCGAGGGGACGGCCACCCTGCTGGCCTGGGTGGTGAGGGAGGGCACCACCAATGTGCTGCGGCACAGCTCGGCCACTCGGTGCCGTATCACGATCACCCTCCGCGAGGGAGATGCCGTGCTGGAGATGACCAACGACGGGGTGAACGAGGACAGGGCGGACGGCCGGGGCGGTACCGGCCTCCTCGGGCTGTCGGAGCGGGTCGCCGCCGTCGGCGGGACCGTCACGGCGGGCCCGGGCGGTCCCGGGACGTTCAGGCTGCGGGCGACGATCCCGCTGGAGGGAGAACGATGATCCAGACGATGGCCGCCGTGCCTGGCTGTCCCGCCGTCTCGTACCGTCTCGCCGTGCCGGGCCGTCCGGTCGAGGTGGGGCGTCCCGGTGGGGTGAGTGGTCGGGTCGAGGTGGGGCGTCTCGCCGTGCCGGACTGTCGGGCCGAGGAGGCATGGTGATCCGGATACTGCTCGCCGACGACGAGCACCTGGTCAGGAAGGCGATCGCCACTCTGCTCGGCCTGGAGCCGGACATCGAGGTGGTGGCCGAGGTGGCGAGGGGAGACCTGGTGGCGGCGGCAGTGCTGGAGCACCGGCCCGATGTGGTCGTGCTGGACATCGAGATGCCGGGGATGGACGGGCTGAGCGTCGCCGAGACGCTGCGGGGCCACGCGGTGCTGATGCTGACCAGCTTCGGGCGGCCCGGATACCTGCGGCGGGCGCTCGCGGCAGGGGTGCGCGGCTTCGTCCCCAAGGACGCCTCCGCCGACGAGCTGGCGACGGCGATCCGCAAGGTCCACGCGGGTGGGCGCTATCTCGACCCGGAGATGGCCGCCTCGGCGATGATGGCGGGGGAGAGCCCTCTCACCGAGCGCGAGCGCGGCTCTTTGGAGCTGGCCGCGCAGGGCGCCTCGGTCGCCGAGATCGCCGCCGCGCTCCACCTCACCCAGGGCACCGTACGCAACTACCTGTCCAGCGCCATCACCAAGCTGGGGGCGACCAATCGGATCACCGCGATCCGGGCCGCTCAGCAAAAAGGTTGGCTTTAAACGCGTTTTCTCCTTCGAATCGGGCAAGGGACTCCCGTGTTCGCCGGAAGATCGACGTCAGGGACGAGGGAGATTCGCGCCTTCTTGCAGGCGGTGACGACCTTCTTCTGCGCGGTGACATCGGATGAACGCGACGCGTGACCGGTCGGCAGGTGACGCGTCGCCGTGGTGCCGGGCCGGTTTCTCCGTGGCGGCCGGGCGTGAGGAGGAGGCATGCGCGTCTCTGGTAACCCCCGGGCCCAGGTGGTCGGCGTCGGGAGTCGTCTCGACGTGGGAACCGTGGCCCAGGTGCGCCCGCGACTGCACGAGGCGGTCGACTCGGGGCGGGGCGACCTGATCGTAGATCTTTCCGGGTTGGAAATGATCGACGCCACCGGTCTTGGGGTGCTGGTGGGCACGCATCGCCGCGCTGTGAGCGCGGAACGCCGTCTCATCCTGCGGAGGGTGCCGCCCCGGATCATGCGGGTGCTGGCGGTGACCCGGCTCAACCGGGTCCTCACCGTCGAGCTTCCCGTGGCCGCGGTGGCCTGATCCGGAAGGTCGCCGGAGTTCGGGGAGCCGGCGGCACCGGAGCACGATGTCGGAGGACGGGCACGGCGGGCCCGCCCTCGTCTTACGCCGCGATCAGGTCACGAAGGCCCTTTGGAAGATGTGCGTGGCGGTGTCGATGAGCCTGGCGACCGGAGGTGGGTCGTCGGCCAGGACCCACTCGATGAGCAGTTCCTGGATCGCCCCGATCATCCCCAGCGCGAGGAGGTGTTGGTTGGCCTTCGTCGCCTCCGGCAGGTCGGCGACGTTCGACTCGATCGTTCTGGTGAGGGCCGCGACGGCCGACTGCCTGGAGGTGAGGAGGCAGTCGCCCGCCCGGCGGACCTCCAGATGCATGATCTGCGCGCGACGCCTGTCTTCGGTGACGAAGCCGATGTAGCTGGTGATTCCCGTCCGGACCCGGTCGGCCAGGGTGTCGGGGGCCTGCTCGATCGCTTTCGACATCGACTCCAGCGTCTCGTGCACGCATCGGTTGTACACGGTCTGCATCAGCTCCTCGCGTCCTGAGAAGCACTCGTAGAATGCGCGGTTGGAGATACGTGCCTCGGCACACAACCTCTCGATCGTCGTTTCGGGGAATCCGGGTTCGGAGAAGAGGGTGTACGCCGCGGAGATCAAACGCTCCCGGCGCTCCTCAAGTCGCTCCTCCGCTGACATTCCCCGGTAGGACCGTCCATTCATGTCAAGCTCCCACAGATCAGTGCGAGGTTGACAGATACTCGCTTTATCACTTCCACCTCATGGCTCTGGCCCCCGGAATCAACCATTATGGGTGCAAGATCCTTTTTGTGGAAGAGTCACTATGTTATTTCTTGCATTATCCGTGTAAGAAGGTGACATGTCTGAGTAGTCGGTCAAGGTGTTTTCGGCTGTGGCGGAATGGTGGGGTTCGTCGCGGGCGGCGCGGGAAACTCCGGCTCCGGGTCGCGAACCTCGGGGCGCCGTTCTGTTCGAAGGCCGCTCGGCCTCAAGAGCGAAGCCCACCTCACAAGAGCGGCCGGGATGGCGCCGGCTCCGATGGGGACCGTCTAGCGAGTGAGCAGGCCCCGGTCCAGAGCCGTGGTCACGGCGGCGGTGCGGCCGGAGACGCCGAGCTTACCGAAGACACGTAGCAGATGGGTCTTGACCGTGGTCTCGCCGATGAACAGGGCCCTGCCGATCTCCGCGTTGGTCAGCCCCCTGGCCACCAGGGAGAGCACCTCCGTCTCGCGCGGCGACAGCGACTCGGTCACCGGAGCCCGCATCCGGGTGACCAGCCTGGTCGCCACCGACGGCGACAGGACGGTCTCCCCGCGCGCCGCCGAGCGGATCGCGGCGAGCAGGTCGGCCCTGGAGGTGTCCTTCAGCAGATAGCCCGCCGCGCCGGCCTCGACCGCCCGGACGATGTCGGCGTCGGTCTCGTAGGTGGTCAGCACGATCACCCGGCTCTCCGGTCGCCCGGTGAGGATGCGCGAGGTGGCGCTCACCCCGTCCCCGTCCGGCATACGCAGGTCCATCAGGATCACATCCGGGGTGAGCTCCCCTGCCCGTACGACGGCCTCATCCCCGGAGGCCGCCTCGCCCACCACCGTGATCCCGGGGTCGGCCTCCAGCATCCCCCGAAGGCCCTCGCGGACCACCGGGTGATCGTCGACGATCATCACGCGAAGCATGTGTCACCCCTCCTGGCCGGGACGGCCGGTGCCGTCGCTTCGGCCGGTTCGGCCGACGGGGAGAGCGGGCCGTTCCGGGGAGTCGTCGGCGGTGAGCGCGGGCCGGTCGGTGGGGACGACCACCTCGAGCACCGTCCCCTCGCCGGGGAGTCCCCTCACGGTGAGGGTCCCGCCGACCTGCTCGACGCGGGCGCGCATGCCCCGCAGGCCGTACCCCTCGCCGCCGGACGGCTCGAAACCGCGTCCGTCGTCGCGTAGCTCCAGCCGTACGGAGCCGTCGCGGTAGGCGATCGAGACCGCGACGGATTCCGCGTCCGCGTGCTTGCGCACGTTGGCCAGCCCTTCCTGGGCGGCGCGGACGAGCACCACCTCGGCCGAAGCGCTCAGCGGCCGGGACCCTCCGTACACCTCGAACCCGACGGACAGGCTCGTCTCCTCGCCGAAGCGGTTCGTCAGCCGCCGCAGTGCCTCGTCCAGGGTCGAGCCGTCCAGCGGCGCCGGGCTCAGCGTGGTGACCAGCAGGCGGGCCTCGGTGAGGTTCTCCCGTGCCGTCCGCATGGCCAGCGCCAGGTGGCGGGACGGGTCGGGCTGTGCCTCGGCCGCCTGGAGCAGCATGATGATGCTGGTGAACCCCTGCGCCAGGGTGTCGTGGATCTCCCCGGCGAGCCGTTCGCGTTCCGCCTGCGCCCCGCGCTCGGCCGAGAGCCTGGACACCTTCGCCCGGCTGCTCTCCAGCTCCTCGATGAGCGCGGCCCGCTCCTCGCTCTGCCGGGTGATTCGCTCCATCCAGATGCCGAACGTGGCGGAGAAGAAGACGACGATCGTGGCGACCACCAGGAAGTTGAACGGCTCCGCCTCCTCGACCAGGAACAGGTAGCGGATCATCGGGGGGAGATTCAGCGCGGTCACGGCGATCATCGCCCGCCTGGCGGGGAAGACCATGAAACACTGCGGGCAGAGCCCGAACAGGGCGAATGTCGCGTACGACGCGGTGAGTCCCGGGGGAGTGAACAGCGCGACCAGCAGACCGATGTAGATCGCCCCCCGCAGCCGGTCGCCGCGGATGATCGCCGGACGGCCCAGCAGGACATAGAGCGGCAGGATCGCGCCCAGGCAGCTCGCCACGATCACCTTCTCGCGCACGGGCACGTCGACGGTGAGCGCGGTCCAGATGGTCAGGAGGAGCCCGAGGGTCAGAAGCAACTCCCAGCCGCGCAGCGACTCCCACGCGTGGGGATCGGCCCTTCGGGCGGGGGACTCGGTGTGGTCGGCGAGACTCACCCGTCTCGGCGGCTCTTCCAGCGGAACGTCATCAGGCACAGCACCAGTCCTCCGACCGCCCAGGCTCCCAGGACCAAAGCGACCCGGTCGAGTTCGTACGAGTTCGCGACTTCAAGTGTGGCACCGGCGTCCCCCAGGAAGACCGACCGGAAGCCCTGGCACATCCATTTGAGCGGGAAGAGCGAGGCGATGTTCACCAGCCAGGACGGCAGCTGCCCGATGGGGATGAACACCCCGGAGATGAACTGCAGCACCACGAACGGCATCGCAACCACCGCGCCGGCGCTCTTGGCCGACCGGGGCAGGCTGCTGATCGCGACACCGAGCAGGGACGAGCCGAGCACGCCGAGGACGAACACCCAGGTGAAGGTCACCCACCGGAACGCCTCCGACGGCAGCTCCAGGCCGAACAGCGCGACCCCGATCGCGAGCAGGATGACGACCTGCAGGAAGGAGACGAACAGGGTGTTGAGGGCCTTGCCCACGAAGTAGGAGGTGCGCGGCAGCGGGGTGCCCGCCAGCCGTTTGAGCGTGCCGTCGTCGCGGTCCATCGCGATGTTGATCCCGAGGTTCTGGAATCCCGTCATCGCGGCGGTCCCGATGAGCCCGGCCACATACAGCTGGGAGACGGTGAGGCCGATCCCCTCCATCTCGCTGGAGAAGATCGAGCCGAAGAGCACCAGCATGATGATCGGGAAGGCGAAGGTGAAGATCACCGCGTCCCGTTCGCGGAAGAACATCCTGTTCTCGACGACCGTCCGTGACAGCCCCAGTCGCATCACGGAAGGTTGCCCGGCGGACGAGGCCGGGGCGGAAGGTCGGGCAAGGGTCTGGCTCATCTGGTTGGTCACCTCGGGGGATCGGTTGACACTCGTACGGGAGGCGATCAGGCGGAGGGCTCGATGAGGCGGAGGTAGACGTCCTCCAGGCTGGGACGGGTCACGGCCAGTTCGGGGACCTCTCCGTCGAAGCGGCGGGTCAGCTCCAGCACGGTCCTGGTCGGCGTGTCCGTCTCCAGAAAGTGACGCTCACCCGCGTCGGACCAGCTCACCAGGGCCTTGGCGGTGGCCCTGCCGCCCAGCGTCTTCGGCTCGCCCTCGGCCACGATCCGTCCCCCGGCGACCACCGCCACCCGGTTGGCGAGCGCTTCGGCCTCGTCCAGGTAGTGGGTCGTCAGCACGATCGTGGTGCCGTCGCGGGCCAGGCTCTCGATCAGCTCCCAGAACCGCCTGCGCGCCTCCGGGTCGAACCCGGTGGTCGGCTCGTCCAGGAAGAGCAGCTCCGGGTCGCCGATCACCCCCAGCGCGACGTCGACCCGGCGCCGCTGCCCGCCCGAGAGCTTCCGGATGCGCTGGTCGGCCTTCTCGGTAAGCCCGACCTGCTCGATCACCTCGTCCGGGTCCTTGGCACCGGGGTAGTAGTTTGCAAAATGCCGCACGGTCTCCCGCACGGTCGCCTCGGCCACGTCGTTGGCCGTCTGCAGCACGATGCCGATCCGCGAGCGCCACGCGCGGGTGGGCCTGCCGGGATCGACCCCCAGGACGCTCACCTCCCCGGCGTCCCTGGAGCGGTGCCCTTCCATGATCTCCACCATGGTGGACTTCCCCGCCCCGTTCGGGCCGAGGATCGCGAACACCTCACCCGCGCGGATGTCGAGATCGACCCCTCCGACGGCCTGAACGTCGCCGTAGCGCTTGGTCAGACCTCTCACTCTTACCGCTGTGTCCATGTCCCAAGCGTCGCGTCCACGCGGTTCTCGCGGTACCGACGTTCGATGGAGCCCCGTGTCCACCGAACGGAGGACACGGGGCTCGTCATTTTTCTCTCGATCGGCGGCATGCCGCGATGGACGGTCGTTTCATGCGCTCGGTTTCAGGACGGATGATCCGGATGTGGTTCACATCGAGCGCGCCACCGGCATCCCGTGTTTGAAGAGCGATTCAGAATGCGCAGGATATCCGCTGATATTCGGCCGTTTGCGGGCAGCCGTATTGCTCATCGAAACTTCAATAACGCCTATCCGAAAAGGTGGCCGAGCTTGAGTGGCGAGCGTGGGAGAAGGGAGGCGGAAATGTCGATCAATGATCGACCGGTGACCCCGTCGGGTGCCGAGTGGCGCGAGAGCGCGCGGTAATGGCCAGGGTGGCGCCTGCGTCGAGATGGCGCGGAAACCCGCCCGGTGTCATCGCCGTGCGCGACAGCGAGGATCCGAACGACCTCGCCCTGGTCCTCGCACCCGAAAAGTGGTCGGCGTTCCCGGGCGGAGCGCCGGACGAGGAACTCGGCGCGCCGTAACGGGGGCCGGATTCCGTTTCGTACGTCTCCTGCGGGCCCCGGCGGCACTCAGGTTGTCAGAACAGGGTGTCCTCGCGCTCGATGCCGCGCAGCTCGTCGTAGTCGAGGGTGACGCAGCGGATACCGCGGTCCTCGGCCAGGGTCTTGGCCTGGGGCGCGATGCTCTGGGCGGCGAGGATTCCGGAGACCGGGGCGAGCAGGGGGTCGCGGTTCATCAGCTCCAGATAGCGGGTGAGCTGTTCCACGGCGTCGATGCCCGCGCGTCGCTTGAGCTCCACGGCGACGGACGCGCCCGTGTTGTCGCGGCAGAGAATGTCGACGGGGCCGATGGCCGTCATGTATTCGCGGCGGACGAGCGTCCAGCCCGCGCCCAGGGTGGTGATGTGCTCGGCGAGCAGCTCCTGCAGGTGGGCCTCGACCCCGTCCTTGATCAGGCCCGGGTCCACGCCCAGCTCGTGGCTGGTGTCGTGGATGATCTCCTCCATGGTGAGGACGAGCTTCTCGCCGGTCTTGCCGTGGGTCACCGTCCAGGTGCCCTCCTCCTCGCGGAGCTTGCACGGCGGGTTCATCCAGTTCAGCGGCTTGAAGGCCCGGTCGTCGGCATGGATCGAGACGCTGCTGTCGGCCTTGATGAGGATGAGCCGGGGTGCCATCGGAAGATGGGCGGTGAGTTTCCCGACGTAATCCACGCTGCACCGAGCTATGACCAGACGCATGACCGAACCCTATCGGCACGAAGGGACCTCGGTCCCCGTGATCCACACGGACGCCCGTCGGCCCCGGCGGCGGTCCGTTGGCGGTTGGGGCGTGACTCCCCGGTCGTACGAGAGTCGTACGAGATCGGGGAGTCACACCGAGGGGTCAGCGCACCGCCTCGGAGAGCTTGACGCGGGCGCCCGTGCGCAGGACCGCGCGGCTGTAGATGCGGGCGCCGAGCATGAGGGTGCCCACCGTCGCGAGGAGCATCAGGACCGCCGCCAGGGCGATCTCCCAGGCGGACACCTCGCCTCCGGCCATCCGGACCGGCATGACCATCGAGGAGAACGGCGGCACCAGCGAGAGGATCCTGGCCACCGGGCTGCTCGGCTGGACCGCCGCGAAGTAGGCCACCAGGTAGGTGACCATCATGAGCATCGTCATCGGGGTGAGGACGCTGTTCGCGTCCTCCTGCCTGGACACCAGAGACCCGAGCGCCGCCGCCATCGCGGCGAAGAAGGCGTATCCGAGGACGAACCAGAACAGCGCGCTGACCACGATGCCCGTCATCCCCGGGGGCAGGTCGGCCGCGAGACCGGTCGCCGCCGCCGCGCCGAGACCGGCCACGATGATCACGACCATGTTGGCGAGCGCGAGCGCGCCCAGCCCCACGATCTTGCCGCCGAGCAGCTGCCAGGGACGGACCGAGGTGAGCAGGATCTCCACGATCCGGCTGCCCTTCTCCTCGACCACGCCCATGGCGACGTACATGGAGGAGTAGATGAGCAGGAAGAACAGCACCATGACCAGCAGGGACGCGACGCCCACCCGCACGCCCGCGTAGCGGGTGTCGGCTCCGATGGAGACCTGCTCCAGAGGGGCGACCCGCATCGCCTCCGCCACCTTGGCCGGGTCCAGGCCCGCCTCGCCCAGCCGCCTCTCGGTCTGGGCGGCCTGGTTCGCGCTCTCCAGCAGCAGACCGAGGTCGCGGTCCACCTCGCCGTCGGCGAGCACCTTGCGGCCGTCCACCACGGCGGCGTCGACGTCGCCCGCGGTGACCGCGGCGCTCGCGGCGGCCTCGTCGGAGAACTCCCTGACGGTGAGCTCCACGTCCTTGGCCGCGCCGGTCAGGGCCGGCCGCAGCGCCTGCGACTGCGCCCCGGCGAGCCCCACGGTGTAGGAGTCGGGCCCGGAGAAGAGCCTGGGCAGGAACGCCAGTGCCGCGACCAGCACGGCGCTGACCACGAGCCCGATGACGAACGCCTTCGTACGGCCGCGCGTGACGATCTCCCGCCGCGCGACCAGCCACAACCCGTTCACGCGACGGCCTCCCTGAAGATCTCGGTGAGTGTGGGGCGCTGCCACCCGAAGTGCTCGACCCTTCCGGCCTTGACCGCGAGGCGCAGGATCTCCTGGTCGTCGCCGTCGACGCCCGCGACGAGGACCTCGTCGCCCTTCTCGACGACCTCTCCCGGCAGGGACGTGGCCCAGCCGGGAGAGGCGTCCCTGACGACCACCCTGAGCAGGCCGCGTCCCTCACGGTCGCGCAGCTCCTCGACCGTTCCGCTCGCCACCATGCGACCGGAGGAGATGATGCCGACCGAGTCGCAGAGCCGTTCGACGAGGTCCAGCTGGTGACTGGAGAAGAGCACGGGAACGCCCGCGGCGCGCCGCTCGGCGAGCACCTCGGCGAGCGAGTCGACGGCGAGCGGGTCGAGCCCGGAGAAGGGCTCGTCGAGGACGAGCGCCTCGGGATCGTGCACCAGCGCCACCGCGAGCTGCACGCGCTGCTGGTTGCCCAGGGAGAGCGCGTCCACCGCGTCGTTCGCGCGCTCGGTGAGCGAGAGACGTTCGAGCAGGTCGCCGGTGGCCTTCTTCGCCCCGCTCGCGGTCAGGCCGCTGAGCCTGCCGAAGTATTCGACCTGCTCGGCGACCTTCATCTTCTGGTACAGACCGCGCTCCTCCGGCATGTAGCCGAACCGGCGCCGATCGTCGAACGTCAGCGCCTTGCCGTCGCGGCGCACGGAGCCCGAGTCGGCGGTCAGCACGCCCATCAGGATGCGCATCGTGGTGGTCTTGCCCGCCCCGTTGGCTCCGACGAAGCCAAACATCTCGCCGGGTTTCACGGAGAACGTCACGCCGTCCAGGGCGGTCTTGTCGCCGTACCGTTTGTGCAGGTCGTCTATCTCGATCATTAGGGGGATCCCTCGGTGAGACGTCTCAACACGGAGACGTAGTCATGAAACGCCTGGCGGCCCTCATCGGTGATGGCGAGCCAGGTGCGTGGGCGCTTACCCACGAAGGCCTTCTCCACCTTCACGTAGCCGGCCTCCTCCAGGGTGATGACGTGCTTGGAGAGCAACGAGTCGCTGACCTCGATCGTGTCGCGCAGGAAGCGGAACTCGGCCTTGTCGGTGACCGAGAGGGCGGCCATGATCGACAACCGGACGGGCGCGTGGATGACGTCGTCGAGGCCGTGCCGGAGGTGTGAGCCCGTGCCGCGCGTCGCCCTGCCCGCGCCGTCGCCCGCCGGGCTCGTGTGCCCCGCCTCCTTCGCGCCGCCCGGGACGTGGGGCTCGCTCACCGCTCCGCCCGTGTCAGCTCATCCTTCACGACTCCTCCACTGCTCATGCGCTCAAACGGTACTTGTTACTCAACTCTGGTTCAAGTACTTTCTGTCCGCTCTTTGGCTACCTGCCCGGCTTTTGGGGTAGCCGGTACCTCTCTGGGAGACTGTTGTGACGCCGGAGTGGCGGTTCGCCAGGTGGGCGACCCGGTGGGCGGGGTGGGAGAGCGATGACGAGCACTTGTCGGGCGGCGCAGGCGGTCGAAAGGACCGTGACGGCCGGCCTCGGCGCGACGGGCTCGTGAGCCCCCGCAAGGCCCGCCGCGCCGACCCCTTCGACCGGGGCGGCAAGCGGGGCCTCGCCCGTCCCGTCGGGGGCTCCGTGCCCGGCGTCGACCGTACCGAGGAGTGGCCCGACGGTGACTGGCAGGTGCGCCGGGTCACCGGTGGCACGGCGGACAAGGTCTACCGTTGCCCCGGATGCGACCAGGAGATCAGGCCAGGACTGCCGCACCTGGTCAGCTGGCCCGCCTGGCAGGGCGGGGAGGACGAGCGCAGGCACTGGCACACCGCGTGCTGGCGCAACCGGGTCAGGCGCGGACCCGGCAGGAGCAGATACTGACCGGCGCCGACGCGGACCGGCCACCACTGACAACGACCGGCCACGACTGACCACCATCGGCTACGACCGGCGCCGACGCGGACCGGTAGGGCGAATTCGAGGAGAGACATGGAGATTCGGGCCTCTACGGTGCTGCCCGCGCGCAGGGAGCCGATCGAGCTGCACACCGGCGACGGTCTGACACTCGTCGGTGAGCTCGCCCTTCCCGCCGACCGTCCCCCGGTGGCCACGCTGGTCTGCCTGCATCCGCTGCCCACCCATGGCGGCATGATGGACAGCCACGTCTACAAGAAGGCCGCCAACCGGCTGCCCGCCCTCGCCGACCTGGCCGTGCTGCGTTTCAACACGCGCGGCACCACCTCGGAGCGGGGCACCTCCCAGGGAGCCTTCGGCGCCGGCGAGGACGAGCGCATGGACGTCGCCGCGGCCCTGGAGTACGCCGACTTCCACGACCTGCCCCGGGTCTGGCTGCTCGGCTGGTCCTTCGGCACCGAACTGGCGCTCAAGTGGGGGCACGACCCGCTGGTGGAGGGGGCGATCCTGCTCTCCCCGCCGCTGCACCGGGCCACCGACGCCGACCTCGACGCGTGGGCGGAGTTCGGGCGCCCGCTGACCGCGCTGATCCCGGAGTTCGACGACTACCTGCGCCCCGAGCAGGCTCGTGAACGCTTCGCCAGGGTGCCCCAGGCCGAGGTCGTCGGGGTGGACGACGCCAAGCACCTGTGGGTCGGCGAGCCGTACGTGCGCATCGTCCTCGACCAGATCGTCCTGCGGGTGAATCCGGCGGCCCACCCCCTGCCCACCGAGGTTCCCGGATCGTAGGAGCCCCGCCGGTTCGGACGGACCTCCGACGGGGTCCTCGTGGCCGTATCGCCGGTGAGTCCCGTTCGCCGACGTCGGGGCACCACGAGGTCTTGCCCTCCGGGCCTGCCGGAATGCCCGCGTGATCCGGGCGGTGAGAAGGAGAGCGAGACAGGAAGAGAGCCTGGCGACCGTGAAGGTCGCCAGGCTCTCGCCGTAGCCGTCGCGAACGCCCCGGAGTCAGCGGCCGCCTATTCCTGCCACCACTCCGCGTCGTCGTCCTTCGTCTCGGTCCTCGCGGGCGCGGGAACTGGCTTCTCGGCGCCGTTGGCGGCGGGGATGGCCGGCTTCGGCGGTGCCGCGGCGATCGCGGGCTCCGGGTCGGCGGCCGGGAGCGGTGCGCCACCGAGCAGCTGGCGCAGCTGCGCGAGGTGGCTGGTGATGCTGTCGCGCTGGCGGGTCAGCTCGTCGACCTGGCGCTGGGCGACCGAGCGGCTGCGCTCGGACTCCGCCTTGGCCTCGGAGACGATGGACTCGGCGCTCGCCTTGGCCTCGGAGACGACCTGGTCGGCGTTCTTGCGCGCGTTGGCCAGCAGCTGCTTGGCGTGCGTGTCGGCCTCGCGACGGGTCTGCTCGGCCTGCTGCGTGGCCTTGGTGGCGCGCTGCTCGGCGGTGGCCGCGCGCTGCTCGGCGGTGGCGGTCAGCTGCTGGGCCGCGGCCTGCGCGTTGGCGTGGCGCTCGGCCTCCTGGCGCTCGGCCTCCTCGCGACGGGCGGCGAGCTGGATCTCGAACTCCGCCTCGTCCTGTGCCCGCTTCGCCTCGGACTCCTCAAGCACCCTCTGGGCCTGGGCGCGCATCTCGTCGGCCTGGCGCTTGGCGGTGGTGAGGACCTCGTCGCGCTCGCGCTTGGTCGAGGCGCGCAGCTGGGCCACCTCGCGCTCGGTGGTGGTGCGCAGCTTGGCGATCTCGCGCTCGGAGTCGGCGCGCTTCTCCGCCACCTCGTGGTCGGCGGTGGCGCGCAGCTTGGAGACCTCGCGCTCGGTGGTGGCGGTCAGCTCGTCGGCCTCGCGGCGGGCGGTCGAGCGGATCTCCTCAGCCTCGCGCTCCGCGCTGGTGCGCATCTCGTCGGCCTCGCGGGTGGCGAGGGCGCGCTTCTCGGCCGCCTCGTTCTCCGCGGCGGCGCGCAGGTCGGCGGCCTCGACCTTGGACGCCGCCTTGATCTCGTTCGCCTCGGACCTCGCGGCCTGGACCAGCTCGGTCGCCTGCTCCTCCGCCAGGCGGAGGAGCTGCTCGATCCGGGCGCCGAGCCCGGAGTAGGTCGGCCGCTCCTGCTCCTGGAGCTGACGCTGTGAGTCGGACAGCTCCCGCTGCAGGCCCTGGACCTGTTCCCGGGACTGCCGGAGCTCGCCGTCGATCTGCTTCAGATGGTCGTGGACCTGGTGCCGGTCATAGCCACGAAGCACCACGTCGAATTCCCGAGCGGGGGCGTCTTCAAAGAAATTGTTGAGCTGGGCATCGATGTCGGACTGCATGGAGGCTCGATCCTGGGTTGTCGAGACGGCTACACGGGCCGGACGGGGGTTTCAGGCATCCGAAGCGGGAGCCGGGGCGGGATCCACGTCCGGTGGTACGCCAGCGTACTCCGCCGTTGCCGAGTTGGCGGTCTCGTCCGACTTTATGCGCGACTTGTTACGTATCAGCGTTTCTTGCATTCGGTGTGGCCTTGGCTTGCCTTTCCGGGGCCTGTACGAGTTCGGTGAGCATTCCCCCGACGTCTTTGGGGTGAAGAAAGGCGATGGAAGAGTCCATGGAGCCGTGGCGCGGTCGCTCGTCGAGCAGCCGGACCCCCTTGCCGCCGATCTTGTCCATCGCCTGCACGACGTCCGGGACGCCGAAGGCGACATGATGAACACCTTCCCCGCGCTTCGCGAGAAATTTGCCGACCGGCGTGTCGGGGCCGAGCGGTTCGAGAAGCTGGATATAAGATCCACCGCCTTCGCCGTCGGCGATGCGCAGCATCGCCTCCTTCACTCCCTGCTCGATGTTCACCTCGCGGGCCACCACCGTGAGCTCGAAGGTCTGCTCGAAAAAAGCGATCTTCTCCTCAAGGTCGTGGCAGGCGATTCCTACATGATCGATGCGCATGAACATGGGTCCATCCTCCATGGGCTCGCCGAAGTACTCATGGGTATGGTGGCAAAGTCGCTCCAAGTCCCGTCAGGGAGGCCCCACTTATGTCTGGTTCCGTCATCGTCGCCGGAGCTCGTACCCCCGTCGGACGGCTGCTCGGTTCGCTGTCCGGCCTGTCGGCCGCCGAACTCGGCGGCATCGCCATCAAGGCCGCGCTGGAGCGTTCCGGCGTCGCCCCCGACGCCGTGCAGTACGTGATCATGGGGCAGGTGCTCCAGGCGGGTGCCGGTCAGGTCCCCTCCCGCCAGGCCGCCGTCAAGGCGGGCATCCCGATGACCGTGCCGTCCCTGACGATCAACAAGGTCTGTCTCTCGGGCCTGGACGCCATCGCCCTGGCCGACCAGCTCATTCGCGCCGGCGAGTTCGACATCGTGGTCGCGGGCGGCATGGAGTCCATGTCGAACGCCCCGCATCTGTTGCCCGGCCTGCGCAGGGGCGTCAAGTACGGCTCCGCGGACATCGTCGACTCGATGGCCTACGACGGCCTCACCGACGCCTACGACCAGGTGGCCATGGGCGAGTCCACCGAGCGGCACAACGCGCGCCTCGGCCTGACCCGCGAGGAGCAGGACGAATACTCCGCGCGCTCCCACGGGCTCGCCGCCGCCGCGATCAAGAACGGGACGCTCGACGACGAGATCGTGCCGGTGTCCATCCCGCAGCGCAAGGGCGAGCCGGTGGTCTTCTCCGCCGACGAGGGGGTACGCGGGGACACCACCGTCGAGGCCCTGTCGCGGCTGCGGCCCGCGTTCACCAAGGACGGCACGATCACCGCCGGATCGGCCTCGCAGATCTCCGACGGCGCCTGCGCGGTGGTCGTGATGTCCAAGGCCAAGGCCGAGGAGCTCGGCCTCGACTGGCTGGCCGAGATCGGCGCCCACGGCAACGTCGCCGGACCCGACAACTCGCTCCAGTCCCAGCCGGCCAACGCGATCAGGCACGCTCTCGCGAAGCAGGGCCTGGAGGTCGGAGACCTCGACCTGCTGGAGATCAACGAGGCCTTCGCGCAGGTCGTCCTCCAGTCGGCCAGGGAACTCGGCGTTCCCCTCGACAGGATCAACGTCAACGGCGGCGGCATCGCCGTCGGCCACCCGATCGGCGCCTCCGGCGCACGCATCGTCCTCACCCTCGCCCACGAGCTCAGGCGCAGGGGCGGCGGCCTCGGGGCGGCGGGCCTCTGCGGTGGCGGCGGGCAGGGCGACGCCCTGATCATCCGCGTACCCTCGGCATGATCGCGGAGGTCTCCGACCTGGTCGCGATGGCGAGGCAGGGAAGGCCGCGGGCCGTGGCCCGGCTGATCTCCATGGTCGAGAACGGCTCCCCGAGGCTGCGGGAGATCACCGAGTTGCTCTGCGCCGACCGGCCGCACCGGGCACGGATCATCGGGCTCACCGGCTCTCCCGGCGTCGGCAAGTCCACCTCGACCGGGATGCTGGTCCACGCGTTCCGTAAGCGGGGCATGCGGGTCGGTGTGCTCGCCGTCGACCCGTCCTCACCGTTCACCGGCGGGGCGCTGCTGGGCGACCGGGTCAGGATGCAGGACCACGCCACCGACCCGGACGTGTTCATCAGGTCGATGGCGAGCCGGGGCCACCTGGGAGGGCTGTCGTGGGCCACGCCCCAGGCGCTGCGCGTCCTGGAGGCGGCCGGTTGCGAGGTCATCCTCGTCGAGACCGTCGGGGTCGGGCAGGCGGAGGTCGACATCGCCTCGCTCGCCGACACCACCGTCGTGTTGCTCGCCCCGGGGATGGGCGACGGCATCCAGGCGGCGAAGGCGGGCATCCTGGAGATCGCCGACGTGTTCGTGGTGAACAAGGCCGACCGCGAGGGCACCCAGGCCACCGTCCGCGAGCTCCGCAACATGATCGCCCTGGTCGAGCGGCCCTGGAGGCCGCCGATCGTACCGACCGTGGCCTCCAGAGGTGAGGGAGGCGAGGAGGTGGTCGACGCCCTCGGCGACCACCTGGCCTATCTGGAGGCGTCGGGCGAGCTCGTCCGGCGCCGCCACGCCAGGGCGAGGGACGAGATCGAGGCGATCGCCCTCACCACCCTGCGCTCCCGCTTCGCCCACCTGCACGGCGACCGGCGCCTCGACGCCCTCGCCACCCGCGTCCTGGACTCAGAGCTCGACCCCTACACCGCGGCGGACGAGCTCCTGGCCGCCACGGGCTGAGCGAGGCCCGCGCGCCTCGGGCACCGAACCGGTCACCGAGACGCGCGGGACCGCGGCCCGGACTTCGGACCCCGTGATCCGGCGGCCGTGGCACATGCCCGATCCAGGGGATCGAGATCACGGCTCCGGGGCTCAGGTCTCGTCGGCGAACTTGACGGTGACCTTCTCGAAGCCGAGGCCCTTCAGCAGGCCCTCAAGCATGATCTTGGTGTTCTGGTCGGCCCGGTTGCGCAGGTCGCTGGCCTGGGCGGCCTCGGCGATCTTCTTCTCGGCGAGCATGTAGAGCTCCCGCTGGTCGGCGGGGGAGGAGGACAGCAGATCCTCGACCCGGTCGAAGAGGCCGCGCTGCTGGGCGTAGACGTACGAGCGCTTGTTGTCGATGTTCGGCTTCTCCAGCTGGGCGCGGGGCAGCTTCATCGTGACCTCGGTGCGGTCGGGGGAGACCGTGAGGGCGTTGCCGGCGATGCCGCCGAAGTCGACGTAGGCGTCGACACCGCCGGCGCCGACGAAGAGGGTCCTGCTGCCCTTGATCGCGTCGGGCAGGAAGGCCGCGTCCTTCTCCAGGTCCACCACGACCTGGAAGTTGCCGGTGGCGGCCTCGAAGCGGCTGAGGTTGTGGATGGACTCCAGCAGCACGGGCTGACTGCGGTCGATCGTCTCCTCACCGAACGGGTTCAGCCACGACCAGGCGAGGCGGGCGCCGACGACGAGAAGGATCACGACGACGAGCAGCCCGGCGAGAAAACGCCAGAAACGCCCGCGGCGCGCCGCAGGGGGCGCCGCGGGCGGAGCTTCTTGGGAGGCTTTCACGGCGCTTTCCTTCCCCGCACGGTGACCTTCTCACGCGGAGCCTATGCCGATCTTCCTACCCCCGGGGAGAGGGGAACGCGCCCCGTTCCGCGAAGGGGGCTCGCCAGGGGCCGGTCGGGGTGATCACTCCGGGGGCGGGGGGAACGCCGGGTGCCTGGTGGACGGTGCCCGGCCGCGGTTCGGGGCCGGTCGAGGCGCCCCCCGCGCCCTGCCCGCTCTGCCCTGTCTGGGAGGTCTGTCCGGCCTGGCCCCCGAAGTGAGTGCTTTGTAGCCGGCAGTCGGTGAAGTCGGCGTAGTGGAGGCGGAGCCAGTCGCGCCGCTGGACGTCCGTGAGGCCGGAGAACCAGGCCGCGGCGTACCGGTGCTCGGGGAGCGGCCCGCCGGGAAGCGGCTCGCCACGCAGCCACGCGGTGACGATGTCGCGGTAACCCGACGCGGGGCCGGAGCCGCACCGGGCGGCCAGGCCGTCGACGAACTCGTCGGCGGCCTTCTCCGCGAAACCGGCCGCCAGGTCGTCGACGTGGATCGCGATCACGCCCGCGGAGGCGGGAGGGCTGTCGCGCCTGGGATGCTGTTCCACCCGGGAGAACTCCCCGGGCGTCCCCGCCAGCCGAGACGCGATCTTGATGAACTCCGAGCCCAGCTCGGGGAGACCGGCGCGCATGCCCGGGTGCACGCACACCATGATCGGCCATTCCTGGCAGCTGTAGACGACCTGCTGGGCGGAGACCGGCTGCGGCTCGGTGAACAGCCTGGCCATGCCGGTCCCGGCGGCGAGCACCGCGATCAGCGCCGCGGCCAGCACCAGGGCCTGGCGCGTCACGACCGCGGCCCAGCCGAGCAGCAGCGCCGAGCTGATCCCCACCAGCCAGAGCGTCTGATCGGTGAACGCCGCCGCGTTCAACCCCTGGAACGGGTCGTACGGCTCCCGCGTGGCGGGGGCGAGCCGGTCACCCCAGGCAGGCCCCTGGCACAGCCAGGTGAACAGGCTGTAGCAGCCGAGCCCGGCGAGGGCCGGTGTGATCGTCCAGGGCATCAGCCAGCCGATCACCCAGCCGATGACGACGTACAGCGCGAGCCCGGCCGCCCCCATCACCAGGCCGCTGGGCAGCAGCCGACCGGCCTGCTCTGTGATCATGGTTCTGACCGCGAGGACCATGACGGTGGCGGTGAACGCGCCTCCCGCCACCACCAGGATCGCGAGTGGTGCCCGTACCGCCTGCCACGGGGTCATCGCCCCCCCGCGCGTTCCGCGCCGTCTGCGCACCGCCACCCAGGCGGCGAACGCGGCCGCCACCGGGCCGGTGAGCCGGAGCGAGCCGATCACCGCGACGACGATGTTCTCCCACGCGCTGACACCGGGAATCAGGACGCTCCACGCCGCGACCACCCCGAGCACGAGCAGGATGGCGACGGCCATCAACCCGCTCTGCTGGAGTTCCTCGCGTGAAACGCCCCTGTGCTCACGCACCGGTGGGCGTGGTGAGAGCCCACGCCGCGTCGGTGTGGTCAAAATCTGTCCGGCGTTCGAACGCCGTTGAGTTGTCGTTCATGAAGCACCCCCCGTGCCGTGAATGTGCGGATGCCGGTCCCCTCGGCACCGGTCCGGCTCGCGTCCCCCGCAGGCCGGACTGAGTCATCGTGGCCACTTGGCCACGGCCTCACCATTCGATGTGGGAACCATAACGGAGCGTGACGTTTGGCGTCCGGGTTCTTGGTGAAGCCATCAGTGCGGTGACTCTACGTATACGGGCGAATCGGGATGAGGCCGCGCTACCGTAGCCCTGTGGTTACAGGTCAGCTGAATCTCCCGTTTGACCCCATCGAACGTGCCGCGGAAACGTGGCGCGTTCACTTCGGGCCCTCCTCGGCCATGGCCGCCGTCACATCGATCATGAGAGCGCACCAGATCCTGCTGTCGCAACTGGACACGCTGCTCAAACCGCATGACTTGACCTTCGCCCGGTACGAGGCGCTGGTGCTGCTCACCTTCAGCAGGACGGGGGCGCTGCCGCTCTCCAAGATCGGTGAGCGTCTCATGGTCCACCCCACGAGTGTGACCAACACCGTGAGCCGTCTGGAACGTGCCGGTCTGGTGCGGCGCCTGCCCAATCCCCGTGACGGCCGGGGCGTGCTCGCCGAGATCACCGATGAGGGCCGCGAGACCGTCGGCCGGGCGACGGCCGACCTGATGGAGGCCGACTTCGCCATGCCGATGTACGAAGAGGCGAAGCTGGAGGAGATGTTCGACCTGTTCAGGACCCTCCGGGTGGCGGCCGGCGACTTTCAGTACTGATGCGACGCTAACGCGTCGCGGTGAGGCCGCTCTTATCCGGCTCCTTCCCTCGTCGAGGGAGGTCGCTCGTTCCTCACGACCTCCCTCTCCTCAGTCCAGTCCCCGGCGCGGCCTCACGGGTGGTCCCGCGATTGGGGACGCTGGGGCGTTGCGGTGAGGTTGTTCTTGTCCGGCTCCTCTCCTTGGTCCAGTCCCCGGCGCGGCCTCACGGGCTGACGGCGACGCTGCGTGTCTCCGGCGGCGGTTCCCGGCGGCGGGCGGTCGCGCGCCTGGCCAAAAATTAGTAGGACGTCCTAGTATCTGGATGAGGCCACAAGCCGGATAAGAAGCCACATGCCATACAAGGGAGTCGGCCATGGACGCTGAGCGAGTCGAGGCGGGGCGGGCGCGCTGGCAGGCGCGCTTCGACGGGGCGCGCAAGCGCGAGGCGGAGTTCCGCACCCTCTCCGGGATCGACGTGGACCCGGTCTACGGCCCCGAGGGCGGCGATCCGCGCATGGAGCGCATCGGCTGGCCGGGGGAGTATCCGTTCACGCGCGGCCTGCACCCCACCGGTTACCGGGGCAAGGCGTGGACCATCCGGCAGTTCGCCGGGTTCGGGAACGCCAAGCAGACCAACGAGCGCTACAAGATGATCCTCGGCGCGGGTGGTGGCGGGCTGAGCGTGGCCTTCGACATGCCGACGCTGATGGGCCGCGACTCCGACGACCCGCGCTCGCTCGGCGAGGTCGGCCACTGCGGTGTGGCGATCGACTCCGCGCTGGACATGGACCTGCTCTTCGACGGCATCCCGCTCGGCGAGACCACCACCTCGATGACGATCAGCGGCCCCGCCGTCCCGATCTTCTGCATGTACGTCGTCGCGGCCGAGCGGCAGGGAGTGCCCGTCGGGAAGCTCAACGGGACCCTGCAGACCGACATCTTCAAGGAGTACATCGCCCAGAAGGAGTGGCTGTTCGCCCCCGAGCCGCACCTGCGGCTCATCGGCGACCTGATGGAGTTCTGCGCCACGGAGATCCCCGCGTACAAGCCGCTCAGCGTCTCCGGCTACCACATCCGCGAGGCCGGGTCCACGGCCGCCCAGGAGCTGGCCTTCACGCTGGCCGACGGGTTCGGCTACGTGGAGCTGGGCCTGTCGCGCGGTTTGGACGTCGACGTCTTCGCCCCCGGCCTGTCCTTCTTCTTCGACGCCCACATCGACTTCTTCGAGGAGATCGCCAAGTTCAGGGCCGCCCGGCGGATCTGGGCGCGGTGGCTGCGCGACGTCTACGGCGCGAAGACCGACAAGGCCCAGTGGCTGCGCTTCCACACCCAGACGGCCGGGGTGTCGCTGACCGCGCAGCAGCCGTACAACAACGTGGTGCGCACCGCGGTCGAGGCGCTCGCGGCGGTGCTCGGCGGCACCAACTCGCTGCACACCAACGCGCTCGACGAGGTCCTCGCGCTGCCCTCGGAGAAGGCGGCCGAGATCGCGCTGCGCACCCAGCAGGTGCTCATGGAGGAGACCGAGATCGTCAACGTCGCCGACCCGCTCGGCGGGTCCTGGTACGTGGAGGCGCTGACCGACCGGCTGGAGGCCGAGGCCGAGGCGATCTTCACGAGGATCAGGGACATGGGCTCGGACGGCACGATGACCTCGGGCATCCTGCGCGGCATCGAGGACGGCTGGTTCATGTCCGAGATCGCCGAGGCGGCCTTCGACTACCAGCGGAAGCTGGAGAAGGGCGAGAAGAGGATCGTCGGGGTGAACTGTCACACGGCCTCCATCGACGAGCCGCTGGAAATCCTCCGGGTCAGCCACGAGGTCGAACGCGAGCAGAACCGCGTCCTGGCCGAGCGCCGGGCCACCCGTGACCAGGCGGCCGTGGACGCCGCCCTCGCCGCGATGACACAGGTCGCGAGGGGGGAGGGCAACATGATCCCCGCCATGCTCGACGCGGCCAGGGTCGAGGCGACGCTGGGCGAGATCTGCGACGCGCTGCGCGACGAATGGGGCGTATACACCGAACCGGCCCGCTTCTAGCGGTGGCGCGTCGGGGCACCGGCCGGGATACGGCAGGATTGGAGTCATGAGCCCAGCGGACTTCACTCGACCCGGATCGCTCTACGGTGCCGTCGATCTCGGCGCTCGCAAGCAGGCACTTGAGGCACAGGCGCGGCGGGAGACCGTCGCGCAGGAAACCGGCGGTGCTCCGGCGCCGGTCATCGACGTCGACGACGCCAACTTCGCGACCGAGGTCGTCGAACGCTCCATGAACGGCCTCGTGCTGCTGGAGCTCACCGTCACCCGTGCCGAGCAGGCCAAGCAGTACAGCGGGCTGCTGGAGAAACTGGCCGCGGAGAACGCCGGCCGGTGGGTCCTGGCGAGGGTCGACGTCGAGCTCAGTCCTCAGATCGCGCAGGCGCTCCGGGTGCAGAACGTGCCCGCCCTGTACGCCATCTTCCAGGGGCAGCCGGTGGCCGTCGTCCCGGGCATCGCCACCGAGCCGCAGCTGCGCGACTGGCTGTCGCAGCTGATGGAGGCGCTTGCCCAGTACCTCCCGCCCCCCGGTGAGGAGGCCGCGGCAGGTGAGGAGCCGCAGCCGCAGGAGCCCCCGGTCGACCCGGACGTGCTCGCCGCCGAGCAGGCGATCGACGCCGGCGACCTCGACGGCGCGGTGGCCGCGTACGAGCGGCTGCTGGCCCGCTCGCCGAACAACCAGGACGCCAAACTGGGCCTGGCCGGGCTCGGCCTGATCCGCCGTACCCAGGACGTCGACCCCGCCGATGTGCAACGCCGCCTGGCCGACCCCGCCGACGTCGAGGCCCAGCTCCTCGCCGCCGACTTCGAGATGCTCTCCGGCGAGGTGGACAAGGCCTTCGACCGGCTCGTCGACGTGGTGCGCCGCACCTCGGGCGCCGACCGTGACACGGCCAGGGTGCACCTGCTCGGGCTGTTCGACACGCTCCCCGGCGACGACCCGTCCATCGGCAGGGCCCGCAGAAACCTGGCCAGCGCCCTGTTCTGAGCGATCGGCGGTTCTCAGAGCCCGGCTCACGTCTCCTCGGCGGGGCCGGGCGGCGTGGAGTATGTCGTAACCGCATCTATATGTGCAGGTCGGCCGACATAGGCGCGCTCACCCGCGATGGGATGGCACGATGGAAGGCATCCCAACCAAAGTCAGTCGCAAAGGAGCGGATTGGCTGTGGCCACCGTGCCGAGTGTGTCGTACTCCATCACCGTGCGTCTGGAGGTGCCCGCGGGCGGCAACGCCGTCAGCCAGCTCACCCACGCCGTAGAGTCCGCCGGAGGTGTGGTCACCGCGCTCGACGTGACCACGGCCGGACATGAAACGCTGCGCATCGACGTCACCTGTGCCGCGCGTGACACCGACCACGCGCAGGCGATCGTCGACAAGCTGGAGGGCGTCGAGGGCGTCGTCATCCACAAGGTCTCTGACCGGACCTTCCTCATGCATCTCGGCGGCAAGATCGAGATGCGGTCGAAGGTGCCGCTGCGCAACCGTGACGAGCTCTCCATGGCCTACACGCCCGGCGTCGCCCGGGTCTCCATGGCGATCGCCCGCAACCCCGAGGACGCCCGCCGCCTCACCATCAAGCGCAACACCGTCGCCGTCGTCACCGACGGCTCGGCGGTGCTCGGCCTGGGCAACATCGGCCCGGCCGCCGCGCTCCCCGTGATGGAGGGCAAGGCCGCGCTGTTCAAGCGGTTCGCCGACATCGACGCCTGGCCGATCTGCCTGGACACCCAGGACGTCGACGAGATCGTGCGCACGGTGCAGATCATCGCCCCCGGCTTCGGCGGCATCAACCTTGAGGACATCTCGGCCCCGCGCTGCTTCGAGGTGGAGCGGCGGCTGCGCGACCTGCTGGACATCCCGGTCTTCCACGACGACCAGCACGGCACCGCGATCTGCGTGCTGGCCGCGCTCACCAACGCGCTGCGCGTGGTCGGCAAGGACCTGGGTGAGGTCCGCATCGCCCTGGCGGGGGCGGGTGCGGCCGGTACGGCGGTGCTGCGCCTGCTGCTCGCGGCCGGTGCCCGCAACGTGGTCGTCTGCGACTACCTGGGCGCCGTGCACCGCGGCCGCCAGGACCTGGACGACTCGCTCCAGTGGATCGCCGACCACACCAACATCGAGGGCTACTCCGGTGACCTGCGCGGCGCGATCAAGGGGGCCGACGTGTTCATCGGCGTGTCCGCGCCCGGCATCCTCAACGGCGACGACATCGCCTCGATGGCCAAGGACGCCGTGGTCTTCGCGCTCGCCAACCCCGAGCCGGAGATCTCGCCCGACGACGCCCGCGAGTATGCCGCCGTGGTCGCCACCGGCCGCTCCGACTACCCGAACCAGATCAACAACGTGCTGGCCTTTCCCGGTGTCTTCCGTGGTCTGCTCGACGCCCAGGCCACCGTGGTCAGCCAGGAGATGCTGCTGGCCGCGGCCAAGGCGCTCGCCGCCGTGGTGACCCCCGAGGAGCTCGGCCCCAACTACATCGTCCCCAGCGTCTTCCACCCGGACGTGTCGGGCGCCGTCGCGGCGGCCGTGCGCGAGTCGGCCGGCGGCCGGGCACGTACGGGCATGACGGAGGCGTGACCGCGCGGTCCATGGGCACGGCGGGGGCGACCGAGGAGGCCTGAAGGCCCTCCTCTCCGCTCCGGCCGTCCTTCTCGTCTCGCGCGGTGCCCTCACATGCGCGTCACGTGACGCTGAGCGGGGTCCGAACCATCGGAACAGCGGGTGGAGCAGCGCGAAAGGGGGTTCACCCCTCATTATGGAGGCATGGCGGAGGCGATCTACGTCGGTGGGCTTCTGGTGGCGACCCCGCAGCTGGAGGATCCCAACTTCCGGCGCAGCGTGGTCCTGGTGCTGGAACACGATCTCGACGGCGGCACCCTGGGCGTAGTGCTCAACAGACCGAGCGACATCTCGGTGACCCAGGTGCTTCCCACCTGGGACACCATGGTCACCGGCCCGTCCGTGCTGTTCCAGGGCGGTCCCGTTCAGACGGACAGCGCCCTCGCGCTGGCCGCCGTCCCGAGCGGGCAGGAACCGCTCGGCTGGCGGCGGCTGCACGCGGGCACCGCGGCCGTCTCCAGGCTCGGCACCGTCGACCTCGACGCGCCGCCGGAGATCCTCGCCGGGGAGATCGCCCAGATGCGCATCTTCGCCGGGTACGCCGGATGGTCGGCGGGGCAGCTGGAGAGCGAGATCGGCGAGGGCGCCTGGTACGTCGTGGACTCCGAGCCAGGCGACACCTTCCACCACGAGCCCGAGTCGCTGTGGCGGGCGGTGCTGCGCCGTCAGAGGGGCGAACTCGCCTACGTGGCCACCTGCCCCGACGACCCCTCGATGAACTAACCCCCCTCTCCGCACCCGCCGTCATGTCCGGACGATCATCGGGATCACCGCCCAGGCGGTCGGAGCCGGCGGCCGATCCCGGGATGTCGCTCCGGCGCCGATGGGTCGTGTTTCGCGCCCGACCGACCGCCGGTGCCCCGGGCGCGACGGTACGGGCATAAAATCGCGAGGGTGAGTACGAAGATTCTCCCTGAGAGCGACGTCCGCCCGGACCTGTCGCACGGCGACGGCGACCACGAGCGCTTCGCCCACTACGTCGAGAAGAACAAGATCATGGAGAGCGCGCTGAGCGGGGCCCCGGTCCGCGCGCTCTGCGGGAAGGTCTGGGTGCCGAACCGCGACCCCCAGAAGTTCCCGGTCTGCCCGGAGTGCAAGGAGATCTACTCGGGACTCCCGAAGGGCGAAGACGGCAACAACGAGTGAGTGTTGCTCATGGGTGATCGCCACAGATGAGGTTACGGTCGGGATGCCGCCGGAGAGCGGCGAACGTCCAGCGCCTGGGATCTGTCGGGGGAGTCCATGTTTCGGCGTGCGATCGCCGTTGTTTCCGCATGCCTGTTCACGGTGGGAGCCTCATCTCCCGTTCCCGCCGTTCCCGGCCGGGCAACCGCCGCCTCCGGGCCACCGGGGTGTGCCCCCGCTCCCTCCAGGTGGGCCGCCCGCTCCGTGGCGCCGCGACACGCGCCCGCGCCGTCCCCCGAGCCCGCAGGCGGGCGGCGTGGGCCGAACCCGCTCAGGCCCGCGCTCCCCATCACCGTGCCCACCTGGGTGCACGTCCTCACCGACGGCAGGCTCGGCGCGCCCGACGCCGCCGTACGCGCCCAGATCGCCACGCTCAACGCCGCCTACTCCGGGGGGCTCGGCGGCGCGGACACCGGGATCCGGTTCAGGCTGGACGGCGTCACCCGTACCGTCAGCGCGACCTGGTTCCGCGAGCCCGTAACCCACGAGCGGGTGATCAAGCGGATGCGCAGGGGCGGCCCCGAGACCCTCAACCTCTATCTCGCCCAGCTCGGCGAGCTGGTGCTCGGCTACTCCACCTATCCCCACGGGTACGCCAAGGAGCCCGCCCTCGACGGGGTGGTCGTCGACTGGCGGAGCCTGCCCGGCGGAGCGATGCGCAGCTTCGACCGGGGATACACCGGGGTCCACGAGATCGGGCACTGGCTCGGGCTGCTGCACACCTTCGAGAAGGGCTGCGAGCCGCCGGGCGACGGCGTGGCCGACACCGAGCCCGAGGGACAGCCCACCGAGGGCTGCCCCCTGGTCAAGGACACCTGCAAGGGCGGCGGGCCCGACCCGATCCACAACTTCATGGACTACTCCGACGACCGCTGCATGTCCGGGTTCACCGTGGGCCAGGCCGTCAGGATGCAGGAGATGTGGGCCGTCTACCGAGGCCGAGGGGCGAACACTACCCTTGACGGGTGACAGCACCGAAGACAGCCGACGCTCCATACGAATCCCCCCGGATTTTCGGTCCCGAGTACCGGACCGCCTCCCTGGGCATTCTGCTCGTCGTCACGCTGATCGCCTTCGAGGGCATGTCCGTGAGCACGGTCATGCCCGCCGTCTCCGCGGACCTCGACGCCCTCGATCTGTACGGGGTGAGCTTCTCGGCCTTCCTCATCGCCGGTCTGCTCGCCAACGTCGTCGCCGGGCTCTGGTCCGACCGGCGGGGGCACGCCTGGCCGTTCCTGCTCGGGGTGGGGCTGTTCACCGCCGGTATGGTCATGGCCGGAGCCGCCGCGTCCAAGGAACTGTTCATCGTCGCGCGGGCCGTACAGGGCCTCGGTGGCGGCGCCGTCGTCGTCGCGATCTACGTGATGATCGCGCGGGTCTACGTCCCGGCGACCAGGCCCCGGATATTCGCCGCGCTCTCGGCGGCCTGGGTACTTCCCGCCCTGATCGGGCCGGGTCTCACCGGGATCATCGCCGAGACCGCGGGATGGAGATGGGTCTTCTACGGCATCGTGCCGCTGGTCGTCCCCGCTCTCGTGATGCTCCTGCCCGCCCTGCGCGTCGGCGGCCCGATGCCCGCGCCCTCCTTCGGACCCCGCTCCAGGCCTTTGGCGATGACCCTGGCCGCCACCGCCACCGCGTGCGGCGGCGGGATCCTGCTGTACGGGGTGGGCCGTCTCCACGAGGCCCCGATATCGGGCGGGATCGCCACCGCCGCGGGGCTCGCCCTCCTCGCCACGGGCCTGCCGAGATTGCTGCCTCCCCGTGCCCTCAGGTTCGGCCGCGGCCTGCCCACCACGGTCATGATGCGCGGGGTGCTCGCCTCGGCGTTCTTCGGGGTCAACGCCTTCATCCCGCTGCTCCTCACCGAGGTGCACGGCTTCTCCGTCGCCGGGGCGGGGGTCGCGCTCACCCTCGGCGCCATAGGCTGGACCACCGGCTCCTACCTGCAGACCCGCCGCTCGTACGACAGGCCGCTGCTGGTGCGGATCGGCGCCGTCGCGATCACCGTGGGCATCCTGACGACCCTGCTCGCGCTCGTGCCCGGGGTCAGCGGCTGGGTCACCGTGCCCGCCTGGGTCATCGCGGGATTCGGCATGGGCATCGGCGTGACCAGCGTCAACGTCACCGCGATGCGTCAGTCGCCCGACGCCGAGCAGGGCGCCAACTCCGCCGCCCTCCAGGTCGTCGACACCCTGGGCAGCGCGATCACCATCGGCTTCGGCGGAGTCCTGGTCAACCTGATCGGCCACGACGACATCGCCACCGGCTACACCACGATCGTCGCCCTCATGGCCTCCATCGGGCTCTTCGGGGTCGTCGTCGCCCGGCGTATGAGGGACATCTCATGACTCATTGGTCACTCCCGTAACAGCGATCACCCATAGCCGGGTCACGCCCCCCGATGCGTGGTAGGACGGTAGGACCGTCGCCGCCGGGGAGGAGGTCCCGTGCACGAACGACCTCGCCGGTCGGACCCGCCCGACGAGCCCGGCCGTGGCGGGGGACGCCGGTCCAGGCGGGCCCGCAGGGCCGCGCGGGCGGCCGAGGATCAGGTGTGGCCGCCCACCGACCCGGACCTCGACGACGAGCGCCGCCCCTGGCCGGCGCCCGAGGACGACGAGTATCGCCCCTGGCCGCCACCGGAGGACGAGCCGTCCGACGCCCGCTCCAGCCTGACCTGGCCCCCCCGCATCCCTGAGCCCGGCGACGACCTGCCGCCCTCCGCCCGCTGGTACGGCACGCCCATCGCCCCTCCCGAGCGTCGCCCCGGGCGCCTGCGCCGCGTGCTGCTCGTACTGCTCACCCTGGCCGCCGGTGCCGGCGTCATCGCCGTGGTGGCCGTACTGTCACTGCGGGCACTGCCCTCCCCGCCCCCGGAGCGGGTGGACGATCCGGTCGCGGGGGTGAGCTACCCGCTGCCGGAGCGCTGGCTCACGGGTACGGTGCCGCCGGTCACGGAGTTCACCTCGGCCGCGGGCGACGGCGTCAACACGACCGTGATGGTCATGCCCGCCGAGCCCGCGAACGACGCGCGCGCCACCACCACCGAACTCAGCGACCTGTACGCGCGGCTCCTGCTCCACGGTGACGAGGTGAAGGTCGTGGACGACACGGAGATCACCGTGGGCGCGCGTACCGGCCACACCCGTGCCCTGCGCGCGGAGTACCTGGACGTGGTGAACCGGCCGGCGTACCTGCGTGTGGTCTTCCTCACGGGGGCGGGAAAGCGTCCGGTGGTCGTGGTCGCGATGACCCAGCCGGACGACCCCGTGTCGAGGGCCGAGATCGACACGGTGATCGCGGGCCTGCGTTGAGCGGGCCTAGGTTGAGCGGGCTTGTGCTGAGCGGGGGCCGCGCGAGTCCGGCTCCGCGATTCGACGATCTCCGCTCCGCGGACCAATAGCACGAAGGGACGACCTTGGCGAGGATCTCGGCCGATCGGCACGTCTTGTCGGCGGCGCAGATTACCCTGGGGACACTGTGAGCACTTTCGCCGCATCCCACCTCTCGCCCTCATATCCGGACCGTGCCGCCTGGGGCACCGCGCCGAAGCTTCGCGCGTGGCAGCAGGAGGCCTTTGACCTGTACTCCAGCCGTGAGCCGCGCGACTTCCTCGCGGTCGCCACGCCGGGTGCGGGCAAGACGACCTTCGCGCTCCGCATCGCCAGCGACCTCCTGTCACGAGGGATCATCCGGGCTGTGACGATCGTCACACCCACGGAGCACCTCAAGCAGCAGTGGGCGGACGCCGCGAGCAGGGTCGGCATCGCGATCGACCCCGAGTTCAAGAACAGCCAGGGCGCGACCTCCCGTGACTACATCGGGGTGGCCATCACCTACGCCCAGGTATCCATGCACCCGGCGCTGCACCGCGCCCGCACCGAGGCGCGCAAGACGCTCGTGATCTTCGACGAGATCCACCACGCGGGCGACGCGAAATCCTGGGGCGACGGTGTGCGGGAGGCGTTCGAGCCGGCCGCCAGACGCCTCGCCCTGACCGGGACCCCCTTCAGGTCCGACGTCAACCCGATCCCCTTCGTCACCTACGCCGAGGACGGCGACGGGGTCCGGCGCAGCGTCTCCGACTACTCCTACGGGTACGGCCCGGCACTCGCCGACGGCGTCGTCAGACCGGTCATCTTCCTCGCCTACGCCGGTGAGATGCGCTGGCGGACCCGCGCGGGCGACGAGATCGCCGCGACCCTCGGCACCCCGCTCACCAAGGACCAGCTCGGCCAGGCGTGGCGGGCCGCACTCGACCCGAAGGGCGAGTGGATCCGCCAGGTCCTCCGGGCGGCGGACCGGCGCCTGACCGAGGTGCGCAGGGGCGTGCCCGACGCCGGTGCCCTGGTCATCGCGACCGACCACGAGACCGCACGCGCCTACGCCCGCCACATCCGGACGATCACCGGAGAGGGCGCCACGGTCGTGCTCTCCGACGACCCCACGGCATCCAAGAAGATCAAGGAGTTCTCCGCCTCCGAGCAGCGCTGGCTGGTCGCGGTCCGGATGGTCTCGGAAGGGGTCGACATCCCACGCCTCGCCGTCGGCGTCTACGCGACGAGCATCTCGACCCCGCTGTTCTTCGCCCAGGCCGTCGGACGCTTCGTCCGCGCCCGCAAGCGGGGCGAGACCGCGTCGGTCTTCGTGCCCTCCGTACCGACCCTGATGGGCCTGGCGGGGGAGATGGAGGCCGAGCGCGACCACGTGCTCGACCGCAAGCCCGCCGAGGAGGGGCTGGACGACTTCCTGCTGGAGGACGCCCAGCGCAAGAAGGACAACCCCGACGTCGTGGGCGACGAGCTGCCGTTCGAGACCCTGGAGGCGGTCGCCACCTTCGACCGGGTCCTCTTCGACGGCGGCGAGTTCGGCAGCGCCGCGGAGACCGGCTCTCCCGAGGAGGAGGACTTCCTCGGCCTGCCGGGCCTTCTGGAGCCCGACCAGGTCCGCACCCTGCTGAGCAAGCGCCAGTCCGACCAGCTGAAGGCCAAGCGGAAAAAGCCCGAGCCCAAGGAGCCGGAGCTCGCCCCGCACGAGCTGATCGCCAACCTCCGCAGGGAGCTCAACGGTCTCGTCGGCGCCTGGAACCACCGCACCGGCCAGCCTCACGGAGTCATCCACGCCGAGCTCCGCAGGGCCTGCGGCGGACCGGCCATCGCGCAGGCCTCCGCCGAGCAGATCCAGGAGCGGATCGGCAAGATCCGCCACTGGGCCACCCAGCGCTCCCACTGACCCGGTCACCGGGCCGGGCCGCCTTTCACCTGATCCGGTGACTCGACCTTGGTCGCCCAGCGGGGGTTTCCCGGCTCGGCCGTCCGGTCGGGGGTTCGAGCCGGATCCGGTCGCCGGGCGCACCCTCGGCTCGGTGACCTGTCCGGACGAGGATGCGCCCGGTCCGGCTCCGGGCGGTACCGGTCGCCCTGAACGGCGGGCCGAGCGGTTCGGGCGAGCCGGAACCCTGGATCACCGGGCCGTGGACGGCTCCTCGGGTACGCGACCCGGCCTGGCGAGGGCGATCGGCCTGCCGGTCCGCCCGTCGATCGCCCTGAACGCCCCCGTGTCGCGCACCGGCACCGTGAGCGGCACCTCCAGGGAGGCGACGCCGCCGGCGACGCTCACGGGCCACGTGGTGGCGCCGGAGGAGCGTCTGCGCGCCCTGTCCTCCCGCATCCAGACCTTGATAGTGCGGTTTCCGTGGTGCAGGACCACGGTCGCGGTGTCGCACTCGTCGGCTCTGGCCTTCCAGAAGAGCGTCACGCCCCGTGGCGCACCCTGGCGGCGAGCCAGCCGCACCTGCTCCGGAGCGGGCATCCGCCCCCGGCAGGAGGAGCCTCGCCTGCCGGAGGAGATGCCTGGCCGGTTTCCGGACATCCGCTCCCCTCGCACCGCCTGTGCTCCCCGCGTGTCCCGCACGCCCTGCCGCGCCGCATCCGGAAGCGGTGCGGGCACTCGGGACGGCGCGAGCGGGGACCGAGGTCGGATCCAGGGTTCGGTTCGGGGGGCGATCCGAGGTCCGGCCGGCGGACCTGCCAGGGAGTCGGCCAGGGTCGCCGGGCGCGGGAGTGCGGTGATCGGAGTTCGAGCGGGAACCTGGACGACGGTGGTGGCCCAGACCGTGGCCGCCTCCAGCGCGACCAGCGAAAGCACGCTCGTCAGCCGTACCAGCGTCCCTCCGCGAAACAGGTTCCACAGGCACAGCGGGGTCAGGATCAGCCAGGAGACGCCGAGCACGAACATATGAGATCACCACCGGTAGTAAGAGGTATCGACTCTCCGTGATACTCCTGCCGCGACCGGTGATGGTTCTGTTTGCCCATCCATGCCGATCCGGTAATCGTTCGAATGCTCAGAGTAGGCATCGTTGGTAACGTGTCGCTGTCACCACCCCGGGCCCGCCACCGGGTTCCCCCGCAATGCTTTCAAAGAGGACGAGTGTTGGCCGAGATGATCCGTACCGAGATCATGGAGTACGTGGCTCCGATGTTCGAGCAGATCATGGCGAGGATGGACACCCTCGCCACCAAGGACGATGTCGCCGGACTCCGGCAGGAGGTCACCGAGCTTCGGTTCGATGTGGCGAAGTGCGCCACGAAGGAGGAGCTCGCCGAGGTCAAGCAGGATGTGGCTGACCTCAGGGCGGAGGTCAAGCAGGATGTGGCCGAGCTCAGGGCCGAGGTCAAGCAGGATGTGGCCGAGCTCAGGGCCGAGGTGGCGGAGGTCAAGGAGGATGTGGCCGAGCTGAAGGTGGGGCTCGCGGAGGTCAAGGAGGATGTCGCTGAGCTCAAGGTGGAGATGGCCGGGGTCAAGCAGGATGTGGCCGAGCTCAGGGCCGAGGTGGCGGAGGTCAAGGAGGATGTGGCTGAGCTGAAGGTGGGGCTCGCGGAGGTCAAGGAGGATGTCGCTGAGCTCAAGGTGGAGATGGCCGGGGTCAAGCAGGATGTCGCTGATCTCAAGGAGGATGTGGCTGAGCTGAAGGTGGGGCTCGCGGAGGTCAAGGAGGACGTGGCCGAGCTCAAGGTGGAGATGGCCGGGGTCAAGGAGGATGTGGCCGAGCTCAAGGTGGAGGTCGTCGGGATCAAGCAGGACATGAGGGCCATGGCGTACGACATCGGCGAGCTCAAGGAGAACTACCGGACCATGGACGGGAAGCTCGACCGGATGATCCTCTTTCTGGGGATGCCGAAGAGCTGAGAGATCGTCAGGCCGGTCGGACCACGGGGGTTCCCGTGAGGCGGGCTCCGGCGGAGCCGAGTTCGGCGAGGGTGGTCTCGGTGGTCGGAGCGGACACCCCGGCGGTGAGGTCCAGCAGCACCTGAACGGACAGTCCGTGCGCGACCGCGTCCAGGGCGGTGGCCCGCACGCAGTGGTCGGTGGCGATGCCGACGATGTCCACCGCCTCCACGTGGCGCTCGCCGAGCCAGTCGGCCAGGGGAGTCCCGTCGGAGGTGACGCCCTCGAAGCCGCTGTAGGCGGCGCTGTGGGCACCCTTGCTGAAGACCTCCTCGACGCGTGAGGTGTCGAAGGCGGGGTGGAAGTCGGAGCCGGGTGTCCCGGCGACGCAGTGGGCGGGCCAGGTGGTCACGTAGTCGGGTTCGGCGGCGAAGTGGGAGCCGGGGTCGATGTGATAATCACGGGTGGCCACGACATGGTCGTAGCCGTGCGAGGCGGCGTGTGCGGAGATGGCGGCGGCCACCTCCGCGCCGCCGCCGACCGGGAGGCTCCCGCCCTCGCAGAAGTCGTTCTGGACGTCGACGATGATGAGTGCTGTTGGCATGCGGTCAGTCAAACACGGTTGGGATCGCGGCGTAGCCCCGGGACAGCTGATAGGCGTTGGAGGGCAGCTCGGCGACGGCCTCGCGGTGCCGCGCGCGGCCCGCGTCCAGCTTCTCGCGGCCGACGATCTCCCCCTCCCTGACCAGCGGAACCTGTAGCGGGCGGGCGTTCGAGGGGTGCTCGCCGGAGACGGTGACCACCTCGGCGATCGCCGTGCCCTCGGCGTCGAGCTCGCGGAACGCCTCCTTGCGTCCGCCCCGGCTGGGCTTGCCCACCGACTTCTTGGCCACCGGCCGCATGACCCCTTCGGCGTCCTCGCGGGCGACGAGCTTGTAGACCAGGGCGGCGGTGGGCGAGCCGGAGCCGGTGACCAGCGACGTGCCGACGCCGTAGCCGTCCACGGGTGCGGCGGCGAGCGCGGCGATGGCGTACTCGTCGAGGTCGCTGGTCACGATGATCCGGGTCTTGTGGGCGCCGAGCGCGTCGAGCTGCTCGCGGACCTCGTGGGCGACCTGGCCGAGGTCGCCGGAGTCGAGGCGGACCGCCCCGAGGGAGGGGCCGGCGAGTTCCACCGCGATCCGCACGGCCTCGGCCACGTCGTAGGTGTCCACGAGCAGTGTGGTATCGGCGCCGAGGGAGGCGATCTGGGCCTGGAAGGCCTGCTCCTCCGAGTCGTGGAGCAGGGTGAAGGCGTGGGCGGCGGTCCCGGCGGTCGGTATGCCGTACTCGTGGCCCGCCATGAGGTTGGAGGTGGAGGAGAACCCGCACAGGTAGGCGGCCCGCGCCGCGGCCACCGCCGCCGCCTCGTGGGTGCGCCGTGAGCCCATCTCGATGAGGGGCCTGGTCCCGGCGGCGCGGATCATGCGTGTGGCGGCGTTGGCGATCGCGCAGTCGTGGTTGAGGATCGACAGGATCACGGTCTCCATCAGCACGGCCTCGGCGAACGTGCCCTCCACCGTCATGATCGGGGAACCGGGGAAGTAGCACTCGCCCTCGCCGTAGCCGTCCACCTTCCCGGAGAACCGGTATCCGGCGAGGAACTCCAGGGTGGGCTCGTCGACCACCTCGTTGTCCCGCAGGAACGCCAGCGCCTCCTCCTCGAAGCGGAAGGACTCCAGCGCGTCCAGCACCCGGCCGGTTCCCGCCACGATCCCGTAGCGTCGCCCGCCGGGCAGCTGGCGCGCGAACACCTCGAAAACCGCCCGTCTGGAGGCGGCCCCGCTTCTCAGCGCCGCCTCCAGCATCGTCAGCTCATAGTGATCGGTAAGCAACGCGGTGCTCATGCTCTTTGTCACGAGTCGAAGACTAAGCCCGGGGTAGGGCAGACTGGTGAATGTGGGTAGCACCGCTCCAACGGAGGTCGAGCGTCCGTCAGTTGACGTACGGCCCGATCTGCCATGGTTGACGATTGTCTGGAACGACCCGGTCAACCTGATGTCCTACGTGACGTACGTCTTCCAGTCCGTTTTCGGATACTCCAAGGAGAAGGCGGAGAAGTTAATGCTCGACGTGCACCACAAGGGGAAGGCCGTGGTTTCCAGCGGCACCCGCGAGGAGATGGAGCGCGACGCGCAGATCATGCACTCGTACGGGCTGTGGGCCACCGTCCAGCGGGATTCGTGAGCGCGCGAGCGGCCGGGCGCCACCTGTCGTCGCGCGGCGACCAGCCGGGCCCGAAGCGGCAGGACTCGAAACGGCGGGCGGGTCTCGGGCGGAGCCCGCGAGAAATGGTGGGCGAGAGATGAGTTCGGGGTTCAAGCCGGGGCACGAGGGCGGCGTGATCACGGTTTTCGACGCCGCCGAGGTGTCGATCCTGCGCTCGCTGGTCACGCAGATCCTGGGCCTGATCGAGCCGGGGGAGACCGGCGACGACCCCCTGGAGAAGGCGCTCGGCATCGGCCCCTCCGAGCAGTCCAACGATCCGGTACTCGCCCGGCTCTTCCCCTCGGCGTACGAGGACGGCGAGGCGGCCGCCGAGTTCCGCAGATACACCGAGGCGACGCTGCGCGAGGGCAAGCGGGCCGACGCCAAGGCGATGCTCGACAGCGCCGAGCCCGGCAGGGTCGAGCTGACCAGGGAGCAGGCACAGGCGTGGATGCGCGCGCTGAACGACGTGCGCCTCGCGCTCGGCACCCGGCTGGAGGTGACCGAGGAGGTGCACGACGAGATCGCCGACATGCCGGAGAGCGACCCCCGCTATCCGGCGTACGTCATCTACGACTGGCTCACCTACCTCCAGGACACCCTGGTCCGCGCCCTTTGGTAACTTCCAGTCATGCTCACCATCTCTCGGGAACTGGTTGACAGGATCATCGCGCATGCTCGGGCGGACCACCCCGACGAGGCCTGCGGCGTGATCGCCGGGCCAGTCGGTTCCGACTCTCCCGAACGGTTCATCGCGATGGAGAACGCCGAGCGGTCGCCGACGTTCTACCGGTTCGACTCGCTGGAGCAGTTGCGCGTCTGGCGAGAAATGGACGACCGCGACGAGGAGCCGGTGGTCATCTACCACTCCCACACGGACACCGAGGCCTACCCCTCCCGCACCGACATCTCCTACGCCGCCGAGCCGAACGCCCACTACGTGCTGGTCTCCACCCGCGAGGAGCTGGGGGAGAAGGCCGAGTTCCGCTCGTACCGGATCATCGACGGCATCGTGAGCGAGGAGGAGGTGACGATCACCTCCGGGTGACCGTCACCTTTTCGGGTCCTGACGCCGAAGCCTCCGGGGTGGGGATCTTACCTCCATGCCCTGGTGTCCCGGCTCCCTCGTCTCCGTGTTCGGGTGGTGTCCGGGATTCGTACGGTGCCGTTGTCCGGTACGGCCGTGGGACGAATGAACCCTTTGGGTAAGCTGGTGGGCATGCTGACCGCCGCCCCGAGCCAGGAGGACGTGGTGCTCTCGCGTCCCGGCCCTCGGGCACGGCGCGCGGGTGTCGCGCCCGTGCAGAACTTCCTGTTCGCGCACACGCCCTTCGTCGTCGTCTACGACTGTCGCTGACCGGCTTTTCTGGAATCCTCCGGTGCTCACCGGTGTTCTGATCCGGTGGGCCTCTCACTCTCATGACGACACAAGGAGACTGACCCGCGATGGCCATCGAGGTTCGCATTCCGACCATCCTGCGCACCTACACCGACGGCGCCAAGGCCGTCGACGCCAAGGGCGCCACGCTTGAGGAGCTGATCGGCGATCTGGAGGTCCGGCACCCCGGGCTGAAGGAGCGCCTGGTGGACAAGGGCGCGCTGCGCCGCTTCGTGAACGTTTACCTGAATGACGAGGACGTCCGCTTTCTGGGCGGTCTGGAGACCCCGGTCGCCGACGGCGACACGGTCACCGTCCTGCCCGCCGTGGCCGGCGGATCCCGCTAGCCGCGTGGCGCCGCCCGCACCGCGGGAGTTCCGTGATCCTTCGCGAGATCGGAGAGCTCTCCCGGGCCGGGCGGCGCGCGCCGCGGTTTTTGGGCTGTCACCCCGAGGCAGCAGGTCTGTCACCACAAGGTCAACCCGAGGCGGAAGCCGTACACCATGCGTTTTGACTCACTGATCGAATCGGTCGGCCGGACCCCGCTGGTCGGCCTGCCCAGACTCTCGCCCTCGGAGGACGTACGGATCTGGGCCAAACTCGAAGACCGCAACCCGACAGGTTCGATCAAGGACCGTCCGGCGCTGTGGATGATCGAGCAGGCGGAGAAGGACGGGCTTCTCCAGCCGGGCTGCACGATCCTCGAACCCACGAGCGGCAACACCGGCATCTCGCTCGCGATGTCCGCCAGGCTCAAGGGCTACAAGCTGATCTGCGTGATGCCGGAGAACACCTCGGAGGAGCGTCGCCAGCTGCTGCGCATGTGGGGGGCGCAGATCATCTCCTCGCCCGCGGCGGGCGGCTCGAACGAGGCGGTGAGGGTCGCCAAGGGCCTGGCGGAGGAGAACCCCGACTGGGTGATGCTCTACCAGTACGGCAACCCGGCCAACTGGCGCTCGCACTACGAGTCGACGGGGCCGGAGATCCTGGAGGATCTGCCGTCCGTCACCCACTTCGTGGCCGGTCTGGGCACCACGGGCACCCTGATGGGCGTCGGCAGGTTCCTGCGCGAGCACGTTCCCGGTGTGAGGATCGTCGCCGCCGAGCCGCGTTACGGCGAGCTGGTGTACGGGCTGCGCAACGTGGACGAGGGCTTCATCCCCGAGCTGTACGACGCCGACGTCCTGACCACGCGGTTCTCGGTCTCCTCGGCCGACGCGCTGCGGCGCACCCGGGAGCTGCTGTCCGGCGAGGGCATCTTCGCGGGGGTCTCCACCGGTGCCGCCCTGCACGCCGCGCTCGGTGTGGCGGCGAAGGCCGTCAAGGCGGGGGAGCGGGCCGACGTCGTGTTCGTGGTCGCGGACGGCGGCTGGAAATACCTGTCCACCGGCGCCTACGAGGGGACGCTCGACGAGGCCGAGGAGCGGCTCGAAGGCCAGCTCTGGGCCTGAACGTCGCCTGAGGAAAAGGCGAATCCCCGGCGGGGCCGGAGCCCTGCCGGGGATCTGGGAGGCCTGATCCGAACGGGATCGGGGAGCCCGGGTGGATCAGTTGAACAGGAGCCTCATCGAGAAGGTCCCATCGCTGCCCGACTGGGTGCCGCTCACGCCCACGGCGCGGAGTACCTGGAGGTTGGCCTTCTCGTCGCCCTGGAGGTTGCCGAGGTAGAGGTTCTCCACCTTGTCCAGGTCGGCGTAGAGGGCGAAGGTCGCCTCACCGGCGTTGGGGATCGCGAGCTGGAAGGTCTCGCTGTCGCCCAGGGCGCCGTCCTTGTTGAGCTCGGCGGCGTAGTCCTGCGCGCTGCCCAGGACGAAGACGCCGTCGCCGGGAACCTTGGCGAGCTGCGGGACGGCCGTCCCGGAGTCCGCGAGGAACCTCTCGATCTTGCCGACGACCTCCTGCGCCTTGGCCGGGTCGGTGACGATCTTCGCGCCGAACTTCGGCTGGTTGCCGTCGAGGCCGTTGGAGTCGATGGCGATGGTGATGTTCTTGCCGAGCAGCGTCACCAGGTCGTCGGGGAGCGCGAGGCCGTAGTTCTGCTTGGCCTGGTCGGCGAACTGCTGGACGCCGCCGTTCGCGGCCTGGTCGGCCGACTTCATGAGCTGCGCCCACTGCTTGCCGACCACCTCGCCGAGACCGGAGATCGAGATCGCGCCGGCGGTGGAGGCGGGAAGCGTGCTGATCCTGGAGGGCTCGGGATCGCCCATGTCCAGGTTCTCGACGCCGCGGCTGATGCCCGCGAGCTCGACGTACTCGCTGTCGAAGCGGAGGGCGCCCGCCACGCGGGCGTTCTTGACCTGGGCGAGGACGGAGGGGTCCTGGGCGGCCAGTTCGGGGGCCATTCCCGCGAGCTTGCCCGCGTCGGCCCAGAAGGAGAGCACACCGGTCTCGCCGAGGGCGCTCAGGTCGTCGGAGAAGTTGGCGTTGCCCGACAGCGGCTCGGCGGTGGCGGCCTTGTCGGCCTCGGCCTGGGTCGGGGTGAGCAGCGCGTAGTCGTCGCGGAACGCGATGCCGTACTTCTCCTTGCCCATCAGCTTCGCGATGCCCGCCGTGGCCTTGTCCTGGTCGGTGACCTGGACGGCCACCACGACGCCGGGCTCGGCGCCGGCCTTGGCCGGGGCCAGCGCGGCCACGCCGACGCGGACGCCGAGCCAGGGCTCGATGTCGGTGGCGTAGTCCACCTTGCTGAGGTCGCCGGCGTCCTTCTTGATCAGGTCGAAGATCGCCTTACGCGGGTCCTCGCCGCTGAAGGAGTCCTTGGTGGTCGTGAACTTCCTGGCGATGTTGAACAGCGCCACCTTCTGGTTCGCGGCCGGGTCGAGGTCGAGGCGGATGTAGCCGACGGCGTTGCCGGGCAGTACGTCGTGCGGTTGCGCGCCGCCGCCGCTGAGCAGGTTGATCGCGAAGAAGCCGCCACCGCCCACGAGGGCGACGACCAGCGCGGCGACCACCGCGAGCAGCCAGCCCTTGCCGCCCTTGCGTGCGGGAGGTCCCGGGGGAGGCCCGGCGCTCAGGAAGTCGGGTCCCTGCTGCCAGTTTCCCGCCTGCTGGCCGTACGCCTGCTGGCCGTAGCCCTGCTGCTGGTAGCCGGGCTGCTGCTGCCCGTACGGCTGACCGGCCTGCTGGCCGTAGTTCTGCTGTCCGTACGGTTGCTGGCCGTAGCCCTGCTGCTGGTGGCCGGGCTGCTGCTGGTAAGGCTGGCCCTGCTGCGGGTAGGGCTGCCCCTGCTGGTAACCGCCGGAAGGCTGCGAGTATCCGGGCTGGCCGTTCTGCGGGTAGGCCTGCGTGTGCGGCTGGTCGTTCGGCTGTGCGCCCTCGTTCCAACGGTAGGCGATCGTCCTGTCGGGCTGCTGACCCGGATCGGGCGACTGGTCTGGGGGATTGTTGGCAGGCATGATCACTCACAATGTGGACTTCGCGGACAGGGAGAAGTTAGTGCACATTGCTAGCAACCCGCTTGCATTGAACTAACTACGTGATTGTCACGTCTAAGCCGGATCAGCCCCTGCTCAGCGTGCCTTCTTCGCCCATCGTGACCTTTGTCGCCCTGTTCCCGCAGGTCACTGCCGTCCCTTCCTTACCGCAGATCTTGGTTCCCGGAAGGCTGCGGCGTCCTGGCGGCTCCCGGGAAGAGGGCACTGAGGACCCGGGGAGGCGACGGTCGCATGGAATGGGTAAAGTAACCCCTCTAGAACAAGATTCGGGAGCGCGGATGGCGAAGTTCGACGAGGCGACAGCGGTGACCAAGGTGGACGAGACCACCTACGACGTGTGCCTCGACCCCGGATACTCCATCGGCGGCCCTTTGAACGGCGGCTATCTGATGGCTGTGCTGCTGCGCGCGGTCGTGGACGCCTCCCCCCACGAGCACCCGGTGAGCACGAGTGTCCAGTTCCTGCGTGCGGCGAGGCCCGGCCCCGCGCGGGTGCGCCTTGAGCAGATCAAGACCGGTCGCACCGCCACGATGACCAGGGTGACCCTCGTCCAGGAAGGGACCTCCTTCATCGAGGGACTCGTCACGACCGCGACGCTCAGCGGTGCCGCCCCCGACTGGGCGGACGAGCCCTCGACGGTGATGCCGCCGATCGAGCGGTGCGTCTCGCTGCCCGCTCCCAAGGACGCGTCGAACCTGACGTTCAGCGCCCAGGTGGAGCTCGCCTTCGACCCTCCGACCGTCGGCTGGCTCGACGGCCGTCCCACCGGCAGGCCCGAGGCCCGCGCCTACTTCCGGCTGGCCGAGCCGCAGGACCCCGACCCGTACGTGCTGGCGCTCGCCGTGGACGCCCTCCCGCCGGTGGTGTTCTCCGCGGGGGCGCGCGGCTGGGCACCCACCGTCGACCTCACCTGGCACCTGCGCGCCCTGCCCGCCCCGGGATGGCTCACCCTCCTGGGCGGGGGGCGTCTGATCAGCGACGGCTGGTTCGACGAGGAGGTCGAGGTCTGGGACTCCGCGGGTCGCCTGGTCGCCCAGTCCCGTCAGCTGGCCCGCGTCGGGCGGGGCTGACGTCCGCACCACGGGACGTACTACAGACACCGTACGACTGAATGTCATGAAAAATACATGGCTGAGCTGGTATTCGGCGTTGTGAGGATTCTTACCGTGATCGGCCGCCCCGGGTCGCCTAGCCTGGGGAACTGTGTCGCAAGCGAGCATTGGAATCTTTGACAGCGGTGTCGGTGGCCTCACGGTGGCTCGGGCGATCATCGACCAGCTGCCCAACGAGTCGATCTTCTATGTGGCCGACACGGCGAGGCAGCCGTACGGCCCCAAGAGCATCGCGCAGGTCCGCGCCTACGCGCTGGAGGTGATGGACCACCTCGTCGAGCGCGACGTCAAGATGTTGGTGATCGCGTGCAACAGCGCGAGCGCGGCGGTGCTCCGCGACGCGCGGGAACGCTACGCCGTCCCGGTCGTCGAGGTGATCCAGCCGGCCACCCGCCGTGCCGTGCGGGCCACCCGCAACGGCAGGGTCGGGGTGATCGGGACCAGGGCCACGATCGAGTCGATGGCCTACCACGACGCGTTCACCGCCGCTCCCGACGTCCGGCTCACCGGGGTAGCGGCGCCGCGCCTGGTGGAGTTCGTCGAGCGGGGGGAGACGATGAGCGACGAGCTCATCGACGTCATCCGCGAATACCTGGAGCCGGTGCTCGCCGACGGGTGCGACACGCTGATTCTGGGGTGCACGCACTATCCGCTCCTCACCGGGCCGATCTCCTACGTGGTGGGAGACGGCGTGACGCTGGTGTCCAGCGCCGACGAGACGGCCAAGGACGTCTACCGCGTCCTGCACGACCGGAGCCTGGCCGCCGTGGGAGACACGCCCAGGCACCGCTTCCGCGCCACCGGCGACGCGGGACTCTTCGCCGACCTCGGACGACGGTTCCTCGGACCGGAGATCCAGGCGGTCGAGGTGGCGGTAGTAGGGGATGTTCCGAACAACGGGCATCGCGTGTGACGGTGCCCGGGCGCTCCGTAGGGGGAGCGCCGGGGATCGGCGGACGAAGGGGGACGGACACCGGCCACCGGCGCCCGCGCCGTGACACGCGGCGCCGCACAGTAACCGTAGGAGGCCGCCGTGAAGTTGACGATCATTGGATGCTCGGGGAGTTTCCCCGGGCCCGACAGCCCTTCCTCCTGCTACCTGCTGGAGGCCGACGGGTTCCGCATGCTGCTCGACTTCGGGAACGGCGCGCTCGGCGCGCTCCAGAGGCACATCGGCCTGTACGACGTGGACGCGATCTGCCTGTCGCACCTGCACGCCGACCACTGCCTCGACATGTGCCCGTACCACGTGGTGCGCACCTACTCGCCCGGCGGCCCGCTGCCCAAGGTGCCGGTGTACGCGCCCTCCGACGCCCGCGAGCGCCTGAACTCCGCCTACGCGATGCCCGACGAGCCGCCGCTCGACACAGCTTTCGACTTCGTGGGCCTGATGCCCGGGACGTTCGAGGTCGGCCCCTTCGAGGTGACGGCCGCCCCGGTGAACCACCCCGTGGAGACCTACGGGTTCAGGGTCTCCCACGGCGGGCGCTCGGTGGCCTACTCCGGGGACACCGGCGAGAGCGCCGAACTGGTCAAGCTCGCCTCGGGGGCCGACGTGCTCCTGTGCGAGGCGTCGTACCTCGACGAGCCCGGACTCCCCGCCGGCCTGCACCTGAACGGCCGCCAGGCGGCCGAGCACGCGGCCAGGGCGGGCGTGGACACCCTCGTCCTCACCCACCTGGTGCCCTGGAACGACCGCGACCGCGTCATGGAGGACGCCTCCCGCGGGGGGTTCGCCGGACGGATGGAACTGGCACGGAGCGGGGCCCGGTATGACCTAGGGTGAACGTCATGGCTCGCGCAGATGGACGTACTCCCGATCAACTCCGCCCCGTCACCATCACCCGGGGCTGGCTCGCGCACGCCGAGGGCTCGGTGCTCGTCGAGTTCGGCGGCACCAAGGTGCTCTGCGCCGCCTCCGTGCAGGACAGCGTCCCGCGCTGGCGCCGGGGCAGCGGCCAGGGCTGGATCACCGCCGAGTACGCCATGCTGCCGCGCGCCACGAACACCCGCAACGACCGCGAGTCGGTACGCGGCAAGATCGGCGGCCGTACGCACGAGATCTCCCGCCTGATCGGCCGATCCCTGCGCGCCTGCGTCGACTACAAGACGCTGGGCGAGAACTCGATCGTCATCGACTGCGACGTGCTCCAGGCCGACGGCGGCACCCGCACCGCGGCCATCACCGGCGCGTACGTGGCGCTGGTCGACGCGGTCGCGTGGATGCGCAAGCGCAAGATGTGCGGCGGAGACCCGCTGGTCGACTCGGTCGCGGCGGTCTCCGTCGGCGTCGTCGGCTCGACGGCGCTGCTCGACCTCTGCTACACCGAGGACGTCGCCGCCGAGACGGACATGAACGTGGTGATGACCGGCTCCGGCGAGTTCGTCGAGGTCCAGGGCACCGCCGAGGGCAAGCCGTTCGACCGCGCAGCCCTCGACGAGCTGCTCGACCTCGGCGCGGCCGGCTGCGCCGAGCTCACCCGCCTCCAGCGGGAGGCCCTGGCATGAGCCGCTTTCTCAGCGTGAGTCGTTCCGGAACGAGGCGGTCGGCATGAGCGAGTCCGGTACGCCCGAGACCGGCGCGGCCCGTGTCGTCCTCGCCACCAGGAACGCAGGGAAGATCGCCGAGCTGCGCCGGATCCTCGCCGACGCCCGGATCCCGGTCGAGATCGTCGGGCTTGAGGAGTTCCCCGAGATCGGCGACGTCGCCGAGACCGGTCTGACCTTCGCGGAGAACGCGCTGCTCAAGGCGCACGCGGTCGCCCAGCAGTCCGGCCTCCCGGCGATCGCCGACGACTCCGGCCTCTGCGTCGACGCCCTGAACGGCATGCCGGGCATCTTCTCCGCCCGCTGGTCGGGAAAGCACGGCGACGACCAGGCCAACCTCGACCTGCTGCTCGCCCAGGTCTCCGACGTGCCCGCCGAGCACCGGGGCGCGCACTTCGCCTGCGCCGCGGCGCTCGCACTCCCCACGGGGGAGGAGCGGGTGACCGAGGGGGCGCTGCGCGGCGTGATCATCGACGCCCCGCGCGGCACCGGCGGCTTCGGCTACGACCCGATCCTCGTCCCCGAGGGCGAGACCCGGACCACCGCCGAGATGTCCGCGCAGGAGAAGGACGCGATCAGCCACCGGGGCCGCGCCTTCCGTGCCCTCGCCCCCGTCATCGCCGAAATGATCGCCTGACGGAGAGATCCGCGCGGACGACGGCCAAGGAGCCCGAGACGTCCAGGTCGAGCCTGTAATCAGCGTGTAAGAACCCGCTGCTCCTTATGGGCGTAGCGTCGGGGGTATGCAGAGCAACGAGCGCATGCCCTCCTGGGCCTCGGCGCTGATCGGCCTGGTGTCCGGCGCGGCGGCGGTGGCGGTGTCACTGCTCGTGGCGGGCCTGGTGAACCCCGTCGCCTTCCCGGTCGTCGCGGTCGGCAACTCCGTCGTCGACCTCACCCCTGCGCCGCTCAAGGAATGGGCGATCCGCACCTTCGGCGAGAACGACAAGACCGTGCTGCTCGCCGGGATCCTGCTGGTCATGGCCGCGATCGCCGTCGCGCTGGGAAGGGCCGCCGTCCGCGACCTCCGGTACGGGATGGCGGGTCTGGCCGCGTTCGGTCTCATCGGCGTCGTCGCCGTGCTGACCCGGCCGGGGGCCGGGCCGGTGGACGTCGTCCCGACGCTCGTCGGGGTGGGCACCGCCATGCTCGTCCTGTGGTGGCTCGTCCGCCGCGCCCTCGTACCCGACGACGCCTCGGCCGGGTCGTACGCGGGGATGTCCGGTGGCGCCTATGTCGTGGGTGCGGCGGGGGCCGCGCACGACACCGGGCCGGGTCGCCAGGAAGAGATTTCGCACGACACCGGGCCGGGACGCCTGCGACCGGTCTCGGCCGAGTCCTCATCGGAGGCCGGGGGGCGGCCCGACCCGCAGATACCACCTGTCATGCGGGCGGGGAACGACCTGCGCGCCTTCGATCGCCGGGGCCTGCTGACCGGCGCGGTCGGCGGCGTGGCCCTCGCGGGGGTGGCGGGTCTGGCCGGGCGCGCGTTCTCGGGGCGGGCCGAGGTGAACGCGGCGCGTAGCGGCATCGCGCTGCCCCTGCCCGCGAAACCCCTCCCCGCGCTGCCCGCCGGGACCGACCTGAAGATCAGGGGCCTGTCGTCGTTCGTCACTCCCAACAACGACTTCTACCGGGTCGACACCGCCCTGTCGGTCCCCCAGGTCGACCCGCGCGACTGGACCCTCACGATCCACGGCATGGTCGATCGGCCCGTGGAGCTCACCTTCGCCGACCTGATGAAACGCGCCGTGGTAGAGGCCGACGTCACGCTCTGCTGCGTCTCCAACGAGGTCGGCGGCCCCTACATCGGCAACGCCCGCTGGCTGGGCGTGAGCCTGGCCGCGGTGCTGCGCGACGCCGGCGTCCGCAAGGACGCGGACATGCTGCTCAGCACCTCCGCCGACGGCTGGACCGCGGGAACCCCGGTCGACGTCGTGATGGACGGCCGCGACGCCCTGCTCGCCTTCGGCATGAACGGCGAGGCGCTCCCCGTCGACCACGGCTTCCCGGTCCGCCAGGTCGTCCCCGGGCTCTACGGCTACGTCTCGGCCACCAAGTGGGTCACCGACATCAAGGTCACCCGCTTCGACGAGGACGAGGCCTACTGGACGCCCAGAGGCTGGTCCGCGAAGGGGCCGATCAAGACCCAGTCGCGCATCGACCTGCCCAGGGACGGCGCGAGCGTCCCCGCGGGCAAGACCGTCGTCGCGGGTGTCGCCTGGGCACAGCACAAGGGTGTGGACGCGGTCGAGGTCCGTGTCGACCAGGGCGAGTGGCGCCAGGCCCGCCTCGCCGAGGCCCCCACCGCCGACACCTGGCGCCAGTGGGTCCTCGACGACTGGGACGCCACCCCGGGCGAGCACACCATCGAGGTCCGCGCCACCGACACCACCGGCTACACCCAGACCGCCGATCATGCCCCGGTCGCCCCGGACGGCGCCACCGGCTGGCACACCATCCGGGTACGAGTCGGCTGACCCGGGCTGTGCCGCCCAAAGGATGACCAGACCGCTTCGCGATCACAGACTTCGATGCCGATGTGACCGGTACTGGAACGACAGGCGGGGGTTGAGCCTTTAAATGGTCAACTCCTCCGTGTCGGGTGGGTGGGCCGCCCTACTATCTGGCTCCCAGGGGTTGGGGACGGGGGAGCCGGTGAGCGAGTGGAGCTTGGCGTCGGGGGTCTACAACCCCGTGGTGACGATGGACGGGCAGCGGTGGCGGGACTTCGAGCTGGAGGTCCAGGTGCCGGTGGCACCCGCGCCGCGTGAGAGCGAGCGGGAGCGGATGCGCTGGGGGCCGGCGCGGCTGGACCAGTGCAGGCCGTACGGGCTGGCGGGCGGGTTGGCCAGGCCCGATCCGCAGACCGAGGAGGACATGCTGCGGGCCGTTCCCCTCACCGAGCAGGGAACCCCGCGCCGCTTCCCCGACCCGCGCGGCATGTGGATCAGGCTGATCAACGGGAGCGGCCCGGCCGACGATCCGTTCCGGGCGACCAACGCGATCGACTGCGCGCTGTCGGTGCTCTCCACCTGGTACGGCACTCCCGCGGTGGCCGCGCCGCGCAGGCCCGAGTACGACCGGGTGGGCAGGCCGCTGCTCACCGGGGAGGCCGGGGGAGTGGCGAGGGCGGAGCGGTGGCTGGGGCAGCGCTTCCACTATGTGGGGCAGGGGCGCCATGCCTACCTGCCGATCGCGCAGGCGCTGCTGGCCGGGGGACACGGCTCCTCGGCGCTCGTCATCAACCGCTGGCCGGCCGGGGGCAGCCACGCGTGGAACGCGGTGAACTTCGACGGCGAGGTGATCTGGATCGACGCGCAGCGGGGGCACATGGCGGTGGAGCCGCCGTACGAGTCGGTGACGGGTGTGTTCTGCGTCGTGATCGACAGGGAGGGGCGGCGGCTGTGACGGCTTTCCCGACGGTTTCACGGACTCCCTTTCCGGTGACTTCTCCGGCGGCTTTCCCGACGGTTTCCCGCTCGGAGGCGGGTTTCCGTGACCGTGTCCGCGAGATGAGGGGGACAGGGTGAACCCGGACCAGGCGAGGGCAGTAGCGGAGGAGTACTTCAACGGGGTCCGCGGCGCGGGTGCCGCCGTCGAGATCAGGATTTATGCCTTTCAAGAGGGCTATGTCGCCTGGGCGAACGAGCCCGAGCCCGACGATCCCAGCGTGCTGCCCGACACCGTCGGCTCCGGATGCGTGGTGATCGACAGGGCCAGCGGCGAGATCGTCATCCGGCCACTGCTCAACCCCGAGACCGTGGCCGAGCAGTGGCCGGGACGCCGCCCCCGATAGCGAGGCGTCCCGGCCACCATGCCTGACCTGTCCTGACCTGTCCCGACCGTCCCGGTCCGACCTCGCCGGTCCTGTCCTGCCGGGCCGGAGCGGGAGGCGCACCGTTCAGCTCACCCGGCTCGGACCGTCCGGTGCTCAGCCGCTCGCGAGTGAGCCCACGACCGAGGCGCGGGCCGCGCGCCGGGCGGGCAGGACGGCCGCGAGCACCCCGGCGAGGCCGGACAGGGCGACGAACGACAGGATCTGCGGCACCGGCAGCTGGAAGACCACGTTGTCGGTCATCGTCTGCGCGGCCGCCCAGCCGAACGCGACTCCCAGCGTCACGCCGACCAGCGCGCCGATGAGGCCCAGGACCAGCGCCTCGACCGAGAGCATCCGCCGCAGCTGGGGCCGGGTCAGGCCGAGGGCACGCAGCAGCGCGGACTCGCGGGTGCGCTCGTGGACCGAGAGGGAGAGCGTGTTGGCGATGCCCAGCAGGGAGATGAGCACCGCCAGACCGAGCAGCCCCGTAATGATCATCAGTATCATGTCGAGCGCCTCGTCGAACTGGCCCCGCATCTCCGTCGAGCTCGCGACCTTCGCCGTCGGGTACGCCTCCGTCGCCGCCTCGACCGCCGCGAGCGCCCGGTCGGGGTCGACGCCGTCACGGTGCTTGATCATCACTCGGCTGTCGCCGACCTCGCCGAAGTAGCGGTCGAACTCCCGCTCGGGCACCGTCACGTCGGAGAGGCTCGCGTCGACATTGGAGATGCCCACGATCGAGAGGTCGACCGTGCCCGCCTTCGCCGTTCGTACGGTGATCCGATCACCGACCCCGAGCGTGAGCCGCTCGGCGACGCGGTCGGTGACGAGCGCGGTCCCCGGGACGAGCCGGTCGAGCGAGCCCGCGTCGAGCGGCGGCTTGAAGCCCGGGGTCGGGGTGAAGGTTCCCACGTCGTACCGCGTGGTCCCGGTCGCGAGCCTCGCGGTGGTCTCGCGGAAGGCGATGACCGAGGCCAGCTCGGACCGGCCCCGGAGGTCCTCGGCGATCGCGCGGGGCAGGCCCGAGTCGCGCCCCTGGGTCTGCACCATGTAGTCGAAGGGGAACTGCTCGTCGAGCTGCTGGGTGAACGTCACCCGGACGGTGCCGGTGACGACGGAGATGACCGTCATCAGCGTCACGCCCACGGTGAGTGCCACGGTGGTGGTCGCCGACCGCTTCGGGTTGCGCCGGGAGTTGTCCACGGCCAGCCTGCCGGGTACGCCGAAGAGCTTGGCGGGCACCCACCCCGCGAAGGCGGAGAGCGGCCTGACGATCACCGGGCCGAGGATCAGCACCGCGAGGAAGACGCACGAGCATCCGGCCATCACCACCATCAAGGCGGTCTCGCCGGGATCCGTGGCGATCCCCGCCACCACGGTGCCCACGCCCGTGACCAGGAACAGTCCAGCGAAGATCATTCGTACCAGGCCGGCCCTGAAGGTCCGCTCCTCGGTCTGCGAGCGCAGCGCCGCGATCGGCGCCACCCGCGTCGCGGCCCGCGCGGGCAGCAGCGCCGCGCCGACCGTGACCGTCAGGCCGATGACCAGGCCAAGGACGATGGTGCTCGGCGTCAGGGTGGCGGCGGCGGCCGTGGGCAGCGGCGCGTCGAACGCCGCCAGCACGGAGAGCGCCCCCGCGCCCAGGCCGTAGCCGAGCAGCAGGCCGAACACCGACGACAGCAGGCCGACCACCGCCGACTCCAGCATGATCGAGGTGAAGACCTGCCCGCGCGTCGCCCCGACGCATCGCAGCAGCGCCATCTCGCGGGTCCGCTGGGCCACCAGGATGTTGAAGGTGTTGTAGATGACCAGCGCGGCCACGAACATCGCCACCACGCCGAACAGCAGCAGGCCCACCTTCAGGAAGTCGCCGTTGGCGCCGTTGTTCCTGGCGAGGTCCGCCGCGTAGCGCTCACCGGTCTTGACCTCGTGACCCGCGCCCACGGCCGCGGCGACCGAGCCGCGCAGCGCCTCCTGGGTGACCCCCTCGGCGGCGGCGACGTCGATCTCCCGATACCCCTGCTGCCCGGTCATCTTCCTGGCCGTGTCCGTGGTGTAGCCGACCGCGCCGAAGTATCCGAGCTCCTGGTCCAGGCCGACGTCGAACAGGCCCACCAGGGTGAACTCGTGCCTGGCGTTGCTCGCGTCGAGCACCGCGACGGTGTCGCCGACCTTGAAGCCCCTGGTCCTCGCGGTGCCCTCGTCGAGCACGGCCTGCGTCGCGGTCTTCGGGGCGGTCCCGCTCACGATCGGCATCCGGTTCAGGTCGCCCTCGGGCAGCGAGATCCCCGCGGTGGGGAAGTCACCGGCGGCCTTGCCGTCCTTGCCGATCAGGGCGGACGTGCCCCGTACCAGCCCCTGTGCGTCGGCCACCCCGTCCACGGCGCGCACCTTCTCCAGGGCGGCCTCGGAGACGACCGGAGGCTCGTCGCCGTTCTCCCCGGGCACCGGGAGTACGGCGACGTCGATTTTGTCGGCCGCCGCGGAGAACTTCTCGGTGAACCCCGCGTCGATGGTGTCGGTCAGTACGAACGTCCCCGCGATGAAGCCGACCCCCAGCGCGATCGCGAGGGCCGTCAGCATCAGGCGCAGCCGGTGCGCGAGCAACCCGGCCAGCGTCGTCCTCAGCACCTCACGCCTCCAGCTTCATCAGCGTGTCCAGCACCGACTGCGGCGTCGGCCCTGTCAGCTCGCTCACCAGCAGGCCGTCGCGGAGGAAGACCACGCGGTCGGCGTACGAGGCCGCCACCGGGTCGTGGGTGACCATCACGATCGTCTGGTCGAGCTCGCGCACCGACGTCCGCAGGAAGGAGAGCACCTCGGCGCCGCTGCGCGAGTCGAGGTTGCCGGTGGGTTCGTCGGCGAAGATGACCTGCGGCCTGCTGATCAAGGCGCGGGCGACCGCGACGCGCTGCTGCTGGCCGCCCGACAGTTCCGCGGGCTTGTGGCCGAGCCGGTCGCGCAGGCCCACGGTCTCCACGACCCGGTCGAACAGCGCGGGGTCGGCCAGCCGCCCGGCGATCTCCAGCGGGAGCCGGATGTTCTGTTCGGCGGTGAGCGTCGGCAGCAGGTTGAACGCCTGGAAGACGAAGCCGATCCGATCGCGGCGGAGCATGGTGAGCTTCTTGTCGTTGAGTTCGGTCAGTTCCACGTCCCCGACGCGCACCTGTCCGCCGCTCACCGTGTCGAGTCCGGCCAGGCAGTGCATCAGCGTGGACTTGCCCGACCCCGAGGGGCCCATGATGGCGGTGAAGGCGCCCGTCGCGAAGGAGACGTCCACTCCGCGCAGCGCGTGCACGGCGGTGTCCCCCCGGCCGTACACCTTGGTGAGACCTCTGGCCGTCACGGCCGGCGCCGCGCTTTCCCGCGCGTCCCACGCGCCGACCTCTCCGGTGATGGTCACGACAGCTCTCCTCAACAACGTGTGATGTTATGACGCACCAAACGCTATTGATGGGGAAAGAGGGATCCATCAGGCGTTAGGCCTGACTTGTAGGGATACGGAGGGGGTCGGGAGAAGGAGGGGCGCGACCTCCGCCGTAGTGCCGCCTCGGCCATTCGGACGAGGCGGACGAGGCGAACGGGGCCGCGCGCTCGGTGGGATTCCTGCCCGAAGGCCGGGGCGCTCGCGGGTTTCTGATCCAGCGGGGTTCTCCCGAGGCTCTCGTCTCCGGCCCGAGGCTCTGTCTCCGGCCGAGGCTCTCGCCTTCGGTCAAGGCTCGCGCGGCTCTCGTATCCGACGGGAAGACTCGCGCGGTTCCTGTCTCCGGCGGGGGAGGTTCCCGGCCTTCAACCGGTATTACCTCCGCGGGTATTTGATCTTCAAGGTGCCCAGGCCGACCTTGCCAGTGACACGCAGCACCGGCGCGTCAGGGTGCCCGGGTTCGGTGGCCTTGTTTTTGATCGTGCCCATGTTCGTCGTCAGCGAGTCGATCCACACGGTCCACCCACGCGGCACGGTCACCAGGATGGTGCCCATCCCGCAGGTCGCCTCCAGCAACACCTCGCGGTGCGAGCACACCGCCTCGGTGAAGTCGATCTTCACGGTGCCCGAGCTACAACTCGCCACAATGCGCGGGGGCACCACCCAGTAGTCCTTCTGGTGCACCTCCCCGTGCTTCGTCCGCAGCTCCAGGACCCCGCCTCCGACGCCCCCGGCACCCAGCATGGCGAGCCCCGCGTCGTCTCGCGGCAGGTCGGCGGTGATGGCCCTCAGGTCGTCGTACGTCCTCGCCGCCTGCGTCCGCTCGATCCGCTCCTCCAACTCCTCCAGACTGAGCCGTCCCTCTCCCGTGGCCACGCGCAACCGCTCGATGACCGCGTCACGATCGGAGTGCGACGCGCGGAGCCGGCCGTCAAGGTTCGTCATCTGAACTCCTTGAGTGTGGAGACCCGGTCCTTCAGGGCCGGGAGGAAACGGGGCACGGTGCCATAACGCTTATCGCCTGCCGTGCGTTCCGATAAGGTCCGGGCGTGCGTACGGCATACAAGGTGCGGGCCTACCCCACCCCCGAGCAGGCGGCCATGTTGAGCCGCACGTTCGGCTGCGTACGCGTGGTGTGGAACCGGACCCTGGCCTGGCGGCACGCCCGCTACCACGGCGAGCGGGCCACGACGAACTTCATCCAGGCCAACGCCTACCTGACGGCGATGAAGGCGACCGACGAGTCGGCGTGGCTGAACGAGGTGTCGTCGGTTCCGCTGCAGCAGGCCATCCGCCACCAGCAGGTCGCCTTCACCAGCTTCTTCGCCGGACGCGCCCGATACCCGCGCTACAAGTCCCGCACCGGACGCCAGAGCGCCGAGTACACCCGGTCGGGGTTCCGCTACCGCGATGGGCGATTGTTCCTGGCGAAGCTGGACGCCCCGCTGGACTTCGTGTGGTCCTGGCCGGACATCGACCCGGCGAGCATCGACCCGACCACGGTGACCGTCTCGCGCGAGGCGTGCGGGCGCTGGTACGCCTCCTTCGCCGTCGAGGTCGACGATCCGAAGCAGGCTCCGGCGACCGGCACGATGGTGGGGGTGGACGTCGGCGTGAAGGACTTCGCCGTCACCTCCGACGGCGAGAAGATCGCCAACCCGCGTCATTTGGCCAAACGGGAACGCAACCTGGCCCGCTACCAGCGGCGCATGGCCCGCAAGCAGCGCGGTAGCACCAACCGGGCCAAGGCCAAGGCGAAGGTCGCCCGCGCGCACCGCAAGGTCCGCGCCTCCCGCACCGACTTCCTGCACCGCACCTCGGCGCGCCTCGTCCGCGACCACGACGTGATCGTGATCGAAGACCTCGCCGTGAAGAACATGGTCCGCAACCGGTCCCTGGCCAAAGCGATCTCCGACTGCGGGTGGGGCACCTTCCGCCGCATGCTGGAGTACAAGGCGGCCCGGCACGGTCGCCACCTGATCGTGATCGACCGCTGGTATCCCAGCTCGAAGACCTGCTCGGTGTGCGGGCACCTGCTCGCCCGGCTTTCCCTCAGCACCCGGACGTGGCAGTGCCCGTCCTGCGGCACCCGGCACGACCGGGACGTCAACGCCGCGAAGAACATCCTGGCGGCAGGTCTTGCCGTGTCTGCCTGTGGAGGTGACGTCAGACATTCCGGGTCCTCCCGGGTGCGGTCGCCGACGAAGCAGGAACCCCGGCCCGTGAGGGCTGGAATCCCCGTCCTTCAGGGCGGGGAGTAGTCAAACGACGATGCTAATCGGCCGAATGTGGAGTTACGATTCCTGATTCATAGGCATATACGACAACCTGTGCTCGATCCCGCAGGCTCAGCTTCGCCAGGATCCGGCCCAGATGCGTCTTGACCGTCGCCTCCGCCAACTCCAGCCGACCCGCGATCTCCGTGTTCGACAACCCCCTCGCCACCAGCACCAGCACCTCCCGCTCCCGTGCGGTCAACCCGGTCAGCACCGCCGGCTCGGCCACCGCGGAGGGAAGGTGCACCGCGAAACGCTCCAGCAGCCGCCGCGTCGTACTCGGCGCCACCACCGCGTCCCCGCTGTGTACCGACTGGATCGCGCTCACCAGATCGGCGGGCGGCACATCCTTCAGCAGGAACCCCGACGCGCCCGCCTTCAACGCCGCGAACGCGTAATCGTCCAGATCGAACGTGGTCAGGATCAGCACCCGAGGCCCACCGGCCGTCGAACAGATCAGCCGTGTCGCCTCCACCCCGTCCATCACCGGCATCCGCACGTCCATCAGCACCACGTCCACGGCGACCGTCCGCACCGCCTCCACCGCCGCGGCCCCGTTACCCGCCTCCGCGACGACCTCGATATCGGGATGGGCGTCGAGAACCATGCGGAAACCGGTGCGCAGCAACTCCTGATCGTCGACCAGCATCACCCGAATCACCTGGTCACCCACCGCGTGCTCCGTCAAGCCGCCCGCCCCGCCCCGGTATCGCCGATCGGCAGCCGCGCCACCACCTGGAACCCGCCACCGGGAACGGGGCTCGCCTTGACACTCCCGCCGAACATCGCGACCCGCTCGCGCATGCCGACCAGGCCGTGCCCGCCCTCACGCTCCGGCGTCGCCGCGCCACGACCGTCGTCGGTCACCCGTAAAAGCAGCTCCCGCACGCCGTACTCCATCTCCACGGTGGCCCTGCTGTCCGGGCCACCGTGTTTGAGGGTATTGGTGAGCGCCTCCTGAACGATCCGGTAAACCGTGAGCTGCTCCCCCTCGGGAAGTTCTGCGGGAACACCGGACACCCGCAACTCCACCGGCAACCCCGACTCCCGCACCTGCGTCACCAGATCGTCCAACTGCGACAGGCTCGGCTGCGGAGCGTACTCCTCCTGGACACCGTCGGCTCGCAAAACGCCCACCATCCGCCGCATCTCCGCCAGCGCCCTGCGGCCCGTGGCCGAGACCGCCTCCATCGCCCTGCGCGCCTGCTCGGGATCGCGGTCGATCGCGTACCCCGCCCCGTCGGCCTGAACGATGATCACACTCACGTTGTGCGCGACCACGTCATGCAGCTCACGGGCGATCCTGGCCCGCTCCGCAGCCGCTGCCAGCCTGGCCTGCTGATCGCGATCCCGTTCCGCTCGCTCGGCCCGCTCCTCCAGACCCTCCAGGTAACGGCGGCGGGTGTTCGCGTAGATCCCCGTCATCCAGATCGCGGCCGCGAACGCCGAGGCCGTGGCGAAGGCACGCAGATCAAACCCCTGAGGCACCCGCCCGAACACCAGGAACAACCCCAGCTCCACCACCAGCCCCGCCCCGACCGCCCAGCGCAGCGAACGCCGCGACGCCACCTCGTACATGGCGACGAGCACGGAGGTGTTGAAGAACAGGGGCGGAACCCCGGCGAGCCACTGGAGGAAGGAGGCGAACGAGACGATCGCGAAGACCTCGACCGGACGCTCGCGCATCCAGAACAGGGGCACGAACAACATCAGCGTCAGCCCCGCGAACCCCCACAGCCCCAGCCTCTCCGCCCCCCAGGCCACCAGGTCGATCACCCCGACGGCCCAGACATTGAGCAGCGAGACCAGCAGGAACGGAGTCAGCCACAGGGCGTCCGTGATCCTGGGATGGCGCACGCTCCAGGCGCGTAGTCTGCCGAACACATCACTACAATACGTATGCGCAGATCAGAGCCCTTCCCCCTCAAGGTGGAGCTCGATGTACGACTCAGGTCGCACATCGGGCCGCACATTCGGCTCGGCTTACACAGCCTTTACGGACTCTGGGGCACCATGGTTTCTGGGAGCGCCCTCCGGGGTGAGTAAAGGGAGATAGTTTGTGGTGATCAATCACAACGACGCCGGGTCGCGCGGCTACGAAGACAGGCCGCGCGACCTGACGTTTTCTCTCCCGTTCCCCCGCCGCGACGGATAGCCGCCACACCGGACAGAGCTCCCTCGCCGCATACCGCTCGGCGCCTTCTCGGACGCTTTGGCGGCCTCACCGGGATCGTCGGCTTGCTCGCTCACCTGCGCACCTGCCTACCTGCTTACCCGCGCGGATCCACGGGGGTCTTCCCGTCCGGCGGTGAACATCGTGCCGTCTCGTGCGGCACCGGGCGACGCCGGTCCCTCGGGCGGTCGGCCCGGGCTCACGCGGGCGACTCACCGAATCCACCACCCACGGCGCAGCCGGCCGAACGCGCGTCCCCGGGGCCCCGGCCTCAACCCGCCGGATCGGACACGGCGACGCGGTCCTCCGCGAGGAAGGATTCGCGCAGTAATTGAATGGCTCTGCGTATGACCGCGGATCTCGACGCGAAACGTCTTTCGCTCCGGCAGTATTCTATGAAAAATGAATCCTGGGCCGATATTGTCACGCTGGTGTCCATCGACTTTACGTCGACCGGTTGATTCTTAATTGTTTTGTGGGGTCGACGGGATTCGAACCCGCTCTGGACGGTACCTAAAACCGCGGCCTCTGCCGTTGGGCTACGACCCCTATTCTTTCCTGCGAAATTCTCTGTCTGTGAATGGCAATTAGGGCAGAGAAAACGCAGGTTTTCTTTTCTGTTGTCCAGCCAGTTGCCATTGATATGGTCAACGTGCAGCGTCAATGCCTGACCTCGCCAGGCGTCCTCGATCCTACAGGCCGCGCAGCGGTATGGCATCCCGGTCTCGATCAGGCAGCGCCTGAGCTGCCCGGGGTCCGGGCGTGGGCTGCCCTCCGGTCGCATGGCGAGAACCTGTTCCGGACGACTGCGTCGCGGCGAGGGCTTCCCTCTGTTGGGGGAGACCCTGCGAAAGTGCGACGTGTCGATTCCGAAGCGCTTCAGCTGGCGGCTGATATGGGCGTGGTTGCCGCCTGCGATGGTGATGCCGAGGCGGCGGAGGACGTCGGCGATGCTGAGGGATGCGGCCGCGGCCTCCGCCAGCATTTCCGGGGTGTATTTGTACTTGGTGGGCACGCCCCAAGTCTAGGTAATGGGGCCGACAATTCTTGGGGCGCGCTCATGTCATATTAAATGGCGAAAATCGGGTGTCAGTCGAGGCCGAGTTCGCGGCGGAGGCGGGCCACGTGGCCGGTCGCCTTCACGTTGTAGAGGGCCTTCTCGATCTTGCCGTCCGCGTCGATGACGAAGGTGGAGCGGATGACCCCGAGGGTCGTCTTGCCGTACATCGTCTTCTCCCCGTACGCGTCGTAGGCCTTGTGGACCTCAAGGGAGGGGTCGGACAGGAGCGGGAAGGTGAGGGCGTCGTGCTCGACGAACTTGGCGAGCTTGGCCGGGCTGTCCTTCGAGACGCCGAGCACGACGAATCCGGCCGAGGTGAGCGAGGCGAGGCTGTCGCGGAAGTCGCAGGCCTGCTTGGTGCAGCCCGGGGTCATCGCGGCGGGATAGAAGTAGAGGATGACGCGCTTACCGCGGTGGCTCTCCAGCGACACGGTGGTGTCGTCGGCGGCGGGAAGGGTGAAGTCCGGGGCGGCGTCGCCCGGCTCAAGTTTCATGGTGCTCCTCCGAGGAATGGTTCCCCGGTCAACTTACCGGCCTGCCCGAAGTGCCGTGGGTGGGTAGGACCTGACAGACTGATCAATGTCAAGGAGTAGGGGAGGATAGCCATGGCGGACACCGATCCCGCGGAGTTGGAACGACAGATCGAGCGCACGCGCGCGGAGTTGGCCCAGACGGTGGACGCCATCGCGGACCGGGTGAGCCCCAAGCGGGTCGCGGCGCGTGGTGTGGCGAAGGTCCGGGCGAACGCGGAGCATCTCGCCGCTCAGGTCGGTGACCTGGTGGGGGGCGCGGCGGGGCCGAAGCCGGTCAGGCTCGCCGGCGAGCCCGAGGATCTGTGGGCGGACGAACGGCCGGACCTGGCGCCGATCCTGATCGGGGTGGGGGCGGCGCTGGCGCTCGGCGCGGTGGTCATGCTGTGGCGGCGCCGTCGTCGCTGACCGTCACCGGCCAGGGGGCGAATGTCGCCGGTGACCGATCGGCTGCCCGGAATTGAGTAGGGGTTTACTCATGTGACCTTTTTCCCGCTCGCGGACCATCGCGAGTAGGAAAAAGGAGGGGTAAATCCATGAAAAGCATCATTCGCGCCGCGATCGCGGTGACGGCGACCACGGGTCTCATGCTGACCGCGGCTCCGGCCGCCTTCGCCGCGACACCGACGTCCGCCTCGGCTGTGTCCTCGGCGTCCTCGGCGTCCTCGGCGCGAGACTTCGACGACAGCTTCGAGCAGGAGTCCAGGAACGGCCTGGCCACGCTGGAGGCCGTCTACTCGGTCAGAGGTGACGACGAGGAGGACAACACCTTCAGGCTGCGGGGCGAGCTGTACGACGGTGACAGACGCACCCTCCGCCAGGGTGGCCGCTGCGCCTACGTCGAGGTGCAGGTCACCTCGTCCGAGGACGAGGATTGGGACGTCGCCAAGCGCGACAGGCTGTGCAGCTACGACGACACCAAGCGCTTCCGCGTCACGGCGCACGACGTGAGCGAGGTGCGGGTCAAGACCTGCCAGGTCAAGTACCGCGGCTGGTCGACCTACAAGTGCAGCAGGTGGGAAGAGCTCGACCTGGGCTTCTGAGATCTCTCCGAGGCCGGGAGCACCGCGGGCCATCGGGCCCGGAGGACGGGACCGAGACGTGAGGGGAACGGGCACTCGCCGGTGAGACGGCGGGTGCCCGTTTCGCGTCAGAGGTCAGAGGAAGGTGCGGCCCTCGCCGCGGTAGGTGGGGACCTCGTCCACGACCTCGTCCCCGTCGATCAGGTGCAGGCTCGCGAAGCGCTCGCAGAGCTCGCCCGCCTTGGCGTGCCGGAACCAGACCCGGTCGCCGGCGCGCAGGTCTTCCGCGGCCTGCCCGATGAGGGGGGTCTGGACCTCTCCGGCCCCCTCGTTGGAGTCGTAGCGCAGCCCGCACGGCAGGTAGGGCTGGGGCAGACGGTCGTCGCCGGGGGCGCCGGAGGCGGGGTAGCCGCCGCCGAGGACGGTGACGACACCGGGGGCGGGGCGGCGTACGACGGGCAGGGCGAACAGGGCGGCGGGCCGGCCCGCGAATCCCCGGTAGAAGTCGAACAGGCGGGGATGGAAGAAACCGGATCCGGCCGCGATCTCGGTGACGGCCCTCTCCTCGGTGGTCTTCTCGATGCTGCCGGTGCCGCCGCCGTTGACGAACTCCAGGTCGGTGATCTGGCGGACGGCCTGGACGATTCGGCCTCTGCGGGTGATCAGCTCGCGGCGGGACCTGGCCTGCATCAGGCGGACGGCCCGGGTGAGGGCGGGGTTGCCCGGCGGGTCGTCGCCGACCCCGGCGATCTGGGCCTCGTACGCCATCAGGCCCACGAGCCGGAACCCGGGCCTTTTGGCGATCTCGGTGGCGAGGTCGGCGGCCTGGTCGACCTCGCGGACGGGGGAGCGGCGGACGCCCGCCCTGAACCGGCCGCCGAGGGCGAGGTAGCCGGCGTCGACGTCCAGGCAGAGCCGGATCTCGTGGCGGTCGCGGACTGCGGCGACGGCGGATTCGACGAGGTCCAGGTGCTCGGCCCGGTCGACCATGATCGTGATCTCCCGCGCCGCGACCGGTTCGGCGGCGAGTTCGGTGAGCGCGGCGCGGTCGACGGTGGGGTAGGCGACGAGCACGTTCCGCATCCCGGTGGAGACGAGCCAGAGGGCCTCGGGGAGGGTGAAGGCCATGATCCCGGTGAAGCCGTCCATGGCGAGGACGCGTTCGAGCACGGCCCGGGACCTGATGGACTTGCTGGCGACCCTGATCGGCTTGCCTCGGGCGCGGCGGGCCATGCCTTCGGCGTTGGCGCGCAGGGCCCGCAGGTCGAGGACGGCGAAGGGAGGGTCCAGGTGCGCTGTGGCCCGGTCGTAGCGCTGGCGGTCGTCCATGTCCGCAGGATAACCCCGATACCGAGAAGATGAGCATCGTTCATGTTGCCGTATTGGTGATCAATGCTCCCGCCAGGGAGGGCTCAAGATCGTGCAAGTGGGCGGTTGATCCCCGGTCCGGTCCTGCCGGAACGCGTACACATGGCCGAATGACGACTACTCTCCAGGACGTCCTGGCGGGCTCGGGAGGCACCGGTGCCGCGGGGAACACCGCGGGCTTGGGAGGCAAGGCGGGGGCCGAGCGGTTCCAGGACGTCCGGCGCAGGTCGGTGCGGATGCTCAGGCCGGGCAGGACCCTCGCGGGTGTCCCCACGGCGCTGACGGTGTTCGCCGTGCTGGCGGCCTCGGCCTCGGTGACGGTGGGCCTGCTCATGGACTCTCCGTTCGCGCGGGTGCCCTACCGGCGGCTCGTCAAGGGCGTCGGCGCGTGGAACTGGTCGGATCCCGCCGTGTTCGCCGCCTCGACGCTCGCCGTCGCGGTGGGCCTGGTGATGCTCGCGCTCGCCGCGCTGCCGGGGCGGTCCCGGCTGGTGCCGCTGGAGGCGGGAGACCCGCACATGGTGATCGGCATCACCAGGTCCGGACTCCGCCGCACGCTGCGGGAGGCCGCCGAGTCGGTGGAGGAGGTGAACGGGGCACGGGTCCGGCTCACGTCGCGGATCGTCGAGGTCACCGTGTTCACCGACGCCGAGCGGACCGGCCCCGTGCTGCGCCGGGTGGGTGCGGCGGTGGGCGACCGGCTCGCGGGTCTGGGCGCGATGTGCGCGGGAGAGGTCGTCGTACGGCTGCGCAGGAAGGGGGCCTGATGAGGCCCTACCCGGGCAACCGGATCGGCCTGGCCGTCACGGGGACGGTGCTGGTGTGCGCCGGGCTCTACGCCTCCCTGAGGGGACGCGGTGACCTGCCGGGACAGGCGCCCGATGCCAGGCTCGTGCCCCGAGGGTTCCCCCGGTGGCTGGCCGCGCATCCGTTGCCGGGCTGGCTGGTCGCGCTGCTGCTGGTGGCGCTCGCTCTCCTGGCGCTGCGGTGGCTGCTACACGCCCTGGGATGGGGACGGTGGGGCAGACGGACCGGGACGGGGACCGCCATGCTTGGAGTCGCTCTTAAAGAAGTCGAAGGGCTCACTCGTGTCCGCGTCAGGTACGTACGGCACGAGCGGTTGCGCATCGGGGTGGGCTGCGCGCCCTCGACCGATGTCGGCAAGCTCGTGTCCCGGCTGAACAGAGACGCGGTGGGGAAGGTCAGACGGGCGCTCGGGGAGGTAGAACTCGGCGTGGTGGTTCGCCTTCACGTTCGCCGCCGCTGACCCTCCGTACTCCGGCGGGTCCGCCGCCCCTCCGTACGCCGACCGTTCGCTCGTCGCCCCGTACGCCGGTCGTTCGCCCGTCGCCCCGTAGGCCGGGCGCTCACCCGTTCCTCCGTACACCATCCGGTCCGCCGCGTTTCCGTACGCGGGTGTCTCGCCCGTCGTGCCGTACACCGGCCGGTCCGCCGCCTCGCCGTACGAGGTCCTCACGGACGTGCTCTCCTTGTGAGCCCGCCCGCCGTACGACCTGTGCGCCGTCTCGTCGAAGGGGCTCGCGTACACCGGTCGCTCGGCCGTCGCGCCGTGCGAGGGGTCCTCGTCGCCGGGGCCCTCGCCCGGAGGTTCCTCGTCCGTGCTCCCCACCGGAACCTCGGGCGCGTTCTCCTCGTGCTTCTCGTGCCTGGCGCCGAAGGCGAGTCCGGCGGCCAGGCAGAGCAGCGGGAGGGCGGGGACGACGTAGCGGTGGTCGAAGGCCGCGATGAAGGGCGGCAGGATCAGCAGTATCGTCCCCGCGGCCCAGGGCAGCAGTACCGCGCCGCCGAACCTCCGCAGCCGCATCAGCACGCCGACCAGGCCGACCAACATGATCACCGCGAGGTACGGGCCCCGCACGAAGCCGTACTCCTGGTACTCGCGCAGCAGGCCCGCGTAGGGCTCGGCCATCACCGGCGCTCCCGACGAGCCCTGGTAGGCCACGGTCAGCTGCTCGGCGGTCTTGCCCTGCGAGGCGGCACTGGAGGTGAAGGGCCGCACGGTGTCGGGGAAGACGTAGGCGCTCTGTGGGCCGGGAGCCGGGTAGACGCGCCGGGTCCAGTCGAAGATGTGGGCCGCGTCCTCCAGGCCCACCCGGAGGAAGTCGAGCGGCTGGGCCATGATCGCCTGGGTGGCGAAGGCGCCCGCGAGGGCGTCGCGCTCGGCCCAGCTGCCCTTGACCTTGTTCAGCGGCGACTCGCCGTCCCAGATGTAGACGGGCGGCGCCGCGCGCTGCCGGTACGGCTCGACGGGGCACAGGGCCGCCTCGGGGCCGGCCGGCTGGATTCTGGCGCAGTCGGCGAAGGTCATCGTCCGGGCCCAGAGGAAGGTGTTTGCCCTGGTCAGTCCGAAACTGCCGTGCTCGGCCCTGAACCAGGCCGCGTACGAGCCCAGGCCGATCGCGGCGGCCAGCGTCGCGGAGAGGACCGCCCGCCACCCGGCCCGGCGGATCACCATGCAGACCAGCGCCACGGCGATGAGCGGCAGCCCGATCGTGCGGGTGACGGTCGCCGCGGCGAGCAGAGCCCCGGCCAGCGCGGCGACCCACGCCGCGGGGCGTCGCCGCCACAGCAGCAGCGTGACCGCGAGCACCGCGAGGAACTGGAAGAGCAGGTCCGCCATGACGAGGTGTTCGAGCTGGATCTGGTAGGCGTCGAGCAGTACCGGCAGCGTGGCGAGCGTCGCGCCCCACCCCGGCAGCCCGCCCAGCCTGCGCAGCAGCAGGTAGACGCAGACGGCCACGACCAGTCCGAGCAGGTGTTGCACCGCGACCACCGCGGGGATGCTGGACAGCGGCTTGAGGATCCACAGGAACAGCGAGTAACCCGCGGGACGGGACTCCAAAGGGCGAGGGTCGAGCCCGGCGTTCAGGTAGACGAAGGAGTCGGCCCAGAACCACAGGGCGGGCCGGTAGCCGAGCATGGCGAGGACCCGCAGGCCGCCACCCGCAAGGAGGGCGGTGATGAAGAGCCAGTGCGACCTGAGGAAGCGGAGCGTCCGCAGGGAGTGGGAGAGGCGGGCTGGGCGGCGGGAGCGACGGGAGCGGCTTGCCGGGGGCGTTCCCGTTACCACCGCGACCTCCCGAATCCCGCGCATGGCCACCCAGCATAGGCGTGGGATCGGAGGAGGCTGCCCGTGATGCGAAATTTGGTAGCGATTGCCCGCTGTCAGCACTCGATGACGTTCACCGCGAGCCCGCCCCGGCTGGTCTCCTTGTACTTGTCGAGCATGTCGCGGCCGGTGTCGCGCATCGTCTTGATGGCCTTGTCCAGTGAGACGAAGTGGCGGCCGTCGCCGCGCATCGCGATCCTGGCGGCGGCGATGGCCTTGATCGAGGCGACCGCGTTGCGTTCGATGCACGGGATCTGCACCAGACCACCGATCGGGTCGCAGGTGAGCCCCAGGTTGTGCTCGATGCCGATCTCGGCGGCGTTCTCGACCTGCTCGGGGGTTCCGCCCATCACCTCGGTGAGCCCGGCGGCGGCCATCGAGCAGGCCGAGCCGACCTCACCCTGACAGCCGACCTCGGCGCCGGAGATGGAGGCGTTCTCCTTGAACAGCACGCCGATCGCCCCGGCGGTCAGCAGGAAGCGGATCACGCCCTCGTCGTCGGCGTCCTTCGTGAAGCGGTCGTAGTAGGTGAGCACGGCCGGGATGATGCCCGCGGCGCCGTTGGTGGGCGCGGTGACGATCCGGCCGCCGGCGGCGTTCTCCTCGTTGACCGCGAGGGCGAAGAGAGAGACCCAGTCCATCGTCTGCAGCGAGTCCTTCTCTCCCGGCTCGCTCCGCAGCTGCCGGTGGAGCTGGTGGGCGCGGCGGCGGACCTTCAGGCCGCCGGGCAGCACGCCCTCCTTGCCGATGCCGCGCCGCACGCACTCGCTCATGACCTGCCACAGGACGAGCAGTTGGTCGCGGACCTCGGCCTCGGTGCGGCCGAACGCCTGCTCGTTCTCCAGCATCAGCCCGGAGATGGACAGGCCGGTCTCCGCGCACTGGGCGAGCAGCTCGGCGGCCGTGGTGAAGGGGTACGGCAGGACGGTGTCGTCGGCTTTGATCCGGTCGGCGCCGGTGGCGTTCTCGTCGACGACGAAGCCGCCGCCGACCGAGTAGTAGACCTTCTCGCGGATCGTCTCGCCGGACTCGGACAGGGCGGTGAAGCGCATGCCGTTGGGGTGGCCGGGGAGCGAGATCTTGCGTTCGAAGACGAGGTCCTCGCCGATGACGAAGGGGATCTCGCGCGATCCGTACAGGGAGATGGTGCCCGACTCGCGCATGGCGGCGAGCCGGCCCTCGACCGCGTCGACGTCGACGAGCTCGGGTTTCTCGCCGGACAGGCCGAGCAGCACGGCCTTGTCGCTGCCGTGGCCCTTGCCGGTCAGGCCCAGCGAGCCGTACAGGACGGCGCTCACCCGGGCTGTCTTCTCCAGGAGCCCGTCCTGGTGGAGGCCGCGGGCGAACTTGTGGGCGGCGGCCATCGGGCCGCCGGTGTGCGAGCTGGACGGGCCGATTCCGATCTTGAAGAGATCGAAGACGCTGATCGTCATCTGAATCCTTCCAGCGTGGACGGCCACGCGCGCCCTCCGACGCGCGTGACCGTGACGCGAGCGGGGAAAGGCTTAGGACTCACCTGAGGTGAGCGCGGCGTACTCCTCGGGCGACAGCAGGTCGTCGGCGGAGCCCTCAAGACGTACGCGGAACAGCCAGCCCTCACCGTAGGAGTCGCTGTTAACAAGCGAGGGGTCGTCCACGACGGCCTGGTTGACCTCCACGATCTCGCCGTTGACCGGCGCGAAGATGTCGCTCACCGACTTGGTCGACTCGACCTCGCCGACGGCGTCACCGGAGGCGACCGTCGCGCCGACCTCGGGCACCTGCACGTAGACCACGTCACCCAGCGCCTCGGCGGCGTAGGCGGTGATGCCCACGGTGAGGGTGAGGCCGTCATCGATGCCGGAGATCCACTCGTGTTCCTTGGTGTAGTGCAGGTCCTCGGGAATGCTGCTCATTTTTTCCTCCTGTAGAAAGGCAGTGCGACGATCTCGACCGGCTCGTGGCTGCCCCTGATGTCGACGGCCAGTCCTGACGACTGGTCGTTGTCCACGTAGGCCATCGCGATGGGCCTGCCCAGTGACTGGGAGGGCGCCCCGCTGGTGACCTCACCGACGACCGCGCCGTCACCGGCGACCACCACCGGATACCCGTGCCGGGGCACCCTGCGGCCGGTCGCGACGAGGCCCACCAGGCGGCGGGACGGCGGGACGTCCTTGAGGGATTCGAGGGCGGCCCGGCCGACGAAGTCGCCCGGTTTGTCAAACCTCACCACACGGCCCAGCCCGGCGTCGAACGGGGTCAGGCCGGCCGACAGCTCGTTGCCGTACAGCGGCATCCCGGCTTCCAGCCGGAGGGTGTCGCGGGCGGACAGGCCCGCGGGGATCAGGCCGTGCGGCGCGCCCGCCTCGGTGAGGGCGGCCCAGAGCGGCTCGGCGTCCTCGGCCGCGACGAACAACTCGAAGCCGTCCTCGCCGGTGTATCCCGTACGGGCGACGAGGGCCTCGCGGCCCGCGACGACGGCGGGCAGGCCGGCGTAGTACCTGAGCCCTTCGAGGTCGGCGTCGGTGAGCGAGCCCAGGATCTCCACGGAGCGCGGCCCCTGGACCGCGACCAGTGCGTACCGGTCGGAGCGGTCGTCCACCGCGGCGTCGAAGCCCTTGGCGCGGCCGGTCAGCTCGGCGGCCACCCGGGGGTAGTTGGAGGCGTTGGCGACGACCATGAACTCGGCGGGGGCGAGCCGGTAGACGATCAGGTCGTCCAGCACGCCTCCCCCGGCGTCAACGATCATCGTGTAGCGGGCGCGGCCGGGTTCCAGCGCGGAGAGGTGGCCGATCAGCGCGTAGTCGAGGGCTTCGGCGGCCTGCGGGCCCGTCACGAAGATCTCACCCATGTGGGAGAGGTCGAACAGGCCGGCCGCCTTGCGGACCGCGTTGTGCTCGGCCGACTCGCTGCCGTAGCGGAGCGGCATCAGCCAGCCCGCGAAGTCGGTCAGCGTCGCGCCGAGGGACTCGTGGACGCCGCGCAGCGGCGTAGGTCGGGACATGTGCGCACCTCAGACAAGGGACAGATGAGAGCATCCTCCCCCTCTGTCGTGGGTGCCTGAGAGTTTCATCCGAGTTTTACCGGACTTTCACCTTCGGCGAGGTCGTGGGACCTGCTTTCCAGAGGGCACCTACCCGCACGGTCCTTTGCCTTGAGAGGTTCGCGGGGAGGGCTTGCTCCTTCAGGGGTCCTGGGCTGGCTGTCAGGACGCTCTCCCGCACGGGTTCACCGGTGTCGCCGCCAGCCTAACCGCCCGCACCGGCCGAGCGAAATCCCCTCACGGCCCCGATCCGTGCCGGTCAGGGGGCGGCGTGCCGTACCAGCGCCTCGAACAGAGCCGACTCGTCGTCGGTCTCGGGGTGCCACTGGACGGCGACGGCGAAGGGGTGGTCGTCCACTTCCACGGCCTCGACCGTGCCGTCCTCGGCGTGGGCGGTCACGGTGAGGCCCTCGGCGAGCCGGTCGAGGGCCTGGTGGTGGTAGTGGGCCACCTCCACGGTCTCGGTCCCGAAGATCTTCGAGGTGTGGCTGCCGGGGGCGAGCCGCACCGGCATCCTGCCGTACCGGCCGGGGGCCGGGGCGTGCCCGGCGTGGCCGACCACGTCGGGCAGGTGCTGGTGGAGGCTGCCGCCCAGCGAGACGTTCAGGATCTGCATGCCCCTGCAGATCCCCAACAACGGCGTGCCCCGCTCCAGAGCCGCCTCGACCAGTCCCAGCTCGGCGTCGTCGCGGAACGGCCTGACGTAGCCGGTCCGCTCGTGCGGCTCCCGCCCGTACCGCTCGGGGCCGACGTCACCGCCACCGGCGAGGATCAGCCCGTCCAGGCGTTCCACCAGCGCCGAGGGGTCGCCGGCGGGGGGCAGGATCACCGGCTGCCCGCCCGCGCGGGCCACGTGGTCGACGTAGTCGTACGGCAGAAGCGCGGTGGTCGTCTCCCAGACGGTGAAGCGCGCGGGCTCGACATAGCAGGTGATGCCGATGACGGGACGGGACATGATCTCCTGTCTTGCTCTTGCCGGAACTCCTGGCTGCCCCCGAAGCCGGGCGGTGGAGCCGCGTCCCCTCCTCGCACGGTATCGACCACGGCGGGCCGACCCGGGAAAGGGCCGGGGACATGCCGGGACGACCCACGGGGGAGAGGGACACGAGGTCTACAGCGGGGTGACGTACGCGCCGGAGATGCCGCCGTCCACCAGGAACTCGGAGCCGGTGATGAAGCTCGCGTCGTCCGAGGCGAGGAACGCCACCGCGGCGGCGATCTCGGACGCCTCGGCGAAGCGGCCCACCGGGATGTGGACGAGGCGGCGCTGCGCCCGCTCGGGGTCCTTGGCGAACAGCTCCTGCAGCAGCGGCGTGTTCACCGGCCCCGGGCACAGCGCGTTCACCCGGATCCCCTCGCGGGCGAACTGCACGCCCAGCTCGCGGGACATGGCGAGCACCCCGCCCTTGGAGGCGGTGTAGGAGATCTGGCTCGTCGCCGACCCCATCACGGCGACGAACGACGCGGTGTTGATGATCGACCCCTTGCCCTGCCGCCGCATGTACGGGATGGCGTGCTTGCAGCACAGGTAGACCGAGGTGAGGTTCACCTCCTGGACCCGGCGCCAGGCGTCGATGCCGGTCTCCAGGATCGAGTCGTCCTCGGGCGGCGAGATGCCCGCGTTGTTGAACGCGATGTCCACGCTGCCGTAGGTGTCGAACGCGGTCTGGAACACGCGGGCGACGTCGTCCTCGTCGGTCACGTCGGCCCGCACGAACAGTCCCCCGACCTCCTCGGCGGCCGCCGAGCCGGTCGTCTCGTCCAGGTCCACGCACACGACGCGGGCGCCTTCGGCGGCGAACCGGCGCGCGGTGGCGAGGCCGATCCCGCTTCCGGCGCCGGTGATGACGGCGACCCTGTCCTGCAAACGGTCCTGCAAACGCAGCATCGCTTCTACTCCTCGGAAATGAAGACGTTCTTGGTCTCGGTGAACGCTGACAGGGCGTCGGGGCCCAGTTCGCGGCCGAGGCCCGACTGCTTGAAACCGCCGAACGGGGTCCAGTAGCGGACGCTCGAATGCGAGTTGACGCTGAGGTTGCCCGCCTCCACCGCCCTGGCCACCCGAAGCGCCCGGCCGACGTCGCGGGTCCAGATGGACCCGCTCAGGCCGTACGGGGTGTCGTTGGCGATCCGTACGGCGTCCGCCTCGTCGTCGAACGGCACCACCGACACCACGGGGCCGAAGATCTCCTCGGTGAACGCCCGGTCGTCGGCCGACCGGGGCGTCAGGACCGTCGGCGGGAACCAGAACCCCGGCCCCGACGGGCACGCGCCCCGCAGGTGGGGCGGCTCGGTGACGAAGGAGGCCACCCGCTCCCTGTGTTCGGCGCTGATCAGCGGGCCCATCTCGGTGGCCTCGTCGCGGGGGTCGCCGACTTGGACGTTCAGCACCGCCTCGCCGAACCGCGCGAGGAACTCGTCGTGGACCGAGCGCTCGACCAGGATCCGGGAGCGCGCACAGCAGTCCTGGCCCGCGTTGTCGAACACCGCGTACGGCGCGGTCGCCGCGGCCTTCTCCAGGTCGGCGTCGGCGAAGACCACGTTGGCGCTCTTGCCGCCCAGCTCCAGGGTGAGCCGCTTGACCTGTCCGGCGCAGGTCGCGGCGATCTGCTTGCCGACCTCGGTCGAGCCGGTGAACACGATCTTCGCCACCCCCGGGTGCTCGACCAACCGGGCACCCGCGACCTCCCCGGCCCCCGGCAGGACCTGCAACACCCCCTCGGGCAGACCGGCGGCCAGCGCCAGCTCGGCCACCCGCAGGGCGGTGAGCGGCGTCCACTCGGCGGGCTTGACGATCACGGTGTTGCCCGCGGCCAGCGCGGGGGCCGCCCCCCAGGTCATGATGACCATCGGGAAGTTCCACGGCACGATCACGCCGACGACGCCGAGTGGCTCCCTGAAGGTGACATCGAGCCCGCCGGGCACCGGGATCTGCAGGCCGTGGTCACGCTCCGGCGCCCCCGCGTAGAAGTCGAGCACGTCGGCGACGTTGCCCGCCTCCCAGCGGGCGTTGCCGATCGTGTGCCCGGCGTTGGCGACCTCCAGCAGGGCGAGTTCCTCGGCGTGCTCGCGCACCAGCGAGGCGAAACGGCGCAGCAGCCGGGCACGGTCCCCCGGTGCGACGTTCCGCCAGTGCGCGAAGGCGTGCCTGGCACGCTCCACGGCCCTGTCGATCTCGGCGGCGTCGGCCATCTCGATCTCGGCGACGGCCTCTTCCGTCGCCGGATTTATGATCTTCACATTCACATCCGTTCGAATCCCCGGAAAAGCTCCCAGTCGGTCACCGCCGCGTCGAAGGCGGCGAGCTCGACCCGGGCGTTGTTCGCGTAGTGCGCCACGACGTCCTCACCGAAGGCGGCCGCCGCGAACTCGGAGGTCTCCCAGAGCTCCAGCGCGTCGCGCAGCGTGCTCGGCACGGTCTCCTCGCCCGAGGAGTAGGCGTTCCCCGTGAAGGCGTCCTCAAGCGGCAGCTCGTTCTCGATGCCGTGCAGGCCGGCCGCGATCAGCGCCGAGACCGCCAGATAGGGGTTCACGTCGCCGCCGGGCACCCGGTTCTCGATCCGCAGCGAGGGGCCGTGGCCGACCAGGCGCAGCGCGCACGTCCTGTTGTCCACGCCCCACTTGACCGCGGTGGGGGCGAAGCTGCCCTGCACGTACCGCTTGTAGGAGTTGATGTTCGGCGCGTACAGCAGGGTGAGCTCGCGCATCAGCGCGATCTGCCCGGCGATGAAGTGTCCTCCCGCCGCCGACAGCCCGTGCGGCCCGGAACCGGCCATCACCGGCTCCCCGCCGGTGTCCCTGAGCGAGATGTGGATGTGGCAGGAGTTGCCCTCGCGCTGGTTCGGCTTGGCCATGAAGGTGATCGCCATGCCCTCCTGGGAGGCGATCTCCTTGGCGCCGTTCTTGTAGATCGAGTGGTTGTCACAGCTGGACAGGGCCTCGGCGAAGCGGAAGGCGATCTCGTGCTGGCCGAGGTTGCACTCGCCCTTGGCCGACTCGACGTACATGCCCGCGCCCTCCATGCCGAGCCTGATCCTGCGCAGCAGCGGCTCGACCCTGGCGGTGCCGAGGAGGGAGTAGTCGACGTTGTAGAGGTTGGCGGGGGTCAGGTCGCGGTAGCCGCGGCGCCAGGCGTCCTCGTAGGTGTCGTCGAAGACGACGAACTCCAGTTCGGTGCCGACGAAGGCGCCCCAGCCCCGCTCTTCCAGCCTGGCAAGTTGTCTGCGCAGGATCTGGCGCGGTGAGGCGGTCACGTCGGAGCCGTCCTCCCATACCAGGTCGGCCATCACCAGGGCCGTCCCCTCCTGCCACGGCACGCGGCGCAGGGTGGACATATCGGGCTTCATGACAAAGTCGCCGTATCCGCGCTCCCACGACGACATGGCGTAGCCGTCGACCGTGTTCATGTCGACGTCGACCGCGAGCAGGTAGTTGCAGCCCTCGGAGGCGTGCCGCAGCACCTCCTCCAGGAAGTAGCGCCCCGACAGGCGTTTGCCCTGGAGGCGCCCCTGCATGTCGACGACCGCAAGCAGTACGGTGTCGATCCGCCCCGCCCGCACCTCGTCTTGAAGCTCGGTGACGTCCACACGCCCTCCTCGTCGGGGTCTTATTGGGCTAGTGTTAGACCATTGACGTGCAGCGGGGGGAGCGTTGTCAAGGGCCGGAGGAGATAATTGGACGAGCTGTCGCGGTTGACGGCCGTGCTGCGGCCGGTGCGGGTCGGCAACGCGTTCGAGGAGACGGTGGAGCGCCTGCTCCAGGTCATCAAGCTGGGGCTGGTGTCGGAGAAACTGCCGCCCGAGCGGGAGCTCGCCGCCCAGCTCGGCATCAGCAGGGTCACCCTGCGCGAGGCCATCCGCGAGCTGCAGGAGGCGGGCTATCTGGAGGTGCGCCGCGGCCGGTACGGTGGCGCCTTCCTCACCCACAACACCCCGCCGCACCCGCACCGGGACGACCTGCGCCGGGCCGTGGCCGACATGGGCACCGACGACCTGTCCGACGCCCTCACCTTCAGGATGGCGGTCGAGTGCGGCGCGGCCCAGGTGCTCGCCACCACCCCCCTCACCCCGGAGCGGCGCGAGACCCTGCGCGAGAGGCTGCGCGAGGTGAACTCGGCGGGCCCCGAGGACTACCGCCGCCTCGACACGGCCTTCCATCTCGCCATCGCCGAGCTCACCGGCTCCGCCCTGCTCGCCGGGGCCTGCGCCGACGCCAGGCTCCGGGTCACCGACCTGCTCAACGCGATCCCGGTGCTCCAGCGCAACATCGAGCACGCCGCCCTCCAGCACCAGGCGATCGTGACTGCCATCCTGGCCGGGGACCCCGAAGCCGCGCGCCGCGCCGTGGCCGAGCACCTTGAGGGGACCGCGGCGCTGCTGCGGGGTTTCCTCGCCTGACGCGCCTGACGCGCCTGACGCGCCTGACGCGGGTGCCCGGGGAAGTCCCGTGCCGTCGTGACGCCCGCGCGGGACCGGAGGCTTTCCTCGCATAGCCTGGGAGACGGTGGGGGATTTGTTCCGAGAGAGGATCATGGACACAGGGCGGCTGCCGCTGTTCTGTTTCTTCGTCGCGCTGATCGCCGTCTTCCTGCTCACCAGGATCAACGTCCGGCTCATCCGTGCCAGGATCGGCTGGTTCGGCAACGTCAACATCGGTGAGATGCACATCCACCACGTGGTGTTCGGCGTGGTGCTCACCCTGCTCGGCGGGGTGTCCGGCCTCATCGTCTCGGGGGTCTCGGAAGGCTGGTACGCGGTGACGGCGGCCGTCTTCGGCGCCGGGGCCGCCCTGATCCTGGACGAGTTCGCGCTCATCCTGCACCTGCACGACGTCTACTGGGAGGAGGAGGGCCGGGCCTCGGTCGACGCCGTGTTCGTCGCCGTCGCGGTCACGGCCCTGCTCCTGATCGGCCTGCGTCCCCTCGGCTGGGAGGACTACGCCGGCGAATCCCAGGGCATGTGGCTCACGGTCGCCTTCATCGTGACCAACCTCGTGCTCGCCGTGATCACGTTGCTCAAGGGCAAGATCTGGACGGGGCTCGCCGGGCTGTTCGTCCCGATCCTTCTGGTGGCCGGCGCGATACGGCTCGCCCGCCCGGGGTCGCCCTGGGCCCACTGGTTCTTCGCGCCCGGCTCCCGGCGTCCACAGCCCCGCAAGATGGCGAGGGCGGAGGGGCGCGAGGAGCGCTGGCGCCGCCCGGTGATCCGCGGAAAGATCGCCTTCCAGGAGTTCCTCTCCGGTCGCCACGACCTCCCCTCCACCCGCCTTCGTTCCCGCCACTGAGCCCGTCCTGGGCCCGCGCGCCCCGTGGACCCCGGGCGAGCGGCGGGCATACTGGGGGACGTGAGTACGCTTCCTTCCCGGTGGGACGGCGTGGATCGGCGCGTCCCCGAATCGCTGGCCGACCTGCGAGGCCCGGCGACGGGGACGGTCGCCCTGCCCGTCCACCTCGGCTGGTCCGGGCTCACCGAGTTCGATCTGGTGAACCCGCTGCTACGGATGAGCCTCTACCGCACGGTCATCACCGGCGGTGGCCGCTCCGACGCCGAGTCCTATCTGAACGCCGAGCATCTCGTCGCCGACTGGCCGACCCTGCGCCGGGGCATCGGGCCGAGTTACCGGAGAGCCTGGGAAACCAAGATCACCGCCCTGGGGCCGGGCGCCGCGGCGCCGGGGTGGGAACGGTGATCCTGCCTCCGTTCCAGCAGCGGATGCTGGAGGCCGCCTTACCCGCCTGCGGCAGGTTCGGGCTGGTCCTGGCGGGCGGTTACGCGATGAACGCCCACGGCTTCACCGAGCGCCCGAGTGACGACCTCGACTTCGCCACCGCCGCCGAGACGCCGCTGCCCGAGGTCGCGGAGGGGATGGCCGAGGCGTTCAGGCAGGCCGGGCTGGAGGTCACCATGACGGAGGTGACGCCCCGGATGGGCCGCCTGGTGGTGAGCGACCCGGTGACCGAGCAGAGCTGCGAGTTCGACCTGCTCAGGGAGGCGTTCCAGCAGCAGCCCGTGATCGTCGGCGACATCTCCGTCGTCTCCCTGGACGACGCGGTCGGCCTGAAGATGCGGGCGCTGCACGAGCGCAGCCTCGCCCGCGACGTCATCGACATCGCCTCGGTCTCCCACCTGTACGGCTTCCGCGAGCTAGAACACCTCGCCCGCCTGCACAACGAGGAGTTCGAGCTCGCGGAGCTGGTGATGAGGCTGGAGTTCGTCGACCTGATCGCGGACGAGGACTTCGAGGCCTACGGCGTGGACGACGAGCGGATCACGGAGATCCGCGGGTTCGCCCGCGCCTGGGTGGAGGACATCGGTCTCCGCCGCGCCGAGGAGGGTGACGTCGACTACGACGACGTTCCCGACCCCGACTGAGAAGACCTGAACCGGTGAGGCCGGGGACCCAGGGGAGGCGGGGGGCTCCTGTGACGCATACTCGGCCCCTCGCGGGGCAGTTGAGGGTCCTCTCTGCCGAAGGGTGCTGATCATGGGTCTTATGGAGAAGCTCAACCTGCGTGAAATGAAGGCCAAGGCCAAGCTGAAGCTGGCCGGTCGGGTGGGTGATCGCCGCAAGGTGGCCGAGGCGAGGACGGAGGAGGCCGAGGCGAGGCTTCTGAAGACCAAGGACGAGATCCTGGACACCGTCGCGGAGATGCGCAGGGAGTACGGCGTCCGCCGCCGCTGACTCCCGCACCACCTCGGGCGCCCTGCCGCCGAAACCCTTCCGTGATCGGTTTCCCGGTGGTCGCCCACCGCCTCTCCGCTGCGGCGGAGGCCGCCTTTCCCACCCGGTCCTGTGGGGACCGGCTCGGTTGCGTAAATTCATATCGTCCATAAAGGAATAATTCGGACATCGAGGCGAGGGGCTGATTCGCCGTCGGGTGAACCGGGCATCCCCGCCTGTGCGGAGCCTCTCCTTCGCATCGGAGCGCCCATCGGGCGCGCGCCGCATTCGATCACCCGGTCCCGTCCGTGCGGGACGAGGAGCCGGGACGTGGCGATCGTTACGGCTACACCAGGGGTGTCGCGGGCGTGCTGCCCGCGGCACCCCCTTTGCCGGGTTGACCTGTGGCCTCCGGGTGACCAAGTATGAATACGTTCATTCATTCTTGAGGGGGAGGTCGGGCATGTCCGGCAGCCGGATCGTGCGCGCGCCGCGCGGCACCACGCTCACCGCCAAGGGGTGGCCGCAGGAGGCGGCGCTCCGCATGATCCAGAACAATCTCGATCCCGAGGTCGCCGAGCATCCTGAGCAGCTCGTCGTCTACGGCGGCTCGGGCAAGGCCGCCCGCGACTGGCGCTCCTTCGACGCGATCACCCGTACCCTGACCACCCTGGAGGGCGACGAGACGCTGCTGGTGCAGTCGGGCCGCCCCGTCGGGGTGTTCCGCACCCACGAGTGGGCGCCCCGGGTGCTCATCGCCAACTCCAACCTGGTGCCCGACTGGGCCAACTGGGAGGAGTTCCGGCGTCTGGAGGCCGCCGGGCTCACCATGTACGGGCAGATGACGGCCGGCTCCTGGATCTACATCGGCACCCAGGGCATCCTGCAGGGCACCTACGAGACCTTCGGGGCCGTGGCCGCCAAGCGGTTCGGCGGGAGCCTCGCCGGGACGATCACGCTGACCGCCGGGCTCGGCGGCATGGGCGGCGCCCAGCCGCTCGCCGTGACGATGAACGGCGGCGTGGTGATCTGCGTCGACTGCGACCCCAGGTCGATCGACCGGCGTATCGAGCACCGCTACCTGGACGTCCGCGCCGCCGACCTCGACGAGGCGCTGCGCCTGGCGTACGAGGCCCGCGACCGGCGCGAGCCGCTGAGCATCGGGGTCGAGGGCAACGCGGCCGAGGTCGTGCCGGAACTGCTGCGCAGGGGCGCCGAGATCGACGTCGTCACCGACCAGACGTCCGCCCACGACCCGCTGATGTACCTGCCGGTCGGCGTGGCCTTCGAGGACATGGCCGACGAGCGTGAGAAGGACCCGGCGGGCTTCACCCGCAGGGCCCGCGAGTCCATGGCCGCCCACGTGGAGGCGATGGTCGGTTTCCAGGACGCCGGGACCGAGGTCTTCGACTACGGCAACTCGATCCGGGGCGAGGCGCTCCTCGCGGGCTACACCCGCGCGTTCGACTTCCCCGGCTTCGTGCCCGCCTACATCCGGCCGCTGTTCTGCGAGGGCAAGGGCCCGTTCCGCTGGGCCGCGCTGTCCGGCGCCGCCTCCGACATCGCCAAGACCGACCGCGCGATCCTGGAGTTGTTCCCCGACAACGAGCCGCTCGCCAGATGGATCCGGATGGCCGGGGAGAAGGTCCACTTCCAGGGGCTGCCCGCCCGCATCTGCTGGCTCGGGTACGGCGAGCGCCACCTGGCGGGGGAGCGGTTCAACGACATGGTCGCCTCGGGGGAGATCGAGGCCCCGCTGGTGATCGGCCGCGACCACCTCGACTGCGGCAGCGTCGCGAGCCCGTACCGGGAGACCGAGGGCATGGCGGACGGCTCCGACGCGATCGCCGACTGGCCGCTGCTGAACGCGATGCTCAACGTCGCCTCCGGCGCCGCGTGGGTCTCCATCCACCACGGCGGCGGTGTCGGCATCGGCCGTTCCATCCACTCCGGGCAGGTCACCGTGGCCGACGGCACCAGGCTGGGGGCCGAGAAGCTCAACCGGGTCCTCACCAACGACCCGGGCACGGGCGTCATCCGCCACGTCGACGCCGGGTACGACGAGGCCGCCACCGTGGCCGAGGAGCGGGGCGTCCGCGTCCCGATGCGCGAGTCCTGACCGGGCACGCCGCGACCGGGTCCCCGCGGGAACGTACGGGTGCCGATTCGCGTGCCGTGTCCCGATCGCGGTGCGCGAATTCCCCCGGTGCCGCTCGTTTTCGTCTCTGCGGGTGTATGAACGACAGCGGGGCGGGACGGGAGGGGAATGCTCGTGGGGGTTCGAGCGGTTGGAGGGGGCGTGGGTGACGGACTCGACCGGCTTCTGGAGGGGCGGAGACTGTCGCCCGTTCAGCGGCGGATCGCGCGTTACCTGGGCGACCACCTGTCCGAGGCGGTCTTCCTGTCCAGCGTGGAGCTCGCCGACCGGGCCGGGGTGAGCCAGCCGTCGGTGACGAGGTTCGCGATGGTGCTCGGCTTCGGGGGATATCCCGAGCTGCGGCAGGCGCTGCGGCCCCTGGTGGTGGGCGGCAGGAGGCCGTCGCGGGCCAACGACCTGCAGACCGCGATCGACGTGGAGATCGACAACCTGCGGAGCGTGCGCGACGCGCTGAGCGACCCCTCCGACCTCTCGGAGCTGGGCGCCAACCTGGCGGGATGCGAGCCCCTGCCGGTGCTCGGCCTGCGGGTGTCGAGCGGGCTCGCCACCACGTTCGCCTATTTCGCGCGGCGGATCCACCCCGATGTCCGCCTGCTCACCCACGGCGGTTCCGAGCTGGCCGACGGCCTGTACGCCGCGCGCAGGGCGGGAGCGGCCTGGCTCGTCGCCGTCGTCCTGCCCCGTTACCCGGCCGAGGCCGTGCAGGCCCTGCGGGATGCCCGCGACCTCGGCCTGCGTACGGCGGTGATCACCGACCGGCGGGACGTGCCCTTCGCGGCGGATGTGGTCCTGGCCGCCCCCGTCGGCGAGCGGCTCGTCTTCGACTCGCACGCCGGCCCCCTCGCCCTGGCCATGGTGCTGGTGGAGGCGATGGCCGACGCGGCGCCGCTGCGCACCCAGGCCAGGCTTGAGGAGTACGAGCGGATGACCGACCAGGCCGGGGTCTTCACCGAGCAACTCGACTGACGGCTCGTGGTGATCGTTTTTGCCATGGGTAAGGTGACTGCCATGTCAGAACGACCTACCGCGCTGATCACCGGCGCCTCCAGAGGGATCGGTGCCGCGATCGCCCGTGCCCTGGCCCCCACACACGACCTGCTGCTCGGCGGCCGAGACGCCGAGGCGCTGTCCGGAATGGTCTCCGAGCTACCTGGCGCGCGGCCCTGGCCGGTGGAGCTCACCGCGGTCACCGAGGCCGACGTCGCCGACATCGACCGGCTCGACGTGCTGGTGCACAGCGCGGGCGTGGTGAACCTGGGACGTGTCGAGGAGACCCCCGCCGAGGTGTGGCGGCGCACGATGGAGATCAACGTGGTCGCGGTGGCCGAGCTCACCCGGCTGCTGCTGCCCGCCCTGCGCGCGGCGCACGGCCACGTGATGCTGATCAACTCCGGTTCCGGGCTGCGGGCGAACCCGAGCTGGGTCTCCTACGCGGCGAGCAAGTACGCGCTGCGCGCCTTCGCCGACGGGCTCCGCCTGGAGGAGCCCGAGCTCCAGGTCACCACGATCTACCCGGGGCGGGTCGCGACCGACATGCAGCGTGAGGTACGGGCACAGGAGGGCGGCCCCTACCGGCAGGAGGATCACCTCGACGCGGACTCGGTGGCCCGGGTGGTGCTGACCGCTCTCACCGCGTCCCCGGACGCCAACATCACCGAGATCACCATCCGTCCTTCCGGCAAGCCCTCGAACTGAGCGCGGTACGGGACCGGGACGTTCCCGGCCGAAGGCGCCTCAGGTTGGGAGTGCGCCGGGCCGAGGGCGCGGCGGGCTCGCCAATGAATGGTCTCATTCACATAATGGGAGGGTGTTCGACGAGATGTGGGGTGCCATAGAGCACCTCGGACGTGACGGCCGGACCCTGGGCTACCTGCGAGACGCGTGGTCGCCCGCGGATCTGGAACTCCGGCGGTGGTTCGGGCAGGAGGCCGCCAGACGCGGCCTCGACCTGAGGGAGGACCGCAACGGCAACCTGTGGGCCTGGTGGGGTGACCCCTCGGACCGGCCCGGCGTGGTCACCGGCAGTCATCTCGACTCGGTGCGCCAGGGCGGCGCCTTCGACGGCCCCCTCGGCGTCGTGTCGGCCTTCGCCGCCCTCGACCTGCTGCGGGCGAAGGACTTCCGGCCCGCGCGCCCGGTGGGAATCGCCTGCTTCACCGACGAGGAGGGCGCCAGGTTCGGCGTCCCGTGCGTCGGCTCCCGCCTGCTGACCGGGATCCTCGACCCGGACAGGGCCCGCGCCCTGAAGGACGACGAGGGCGACTCGCTGGCAGAGGTGCTGCGCGCGGCGGGGCGCGACCCCGGCGCTCTGGGCAGGGACGAGGAGACCCTGCGGCACATCGGCGTCTTCGTCGAACTCCACGTCGAGCAGGGACAGGACCTCGTCCACACCGGCGCCGGGGTCGGCGTCGCCTCGGCCATCTGGCCGCACGGCCGCTGGCGGTTCGACTTCCACGGCCAGGCCAACCACGCGGGCACCACCCGCCTGGCCGACCGCGACGACCCCATGCTGCCCTTCGCCCGCACCGTCCTGCACGCCCGCCAGGCCGCCGAGCGCGGCGGCGTGGTCGCCACCTTCGGCAAGACACGCGTGTCGCCCAACAACGCCAACGCCATCCCCGGCCTGGTCAGCGCCTGGCTGGACGCCAGGGGCGGCGACGAGGACGCGGTGAGGGCGCTCGTCGCCGAACTCACCGACTTCTCCGGGGCCGAGGTCACGGTCGAGTCGTGGACCCCGGTCGTCGACTTCGACGCGGCCCTGCGGGAACGGGTCGCACAGGCCGCGGGAGGCGCACCCGTCCTGCCGACCGGCGCCGGACACGACGCGGGCATCCTCGCCTCCGCGGGCGTGCCCAGCGCGATGGTGTTCGTCCGCAATCCAACGGGAATCTCTCACTCTCCGGAGGAACACGCGGACCGGGCCGACTGTCACGCCGGGGTCACCGCCCTCGCCGCCATCGTGGAGGACCTGTGCGGGAGCTGAACTACTGGTGCGAGCTGGCCTGGCTGCCGCCGGGCGAGGTCGTCGCGGGAGTGCTCGTCAAGGTCAGGGACACCCTGATCGCCGAGATGGTCACCGGAGTGACGACCCCGCCCGGCGGAGCCGTCCGGCTCGCGGGCCTCACCCTCCCCGGGCTCGCCAACGCGCACTCCCACGCCTTCCACCGCGCCCTGCGCGGGGTGACGCAGCGCGAGAAGGGCAGCTTCTGGACCTGGCGCGAGCAGATGTACGGCGTGGCGGGAACGCTCGACCCCGACTCCTACCTCAGGCTCGCCAGGGCCACGTTCGCCGAGATGTCGCTGGCCGGGATCACCTGCGTGGGGGAGTTCCACTACCTGCACCACGGGCCGGACGGCAGGCCGTACGACGACTCGAACGCGATGGGGCACGCGCTCGTTCAGGCCGCACGGGAGGCGGGGCTGCGCATCGCGCTCCTGGACGCCTGCTACCTGACCGGCGGCGTCGGTGCCCCGCTGAGCGGTGCGCAGCGGCGGTTCGGCGACGGGGACGCCGACGGGTGGGCCGCGCGGGCCGAGGCGCTCGTGGCCGGATACCGGGAGGATCGGGACGTGGAGATCGGCGTGGCCGTGCACTCGGTCCGCGCGGTGCGGGCCGAGCAGATCCCCGTGGTCGCCGAGTTCTCCCGGCACCACGCGGTCCCGCTTCACGCCCACGTCTCCGAGCAGCGGGCCGAGAACGCCGCCTGCGTGGACGCCTACGCCGCGACCCCGGTCCAGCTGCTGGACGCGCACGGCGCGCTCGGTCCCCGCTCGACCGCCGTACACGCCACGCACCTGTCGGACGTGGACGTCGCGCTGCTCGGCGCCTCCGGCACGCGCGTGTGCATGTGCCCGACGACCGAGCGCGACCTCGCCGACGGCATCGGGCCGGCGAGGAGGCTGTTCGAGGCGGGCTCGCCCATCACGCTCGGCTCGGACAGCCACGCGGTGATCGACCTGTTCGAGGAGGCCCGCGCGGTCGAGCTGGACGAGCGGCTCGCGACCGAGCGGCGCGGTCACTGGTCGGCCGCCGAACTCCTGAACGCGGCCACGGCCGCGGGGCACGACTCGCTCGGCTTCGCCGACGCGGGCATGCTCGTCCCCGGCGCCTGGGCGGACCTGGTGTCGGTGCGCCTGGACTCGGTCCGTACGGCCGGAGCCTCCCCGGCGCACCTGGCGGAGACCGTGGTCTTCGCCGCGACGGCCGCCGACGTGCACTCCGTGGTGTCGGGCGGGCGTCACGTGGTCGTCGACGGCGGACACGTACTCGGCGACGTGGGCGCGATGCTCGCGGAAGCGGTCGCCGAGGTACGAGAGGAGAGGTCGGTATGACGAGCGAGGACCGTCCGGTGACGAGCACCCTTTTCGATCGCATCGGCCTGCTCTATACGGGCGACCCGGCGCGGGAGGAGGTCGAGAACGCGGCGCTGGTGGTCGAGGGCGGCGAGGTGGTGTGGGCGGGTCCCGCCGACGCGGCTCCGCACGCCGACGAGCGGGTGGATGTGGAGGGGCGCTGCGTCATCCCCGGTTTCGTCGACAGCCACGCCCACCTCGTCTTCGCGGGCGACCGCACCGCCGAGTTCGCCGCCCGTATGGCGGGGCGCCCGTACACGGCGGGAGGCATCCGTACGACGGTGTCGGCCACCCGCGCCGCCTCCGACGCCGAACTCGCGGTGCGCACCGCCGCCCTGGTCGCCGAGATGCTCGCCCAGGGGACGACCACGGTCGAGATCAAGAGCGGCTACGGTCTCACGGTCGAGGACGAGCGCAGGTCACTGGAGATCGCGCGGAGGTTCACCGAGGAGACCACCTACCTGGGGGCGCACGTCGTACCCCCCGACGCCTCCTCGGCCGACGAGTACGTCCGCACCGTCACCGGGGAGATGCTGGAGGCGTGCGCGCCGCACGCCCGGTGGGTCGACGTGTTCTGCGAGCGCGGAGCCTTCGACGCCGACCAGAGCAGGGAGATCCTGCTCGCCGGGGTGAAGGCGGGACTGCTGCCGCGGATCCACGCCAACCAGCTGGGTGCGGGGCCGGGGGTGCGGATCGCCGCCGAGGTGGGCGCGGCCTCCGCCGACCACTGCACCCATCTGAGCGACGACGACGTCTCGGCGCTGTCGTCGTCGGGGGTGGTGGCGACCCTGCTGCCCGGCGCGGAGTTCTCCACTCGCTCGCCCTACCCTGACGCCCGCCGCCTGCTGGACGCCGGCGTGACCGTCGCGCTCGCCACCGACTGCAACCCCGGCTCCTCCTTCACCTCCTCCATGCCGTTCTGCGTGGCACTGGCGGTCCGCGAGATGCGGATGACGCCGCTGGAGGCGATCAGGGCCGCCACGTACGGCGGGGCGAGGGCGCTGCGCCGCGGGGACGTCGGCACACTGCGGGTGGGCAGCAGGGGGGATCTGGTGATTCTCGACACACCCACCTACGTCCACCTCGCCTACCGGCCGGGGGTACCGCTGGTGAGGCAGGTCTGGAAGGAAGGGCGCCGCCTGGTTTGAGCCCCTTTGCTGGGGTTAGTCGTAGTCCTCGTCGCGGCGCAGGGAAACATCCTCCTTGAGGAGGAAATCCAAAACCATTCTCCAGGCGTACTTCTTGAGGGAATCTTTGCCCTGATCCGTCCGTTGAAAAGACAAGCGATGTGTCTGAGCGCACGGGGCCTTGAGCGAGCGGTTGGACACGTCATAAGCACGCGGAGCGAGGTGCCATCGGATGGCAAGGCCGACGGGGAATCGGACGCAGGATCAGCATGTCTCTGATCGAGACCTGCTCGGGACCTACCTGGCAGAGATTGGACGGGTGCCCCTGCTCACCGCGGAGGAAGAGGTCGAGCTCGCCAAGCGGATCGAGGCGGGTCTCTTCGCTGAGCAGTTGCTGGACGGTGGGTTGGGCGGATTGACGGAGCCGCGGATCGGGAACGCGGCCGATGAGGAGCTTGAACGGCTGGCCGTTTCCGGGCAGAGGGCCAAGGATGAATTCATCCAGGCCAATCTACGTCTTGTGGTGGCCGTCGCGCGCAAATATTCCGGGCGGGGAATGCCACTGATCGATCTGGTCCAGGAGGGAAACCTGGGGCTGGTCCGCGCGGTCGAGAAGTTCGACTACCGGCGCGGTTACAAGTTCTCGACATACGCCACGTGGTGGATCAGGCAGTCGGTGGGACGCGCCATCCACGAGCAGGCCAGGCCGGTGCGCCTGCCCACCCACGCGGGCGAGCAGATGACCAGGTTGATGCGGGTCCGCCGCGACATGCTGGCCGAGTTCGACGTCGAGCCGACCGACGCCGATCTGGCCACGGTGCTCGAACTCCCCATCGAGCGGGTCCGTGAGCTCCGCCGCTGGGCCTCCGACCCCGTCTCCCTGCAACTGGGCGTGGGTGACGAGGACGAGACCGAGCTCGGCGACATGATCGCCGATGACACGTGGGCCGACCCCGAGCAGCAGGCGATGGACATCCTGGAGCGCGAGCGCCTTGAGGAGTGGCTGACCGGGCTTGAGGGGCAGACCCGTGAGATGCTCCGCTGGCGCTACGGCCTGATGGACGGCCGCGAGCACACGCTGACCGAGGTCGGCGAGCGGTACGGCATCGGTCGCGACCGCGCCCGCCGGATCGAGCGTGACGCTCTGGCACGGCTGCGGAAGATGGCGACGGCGGCCTGAGCCTTGTGATCCGGCACGGTCTCGTTTGGACCGTGCCGGATCGTGGGGTTCTTCACGGTGAGGCTTGTCGCTGCGGCGGTTCCGTGTTGCTCACGCTGTGGTGAGTTCCGTCGCCGCTCACGCCTGGTCGATTCCACGGTGTTCAGGTTGTGTGAGCCTCGTGCCGTTCACGCTTGGTCGATTCCACGGCTGTCCGGGCTGTGGCGCGTCGCCGGTCGGTTTTGTCGCGGTGGGTTTCTTCGCCGTTCACGCTGCGGTGGGCGGGTGCTCCGGCCGGCCGTCTCAGTCACCGTCTGGTGACCCAGGCCTCCGGCCTGCTCGGGCACGGTGGTTGCGGGCTTCTTTTAAGCCGTCCGGAGCACCCGTCCACCTCCGCTGCACGTGTTCTCGCCGTACGGCGTGCGGACCGTAGTGGCTTTCTCTCCGGCCGCCCTGGGCTCCGTGGGTGGCTGAAGCGATCCGTACGGGACCGTCGAAAGCGGGGCGCCGTAGCTGAAGCGCCACCTCGGAAAGGTGCGCAGGGCTGGGCGCCGGTCGGGACATGATGGGGGTCGGGAGGGTGCGGCGCAGGTCAAAGGTTCTGTGAGAGCGGCTGCTTTCGTCGTCAGGATCGTGTGCCGATGTTCATCCGAATGCGCGCGGTCGTGGCGTGGGATGTGGGACTCCGTGGCAGGGCGGGCAACGTGACCACTGTGGCGAATGCTCGCTACTCCTGCGTTACGGGTCGGCTATTCGTAAGGGTCTGAACCGGCATCGTTCCCGTTTCATGGTTTGTTTCTGTGCTCTGCCGCATTGTGCGGTGAGAGGGATCGGCGCGGTGGGGTTCTGGTTTTCTACGGCGCTCGCCGTGCGCTCCTTTCGAAAGTAACGCTTCAGTTACGGCGGCCCGCCCTGAGTGGTCTCGTACGGATCGCTTCAGCCGCACAGAGCTCACTGGGCGGCCGGAGAGAAAGCCACTACGGTCCGTACGCCGTGCGGTGAGGGCGGGCGCAGCGGAGGTGGGCGGGCGTTCCGGACGGCTTGAAAAGAGCCCGCAACCATCGCGCCCGCGCAGGCCGGAGGCCTGAATCACGAGACGGTGACTGAGACGGCCGTCCGGAACGCCCGCCCACCGCAGCGTGAACGGTCGCGAGGTCAATCCGTCTCCCAGAAGCCTGACGGCACACCGCCGGGGGGCCGTTCTGGGGAGGGGGACCGAGTGTGACCAGGGGTTACGGGCCAACCTATTCGCCCGGATCGAGGGGGTCCGGTGGGCGTGGCGTAGGGGCGGTGGAGGCTCTGGTAACTGCCAAGGGGAGTTCACCTGGGCTCTTTTAAGGCCATCTTCAAGTCATGGCACGCCTTGTCCGAAACACATCTGAAACACCATGCTGCCGAGATTCACAGATGTGAAACACGCAAGGTCACACCTTGAAACGGTAGAAGAACACGCTGTGGCGCAACGTCAGTGCGCGGCCGGTCGATGGAGCCCAGAAGCGATCACTGCATGTGAAACCGGCAAAAGCCAATTGGAAGGAGGGTCGCTTCGCATGGAGATCGATAGCGGCTCCACAGCCTGGATGCTCGCGAGTACCGCACTCGTCCTACTCATGACACCGGGTCTCGCGTTCTTCTACGGGGGCATGACCAGGGCCAAGAGTGTGCTCAACATGATGATGATGTCGTGGGTCAGCATCATCGTCGTGACGATCGCCTGGGTGCTCTACGGCCACTCGCTCGCCTTCGACACCGTCGGAGACGGTTCGGGATTCCTCAACAAGATTATCGGTGGACTCGACAACATCGGTCTGAACGGTCTCGTCGAGACGGCGACCAAGGATGACGGCACCGGTATGCCGAGCCTGGTCTTCTCGACGTTCCAGATGACTTTCGCGATCATCACGGTCGCCCTGATCAGCGGAGCGCTCGCCGACCGGGTGAAGTTCGGCGCCTGGGTCGTCTTCGCCGTCATCTGGGCGACGGTCGTCTACTTCCCCGTGGCCCACTGGGTGTGGGGCGGCGGCTGGCTGAGCAGCCTCGGCATCGAGGACTTCGCCGGCGGTACGGTCGTCCACATCAACGCCGGAGCCGCGGCCCTCGCGGTCGCCCTGGTGATCGGCAAGCGCGTCGGCTGGCGCAAGGACCCGATGCGACCGCACAACCTCACGCTGGTCCTCCTCGGCGCGGCCCTGCTGTGGTTCGGCTGGTTCGGCTTCAACTCGGGCTCCGAGCTCGCCGTTGACGGCACGACCGGTCTGGCGTTCATCAACACCCAGATCGCCACCGCCGTCGCGGCGGGCGCCTGGATCCTCGTCGAGAAGATGCGCGACGGTCACTCCACCACCCTGGGTGTCGCCTCCGGCGCGGTCTCCGGCCTGGTCGCGATCACTCCGGCCTGTGGTTTCGTCGACCCCTGGGCGGCGTTCGTGATCGGCGCGCTCGCCGGTGTCGCCTGTGCCTACGCGGTCGGCCTGAAGTACAAGCTCGGCTACGACGACTCCCTCGACGTGGTCGGCGTCCACCTCGTCGGCGGTGTCGTGGGTGCGGTGGCGCTGGGCTTCGTCGCCGCCTACCCGTTCGCCGACGGCCAGGAGAAGGGCCTCTTCTACGGCGGACCGATCTCCCAGCTCGGTGTGCAGGTGCTCGGTCCCGTCGCGGTCGGCGCCTACTCCTTCGTTATCTCCTGGATCATCGCTAAGATCATCGACAAGACAATGGGCTTCCGCATCTCGCAGGAAGACGAGATCACCGGCGTCGACATCACCTCCCACGCCGAGACCGGTTACGACCTCGGCACCATCCACTCCTCGGGTGTGGCCGCCGTCAACGGTCCGGCCCCCACCCCGGCGTCTAAGAAGGTGGACGCATGAGACTCATCACAGCGATCATCAAGCCGTTCAAGCTCGATGACGTGAAAGCGGCCCTGGAGCAGTTCGGGGTCAAGGGAATGACGGTCAGCGAAGCGAGCGGTTACGGCCGCCAGCGTGGTCACACCGAGGTCTACCGGGGTGCCGAGTACCAGGTCGACCTGGTGCCCAAGGTCCGCCTTGAGGTGCTCGCCGAGGAGGAGGACGCCGAGGATGTCATCGACGTCATCGTCAAGGCCTCGCAGACCGGCAAGATCGGTGACGGCAAGGTGTGGTCCGTCCCTGTGGACACGGTCATCCGCGTCCGCACCGGGGAACGCGGACCTGAGGCGCTCTAACCGGTGAGAGGCGACACTCGCTCGTACGCCGCGGCCCGTAAGGAACGGGCCGCGGACATCGACCGCTGGTTGACGGACCTGGTCCGCACCGCCTGCGGTACGCCGTACGGGCCTAACGGGGGAACGACGAGAAACGACGAGCGCGGCGCCCTCACCGGGGTCGCGCTCGTCGCGGTCGGGAGCCTTGGACGCTCCGAGCTCGCGCCGGGCAGTGACCTCGACCTGGTCCTGCTCCACGACGGGCGGGAGGACGTCGCGCGTGTCGCCGACCGCATCTGGTATCCGATCTGGGACTCGGGGGTCGGTCTCGACCATTCGGTGCGGACGGTGGACGAGGCGGCCAAGGTCGCGAGGGAGGACCTCAAGGCGGTCCTCGGCCTGATCCAGGCGCGGCACGTGGCCGGAGACCCGGAGCTGACGCGCTCGGCGCGTGAGATCGTGCTCGCCGAGTGGCGTGCCGACTCCCGGCGCCGCCTGGGCGAGTTGCGCGACGCCGCGGACAAGCGGGCGGAGGCGAGCGGCGAGCTGGCGTTCCTGCTCGAACCCGACCTCAAGGACTCCCGCGGCGGCATCCGCGACGTGCAGGCGATGCAGGCGGTGGCGGCGGCGTGGGTCGCCTCGGCGCCCGGCCCTCGGGTCCGTGAGGCATATGAGTTGCTGCTCGACGTCCGGCACGGTCTGCACCTGGTGACCGCCCGCGGCGCGGACAGGCTGGTGCTCCAGGAGCAGGACGCCGTCGCCGGGATGCTCGGGCTGCTCGACGCCGAGGCGCTGATGCGCAGGCTCGCCGAGGCCGCCAGGACGATCGGGCACGCCTTCGACGCCACCTGGCGCACCGTCGACCGGCTGCTCACCGGCCCCACCCCTCGTGGTCGCCGCCCGCTCGCCGACGGCGTCGTCGAGCACGGCGGAGAGGTCGTGCTCGCTCGCGGGGTGAACCCGCGCAAGGACCCGGTCCTGGTGTTGCGCGCCGCCGCCGCCGCGGCCGAGGCGGGGCTGCCGCTGGCGCCCGCCACGGTCACCACGCTGGCCGCCCAGTCGCCGCCGCTGCCCGTGCCCTGGCCGGACGAGGCGCGTGACGCGCTGGTGGCGCTGCTCGGGGCCGGCCGCGCGGCCGTGCCCGTCTGGGAGGAACTCGACCAGGCGGGAGTGCTGGTCCGCCTGCTGCCCGACTGGGAGCGGGTGCGGCACCGCCCGCAGCGCAATCCGGTGCACCGCTACACCGTCGACCGGCATCTGATCGAGGCCGCCGCGGGGGCCGCCTCGTTCACCCGCGAGGTCTCGCGGCCCGACCTGCTGCTCATCTCCGCGCTCCTGCACGACATCGGCAAGGGCTATCCCGGTGACCACTCCACCACCGGCGCCGTCGTCGCCCGCGACATCGGGACCCGGATGGGCCTGCCCCCGGCCGACGTCGACATCCTGGAGACCGTGGTCCGCCACCATCTGCTGCTGCCCGAGACGGCCACCCGCCGCGACCTGGACGACCCGGTGACGATCTCCCGGGTGGCCGAGGCCGTCGGCTCGCGTGAGGTCCTCGAACTGCTGGCGGCCCTCGCGGTGGCCGACGGCCACGCCACCGGGCCCGCCGCCTGGAACTCGTGGAAGGCCTCACTCGTCGCCGACCTGGTACGCCGGGTGCGTTCCGCGCTCTCGGGAACCCCGCTGCGTCCCGCGCCCTCGCTCTCGGTGGAGCAGGCTTCCCTCGCCCGCCACGGCGGCGGCGCCGTGCGCATCAACGGGGGAGCGGTCACCGTGGTCGCGCCCGACCGCGCCGGCCTGCTCTGGCGCGCGGCCGGGGTGCTGGCCGCGCACCGCATGGTGGTCCGCTCCGCGTCGGCGGCCTCGGCGGGTGCGACCGCCGTCATCGAGTTCTCGGTCGTTCCCGAGTACGGTTCGCCGCCCGACCCCGCGACGCTGGAGGCCGATCTGCGCCTCGTCCTGGCCGGTCGTCTCGACATCGAGCAACGCCTGGCCAGGAGGACCAGGTCGATGCGCCCGGCCCGGGTGCCGGTGGCGCCGCCGAGGGTGAACCTGGTGGACGACGCTTCCAACACCGCGACCGTCATCGAGGTGCGCGCCCATGACCGTCCGGGTCTTTTGTGGCGGATTGGTAGAGCATTTGGTGAATGTGGCCTTGACGTACGGGCCGCCCGTGTGGAGACTCTCGGCGCAGAGGCGGTGGACGTCTTCTACGTGGTCGACAGAGCCGGTCGCCCACTGACCGACGAGGTCCAGCGGGCACAGGTACGCGATCAAGTGCTCGCTGCCCTGCGGTAACCGTAAAAAATCGGTCCCTCGTCGCCTTCGTAACGATTAAAGGCGCTATGTCGGTTTTGCCGATTCTTGCTCGTGACCTTGTGGTGTGATGTTGTCCACTTGTGTCGTGATTGAGGGGTATCGAGAGCGGTGACTACGGCGACATCCGAGGGCGGGGGCGCTTCGGCACCCGACCGCGCTAAGCGGCCTGCCGCCCGCTTCGGCTTGAAGAACTGGCGCGTCCGTTCGCGTCTGACGGCCCTGATCCTGGTACCGACGGCGGTGGGCGTCGTACTCGCCGGCACACGGGTGGTGGCCTCCATCGACAGTGTGGCGGTCTACCAGCGGACCGCCGCCGCGGCGGAGTACTCCGGTGGACTCCGCGACCTCGCCCAGGCGCTCGGCCTGGAGCGTGACCGCGGTGCCTGGTCGTCGTTCCAGCCCACGAACAAGAGCCTGAAGGACAGCTCCGACGCGCAGCGGAAGACCGTGGACGCGCTGGTGAGGAAGGTGCGGCAGGAAGTCCAGGCGATCGACGACTCCTACGGAGCCAGAATCGTCGAGGCGGCCAAGAACGTGACCTACCAGCTGGACGGCCTTCCCGCGCTGCGTGCTCTGCCCGGTATCAACCGGATGGAACGATACAGTTTCATGATCGCTCCGTTGCTGACACTCCACGAGGAGCTCACGCTCGTCAGCGACGATCCGGAGATCGTCGGTAACACCCGCGCGCTCAGCGATCTGGCGTACGCCAAGGAGGAGGTCTCCAAGCAGCGCGCCCGGCTGCTGGCCGGTTACTACGCGCCCTCGCTCATCACCCCGCAGGAGATCGAGAAGTTCATCGCCTCCCGCTCCCGCATGGACGAGTACCAGGCGGACTTCGGCGTCGAGTCGACCCCGGCGAACGCGCAGCTTCTCGCTACCGCCCTGATCGACGAGAGGGTCCACCGAGCCGAGCTCACCAAGGCCAGGGTCATCGTGCTCGCCAGCAATCCCGCGCGCACCGGGCGGCTGCTGTCGAACTTCAACGAGGTCAAGCAGTGGTTCTCGGACAACGCCGTGGTCCTCGACCAGATGCGGAAGGTCGAGAACAAGGTCGCCGGCGACGTGGTGACCCGGGCCCGGGATCTTCAGGACGCCGAGCAGCGCAACGCGATCATCACCGCGGGGCTGATCCTGCTCCTGCTCCTGCTGGTGCTCGGACTCACGGTCGTCATCGCCCGCTCGATGGTGACGCCGCTGCGCCGCCTGCGCGCCGAGGCGCTGGAGGTCGCGAGCTTCAGGCTTCCCGAGATCGTGCGACGGCTCCGGGTCTCCGGCGACACCCGTGAGCCCGACCTCGACCTCATCCCGATCGACACCAGCGACGAGATCGGGGAGGTCGCCAGGGCCTTCGACGAGGTCCAGCGGCAGGCAGTCCGCCTCGCCTCCGAGGAGTCCGAGCTCAGGTCCAACATCAGCGCGATGTTCGTCAACCTGTCGCGGCGCACGCAGACCCTGGTCGAGCGGCAGATCTCGCTCATCGACGGTCTGGAGAAGGGCGAGGAGGACGGCCGCCGCCTGGCCGACCTGTTCAAGCTCGACCACCTGGCCACCCGCATGCGCCGCAACTCCGAGAACCTCCTGGTCCTCGCGGGTCACGAGCCGACCCGCAGGCGGAGCCAGCCGGCCAAGCTCGTCGACGTCGTCCGCGCCTCCCTGTCGGAGGTCGAGGACTACGAGCGGGTCCAGGTCAAGGTGCACCGTACGATCTCGGTCGCGGGCAGCGCCGCCAACGACATCGTGCACCTGGTCGCCGAGCTGGTGGAGAACGCCATCCAGTTCTCCCCCCGGGCGAGCCAGGTCGTGGTCTCCAGCAGCGTGATCGAGGGCGGCGGCGCGCTGCTCGCGGTGAGTGACCCGGGCATCGGCATGACCCACGAGGAACTGGTCGAGACGAATCGCCGGCTGGCCGACCCGCCCGTCGTCGACGTCTCGGTTTCGCGGCGCATGGGCCTGTTCGTGGTCGGCCGCCTCGCGCTGCGCCACGGCATCCGGGTCCAGCTGCGCCCGCAGGAGGGCGGCGGTCTCGTCGCCATGGTCCTGTTCCCGCCCGCGCTCGTCGTCCAGGCGACCCAGCCGGTGCAGACGCCCTCATGGGGTGGCGAGCAGGCCCCCTCGCAGGACCTCCTCGCCCAGCCGTCCACCACGGGTCGCCCGCCCGTTCAGCAGTTCTCGTACGGGCAGTCTCAGCCGGGGCTGGGACACACCCACCCCTCGTTCGAGCAGGGGCAGTCTCCGTTCGGGCAGGACCCGTTCGGACGGGATCCTTTCGGGCAGGCGTCGTTCGGACAGACCTCGTTCGGGCAGACGTCCGTGGATCTGCCTTCGTTCGGCTCCGCCGACCGCCCGGCCCAGGACTGGCCGGTTTCCTCCGAGGGAGGCGGTCAGCCCCTGCCCAAGCGCCAGGTCAACGGCAACGGTGCCCTTCCCGCCTCCGATTTCTCCGCCTGGAGCCAGTCCTCGTACGAGGAGACGACGGCGGAGGAGATGCCCACGGTGGGGGTCTCCTCGCTCGAAGCCGAGCAGGAGGAGTACCTGCCCATCTTCGCCTCGATCGAGTCCGCCTGGTTCCGCCGCGCCGAGGGGGCCGACGGGTCCGCCGGACCGGAGGGCGGGTCTTACGAGCCGGAGGAGCCGACGCCCCCGAACGGCATGCCGGCTCACGAGACACCGCGGACAAGAGAGCAGGTGGGGGCGGTGGCCGCCGAGCAGCCCGTTCCGGCGGAGGAGCCTGACAGCTGGAACACCCCGGCCGACGCGGGGTGGCGCGCCGCCCAGGCGGCGAGTGAACCTTCGCTCGGCGGGGTGACCGCGGCGGGGCTGCCCAAACGCACCCCCAAGGCGAACCTCGTACCCGGTACGGCCGCCGCCGTACCGGTCAGCCCCATGCCGCCTATGTCGCCGGACAGGGTGCGCAACCGTCTGTCGAGCTTCCAGCAAGGCGTACGGCGGGGCCGCGCCGAAGTAGTCGAAACCACCACCAGAAGCCTGGTTGACGAGGAGGAAGGCTCGTGACGACCCTGAGTCATGAGGCACGCAGGTTCGACTGGCTGATCACCGAGTTCGTCCGCGGCACGCCCGGTGTCGCGCACGCGGTGTGCGTCTCCGCCGACGGGCTGAGGATCGCCAGTTCCGAGGGGTTTCCGCCTGACAGGGCGGATCAGCTCGCCGCGGTCGCGGCGGGACTGCTCAGCCTGACGGTGGGTGCCTCGCGGGTGTTCGAGGGAGGCTCCGTCACCCAGACCGTGGTCGAGATGGAGCGTGGCCTGCTGCTGGTCATGGCGATCAGCGACGGCTCCGTGCTCGCCGTGCTCGCCTCCCCCGACTGCGACATGGGTCTGGTGGCGTACCAGATGACCCTGCTCGTCGACAGGGCGGGACAGGTGCTCACCCCGGCGCTCCGTGCCGAGCTGCAGTCTTCCCGGGGCCGGTGATGACCGCGCTCCCGATCGGTCTCATCACGGGAGAGGCTCGTGCTCGGGATTGACGGAACCGGGGACGACGAGCCTCTGTTCCGCCCGTACGCCGTGACCGGTGGCAGGTCGGAGCCTCGTTTCCACCTGGCGCTGGAGGCGCTGGTCTCCTCCTCCTTCATCATGGAGGAGGACCTGGCGCTGCTCACTCCCGAACAGGATGCGATCATCAGGCTCTGTCGTTCGTATCGTTCGGTCGCCGAGATATCGGCTCTACTGAAGGTTCCGCTCGGCGTGGCCCGCGTGCTGGTGGCCGATATGGTCGACGAGGGCTTCGTCCGTATCCACCAGCCGCATCTCAACGAGGGACAACCGGACCTCAACATGCTCGAAAGGGTTCTCAGTGGACTTCGCAGGCTCTAGCCAGAGTGGCCTGACGTCAACGAAGATCGTTGTCGCGGGCGGGTTCGGTGTCGGCAAGACCACGTTCGTGGGTTCGGTGTCGGAGATTCTGCCGCTGACCACGGAGGCGGTGATGACCGACGCCAGCGCCGGGATCGACGACCTCGGGCTGACTCCCCACAAGACGACCACCACGGTCGCGATGGACTTCGGCCGGCTCTCACTGGACCGTGACCTGATCCTGTACCTGTTCGGTACGCCGGGTCAGCACCGGTTCTGGTTCATGTGGGACGACCTGGTCCGCGGCGCGATCGGCGCGGTGGTTCTGATCGACACCCGTCGGCTCGCCGACGGCTTCCCGGCGATCGACTACTTCGAGGAGGCCAAGCTTCCGTTCGTGGTCGGTGTCAACGGCTGGAACGGGGAGTTCCCGCACCAGGAGGAGGAGGTGCGGGAGGCGCTGACGCTGGCTCCGCACATTCCCGTCGTGCGGACCGACGCCCGCTCCCGCGACTCCGTCAAGCGCACGCTGATCACTCTGGTCGAGCATGTTCTGCGGGTCCGCACGGCCTATGGGACGTCCGCGTAGTCCGGCGTTTTCTCCGGGACGGTCCCGTGCTCGGCGGGGTCGTCTCCGGAGAAGGGGGCCGGGTCTTCCCCGGCGGGGCGTGAGCCGGGAGTCGTCATCCCGGCACCCACTCCTTCCAGGTTATTTTGTTGGCGTCGATCCATTTCTGGGCCGCCTGGGTGGCGCCGAGGCCGTTGTCGGTCATGTCGTTCGCCACCGCGTTCTGCTGCTCGCTCGTCCAGTTGAAGTTTCTGACCAGTTCGTAGGCCCTGCCGCCGGTGTCGGCGAACCGCCTGCTCACGATCTTGTCGAGCAGGTACGGCGGGTAGTCGCACCTGATCCTGGCGGGGTCGGTGTCGCAGCCGATCGCGTACGGCGGAAGGTTGACCTTCGCCAGTTTGATCTGGCTGAAAAGCCAATGTGGCTCGTAGAAGTACATCAGCAGCGGGGTCCGGTTGCGGGTCGCCCGCTTGGCCGCGTCGATCAGCGCTTTCTCGCTGCCCGCGTAGACGACCCTGTAGTGGAGGCCGAGGTTGCGGACCAGGGCCTCGTCGTTGGTGACATGCGAGGGATCCCCGTCGAGCAGTTGACCTAAATTACCGGATTTGTCGGTTTTAAAGAGGTGTGCGTACTTATTGAGCTGTCGCCAGTCGGTGATCCCGGGATACTCGTCCGCCATCCACTGGGGGACGTACCAGCCGATGACCCCCGTGGGGCCGCTCCTTCCCGCGGAGACCGCGACCTTCTTCTCCTCGATGTAGGTCTGCTTCAGGGCCTGGTGTCCCCAGTTCTCCACGATCACGTCCACCGTGCCCTTCCCCAGGCCCTCCCAGGACTGGGGCGGGTCGAGCCTCACCGTCTCCACCCGGTAGCCGAGCTCCTGGGTGAGCAGGTGGCCGATGACCGCGGCGCTCGCCTCGGAGCCCGCCCACCCGTTGACGGCGATCCTCACGGTTTCGCCGTCGGATGCCCGGGGCGCGGGTGCGGCCGCCTCCTGGGTGCAGGCGGCGAGTGGGAGGAGCAGTACGGTGAGCGCCAGCAGGACGCGGACGGTCGAGCGGGAGCCGCGAACCTGACGCGCGGCGTCGCCGGGTGTGGCCACGGTCTCCTCCAGGGCTCGCCACCCGGACTCGGCGGACCGAGGGCACGGGGGGCACGGTGGGAACTACCGATGCAGGGGGTCAAGATATGGCGCGGATATGGTGGATCACAATGTCACGCTCGTTGGGATGCCTGCATCGCCCCCGTTTGGAACGATACAAACGACCATAGGGGTCTGGAAGTTCCTAATAAGATTATTCGGCTGACCGCATCCGGAGTTCCAGTCGTAGCTGGAGCTCCGGATGCGGTCCCTGCTTCACCACGAATACGCATCTATAGAGCTGCGTTCGCTTGGCCCCACCGGTTGATATGTGCTCGAATTGCCGAGAACCACAGGAAATTCGGCCAGGGGGTTCATCCACCGAGAGGGCAGCGTTCGGTGAGTACACACGAGATCCAGGGCGCGGGCAGCCGTCTGCGCCTGCGGAACTGGCGGGTGCGCCGTCGCCTCGTCGCGCTCGTTCTGGTGCCCTCCATCGCCGCGGTGCTGCTCGGCGGTGTCCAGGTGTTCGCCTCGCTGCGCGCAGCGGGCGACTACCAGCGAGTCAACGACCTCGCCCGGCTCTCCGCCCGCGTCGGCGCGCTCACCCATGAGCTGGCCGAGGAACGCGATCGCACCGCCTGGTTCATCGCCCTCGGCCGCCCTGAGGGCGGCGTAAGGAACATAAAAGCCCAGATGGACCTGGTCGACGGCTCCGCGGCGCGTGTCCGCGAAAGCGGCTCGCTGCTCGGTGAGGGGGTGAGCGGACGTACCAGGGAAGAGGTCGAGACCGCGATCACCCGTCTGGACGACCTTTACCTGCTGCGTGAGCAGGCACTGAAGTCGACGCTGCTGCCCGACGCGACCATCGCCGCCTACTCCCTGGTCATCGCCGACCTGCTCTCCCTGCACGACGAACTCGGCAAGGGCAGCGCCGACGACGTCCTCTTCGGCCAGGCGCTCACCCTGGACGCGCTCGCCCGCGCCAAGGAGGCACTCTCCCTCCAACGGGCGCTGCTCGCGGTGGTGCTCGTGGCGGGACGGTTCGAGCAGGGACAGATGGAGCAGTTCCTCGGCGCGATCTCCATCGAGCGCAACGAGCGCAAGACCTTCGCCGCCGAGGCCGGAAGCAGAGACCGCCGCCTCTTCGACGAGACCGTCAACGGCCGCAGCGCCGAACGCGCTGCCCTCATCCGCGAGCTGGTCCTGCTCCGTGCTGCCTCCGGCAACTCGCTGAGGGGTCTGGACCTGGAGCGGAAGGACGACGCCAAGGAGTGGTACGACGCGGCCACCGTCACCATCGGCCACATGCGCGAGGCCGAGGAGCGGCACGCCCAGGTCATCGTCGCGCGCAGCCAGCGGCTCGGCGACGACGAGCAGAACCGTGCCCTGATGGTCGCCGCGGCCGTCGCCGCCCTGATGGCGCTCGTGCTGGTGGTCACCATCTGGGTGGTGCGCTCGCTGGTCAGGCCGCTGCGGCGGTTGCGCAGGGAGGCCCTGGAGGTCGCGGGGGAGAGGTTGCCCGCGTACGTCCAGCGGGTTCGCGAATCGCACGGCGGGAACGGTGAGAGCATGGTCGCCGACGTGTCACCGATCGGGGTACTGTCGCGTGACGAGATCGGCGAGGTCGCCAGGGCGTTTGACGAGGTCCATCGGGAGGCGGTTCGGCTGGCGGGGGAGGAGGCGAGGCTGCGCAACACCGTGAACGCGATGTTCGTCAACCTCTCCAGGCGGAGCCAGACCCTGGTGGAACGCCAGCTCACCCTGGTCGAGCGGCTGGAGCGCGGTGAGCGCGACGACCAGCGGCTGGCGGACCTGTTCAAGCTCGACCACCTCGCCACCCGTATGCGCCGCAACAGCGAGAACCTGCTCGTCCTCGCCGGGCAGGAGGTGGCGCGGCGCTGGAGGCAGCCGGTCGAGCTGATGGACGTGGTCAGGGCCTCGCTGTCGGAGGTGGAGAACTACGAGCGGGTGACGAACCGGGTCCGGGCGGAGGTCGCCGTCGCGGGCCCCGCGGTGAGCGACGTGGTCCACCTGTTCGCCGAGCTGATCGAGAACGCCGTCTCGTTCTCGCAGCCGACCACGAGGGTCACGGTGTCCGACAGCCGGATCGACGGCGGTGGTGTGATGGTGTCGGTGACCGACAAGGGCATCGGCATGACGCTCGACGAGCTCTCCGAGGCCAACTGGCAGCTGGCGAACCCGCAGGCCGCCGACGCCTCGGTCGCCCGCCACATGGGCCTGTTCGTCGTCAGCCGCCTCGCGTTCAAGCACGGTATCCGCGTCCAGCTCCGCCCGCAGGACTCCGGTCTGGCCGCGATGGTCCTGCTCCCGGAGTCGCTTCTCGTCCTGCCGCCCATCGGGGAACAGGTGCACGGTCCCTCGGCCGCCTTCGGCGGTACGCCACCGAGCGCGGGGCTTCCCGCCGGTGTGGTCGGCTTCCCGCAAGGCGAGACCGGCCACCTGTTCCCCGGTGAGGCGCCCGATTCGCCCGACTCGCCGTTCCCGCACCGAGGGATTCCCGTGTTCGCGGCGCCCACGGTCACGCAGGCACCTTTCACCGAAGAGGGCGAGTCGGACGCGACCGAGCGGAACGTGTGGAACCCGCCCGCGGAGCGGTTCCGTCCTCCGGGGGAGCGAGGGGAGTTCCCGCAGCCGCCCCCCGGCCTGTTCGACCCTCTTCCAGGACCGTCCGACCTCCTCGCCGGCGAGGTCCCGGCTGAGCGGGAGGACGACTTCCTGCCGATCTTCGCCGCGGTCGAGTCCGCCTGGTTCCGGATCGCCGATCCCTCCGGGGACTCCGGTGCGGAGACGGCCCACCCCGAGGCGGGCGCCGCTCCCGGTGACTCCGCGCCGGAGGATTCGCCGGCCGAGCCGGAACCGTGGACCTCGCCCGGTGACAGCGGCTGGCAGGCCGCGCAGGCGGTGAGCGCTCCGGCGCACGGCGGTACGACCGAGGCAGGCCTGCCCAGACGCACCCCCCGGGCCAACCTGGTCCCCGGCTCGGTCGCGCCGCTCGCGCAACCCGAGCCGTCCCCCGCGCCGGACGTGCCGCGCCTCTCGCCGGAACAGGTGCGCAGCCGCATGTCGAGCTTCCAGGAGGGTGTGCGCAGGGCACGCAACGAGCTCCCGGACAGGGAGGGGTAGCGTGCGGGCCGACAACCGGGACCAGGGGCGGGAGCTTCACGACGGCCGAGCCTCCTCGTGGCAGGAGCGGTGGGACGACACGCCTCGGTACGGGTTTTCCGCCGGGGCGCGGGGATACGGCTCGCCGGAGGAGAGGCCGGGGTTCGTGCCGTTCGTCGGCGCGGCCGGTGCCGGGGCGCGGGGATACGAGGCTCAGGAGGAGACGGCCGGGGCCGGAGCCCGGCGGGACGGGCGTTTCGGATACGCGTCCGAGGACGAGGACGACGAGCCGGCCGAGGAGGAGAGCTCGCTGATCCGGATGTACGCGGTGACCGGGGGGCGGGTCGTCCCGAGTTCCAAGCTCGCCATGGAGGCACTCGTCTCGACCACGACCACGGCCCCGCTCGGCCTCTCCTATATCCGGGAATATCGTTTCATCAGTGATCTGTGCCGAAGTATCCGCTCGATCGCCGAGATATCCGCTCTTTTGGGTGTCCCTCTCGGCGTCACCCGCGTCCTGGTCTCAGACATGGAGTCCGAAGGGCTGGTGCGGATCCACCACCCCCGGGTCAGCGCGGCGGGTCCCGGGCCCGACCTCCTCGAACGCGTACTCAACCACCTCAAGGAATAGGCCCGTTCCTCGCACGTGTCGCGTCTCGCGGAGATCCGGTACGGGTGCGGAACGCGGGACAGGAGGCGTCCCGCGTCAGGCGGAGCGGACGCCGGTCTCAGGCGAGCCACCAGCGGGCGGCGACGAGCTCGGCCACCAGGGTCTCGGTCAGGAGCGCCACGTCGGGGTCGTCGTCATGGAGGTAGCGGACGGAGGCCTTGGCGCCGGGAAGCTCGCCGCCGACCGTCAGGACGGTGGAGCCGCGCTGCCGGATCCAGTCCATGGCCTGCTCGTCGTAGCGGGAGCCGGGGAAAAGGATGGCGCGGTAGTCGAGGGTCTTGGTGAGGTAGACGTCCACGTGGGCCCAGTCACCGGTCTCGCACGCGTCGGCCGCCCTGCGGGGCCCCTCGCGGAACATCAGGGCCGACTGCTCGGCCGAGGACAGGTGCTCGGCGGGAGCGATCGTGTAGACGCCGTTCGGGCCGTCGAGCAGCGTCGCGGCCGACTCCAGCCACTCGTCGCGACGGTCGAGCAGGTCGGTGGTGGCCTCGGCCGTACGGCGGATCAACCCGGGCACGTCCCTGCCCGGTGCGGTGAGACGCTCGCCGAGTGCGAGGAGCAGGGCGAGGGTGTGCTGGAAGGTCCGGCAGGAGACACCGCCGCGCTCCTCGCCCGCCACCATCGGGACCACCAGGTCCGCGCCCTCGGTGACGGCCGAGTCCGGGTGGTTGGTCAGCGCGAGGACGAAGGACCGGCCCCGGTGGCGGGCGACCGCGTCCAGGGTCTCCCGGCTGCCGCCGGTGGCGGAGATGGCGACCACCAGGATGTCGGGGCTCGGCGGGTAGGACGCCGCGGCGGAGGCGTACTCGGCCACGGCGTCGATCCCCGCGGCCCGCAGGCGCAGCGCGGCCACCTGGGCGGCGTACCGGGAGCTGCCCATGCCGAGGAGGAGCACCCGCCGGATCCCGGAGGGAATCCCAGCGAAGGGATCGCCCGCCTCCAGGGTGCCGGCGAGGGCGGCCAGTGCGGCGGGCTTGGCCTCCAGGTCGGCGAGGTACAGGTCGGGAATCACGGGGTCTCCTTCGTGGTGAACAGCGGGTTCGCCGAGATCAGCGGTATCGGGAGCGCAGCACGCCCATCGGGGCGTAGCGCCAGCGGGGAAGATGCCTGGCCGCGTAGACGAGCTCGCGGCACTCCTGCTCGATCTCGAAGGGGCGCAGCAGGGAACGGTCCAGGAGGGCGGCGTGCCCCAGCTCTTCCAGCCGCCTGAGGTAGGCCGACTCCAGGACGGCACGGGCCGTGGCGGACCACCCGGCGATCATCGCGGGGTCCGCGTCGCGGCGCCTGATCGCGACCTGGCCGACGTGTTCGAGGCTCGTGGTGAGCTGGGCGAGGTCGCGGGCCGCGGGCTGGAAGGGGTCGGCGCCCGCGACGGTCGGGTTGCCGTCGAAGTCGATCACCGCGTAGCCGTCCCGCCAGCGCAGGATCTGGCCGACGTGCAGGTCCCCGTGGATGCGGATCAACGGGGTGGCCCTCACCCGGGCGAGGGGCGCCAGCTCGGCGCGGAGCGCGTCGGCGCGCTCCGCGAGCCAGTCGCCGTCCTCGCCGTCGGTCAGCGCGAGTGCCTCCTCCAACGCCTCGCCCGCCCGGAGTGACCACGGGCTCTCTCCCGCCCGTACGGCGTCCGCCTGCCTGACGGGGGTGGGGAAGGTCGCGGAGGGGGTCGCCATCGCCGCGTGCAGGTCGGCGGCGAGGACGCCCAGGTCGGTGGCGAAGGAGGTGCCGCGCGAGACGGCCTCGTCGACGCACCACTCCCAGCCGTCAGCGGCCCCGGGCAGGTACGCGGTGACCAGGGCGAGCAGCAGCTCGGAGCCGTCGTCGGCGCGCCGGGAGACGGACGCGTACGGCGTCGCGGTCGCGGTGAAACCGACTGACGTGAGGTGCGCGAACATGTCGGGTGTGGGGTGGGGGAGCGGTGCGGGCGGGGTGAGCCATTTCACAACGACCTTCTCGCCGACGACCACCGAATGGTTGGTCTGATCGACCTCGAACCCTCGTTCGGCCTCCGCCCTCGATGACAATTGAGTGTCGATTGAGGAAAGAGTAGTGATCGTTACGGGGAGTGAGTGGAATCTCCGTACGCCGAATTGATCAGGGATATCGCAGGTCAGAGCCTCGACGAGCTCGCTGGTCCGCCCGTCGCCGGCCCGGGGAACCGTGTCGATCCGGCGCCAGATTGAAGCTGGATTTAACAAACGGACCAAACTCTCCAGTGGTGATGTCGGTGGAAGTCTTGCTCAAGTTAATGTTGACTGCAACACTCCTGCTTTGGTCCGCCGTGTCCCTTACGGCCGGTCTACCCCACTTACACTGAATTCTGGAGGAGTAGCGGTCGTGTCCCGCACCCGGTACACCCGTCGTCTTCCGGCCGCCGCCCTGGCCGCCGGTCTCGCACTCGCAGTCTCGGCATGTGGCGGGGAGGCCGCGGACTCCGCCGCGCCCGCCGCCGGTGCCTCGACGGCGCAGCTCAACCCCAACGCGGACCTTTCCAAGCAGAGCATCACCATCTCTGTCTGGACAGGCTATACGCCCGAGGACCTGCCCCAGAGGATCAAGGACAACCTCAAGACGACCCTCAAGGTGACGGAGCACGCCACCAACGAGGATGTCATGGCGAAGCTCACCAGCGGCGCCGACACCGGCATCGACGTGGCCTTCGTCTCCGGCCAGTACGCCCAGGCGCTCAACGAGGCCGGACTGCTCGAGCAGCTCAGCCCCGAGCTGATCCCCAACCTCGCGAACCTCTACCCCGAGGCCAAGGAGCTGTCCTACGACAAGGGCAACGTCTTCTCGGTTCCCTATACCTGGGGCACCACGGGCATCTGCTACCGCACCGACCTGGTGAAGACCGCTCCGACGAGTTGGAACGATATTCTCAACCCGCCGGCGGACGCGGTGAAGAAGGTCACGATGATGACCACCGAGCGCTGGCTCGCCCTTCCCGCCATCAAGGCACTCGGCTACTCGGTCAACACCAGGAGCGACGAGGAGCTCGCCAAGGTCAAGGCGAAGCTTGAGGAGGCCAAGCCGAAGCTGCTCAAGTACGAGGACGTCACCTTCGGCGACATGCTCAAGAGCGGCGAGGCCGTGATGGTCGAGGCGTGGGACGGCTGGTGCCCGACCACCGAGAAGAACATCAAGTTCGTGGTGCCGAAGGAGGGCAGCGACCTGTGGGTGGACACCATGGTCGTGCTGAAGTCCTCCAAGAACAAGGAGGCGGGACACGCCTTCATCAACTACATCCTGGACCCGAAGGTCCACGCCTGGGCCGCGGAGAACATCCTCTACAAGGTCCCGAACAAGGCCGCGATGGACGCGCTGGACCCCAAGCTCAAGGCTGACAACGCCCCGCTGCAGATGAGCCCCTCCGACCTGCTCAAGGGCGAGTCGATCATCGACCTGGGCGAGGACTCGGCCAAGTTCACCCAGCTCGCGACCGAGGTCACGGCGAAGCAGTGACACGTTCCGCCGTTTCCGGCGCGTCCGCGAGATCGCGGGCGCGCCGGTCGCGTGCCCTGGGAAGGTTCGTCTTCCTGGGACCCGGCCTGATCTACCTGCTCGTCTTCCTGCTGGTACCGCTCGCCCTGCTCATCAGCTTCACGATCTTCCGCAGGGGCCGGTTCGGCGGGGTGGTCTACGAGGTCACCGGGAAGAACTTCACCCGGCTGCTCGACCCGCTCTATCTGGAGATCGTGCTCGGCTCGCTGAAGCTGGCCACGATCGCGACGCTGATCGCCCTGCTGGTGGGCTATCCGACGGCCTATCTCATCGCCCAGCTCCCGCGGAAGTGGAAGACGATCGCCCTGGTGGCGATCGTGCTGCCGTTCTGGACCAACTTCCTGGTCCGCATCTACGCCTGGATCATCCTGCTGAGCGGTCCGGGCCTGGTCAACAGCACGCTGATGGACCTGGGGCTGATCGACAGCCCGCTGGAACTGCTCTACAACCAGGGCACCATCGTCACCGGCCTGATCTACTCGTACCTGCCGCTGATGGTCCTGCCGCTGTACGCGGCGATCGAGAAGCTCGACCCGCAACTGCGCGAGGCCTCGGCGAACCTCGGCGCCTCACCCGCGCGCACGTTCGTGTCGGTGACGCTGCCGCTCACCCTGCCGGGGGTGCTCACCGGCTGCCTGTTCGTCTTCGTGCCGAGTTTCGGCAACTTCGTCATCCCCGAGCTGCTCGGCGGCGGCCGTTCCATCATGGTCGGCAACCTGATCAGGGACCAGTTCCTCAAGGCACGCGACTGGCCGTTCGGGTCCACCCTCGCGCTGGCGCTGATCGCCGTGCTGATCGTCCTGCTGCTCCTGCAGGCCTGGAGTACCCGACGTGCGTAGATCACGCCTGCTGTACGTCCCCTTCTGGGTGACCTACGTCTTCCTCTACACGCCGATCGTCGTGCTCGTCGTGATGTCGTTCAACGCGGGCGAGTCCCCCTACGTCTACGAGGGCTTCAGCCTGGACTGGTACGGCGTCCTCGCCGGAAACGCCAAGATCCGCGAAGGGCTGGTCAACACCCTCATCGTGGCCACGGGCTCCACCGTGCTCGCCACGGTGCTCGGCACCCTGCTCGCGGTGGGCCTGGCCAGGCACACCAGGTCGCGGACGCTGGACGCGCTCGGCGTGCTGCCCGCGATCCTGCCCGACCTGGTGCTCGCCATCGGGCTGCTGGTGTTCTACGCCACGATCAAGTCGACCCTCGGGCTGCACTCGGTGCTGCTCGCCCACACGGTGTTCGGCATGGCGTTCGTGACCGCCGTGGTCCGCACCCGGCTCACCGGCGCCGACACCTCACTGGAGGAGGCGTCCAGAGACCTGGGGGCGACGCCGTTCACCACGTTCCTGCGGGTGACGCTGCCGCAGCTGGCGCCGGGCATCATGGCGGGCGCGCTGCTGGCGTTCACCCTCTCGATCGACGAGTTCGTCATCGCGTACTTCACGGCGGCGCCCACCACGCCGACCCTGCCCATCGTCATCTACTCAATGGTCCGCTTCGGGGTCACCCCCGAGATCAACGCGCTGGCCACGCTGCTGCTGCTGGTGAGCTTCACCGCGGTCATCGTGACCCAGCGGATGACCCGACTGACGGAGTCGCTGTCCTAATGCTGAAGATCACAGGTGTCAGCCGCCGGTTCGGCGACGTCACGGCGCTGTCGGACGTCTCCCTGGAGATCCGGCAGGGCGAGTTCTTCGCGCTGCTCGGCCCCAGCGGCTGCGGCAAGACGACGCTCCTGCGGATCCTGGCGGGCTTCGAGACACCCGACGAGGGCTCCGTCACGCTCGACGGCGACGACCTGCTCGGCCAGGCGGCCCACCGCCGCCCGGTCAACCTGATGTTCCAGTCGTACGCGCTGTTCCCGCACATGAACGTGGCGAAGAACGTCGCCTACGGCCTGGAGAGGGAGAGGCTGGGCAGGGCGGAGATCCGCCGCAGGGTCGATGAGGTACTGGAGAAGGTCGGGCTGGACGCCATGGCCGGGCGCAGACCGCATCAGCTCTCCGGCGGCCAGCGCCAGCGGGTCGCGCTCGCCCGCGCGATCGTGAAGCGGCCGCGCCTGCTGCTGCTCGACGAGCCGCTGTCCGCGCTGGACAAGAAGGTGCGCGCGGAGATGCAGCTGGAGCTCAAGCGGCTGCAGAACGAGGTCGGCATCACCTTCGTCGTGGTCACCCACGACCAGGAGGAGGCGATGTCCCTGGCCGACAGGATCGCGGTCTTCAACGCCGGCTCGGTCGAGCAGGTGGACGCCCCGGTGGAGCTGTACGAGCGCCCGCGCACCCCGTTCGTCGCCGACTTCGTGGGGGCGAACAACATCTTCCCCGGCAGGGCCTGCTCGGTCGGCCTGGCCGGCGACGGGCTCGGCATACTTCCGGGGGTCTCGAACCTGCCCGACGGCACGCCCGCGCTGCTCGCCGTACGGCCGGAGCGGCTCAGGATCGGGAGCGAGGGGGTGCTGCGCGGCGAGGTCGTGGACGTGAGCTTCTTCGGCGGCGTCTCGCACGTGTCGGTTCAGGTGGGCGGGCGCTCCACGCCCGTCCTGGTGGCCACCCCGGGGGCCACGCAGGTGCGGGCGGGTTCCGTCGTCGCGCTCGGCTGGGCGGACGGGGACGGAGTGCTGATCCCTCAATGAGAAGACTTGAGCGGGTTTTTCGTCGCGGTCCTGGCGTAGGCGAGGATGAGTTCCGCCGCCTCCTGCGGGCCGATAACCGGGTGGCGGGCCGTTATGCGGTAGCCGTACGCGTCTTCGAGCGCGACCAGGTTGCGGGCGATGGGCAGGGAGTCACCCGACAGCCTGAAGGTCTCCAGGGCGGCCCCGGTGTCGAGGATGCTCTGGTAGAGCGAGACCTGGCGGTCGTAGAGGGTGGTCAGCAGGAGGGCGTACATCCTGTTGCGGGCCGCGGCGCCGCCGAGTTCGTTGAGCAGCCGGACGTCCGGATCGTCCGGGCCGTGCGGCAGCCCCGAGCGGATGGTCACGACGAGCTTCTCCGCGGGGTCGCGCATCCCGCTGATCCGCTTGAGTCTCTGCTCGTAGAAGCGTTCCATCCCGGCGTGGTGGGCGTCGACGAGCAGCTCGCTCAGGCGCGGGTAGTGGTAGAGGACCGCTCCGGACGTGAGACCGGCCTCCTCGGCGACGTGGTTGAGATGCACCCCCTCGGTGCCGTGCCGGACGATCGCCCGGTGTGCGGCCGCGATGAGATCCAGGCGCCGGTCCGCCCGTCCCTTGCGCGTCATACTCCCCCGTTCGTTGAAAACCACGCTCTGTGCCGGGGTCCATAGTGGCCCTTTCCCAGCGTTTTTACCAGCCGAGAATTGAATCATTCCTAAAGAGCCGCAACCCCCTAGACGCAAGGAGGCGTGATGTCGCTCACGATCCTGTTCATGCCGGAGAGTGCCTACGGGCCCACGAACAACTGCATCGGCATCGGTGACATTCTTCGTAAGCGCGGTCATCGAGTCGTTTTCGCAGCTGAGGCCTCATGGAAGGGGAAATTGGAGGCCCTCGGATTCGAGGAGGACCTTGTCGATCTCGCGCCGCCCTCCGAAGAGGAGCAGGACGCGGGGCAGTTCTGGAAGGACTTCATCAGGGACACCGCCCCTGAATACAGGAAGTCGACGCTGGAACAGCTGGAGACGGTCACCAAGCCGATCTGGGACGCGCTTATCGACGGCGCCAAGTACTGCGAGCCTCAACTGAAGGCGATTATCGAGCGCGTCCAGCCGGATGTCATCGTCGAGGACAATGTCATCGCCTTCCCCGCGCTGGTGACGGCGGGCAAGCCGTTCGTCCGCATCGTCTCCTGCAACCCGCTGGAGGTGCGCGGCGAGGGCGTCGCTCCGGTCTTCTCCGGGCTTCCCGCCGACGACCGCTCCGAGTGGGACGCCTTCAACGCCGAGTACGACCGCACCCACCGCGAGATCTGGACGGCCTTCAACGAGTGGGTCGTCGAGCAGGGCGCCCCCTCGCTGCCGGACCTGGACTTCATCCACGAGGGCGACCTCAACCTGTACGTCTTCCCGGAGATCGCCGACTACACCGACGCCCGGCCGCTGGGCGACTCCTGGCACCGCCTGGACTCCTCGGTGCGCGAGACGGACGAGAGCTTCGAGCTCCCCGACTCGCTCGCCGGCCAGGAGGGGCCGCTGGTCTACTTCTCGCTCGGCTCGCTCGGTTCGGCGGACGTCGGCCTCATGCAGCGGGTCATCGACGTGCTGGCCACCACCCCGTACCGCTTCATCGTCTCCAAGGGCCCGCTGCACGAGGAGATCAAGCTGGCCGACAACATGTGGGGCGCCGAGTTCGTCCCGCAGACGAAGATCATTCCGCTGGTCGACCTCGTCATCACGCACGGCGGCAACAACACCACCACCGAGGCGCTGCACTTCGGCAAGCCGATGATCCTGCTGCCCCTGTTCTGGGACCAGTACGACAACGCGCAGCGCGTCGACGAGCTCGGCTACGGTGTGCGCCTGTCCACCTACGGCTTCTCCGACGAGGAGCTGACCGGTGCGCTGGAGCGGCTGCTGGGCGACACCGCGCTGCGCGAGCGCCTGGCCGCCGCGGGTGAGGAGATCCGCGGCAGGGACGGCCTGCGCAAGGCGGCCGACCTGATCGAGCGGGCAGGGGCCTGATCGCTTTTCGCATCACCACGACAAGGGAAGTTCCATGGGCAAGTTGATCAATCCGGCGACCGGCGACCTCCTGCGGGAGGTGGCCGAGACCTCGATCGAGGAGGTGGCCGCCGCCGTGCGGCGGGCCCGCGCGGCGTTCGAGGAGTGGAGCACGGCGACCCCGGCCGAACGGTCCAGGGTGTTGCTGCGCTTCGCCGACCTCGTCGAGGCCGACGCGGAGGAGCTCACCCGGCTGGAGGTCATCGAGACCGGCAAGCCCGCGGCGGTCTTCCGCGACGGCGAGCTGCCGTTCGCGGCCGACAACCTCCGCTTCTTCGCCGGTGCGGCCCGCTCCCTGGACGGCACCGGCGCGGGGGTGCTCAGCTCCGGCTACACCTCGGTACTGGTACGCCGCCCGGTCGGGGTCGTCGGATCGATCGCCCCCTGGAACTTCCCCCTGGTCATGGCGGTATGGAAGATCGGCCCCGCTCTGGCGGCGGGGAACGCCGTGATCATCAAGCCCGCCCCGCAGACCCCCGGCACCACGCTCAGGATGGCGCGGCTGTTCGCCCGAGCCGGCGCGCCCGACGGTCTGCTCCAGGTCGTCCTGGGCGACGCGGAGGTTGGCGAGGCCCTCGTCACCGACCCCGGCGTCGACATGGTGAGCGTCACGGGCTCCACCGCGACCGGCCGCGCCGTCATGCGCGGCGCCACCGGCTCTCTGAAGCGGGTCCACCTGGAGCTCGGCGGCAAGGCGCCGGCGCTGGTTTTCGGCGACGCGGACCTGTCCGAAATGGCGAGGGGCGTCGCGATGGGCGCCACCTACAACACCGGCCAGGACTGCACCGCCGCGACCCGGGTCTACATCTCCCGCGACGTGTACGAGGAGTCGGTCGAGGCGCTGCACGCGACGCTGGCCCAGATCACGGTGGGCGACCCCTGGGACCCGGCCACCGACATCGGTCCGCTGATCTCCGCCGCGCACCGCGACCGCGTGCACGGCTTCGTCGAGCGCGCCGTGGCGGCGGGCGCCTCGGTGCTCCACGGCGGTGTCCCGCTCGAAGGGCCCGGTTTCTACTACCCGCCCACACTGATTTCGGGCGCGGCGCAGGACAGTGAGATCGTTCAGGGAGAACTTTTCGGTCCGGTGCTCGTGGCCCTGCCCTTCGACGGTGAGGACGAGGCGGTACGGCTCGCCAACGACACTCCCTACGGCCTGGCCTCCTCGGTCTGGTCCAGGGACGTGGCGAGGGCGCTGCGCGTCTCGCACCGGCTCGACGTGGGCGTGACCTGGGTGAACGACCATCTGCCCATCGCGTCCGAGGCGCCGCACGGCGGTGTCAAGGGAAGTGGCTTCGGTAAGGACATGAGTCAGGAGGCGGTTCAGGAATACTCTGTGACCCGCCATCTGATGATCAAACATCAGGCTCCGGAGGTGAGGGATTCCTTCCGACCAGCCTGACGGCTTTGATGCCGCATGTCCCTTTTGTGGGGATATATCCGCACTTACTCCATTCGAAGTGACATAAAGGATGTGCTCAAATTGCTTCCGCCGCTTCCAAATCCGGCGAGGGGTTACGTAGGCCAGTGATGACACAAGACCGCCGGAGCCACCGCGCGTCAGGGGTGGGCAGTCGACTCCTGCCGGCGAACTGGCGCGTGCGTCCCCGTCTGGTCGCGCTGATCCTGCTCCCGACCGCCGCGGCCGTACTTCTCACCGGCCTCCAGCTCACCACGGCCCTGTCCACGGCCGACGGATACCGCCGGATGAGCCAGGTCGCCGGGCTGGTCGATTCGCTCGGCACCCTCTCCCACGAGATGGCCGAGGAACGCGACCTCACCGCCTGGTACATCGCCGCCACCAACCGCGCCAACCTCAACAAGGTGCGGGAACAGCGCGACGTGGTCGACCGGAGCAGTGGCCAGGTGCTGGCCGCCATGGACGCCCTCGACCCCTCGCAGGCCACCCGCGTCCGTACCGAGGTCGCCCAGATCCGCCGCTGGCTCAACGGGCTCCCCGGCCTGCGCAGGCTGATGACCGAGGGGAGCGTGCTCCCCCGAGCGGCCCTCGGCATGTACACGCGGATGATCACCGACTTCATCACCCTCCACGACGACCTGGGTCGCAGCGGCGGCGACGAGCGCCTCATCGGAGACGCGCTCGCGCTGGGCGCGCTGACCCGGGCCAAGGAGCAGGTCGCCAGGCAGCGGGGAACGCTCCTGATCAGCTTCCTCGACCGCAAGTTCGACTTCGACGACCCCGCCGACCTCCTCGGCGCCTACCGGAGCCAGCAGAGCGAGGAGAACGCCTTCCAGGCCACCGCCTCTGCCGCCGACATCAAGAGCTTCCGCGACTCGGTGAACGGCCCCAAGGTCGACCAGGCCGATGCCACCCGCGCCCTCGTCATGTCCCTCATGCGCGAGAACAAGCCGCTGGAACGGATGACCGGCCGCACCTGGGCCAGGAGCGCGACCGTCTGGTACGACGACGCCACCGCGGCCGTGGAGGGCATGCGGACCGTCGAGCGCCGTCTGGCGTCCGCGGTGGTCTCCCGCAGCCAGGAGATGCAGAGCGCCGAGCAGCGCAGCGCGATGATCTCCGGTGCCGCGATCCTGGTCCTGCTGGTCATGATCCTGCTCATCACCGCCTGGGTGGCCGGCACGCTCGTGCGGCCGCTGCGCAGGCTGCGCAGCGAGGCGCTTGAGGTCGCCGACACCCGGTTGCCCGAGACCGTCCGGGTGCTGCGGGAGTCCGGTGACCACGCCCCGCAGGTCGAGGTGCCCTCCATCGGAGTGGCCTCCCGAGACGAGATCGGGGAAGTGGCGCGGGCCTTCGACGAGGTCCACCGGGAGGCGATCCGGCTCGCCGGTGACGAGGCCCGCCTGCGCAGCAACATCAACGCGATGTTCGTCAACCTCTCCCGCCGTACCCAGTCGCTGGTGGAACGGCAGATCGACCTCATCGACGACCTGGAGCAGGGCGAGCAGGACGAAGGGCGGCTGGGCAGCCTCTTCAAGCTGGACCACCTCGCCACCCGCATGCGCCGCAACTCCGAGAACCTCCTCGTCCTCGCCGGTCAGGAGCAGAGCCGCCGGTGGAGCGAGCCCGTCCCGCTCAGCGACGTCGTCCGCGCCTCGCTGTCGGAGGTCGAGAACTACGAGCGGGTCAACCTCCGGGTCGAGTCGGGCATCTCGATCATCGGCCAGGCCGTCAACGACATCGTCCACCTGGTCGCGGAGCTCGTCGAGAACGCGATCTTCTTCTCGCCGCAGGACACCAAGATCACGGTGTCCAGCAACGGCAACGAGACGGGCGCCGTCATCCTGGCGGTCACCGACTCCGGCATCGGCATGAGCGACGAGGAACTGGCCGAGGCGAACCGCCGCCTGGCCGAGCCTCCCGCGGTCGACCTGTCGGTCTCCCGCCGGATGGGTCTGTTCGTGGTCGGCCGCCTGGCCATGCGCCACGGAATCAGGGTCCAGCTCAGGCGCCCGGACACCGGTGGTCTCAGCGCCGTCGTGCTGCTGCCGGTGCAGGTGGTCGCCCAGTCCCCGTTGATGCCCGAGATGGCCATGTCGGGGCAGGGCATGCAGTCCGGCTCCTTCGACGGCCAGTCGAACTCGTTCGGCTCCATGTCCAACCAGGACCCGTTCGCCTCGGTGAACCCCGACCCGTTCGGGACCGCTCCGAACCCCGACCCGTTCGGGACCGGTGCGGCGCGCGGAGCCCGGCAGCCGACCGGTCTCGGGACGCCGCCCGCCCAGGCGCCTTCCCAACCGCCTCCCCAGGTGCCGATGCCGACGTCCGCGGACATGTGGTCGGGGCCGGTGGTGCCCGCCTCGGCGGTGGAGGACCTGTGGTCGTCCCCGCTCGCGTCGACCGCGCCGCCGTCGTTCCCCTCGGCCTGGCCGGACCCGCCCGCGATCGACCCGTGGACGCCGCGCCGGCTGGAGCCGGTGGAGAACACCCAGGCCCTTCCCGTCGTCGAGGTGCCGCCGACGGAACCGGAGCCCGAGGAGTTCCTGCCGATCTTCGAGGCGGTGGGATCCGACTGGTTCCGCCGCAGCGCGCCCATCGCTCCCGAGCCGGAGTCCGAGCCGGAGTCCGAGCCGGAGCCGGAGCCCGAGGCCAGGCCGCGGCCGATGGAACAGCGGGTGAGGCGGGGTCCGCAGGGTCTGGAGACCCAGAACATCCCGCAGATCACGCATTCCACGCCGCCGCCCTCGCAGCAGGCCCAGCCGCTGCCGCAGCGGACGCCCCAGCAGCAGGCGCAACCACTGCCGCAGCGCACGCCGCAACAGGCGCAACCGCTGCCGCAGCGGACGCCGCAGCAGCAGGGGCAGCCGTCGCGGCCGGCTGAGCCCGCGGCCGAGAGGCAGCCGTGGAGCACCCCTTCCGACCAGGGTTGGGCTGCCGCCGAGGTCGCGAAGAAGCCCGTCGAGGGTGGCGTGACCGGAGCGGGCCTTCCCAAGCGGGTACCCAAGGCGAACCTCGTTCCCGGAGCCGCTTCGGCGGCCCAGGCGGCTCCGGCCCCCCCGATGCCGCCGATATCGGCGGAACGGGTACGCAGCCGTCTGTCCAGTTTCCAGCAAGGCGTACGGCAGGGGCGCGCTGAGATGAGCGAGCGAGCCAACACCGTCGAGGGAGAGAACCAGCAGTGAACAACCAACTCAGCCAGGCCGCTCGCGGCTTCAACTGGCTGATCACCGAGTTCGTGAAGGAGATGCCCGGAGTCGCGCACGCGGTGATCGTCTCCACGGACGGACTCCCGCTGGCCTACTCCCAGGGCTTCCCCAAGGACAGGGCGGACCAGCTCGCCGCCATCACGGCCGGTCTGATCAGCCTCACCCAGGGTGCCTCGCGGGTCTTCGAGGGCGGTCCTGTGGTGCAGACGGTGATCGAGATGCAGCGGGGCCTCCTGCTGACCATGTCGATCAGCGACGGTTCCGCGCTGGCCGTGCTGGCCGCGCCGGATTGCGACATGGGCCTCGTGGCCTACCAGATGACACTGCTCGCAGAGCGTGCCGGCCAGGCGCTTACGCCTGCGCTCCGGGCCGAACTGCAGTCGGTTCAGCGATAGGGGGGTGATATGGACGCACCAGGTTGGCGTGGTCCGGGGGACGACCCCCCGAGCACGCCTCAGGCCAAGAGCGGACGAGATCGTTTGATTCGCCCGTACGCTGTGACCGGGGGCAGGACCGCTCCCCGGATGCAGCTCGCTCTCGAGGCGCTGGTTTCCTCGGCGACGTTCGCGAGCGTGGACCCCACCACGCTCTCCACGGAATATCAGGCGATCATCTCGCTGTCCCGGCAGGTGCGCTCGGTTGCCGAGCTCTCCGCCCTGTTGCGCATGCCTCTCGGCGTGACCCGGGTGTTGATCGCGGACATGGCGGCCGAGGGCCTGGTGCAGATCCACCAGCCGTCGCTGGATGCGGGTAAGCCGGATCTCAATTTGCTTGAAAGGGTGCTCAGTGGGCTTCGCAGGCTCTGACGCCGGAATGACGTCGACGAAGATCGTTGTTGCCGGCGGGTTCGGTGTCGGCAAGACGACCTTCGTCGGTGCGGTCTCCGAGATCATGCCGCTGACCACGGAAGCGGTGATGACGGAGGCGAGTGCGGACGTCGACGACCTCTCGCACATTCCCACGAAGCGGACCACCACGGTCGCGATGGACTTCGGCCGTGTCTCGCTGGACCGTGACCTGATCCTGTACCTGTTCGGTACGCCGGGTCAGCACCGGTTCTGGTTCATGTGGGACGACCTCGTGAAGGGCGCGATCGGTGCGATCGTGCTCGTCGACACCCGGCGGCTCGCCGACAGCTTCCCGGCGATCGACTACTTCGAGGAGGCCGGCCTGCCGTTCGTCGTGGCCCTCAACGGGTTCGGCGGATCGCACGTCCACGGTGAGGAGGAGGTGCGGGAGGCTCTGACGATCTCCCCGCACATTCCCATCGTCCGGACCGACGCCCGGTCCCGCGACGCCGTGAAGTCGACCTTGATCACCTTGGTCGAGCACGTCCTGACGCTCAGGGTCTGACGTCACGGGTGTGGGCCCCGTCCCCTGAAGAGGGCGGGGCCCACACCCGTCTTCGCCCGCGGTCCGACGGCACGCGCTGTCAATCGCTCATGTGGCCACCGATTTCACGGTGGCCATTTCCTTTTTGTGCGGAAAACGGCGCCGAACGAAAGCCGGGCGATGCGAAAGGCGGGTCATATGAGGGCGATCCTGATGGGAACGGCCGCGCGTGAAAACGGCCTGCGAAAGCGATCCCGGGTGAAAGGCGGTCGCGGGTGAAAGAGGTTCCGCCTGAAAGGCGGACGAAACGGCGACGGCCGGTGGCGTGAACCTCACGCCACCGGCCGTCGTTCGCATTCCTACATCGGCAGAGCCTCGATGATGGAGGAACCTGCGGTGAGTTCTATCTGCCGGTTGAGCCGGAAACCCGACTTACCCAAGAGTTCCGCGTACTCGCCGGTGCTGCGCTCCATACCCTCGCCGAAAAGGGCGAGCATCCGCATGTCGACGTCCTTGCTGATGTGCGGCCGGTCGTCGTCCGGGACCACGAACTCCACGATCAGCACCCGGCCCTCGTCGGGGATGACCTCCCTGATGCTGCGCAGGATCCGTACGGAGTCCTCGTCGGACCAGTTGTGGATCACGCTGCTCAGCAGGTAGGCGTCCGCGTCGGCGGGTACGGAGACGAAGAAGTCGCCCTCGACGAAACTGCACCGATCTTCAAGGCCTGCCTCGGCGAAGAACCTGCGAGCCCCGCTGACCACGCGTTCCCGGTCGAACAGCACCCCGCTGAGATCTGAATACTCCTTCAGTACCGCGGCCAGGATGTGCCCCTTGCCGCCGGCCACGTCCACCAGGGTCCGCAGGCCGGAGAAGTCGTAGCGGGAGGCCACCGCGTCCGCGAACGGCTGTGCCCTGGCCACCATGTAGTCGTCGAACAGCGCGCCCGCCTCGGGGTGGGCCCCGAGGTATTCGTAGAGGGGTCCGTGCCGCTCCACGAAGGCCGACTTTCCGGTGCGAACGGTCTGCGGGAGCTTGCCCATGCCGTACCAGAAGCCGTCCTCGGCGATCATCCGTACGGCGGAGCGCAACGAGCCGGGCGTGTCGTCGCGGAGGACGGCACCCGCCTCGGTCAGCTCGTACGTGCCGGGCGTGGTCGTCGCGACCATGCCCATGGAGGCGAGCTGGCGCAGCATCCTGCCCAGAGCGGACGCGTTGGCGCCGCAGCGCAGCGCGAGCTCGTCGATGGTGAGGGCGCCGTCTCGCAGGTGGTCGGCGCAGCCCAGTTCGGCCATCGCGGCCAGGGCGGCGAAACGGGATACACCGCCGATCGCATCCCAGACCGGTGCCTGTGGGTCGCTCATGAGAATCCTCTCTTCTCCGGGGTGCGGGCCGGAGGGGGAGCCGTGTTTGCGAAGGTCGTGTCGTCTTCAGTGGGTCGAGGCCGACGGGCTGCGCATGCCGCGTACCAGACGTCCGACCTCGGCGCGCAGGTGTACGAAGTCGGGGTGCTCGCGGGTGGTGATCTGGTCGCGAGGGCCCGGCAGGTCCACGCGCAGGTCGCCCACGATCCCGGCGGGGGCCTTGGACAGGACCACGACGCGGTCACCGACGTAGACGCTCTCGTCGATGTCGTGGGTGATCAGCACGATCGTCATGTTGTGCAGTCCGCGAACCCGCAGGGTGAGGTCCTCCAGATCCTCGCGGGTCTGGGCGTCGACGGAGCCGAAGGGCTCGTCCATCAGCAGCAGGGCGGGCCGGTAGGCGAGCGCGCGGGCGATGGACACCCGCTGCTGCATGCCGCCGGAGAGCTGCCACGGGTATTTGGCCGCGGCGCCCTGCAGGCCCACCTCCTCCAGCGCCTCCAGCGCCGACTGCCTGCGCCGCTGTTTGTCCAGCCCTTTGCGGCGCAGCGGGAGCGAGACGTTGTCGGCCACCGACATCCAGGGGAACAGGGACCGGCTGTAGTCCTGGAAAACCACGGCCAGATTGTCGGGGGTCCGCTCCACACGGGCGCCGTTGAGCGTGACCTGGCCGCCGCTGGGCCGGAGCAGCCCCGCGATGGAGCGCAGCAGGGTGGACTTGCCGCACCCGGAGGGGCCGACGACGCACACCAGCTCGCCCTGGGCGACCTTCAAATTGATGCCGCCCAGCGCGTTGTGCGCGCCCGGACCGCTGCCGTAGGTATGGGACAGGTTCGTGATTTCGAGCACAACAGGTCCTCAGGTCGTCTGCTTGGCGGATCGGTGCCAGGACAGGGCACGTCGCTCGGCCGCGAGGAACGCCGAGTTGAGCGCGTATCCCAGGACGCCGAGCACCACGATGGTCGCCCACACGCCGGGGAAGTCGTACGATCTCTGGGCGTCCAGGAGCTGGAAGCCGATCCCGTCGACACTGCCGATCAGCTCGGAGAGCACCATGAGGATCAGCGCGAGCGACAGGCTGACCCGGAGACCGGCGAAGATCTTCGGCATCGCCGAGGGCAGGATGATCCGGAACAGTCGCTCGCGGCCCGACAGCCCGAAGACGCTCGCGGTGTCCAGATGCTGACGGTCGACGTGCCTGGCGCCGTCGCAGGCGTTGATCAGGATCGGCCAGACTATGCCGAACGCGATGAAACTGATCTGCATCCGGGGGCCGATGGCGAACAGCGCCAGGAACAGCGCGAGCAGCATGGGAGGAGGGATGGCGCGGGCGAACTGGACGAGCGGATCGACGAGACGGAAGAGCAGCGGGGAGCGGCCCAGGGCGACCCCGAGGCCGATCCCGACGACCCCGGCCAGCACCCATCCGGCCAGCAGGCGGCCGACGCTCGCCGGGAGGTTCTCCAGTGCCGCGTCGGTGAGCCAGAGCTGTTCCGCGGGCCCGGTCAGCCACATCGTGTACCCGCTGGCGGCGATCTGCGACGGGGGAGGGAAACTCAGCATCTCCAGGTAGCGGGTGACCAGCTCCCACAGCATCACGACGACCGGCACCGGCCACAGCCGGCCGACGGCACGCATCGCGCCGTTCATCACACCACCTCCGTACGGGCGGTGTGCCAGCGGAAGAGCCGCCGCTCCGCGAGCACGAACAGGCCGTTGGTGACCACCCCGATGACACCGGCCCAGATGGCGGCGGCGATGACGTACTCCGTGGTGTCCACGGCGCCCGCGCTCTCCAGGACGTAGCTGCCGATGCCGTCGGAGCCGCCGCCGATCAACTCCGTGCTGATCGCCACGATGAGCGCGATCGCCGACGCCAGCCGGACACCGGTGGCGATGAACGGCGCGGTGCTCGGCAGGGAGACCCGCCACAGCACGGCCGGCTTCCCGAACCCGAAGCTGCGGAGCGTCTCCTTGGCGAGCGGGTCGACGTCCTTGAGGCCGTACATCGTGTTGATCAGGACGGGCCAGGTCGCCGCGTAGACGACCAGGGTGACCTTCATGTCGAACCTGTCGGAGAACACGGCGAGCGCGAGGGGGATCAGCGCGATCGACGGGATCGGGCGCAGGAACTCCACGATCGGCCGCAGCGCGCTCTCCACACGGGGCAGGCTGCCGAGCAGGAACCCGGCGGGCACCGCGATCGCGACCGTGAGCAGCAGCCCGGTCGCCCACGCGCCGAGGGTCGAGGCGACGTCGGAGAGGAACTCCCCGTCCGTCACGAGAGCGGCCGCCCGGCCGAGCACCGTGGAGGCGAGCGGGAACGAGAGCGGGTCGATCAGCCCGGCCCGGCCCGCGGCCTCCATGACGCAGAACAGCCCTGCGACGCCGAGGGCGCCGCAGAGCAGTCTGCTGTCGAGCGGGTTGCGCCGTGTCACCCGAGGTTTCCGGGAAGGATGGACTTGGCCTGGATGGGGCTGGTGAGGTAGCCCTGCTCAAGCATGAGGTCGGCGACCCGCTGCAGGCGGGTCTCGTCGAGGCTGGTGGGGAAGGAGCCGAGCGTGATGACGGCCGCGGTCGCCGCGTCGATCTTGGTGTAGGTCGGCAGGATCTCCTCGACGGCCTTGCGGTCGGTGGCGGCGATCTGCTGGGCCTTGGCGATCGCCCGCTGGAAGGCGGCGACCGTCTTGGGGTTCTCGGTGGCGAACTTCTCGGTGACGGCCACTCCCGCGATGGGGAAGTCGGCGGTGGAGTCGACCATCGTGTCGGCGAGCTTCTGGGCGCCGATGGCCTTCTGCGCCGCGGTGAGGGCCGGCTCCGTCATCCAGGCGGCGTCGACGACCCCGCTGGCCAGCTGGGCCCCCATCTCGGGGAAGGGGAACTCAACGAACTCCACGTCCTTCTCGGTGAGGCCGTGCGTCTTGAGCACCGTGGTCACCGCCAGGGTGCCGATGTTCTGCTTGCTGTTGACCGCGATCTTCTTGCCCTTGAGGTCCGCCGGCGTCTTGATCGTGGAGTCCTTCGGCACCATGAGGTTGAAGGAGTTCGGGGCGGCCTGGTAGAGGTCAGAGATGATCTTCATCTTCTGGCCCTTGGAGACGGCGAGGAAGGTGGAGACGTAGTTCGTCTGCGTGGCGTCCAGGCTGCCGCCGATGAGGCCCTGCTGGGCCTGGGCGCCGCCGGGCACCGGCTCGATCTCGACGGTGAGCCCTTCCTCCTTGAAGTAGCCCTTGTCTCTGGCGATGTAGAGTGCGGCGGAGTCGGGAATCGGCAGCGCCCCCATCTTGAGGCTGGCCTTCTCCAAGCCACCCGCGTTCGCGGCGGTGGTGTCAGTGGGGGTGTCAGATCCTCCGCAGGCGGTGAGCACGAGGGCCGCGGCCACTCCTGCGATGACGGCCCGGCTCGCAAGTTTGAACCTCATGGGTCTCCTTAGCTGCGTTTGACCGCCCTTGCCGGAACTCGCGATAACTCATCGGGCGACATAGAGGGGGTCCCGGGAGGCATGTTGGTCAAGGGGGGTATGCCGACCGCGGATCAGAGTAGCGGAGTAGATCAGTCAAATTACAAATATCACCTCTTTCGCCCCTATCGCCCCGAAGCCACAAAGCGGTCATAGATGCCCCTGCTGTCACATGCGTATCAATCACAGGATGAGCGGATATAGCGGGCGTGGCGAAAGATGTCAATAAATCTGTTTGGCAACTTTGTGGAAGTTTGTGGTTACAGGGCGGAGAGTCATCGCCCGGTTACGGGTGCTGTGTACCCGTTAAGTGAAGAATGCGAGTTATGTGCTGTTGGCCGAACTGATCCGGCTGTGCTCCAATAACCCCTACCCCATGGATGCGTCGGCGTCACTCGCACATCATCTGCGTGACGCGATCCCCTCCAAGCAGACGATCCGAGGAGAGGCAGCGGAGGCCAGTGAGGACAGCGTCAATCCCCAGCGAACGCGGATCCGGGCCGGCACCTGCCCTGGGATTCGACAACCAGGGGGGGCGGCCGCGGAGCGGCCCGGGTCAGGACCTCGACGGTCGCGACTCCGAGGAGTCCGCGAGAAACGGCAGCAAGCTAGCGCTCAGGAACTGGCGGGTGAGGTCGCGGCTCATCGCGCTCATCGTCGTTCCCACGGTGGCCGCGATCGTGCTGGGAGGCCTGCGGGTCACCGGCTCGATCAGCAGCGCCGCCGATTACGAGCGCGTGCGCACCACCGCCGAGCTCACGGCGGGTCTCAGCGACCTGGTCGACGAGCTGCAGCTTGAGCGAGACCTGTCGGCCAGGTTCGTGGCGCAGGGCCGCCCGTCCACCGGCAAGCCGAACCTGCGCAAGCAGTACGAAGAGGTCGACGAGGCCGTCGGGCAGGTGAGCCCCCGCGTCAACGCCGCGATGGCCGACAGCGGTCTGCTGGAGACCCTCGGTACTCGGGGCGAGACCGAGCTCACCCAGATCCGCCGTCGCATCGACGAGATCAAGAGTGTGCGCGAACTGGCCTCGGGGGAGAACACCCAGCTCCCGGCCCAGCCCACGATCGCCATGTACTCCCGCACCATCGCGGACCTGCTCGCCCTGCACGACGAGATCATCCAGGGCGTCTCCGACCAGGAGCTCGCCGGCGGCGCGGTCGCGTTCGCCGCGCTGGCGAGGGCGAAGGAACAGGTGTCCAGGGAGCGGGCGAACCTCGCCGTCGCCCTCGCCGTCAGGGGGTTCAGCGCCGAGGGCCTCAACGCCATGCTGGCCGCCCGCGCGCAGTTCGACGGAGAGCTCGCGACCTTCCGCTCCGAGGCGTCGGTCGAACAGCGCCAGCTCTATGACGACACGGTCAGCGGCCAGAAGAAGGACCGCGCGGCGGCGATGCGCGCCCGCGCCGTTTTCATGGCGCTCAACGGCCAGCCGCTGAGGAACGTCGACGTCTCAAAAAGCGCGCTCACCGATCAGGCGACCTGGCTCGACGCCTCGAACCACGTCATCGAGCGCATGCGCACGGTGGAGGAACAGGTCGCCGGCGCCCTCATCATGCAGAGCGAGGTCCTGCAGGCGTCCGAGCAGCGCGGCGCGTTGATCGCCGCAGGGCTGAGCGGGCTGCTGCTCCTCCTCGTCCTGATCATCACCGCCGTCATGGCGCGCTCGCTGGTCAGGCCGCTGCGCAGGCTCCGCACCGAGGCGCTGTCCATCGCCGGCCAGCGTCTTCCCGAGACCGTCCAGACCATGCGCGAGAGCGGCGAGGTCTCGACCACCGACATCACCCCGATCGGCGTCGCCTCCGACGACGAGATCGGTGAGGTGGCCCGGGCCTTCGACGAGGTCCACCGCGAGGCCGTGCGACTGGCGGGTCAGGAGGCCACGCTGCGGAGCAACGTCAACTCGATGTTCGTCAACCTCTCCCGGCGCAGCCAGACCCTGGTCGAGCGCCAGCTCTCCCTCATCGAGAGCCTGGAGCAGGGCGAGCAGGACGAGGGTCGGCTCGGCAGCCTCTTCCGCCTCGACCACCTCGCCACCCGCATGCGCCGCAACTCCGAGAACCTCCTCGTCCTCGCGGGCCAGGAGCCCGCCCGCCGGTGGAGCCAGCCGGTCCCGCTCATCGACGTGGTCCGCGCCTCGCTGTCGGAGGTCGAGAACTACGAGCGGGTCGACCTGCAGCTGTCCGCGGGAGTGTCCGTGGCGGGCACCTCCGTCAACGACGTCGTCCACCTGATCGCGGAGCTCGTGGAGAACGCGATCTCCTTCTCCCCGCGTGAGACCAAGGTCATCGTCTCCAGCAACCGCATCGACGGCGGCGGGGTGATGGTCTCGGTGACCGACATCGGCATCGGCATGACCGCCGAGGAGCTCTCCCAGGCCAACTGGCGACTGGCCAACCCGCCGGTGGTGGACGTCTCCGTCTCCCGCAGGATGGGCCTGTTCGTGGTCGGCCGCCTCGCCCTGAGGCACGGCATCCGCGTCCAGCTCAGGCAGCAGGACAGCGGCGGTCTGACCGCGATGGTCCTGCTCCCGGAGAACCTGCTCGCCGTCGCCAACCGTCCGGGCGGGCCTCCCGGTGGCATGCAGAGCGGCGACTGGGCCGGGTCGATGGCCTCCATGGACCGCCCGCCCGTGCTGGCCAGCCCCGCGGCCCCCCCGATACCGTCCTTCGCCTCTTTCGAGGCGGCTCACCAGAACTCGTTCGCCTCCTTCGACCTGGGGCAGCAGTTCAACTCCTTCGACGCCTCGCAGCCCCCCCTCGGAGGCGGCCAGTTCGGGCAGGCGCCCGTCGACACCCCCTGGCCGGGACAGGTACCGCCGCCCGGCGCGGATCCCAACGGCTGGCCGAACGTCTCCCAGCCCGACCCCTCGGGGTGGCAGGGACGGGGCGGACCCCGTGGCGAGGTGGGGACGTGGTCGGCGGGCCAGGGCGCGCCCGCGCGTGGCGACGCCCCCGTCTGGCCCGGCGGGCAGCAGAGCAGGGACAGCGGCTCCGACGTCTGGTCGGCCGCCTCACGCGGCGACTCCGGGGGATGGCCGTCCACCGGCGACTCCGGGCCGTTCGGGCGGCGCGTCTTCGATCCGGCGGACAACACCGGCCCGCTGCCGGTGATCCCCGACTCCTCGCCCATGGAAGAGGCGAAGGAGGAGTTCCTGCCGATCTTCGCGGCCGTCGAGTCCGACTGGTTCAGGAAGGTCGAGCCGGCCCCGGCCGTCCAGGAACGGACCGAGGCGGTCCCCGAGACCCAGGTCGCCCACGAGACCGTCCAGCTCTCGCAGCCGGCCGCCCCCGCCCAGGGGAACGGCTGGTCGTCGCCCGCCGACGTGGGCTGGCAGGCGGCCAAGGCCGCCAGCGAACCCTCACTCGGAGGGATCACCGGTTCCGGGCTGCCCAAGCGGGTGCCCAAGGCGAACCTGGTACCCGGTACGGCCGCGCCCGACCTGAGCGCGGCACCCCAAGCTCCCGTGCACCGGCCGACGATCTCCCCGGAGGCGGTGCGCAACAGGCTGGCTAGCTTCCAGCAGGGAGTACGGCAGGGGCGCGCGGCCGCCAGGGGCGGAGCCGGAGACGGGCGGCCGTATCCCGACTTCGGCCGGGACGTTGAAGGAAACAAGGAGGACCGGTGAGCGAGCTCATCATGGTCGCCAAGGAGGATGACACGTGCGCGAAATGAGCCAGGCCGCCCGGGGGGTCAATTGGCTGATCACCGACTTTGTGAACAACGTCCCGGGTGTGGCGCACACGGTCGTCGTGTCAGCAGACGGTCTGCCGTTGGCGTATTCGGACGGATTTCCCAGGGACAGAGCCGACCAGTTGGCCGCGGTCGCGGCGGGTTTGATCAGCCTGACCCAGGGGGCATCCCGGGTTTTCGAGGGCGGAGCGGTCACCCAGACCGTGGTGGAGATGCAGCGAGGGCTGCTCCTCATCATGTCGATCAGTGACGGTTCTTGTCTGGCGGTGCTGGCCGCCGCTGACTGTGACATGGGACTGGTGGCCTACCAGATGACGATGCTCGTCGAGCGGGCGGGCCAGGTGCTGACTCCTGCCGTTCGCGCTGAGCTGCAGTCTTCCCATTCACGGTAACGGCGATGACGCGAGGAGGCTGCCGTGGCAGGCCGTGGCTGGATCGGTGAGGGGGACCCGCACGGCGGGTATCCCTATCAATCAATGGACGACCCCCATCGGCAACAGGGCGGTCCCTATCAATCGATGGACGACCCCTACCGGAATCAGGGCGCTCCTTCGCATCTCATGCACCCGGCGCCGTCGGAGCAGAGCTCCCTCGTCCGTCCGTATGCCGTGACCGGGGGGCGCACAGCCCCCCGGACCCAACTCGCCCTGGAGGCCCTGGTCTCCTCGGCGACCTCCATACATCATGATTTATCCACCCGCACCCCGGAGTATCAGGCGATCAGCGGCCTGTGTCGGCAAGTGCGTTCGGTCGCTGAGATCTCCGCGATGCTCCGCATCCCGCTCGGCGTGACCCGGATCCTGGTGGCCGACATGGCCGCCGAGGGCCTGGTGCAGATCCACCAGCCGCAGCTGGACGCGGGTAAGCCGGATCTCAACCTGCTGGAAAGGGTGCTCAGTGGACTTCGCAGGCTCTAGCCGCGGCGGCGGCCTGACATCGACGAAAATCGTCGTCGCCGGGGGATTCGGTGTCGGCAAGACCACCTTCGTGGGGGCGGTGTCGGAGATTCTGCCGCTGACCACGGAGGCGGTGATGACCGACGCCAGCGCCGGGATCGACGACCTCGGCCTCACACCGAACAAGACGACCACCACGGTCGCGATGGACTTCGGTCGTGTCTCGCTGGACCGTGACCTGATCCTGTACCTGTTCGGTACGCCGGGTCAGCACCGGTTCTGGTTCATGTGGGACGACCTGGTGCGCGGCGCGATCGGTGCGATCGTGCTCGTCGACACCCGGCGGCTCGCCGACAGCTTCCCGGCGATCGACTACTTCGAGGAGGCCAAACTCCCCTTCGTCGTCGCGGTCAACGGCTGGGACGGCACCTACCTCCACGGTGAGGAGGAGGTACGCGAGGCTCTGACACTCGCGCCTCACATCCCCATCTCCCGGACCGACGCCCGCTCGCGCGACGCGGTGAAGGCCACGCTCATCACGCTTGTCGAGCACGCGCTCACCATGCGGATGGCCGTCCCCGGCTGGGGTCGCTGACCGAGGGAGGGCGTCAGTCGCACCTCCCAGCGGATAGGCTGGGAGGTCGAGTCGCAGACCTGTAGCGCAGAGGCTGGCCAATCACGTGTTCGAGACGCTTTCCGACCGGCTGACATCGGTCTTCTCCTCCCTTCGATCCAAGGGTCGGCTGTCCGATGCCGACATCGACGCGACCTGCCGCGAGATCCGTATCGCGCTGCTCGAGGCCGACGTCGCGCTGCCCGTGGTCAAGGCGTTCGTCGCCCAGGTCAAGGAGCGCGCCCGCGGCGTCGAGGTCTCCCAGGCGCTGAACCCGGCGCAGCAGGTCGTGAAGATCGTCAATGACGAGCTCATCGAGATCCTCGGCGGTGAGACCCGGCGGCTTCGCTACGCGAAGAACCCGCCGACCGTCATCATGCTCGCGGGCCTGCAGGGCGCGGGCAAGACGACCCTGGCGGGCAAGCTCGCCCGCTGGCTGCGGGAACAGAGCCACACGCCGCTACTCGTCGCCGCCGACCTCCAGCGGCCCAACGCCGTCCAGCAGCTCTCGGTCGTGGCCGAGCGCGCGGGCGTCGCGGTCTACGCGCCCGAGCCGGGCAACGGCGTCGGCGACCCGGTCGCGGTGGCCCGTCAGTCGATCGACCACGCCAAGCGGCAGCAGCACGACATCGTCATCATCGACACCGCGGGCCGCCTGGGCATCGACCAGGAGCTGATGAAGCAGGCGGCCGACATCCGCGACGCGGTCTCGCCCGACGAGGTCCTGTTCGTCGTCGACGCCATGATCGGCCAGGACGCCGTCTCCACGGCCCAGGCCTTCATGGAGGGCGTGGGCTTCGACGGCGTCGTGCTGACCAAGCTCGACGGCGACGCCCGCGGCGGCGCCGCCCTGTCGGTCCGCCACATCACCGGCAGGCCGATCATGTTCGCCTCCACCGGTGAGAAGCTCGAGGACTTCGACGCCTTCCACCCCGACCGGATGGCGTCGCGCATCCTCGACATGGGTGACATCCTCACCCTGATCGAGCAGGCCCAGAAGACCTTCGACGAGGCCGAAGCCGCCAAGATGGCGAGCAAGCTCACCTCGGGCGAGAACTTCACCCTGGAAGACTTCCTTGAGCAGATGATGATGGTCCAGAAGATGGGCCCCATCAAGAACCTGCTCGGGATGATGCCCGGTATGGGGCAGATGCGCGATCAGCTCAACCAGGTCGACGACCGCGACCTCGACCGCATCGCCGCCATCATCCGCTCGATGACCCCCGCCGAGCGTCACAACCCGAAGATGATCGACGGCTCTCGCCGAGCCCGCATCGCCAAGGGCTCCGGCGTGACGGTGACCGAGGTGAGCGGCCTGGTCACCCGCTTCTTCGACGCCCAGAAGATGATGAAGCGGATGGCCGGAAGCATGGGCATCCCCGGCATGCCGGGTGGTCGCAAGGGTGGCAAGGCCGCGCAGAAGAAGGCGGCCAAGGGGCGCAGGGTCAGCGGAGACCCGCGCAAGGCCGCGCTTGGCAAGGCCGCCCCCGGCAAAACCGACGAGCCCGCGCCCTCCGCGGGTAACGGACTCCTCGGCAAGCTGGGCTCCCGGCAGCAGCTGCCGCCCGGCATGGAGCTGCCGCCGGGCTTCGACCCCTCGAAGTTCAAGTTTCCCGGCCAGAAATGAGCGATGACGGGTTCCACGCGCGCGCCAGGTGGATCTGGGTGATCATCGTCGGGGGGTTCATCCTCGTCGCCGTGTTCGAACTGCTCGGGGTGCGCCCCAGATAGTGTTCCCACCTCGGCGCCCCGGCCTCCCCCTCGTACAGCGGGAACGGCGGGGGAAGCCGCACGGGCGCCAAGGGCGAGAGCGGGGGGGCCAGGGACGGCGAGGATGGCGGGGGCGCAGCCCGTGCGGGTGCCCCCGGTGGGACCGGGATCCCCCACGGGGGCAGAAGTCCCAGCGGGGCCGAGGCCTCCAACGGGACCGGGATCACCGGTGAGGCGGGTGCTCCCCGGCTTTCCGCGTTTTCCGGGCTTTCTGAGTTTTCTGGGCCCCCTGCGCCTCCCGAAAGTCCTCCGAAGGTCCTGGCGGAGCTTCCGGCAGAACCCCCGATGGGGGACGAGACGGGCGCCGGGGATACGTCGGCCTGGCCCGCCGGAGTCGTCGCCCTGATGGCCAGCACCGTGCCCAGCACGGTGATGGATCCGGTCGCGGTCAGCAGCAGAGATCTGAGGGTGGTTGCCACGGCGGCCATTTAGCGCACCAGGCCGCCCCGGAGGGGGGCCCGGACACACGGGGATTACCGAGATTTGCCCTCCGGCCGCCGTACCGGATGGCCGCGAGTTGGCAGGGCACCCCCGCACGTCTGGCACAATGACATGTTGGAACATCGTGACACGTGGTTGCCCTCTCACTCCCACGTGCCATGCCTGTCCCTTGGACGGTCCTCTCCTCGTGCCCCACTCGATGAGACGCCGCTCACCCACGCTCTAATGCAGGAGAGACCACACCAGTGGCAGTCAAGATCAAGCTCAAGCGGCTCGGTATGATCCGCAACCCGCAGTACCGCATCGTCATCGCCGACAGCCGCACCAAGCGTGACGGCCGGGCGATCGAGGAGATCGGCCTGTACCACCCGAAGGAGAACCCCTCGCGCATCGAGGTCGACTCCGACAGGGCGGCCTACTGGCTGGGTGTCGGCGCGCAGCCGACCGAGCCCGTGCTCAAGCTCCTCAAGCTCACCGGCGACTGGCAGAAGTTCAAGGGCGAGCCGGCTCCGGCCCCGCTCCTGGTCGCCGAGCCCAAGGCCGACCGTCACGCCGTCTACGAGGCCGCGGCCAAGGAGTCGCTCTCCCTGGAGGCCGCCACCACGCCGAAGAAGTCGACCCGCAAGTCGGCTCCCAAGGCTGAAGAGGCCGCTCCCAAGGCCGAGGCCCCCAAGGCCGAAGAGGCCGCCGCCGAGACCCCGGCTGAGCCCACCGCGGCCGCCGAGGAGAAGCCGGAAGGCGAGGCCTGAGGTGCTCGAGGAGGCCCTCGAGCACCTGGTGAAGGGCATCGTCGAGCATCCTGACGACGTCCAGGTTCACGCTCGCCGCATCCGCAGCGGGCGTGTGCTTGAGGTCCGGGTCCACCCCGAGGACCTCGGTAAGGTCATCGGCCGCGGCGGTCGGACGGCCAAGGCGCTTCGCACGGTCGTGAACGCTCTTGGTGACGGCAAGTACGTCCGGGTCGATCTTCTCGACCTGAACGAGGCCCGCTAGCCGGCGAGACGCGTCCATCGAGCGAACGGGCCACCCGCCCAGTGTGGGTGGCCCGTCCGTTTTTCACAGACACCATTACGTGAGGAGGCGGGCGTGCAGCTCGTCGTAGGCCGGATCGGCCGCCCGCACGGACTCCGCGGGGACGTGTCCGTGGAGGTGCGCACCGACGAGCCGGACAGGCGCTTCGCCCCGGGCACCGCACTGGTCACGGATCCCGCGTCGACAGGCCCGCTGGTCGTCGAGTCCCGCCGCTGGCACTCCGGGATCCTGCTGGTCAGGTTCGAGGGCGTGACCGACCGCGACGGGGCCGAGGAACTCCGCGGCACCATGCTCGTCATCGACTCGGACGACATCCCGCCCCCCGAGGATCCCGACGAGTTCTACGACCACCAGCTCATCGGCCTCACCGTGGTCAAGCCGGACGGCGAGCCGGTGGGAGAGGTGTCCGACGTGCTCCACCACGGCCAGGACCTGCTCGTCGTACGGCGCGGAGGGAAGCCGGGGGCCGCCAGGGGTGCCGCGGTCGCCGAGGTCGCCGAGGTCTACGTGCCGTTCGTCAAGGCGCTGGTCCCGGAGATCGACCTCGCCAAGGGCGTCCTCGTCGTGGACGCCCCCGCCGGACTGCTCGACCCGGACGAGATGGTCTGACATGCGTGTCGACGTCATCTCCATCTTCCCCGAGTACTTCGCCCCCCTCGACGTCTCCCTCATCGGCAAGGCCCGTGAGCGCGGCATCCTCGACGTCCACCTCCACCAGCTCCGCGACCACGCCCACGACGTGCACCGCACCGTGGATGACACCCCTTACGGCGGTGGTCCCGGCATGGTCATGAAGGCCGGTCCGTGGGGGGAGGCTCTCGACGCGGTCCTCGCCTCGGGCCCGGCCGGACCTCCGAGGATGATCGTGCCGACCCCCAGCGGCGTGCCCTTCACCCAGAGGCTGGCGATGGAGTACGCCGCCGAGCCGTGGCTGCTGTTCACCCCGGCCCGCTACGAGGGCATCGACTCCCGGGTGATGGCCGAGTACGGCGCCCGCATGCGCGTGGACGAGGTCAGCGTCGGTGACTACGTGCTCGCCGGGGGCGAGGTGGCGGTGCTGGTGATGATCGAGGCCGTCGGGCGGCTGCTGCCGGGCGTGCTCGGCAACGTCAACTCGGCCGTGGACGACTCCTTCGCGCCCGGCGCCATGGAGAACCTCCTTGAGGGTCCCGTCTACACCAAGCCGCCCGAGTGGCGGGGGCACGAGGTGCCGGAGATCCTCCTCTCCGGGCACCACGGGAAGATCGCCAGGTGGCGGCGCGACCAGGCGCTGCGTCGTACCGCGAGAAACCGGCCGGAGTTGCTGGCGGCGCTCGACCCCGAGAGCCTGGACAAGCACGACAGGCGGGTCCTGGCGGAGCTGGATCTGCCCGGGGCGGGTTCGGCGGGTTCCCCCGGACCGGCCGCTCTGACCGGTTGATTTCCGGTCGGTCGGGAAAATATGGCAGACTGAAGCGTTGCCGCCGACTGCCCATCCGGTCCCCGGACCGGTCTCATCGCGGTCTCCGAGACATAGTCCACTTCAGCACGCGTGTCCATCGCGACGCCGCTCCGTCGCGGCCGGATGGACCTCCGGGTGCGTTCGTAAATGAGGTACCACTGCCATGCACACGCTGATCAGCGAGCTTGAGAAGTCCTCGCTCCGCACCGACATCCCGGACTTCCGGCCCGGTGACACGCTTGAGGTCCACGTCAGAGTCATCGAGGGCAGCCGGTCCCGTGTCCAGGTTTTCAAGGGTTTCGTCCTGCGCCGCCAGGGCGGCGGCTCCCGTGAGACCTTCACCGTCCGCAAGGTCAGCTACAGCGTCGGCGTCGAGCGGACCTTCCCGGTGCACAGCCCGGTCATCGAGAAGATCGTCCTCGTGACCCGTGGCGACGTCCGCCGCGCCAAGCTCTACTACATGCGTGACCTGCGCGGCAAGGCCGCCCGCATCCGCGAGAAGCGCGAAGCCCGCTAGGCGCGTCAGCGCCCGTCGGCCTGGCCCGTGCCCCCTTCACCGGGGAGCGGGCCAGTCGCATGTAAGGAGGTTTGACCTCCTATGGCAATACGCATGGCTATGCGGTACCCCGTCACTCGACCACTTGGTACCGCCCATCATCTAGGCTCGTCAGCGATGACTAGCGAAGACCGGGAGTACGGCGCGGTTTCGCGTCGACCTGTCGAGGACGAGGTGGACGTGGTCGCCGAAGACACTCAGAAGAGCGCCGAGGACGGCAAAGGCAAGAAGAAGGGCTCCTTCTGGAAGGAGTTGCCCGTCCTGGTCGTCGTGGCGTTGGTGCTCGCCCTCGTCATCAAGACCTTCGTGATCCAGGCGTTCTACATCCCGTCGGAGTCGATGGAGAACACCCTCCTCACGAACGACCGGGTCCTGGTCAACAAGCTCGTCTACCACGTCCGTGACATCGAGCGCGGCGACGTGGTGGTCTTCTCCGGGGTCGATTCCTGGGACCCCGAGGTTCCCATCGAGGAGCCGTCCAACCCGGTCGCGGGGTTCTTCCGCTGGGTCGGCATCGCCTTCGGTGTGGTTCCCGGTGAGAAGGACTACATCAAGCGGGTCATCGGCGTCCCCGGCGACACCGTGAAGTGCTGTGACGACAAGGGCAGGGTGACGGTCAACGGGGTGCCGCTCGACGAGGATTACCTCTACCCGGGCGACGTGCCGTCCCAGAGCTTCTTCGAGGCCAAGGTCGGTGCGGGCCGCCTGTGGGTGATGGGCGACCACCGGATGGTGTCCCTCGACTCCCGCTCCCACCTCGGTGACCCCGGTGGCGGGACGATCCCGGTGGACAAGGTGATCGGCCGGGCCTTCGTGATCGTGTGGCCGTTCTCCAGGGCCACGACCCTTCCCATTCCCGACATCTTCGGCCAGTCGGCCCTCAAGGCAGCGGCGGCCGTGGGAGGGGCGACTCCGCTCCTAGCAGGTTTCGCGGGAGCCGTCCCGCTGGTGCTGTGGCGTCGTCGCCGGCTTTCAAGGCGGTAGCCGGATCTCATGACCGTTGAACCCGAGGCTGAGAAGAAAAAGAAGAACGGCAAGGGCGGTGGCCTGCGCGAATCACTGTTCCTGCTGGTGTGCGGGGTGGTGGTGGCGCTGCTGTTGCAGGTCTTCGTCTTCCAGTCGTTCTACATCCCGTCCGAGTCGATGGAGAACACCCTTGTGGAGGGCGACCGGGTGGTCGTCAACAAGTTGCACGGTGACTCCGAGCGCGGTGACCTCGTCGTTTTCAAGGGCTGGAACAGCGAGGACACCATCAAGCGGGTCATCGCGGTCGGCGGTGACACGGTGAAGTGCTGTGATGCCAAGAAGCGCATCACGGTCAACGGGGTGCCGCTCGAAGAGGGCTCCTATCTCCATCCTGACGACTTCCCCTCGGGAGAGTCGTTCGAGAAGGTCGTTCCCAAGGGGCGGCTGTGGGTGATGGGCGATCACCGCACCGCCTCCGCCGACTCGCGTGCCCACGAGGAGAGGCTGGGGGAGGGGACGGTCGCCGAGAGTGACGTCATCGGCCGTGCCGTCGCGATCTACTGGCCGTTCTCCAGGGCCACCGTTCTCGCCAGACCGGAGAGCTTCCTGAAGGTGAGATAGCGGTACCGAATGCCCCGGAGGGGGCGTACTCTCTGGTCATGGTCGCTGTGTTACCCGTGGTGCCATGACAGTCGCGTTTCGCCCCAGACCCAGCGTGGTCCGGCGGGATTCGGGACTGTACGGCTACGAGCGGGCTCTCGGCCGCCGCGGGCTCGGTCCCGTGGCGGGGGTCGACGAGGCCGGCCGAGGCGCCTGTGCCGGGCCGCTGGTGGTCGCCGCCGTGGTGCTGGGCGGCCGGATCGACGGCCTGGACGATTCCAAGCTGCTCACGGCCTCCCGGCGTGAGTCGCTGTACGAGCAGATCACGGCGACCGCGCAGGCGGTGAGCGTGGTGGTGATCCCGCCGGGTGAGATCGACACCCGAGGGCTGCACAGATCCAACATCGGAGGAATGCGCAGGGCGGTGGCGCGACTATCCTGTCACCCCGGCTACGTTCTGACCGATGGGTTTCCCGTTCCCGGCCTGCCCGCACCGTCGCTGGGCGTGTGGAAGGGGGATCAGGTCGCGGCCTGCATCGCCGCGGCCTCGATCGTGGCCAAGGTGACGCGGGACGAGATGATGGTGGCGCTGCACGAACGCCATCCCCGGTACGGATTCGCCGTGCACAAGGGGTATGGCACCGCCGACCATCGCAGGGCTCTCAGAACCTACGGTCCGTGTCCGGATCACCGCTTCTCGTTCTCGACGGTGGCGCGGTCAGGAGCGGGCGAGGTGATGGGTGAGAATGAAGTGGGGGCCGGTGCCGTCTGATCGGGCGGGCCGGGGTGGGCGTTTAACAGGAGGACCGGTATGAGCGCAGAGGATCTCGAAAAGTACGAAGCCGAGATGGAGCTGCAGCTTTACCGTGAGTACCGCGACGTTGTCGGCCTTTTCACCTATGTCGTGGAGACCGAGCGGCGCTTCTATCTCACCAATTCCGTCGATCTTGACGTGCGCACCGCCGAGAACGGTGACGTGTTCTTCGACGTGAAGATGCAGGACGCCTGGGTCTGGGACATGTACCGCCCGGCGAGGTTCGTCAAGAACGTCCGTGTGGTGACCTTCAAGGACGTGAACGTCGAGGAGCTCGCCAAGCCCGACCTGGAGATGCCAAAGGAGGGTTTCTCCTCCTGAGCGGCTTTCCTCGACGGCCTTGAGGGTGTTCGCCCACGGACGGGTCGAGGACCCAAGGGGCCCTGAGGACAGGTGAGGGCAGATCTGAGCGGCCTGAGGCACTGTACGTGACCGAGCGGACGCGGGAGGTTGTCCACAGGCGTGCGCGCTGCCTGGCCGGTTTTCCACAGATCCGCATTCGGTTCCTCGGCGGTGCGGTGAGCTGAGCGAAGGTCTGGAACCGGAGGTGGTTCCATGGCCGCGAAGGACGAGCTCGGCAAACACGGCGAACAGCTCGCCGTCGACTATCTGCTCGCACACGACCTGCAGATTCTGGATCGCAACTGGCGGTGCCCCGACGGGGAGATCGACGTCGTCGCCCGAGAAGGGAACACGCTCGTCGCGGTGGAGGTGAAGACCCGCTCGGGTCGCAGTCACGGCACCGCCTTCGAGGCGGTCACGGACGCGAAGATCTCCCGCCTGCGCAGACTCGCGGCCAGATGGCTCGCCGAGTGTGAGGACCGGTGCCGGTTCGACGCGATCCGCGTCGATGTCGTCGCCCTGGAGCGGTTCGCCGGGGATTTCGTCGTCCGCCACGAGCGGGGGGTGTGCTGATGCCTCCCCGACTCTCAGGGGCTCTGGGGGCTCCCGGCCTGTCATGGATCGTTCGCTCCCCTCAGGGGGTGAGGTGAGTGGCCGTCGCGCGCACGCGCTGTGTGGCCCTGGTCGGGGTGACCGGCCGTCTCGTCGAGGTCGAGGCCGATGTCGGCAGCGGTGTGGCGGGTCTGCACCTCATCGGGATGCTCGACACCGCGCTGAGCGAGGCCCGCGACCGGGTCCGTTCCGCGCTGGTCAACAGCCGATACGCCTGGCCCGACTCCCGGATCACGGTGAGCCTGTTCCCCGCCAGCCTGCCCAAACGCGGAAGCCTGTTCGATGTCGCGATCGCGATGGCCCTGCTCGCGGCGGCGGGGTTCGTGCCCGCCGCCAGGGTCGCCGAGCCGTTCTTCCTGGGCGAGCTGGGCCTGGACGGCTCGATCAGGCCGGTGCGGGGCGTGCTCCCCGCCGTGCTGGCGGCCGTCGCCGCCGGTGCCCGCACCGTCGTCGTCCCGGCTCGTAACGCCGCCGAGGCCGGTCTCGTGCCGGGGGTGACCGTGGTTCCGGCGACCACGCTGAGCGCGCTGGTGAGCTGGTTGCGGGCCGAGGGGCCGGTAGGGGGCCTCCCGCCCGGTTCTGGAGGAGCCGGTTCTGGTGGGGGAGGTGGGGCCGGTGCTGCAGATCGCGATTCGAGGGCCGCGTGTCCTCTCCCGCCGGGACTTCCCGGCGAGGTGGGCCCCGGAGACGCCTGTGGTGCGGGGGAGGAGCCCGGTGACGCCCCCGATCTGGGAGACGTCGCCGGGCAACCTCTCGCCCGTCGCGCGCTGGAGATCTGCGCCGCCGGCGGGCACAACCTCTGGATGCTCGGTCCTCCGGGGACGGGCAAGACCATGCTCGCCGAGCGGTTGCCGACTCTGCTCCCCATCCTGGAGCGGGACCAGGCTCTGGAGGTGAGCGCGATCCACTCGGTCGCCGGTGTGCTGCCCAGGGACCGTCCCCTGCTGGTCCGCCCGCCGTTCGTGGCGCCCCACCACACCGCGACCGTCGCGTCCGTCATCGGCGGGGGCAGCGGGATGATCCGCCCGGGAGCCGTCTCGCTGGCTCATCGGGGGGTGCTCTTCCTGGACGAGGCCCCAGAGTTCTCGACGACCGTTCTCGACGCGCTCAGACAGCCGCTCGAATCGGGGCAGGTGACGGTCTCCAGGGCGCTGGCGACGGTGACCTTCCCCGCCAGGTTCGTGCTGGTGCTGGCGGCCAACAGGTGCCCGTGCGCGCGGCCCTCCACCCCGAACGACCCGTGCGCGTGCGCTCCCGCGGCCCGCCGCCGCTATCTCGCCCGGCTCTCCGGTCCGCTGCTCGACCGGGTGGACATCAAGGTCGGCCTGTTCCGTTCGACCAGGCGCGAGCTTCTCGCCGACCGCCGGTTCATCGAGTCGAGCCGGGTGGTGGCCGAGCGGGTGCTGCTCGCGCGTGAGCGGGCCGCCAAGCGGTTCGCGAACACGCCGTGGCGCTGCAACGCGGAGGTGCCCGCCCGTGCCCTCCATACCGAATACCGGCCACCGGCCGTGGCGATGTCCCCGCTGCTCGGGCATCTCGACAGCGGCCGGTTGAGTGCCCGGGGCCTCGACCGGATCCTCAGGGTGGCCTGGACCCTCGCCGATCTCGCGGGCAAGGATCGGCCGGAGCTCCACGAGACCCAGTCCGCGCTCGGGCTCTGGCTGGGGGAGGAACGATGAGCGACAGACTGGCACGGCTCACCCTGATGCGCCTGGCCGAGCCGGGCGACACCGTGATGGGCGCCCTCGTGGCCCTACGCGGCCCCGAGGCCGCCGTCGCCCTGATCCGCGAGGGCGCCGCGGACGCGGATCTCACCCGATGGTTCGCCGACACCCACGGCCGCCCGGCCGGAAACCCCGGTCCACCGGTTGGAGACTCCGGCTCGCCGGTCGGAGATCTTGGTGCATCGGCTGGAAACCTCGGTTTTGGAGATCTCGGTCCATCGGCTGGAGAGCCTGGCTCGGCTTTTGGAGGCTCCGGTTTTGGAGGCCCCTGCTCACCGGCTGGAAACCTCGGCTCGCCGGGTGGGGGCACCGGCCTACCGGTTGGGAGGTTCGACCCGTCCGGTGGTATCCCGTCCGGTGGCCGCTTCGAAGGCGAGCGCCCTGAAGCGGGTGACGGCCCGGGGGCGGTGCGGGATGGGCGGCTCGCGGCCAGGATCGACAGGATGGTCGCCTCCTGGGCGGCCAGGCTGAGGACGGCCGACCCTGAGCGAGACCTGGCCGAGGGGGAGCGGATAGGGGCGAGGCTGGTGGTTCCCGGCGATTCCGAGTGGCCGACCCAGCTGGACGACCTGGGAGACTCCCGGCCCCACGCTCTCTGGCTCCACGGTGAGGCCGACCTGCGGTTCTCCTGCCTCAGATCCGTCGCGGTCGTCGGTTCCCGAGCCGCCACGCCGTATGGCGCGCACGTGGCGGCGGAGCTTGGGGCGGGGCTGAGCGAGAGAAGATGGGGGGTCGTCTCCGGCGGTGCCCACGGCATCGACGGGGCCGCCCACCGGGGTGCCCTCGCCGGTGAGGGGCCGACCGTCGCCGTGCTCGCCTGCGGCGCCGACGTCGCCTATCCCAGCGCGCACCAGCAGTTGTTCGCCGCCATCCGGTCGCAGGGGGTGCTGGTCAGCGAGTGCCCCATGGGCGCGCACCCGACCAGGCCGAGGTTTCTCATCAGAAACCGCCTCATCGCGGCCCTGACCAGGGGCACCGTGGTCGTCGAGGCGGCCGTGCGAAGCGGGGCACTCAACACCGCCGGACACGCGATCGCGCTCAACCGTCATCTGGCCGCGATGCCGGGCCCGGTGACCTCGGAGTTCTCCGCGGGGTGTCATCGGCTGATCCGCCAGGGCAGGGCCACCTGCGTCACCGGTCCCGAAGAGATGATCGAGCTCGTCGGAACGATGGGCACCGACCTGGCCCCGGAGCCGCGCGGCCCGGTGCTTCCCCGAGATCGGCTCGACCCTGAGAGCCGGAAGGTCGTCGAAGTCATGCCCACCCGGGTCGGTGTGGGCCCCGCGACGATAGCCGTCGCCGCGGGCGTCGACCTGGAGACCGTGCTCTCCTGCCTCGGAGGTCTGGCCGCCGCGGGTTACGTCGAACGCGTCTCCCGGGGCTGGCGCCTCCGCCCCGACCGCCCTCCCGGCGGATGAAGTCCCCTTCTCGGTGGGGTCATAGGGGCGGGGTGGGCCACACGGGAAGCAGACGGACCTGGCCGTGGCCGAGGAGGAGTAGCGGGTCGAGATAGGCGCGGTCACGGAGCAGGCCCCAGTGCAGGCAGGTGGCGGGGCAGTGCCCAGGGGCGTCCTGAAGGGTGCCGATCACCTCGCCGACGGCCACCGCCTGCCCGCGCCGCACCGAGGGCTGGACGGGCAGGTAGGTGGTCCGCAGGCCACCGGGGTGGAGCACGGTCACCACGCCCCGGTCCGCGAGCGGCCCGGCGTAACCGACCGTTCCCGCTCCCGCGGCGCGCACCTCGGCTCCGGGGGACGCGGAGAGGTCGGTGCCCCGATGACCGGCCAGCCACGGTTGGGCGGGTGGCGCGAAGCCCCTGAGCACCCGTGGCCGTCCGCTGAGCGGCCATTCCCAGAGGAAGGATTCCGAAGGAGAGGACCCTCCGGCAGGGGGAGCGGATTTCCTGGCACGGGATCCCCCTGGAGCCATGGAAGAGGACTCCCCGGAAGGGGAGGTGGCGTGTGCTTCAGCGGGGGGTGTCGTCCCCGCGTGGCCGTGCGCGGCCGTGAGGGCGGTCGCGGGGGTGCTCATGGGGGCCGCCGTGCCATATGCGCGGCCGGTCGCGCCTACGGGGTGCGCGAGGGAGGTCACGCGGTGGGCGCCCGCCGGTGTGGCCAGGACCAGTGAGCACAGCAGGGCTCGCAGCCCCACCGTGTGGACGGTCTTCATGTCGGCAAGCATGAAGACCCGTGATGCGGCGGAGATGGACCGAACAGGATTCTGTGGACAGTGGACGGTAGACGTGGCCAAGCCGGGAGGCGTGGCTGAGGATGGGGGAGAGGATGGCCCAGGACGTCGTGAGAGCGGGGATCGCGTGGTCGAAGAGCGTATTCGCGAGCTGGCGGCGGAGGTGGGCGTCGAGTTGCCGCCGGTGCGGGTGAGCGGGGACGATCCGGTACTGCCCTCCGTCTTCCGCGTGGGCACCGCCGCCGCCGTCGCCGTCGGGGCGGCGGCCGCGCTCAGGGGAGGCGGAAGCCAGGCCGCCGTGGACGTGCGGGAGGCGGCGATCGCCTTTCTGGACGAGCGCCACTTCAGGATCGACGGAGCCGCTGTGGATCCGTGGGCGCCCCTTTCCGGTGACTACCGCGCCGCCGACGGCTGGGTTCGGCTGCACTGCAACTTCGACCATCATCGTGACGCGGCCCTCGCGGCGCTTGGGTTGCCCGAGGGTGCGGACGGGGACGCCGTCGAACGCGCCTGCGCGAGCCGGGGCGCCGTTGAGGTCGAGGAGGCGGTGACGGCCGAGGGAGGGTGCGCCGCGGCCATGCGCGACCGCACCGGGTGGCGTGGGCATCCGCAGTCACGGGCGGTCGCCGCGTCGCCGCTGGTCCACCTGACCCGGGTCGGCGCCTCCGGCGGCGCGAGGACCGACGCCTCGAAAGGCGGGGGAGGGCGGGCGCTCGACGGGGTGCGGGTGCTCGACCTGACCAGGGTGATCGCCGGACCGGTGGCGACCCGCACTTTGGCCGCTCACGGTGCCCAGGTGCTCCGGGTGGGTGCCGGGCACCTTCCCGAGGTGCCGGGGCTGGTGGTCGGCACCGCGTTCGGCAAGCGGTCCTGCCATCTCGACCTGAGGACTCCGGCCGGGAGCGCCGCATTGCGCGACCTGGTGGCGGGGGCCGATGTGCTCGTGCAGTCCTACCGTCCCGGGGCTCTCGAGGCACTGGGGTTCGGCCCCCGGAGGCTGGCGGAGATCAGGCCGGGGATCGTGTGCGTCGACGTCTCGGCGTACGGGGGTCAAGGGCCGTGGGCGGGCAGGCGCGGGTTCGACAGTCTGGTGCAGATGGCGTGCGGCATCGCTCACGAGGGCGGCGACGGTGCGCGGCCCCGCCCGCTGCCCGCCCAGGTCCTCGACCACGCCACCGGCTACCTGGCCGCCTTCGGCGCGATGGCCGCACTGCTCCGCCGATCAGCCGAGGGAGGATCCTGGCGGGTGGAGCTCTCCCTGGCCGGGACCGCGCGATGGCTGGACGGCCTTGGCCGGGTCGACGGAGCGGCCACGCCGGAGCCCGATGTCACCGGCGTGATCGAGGAGATGGACAGCGCCTTCGGTCGTCTGACCTATCTCCGGGCGCCCGGAACGATCGACGGTATGTCGCCGTACTGGTCGAGCCCGCCTCCGGAGAGGGGCGAGCACCCGCCCACCTGGTGGTGAGGTCTTCCGAGAGCTCTGGAAGGCGAGTCCGGGGGAGTGCGAGGTCATCGGGTTCGGGGGGCGGAGGGGTGGCGCAGCGGGGAGAGCCAGATCCACGCGGCCGCGGTCAGCACCCCGGCCGCGGAGATCCAGAACACCGGGCGCAGTCCGAGCAGTTCACCGGAGAGGCCGCCCGCGAGACCGCCGAGGGTGAGGACCCCCTGGATCATGAAGGCCTGCGTGGCGTTGACCCGGCCGCGCAGTTCGGCGGGGGTCTCGCGCAGGGTGATGGCGCCCATGCAGACGGCGAAGGCCACGACGGCCACGCCGGAGATCACCGCGCTGACGGCCAGGAGAAGGAAGCTGCGCCACACCGGTCCTGAGGTGAGCGCGACGATCATGAAGTCGACGGGGAAGAGCAGCACGGAGCAGGCCAGTATGCGGTTCTCGCCGTACCGTCCGGTCAGGCGCGAGACGACGGCCGCGCCGAGCAGGCCGCCGACGCCGAAGAAGGCGGTGATGGCGCCGACCAGCCCTCCGGCCAGGCCGAGCTCGTTGAGCGCGTAGATCACGAACAGTGCCATGTAGGCGCTGCCGAAGAAGTTGATCGTGATACCGGCGCCGCAGAGCGCGCGGAGCGTCGGGTGCCCGGCCACTGTGGCCAGGCCCTCGCGGATCTCGGTCCACATGCCGCGCCGGGGAGCGGGAGTGTGGTTCTCCGGCGCCTTGATCGATCTGATCAGGAACGCCGAGGCCAGGAACGACACCGCGTCGACCAGGAGCGCGAACGGTGCCGTGATCAGCTGGACGAGCAGTCCGGCGAGACCGGGTCCGGCGACGGTCGCCACGGCGAAGGCCGACTGGAAGCCCGCGAGGGCTTCGGTCCGCTGACTCTCGTGAACCACCGTGACCAGGTGCGGGAAGTTGACCGCCCGGAAGATCACCGAGCAGGTGCCGACGACGAACGCTACCGCGATCAGCCACGGCACGCTCAGCGACCCGGTGATCCAGGCCGCGGGGATCGTGGCCATGGCGACGGCCGAGACCGTGTCACAGGCGACCATGACCGGCCGGTGCCGCCGCAGCCGGTCGGCGAGGGCACCCGCCTGGAGACCGATCAGCAGGTAGGGCAGGGAGGACGCGGCGGTGAGCATGCCCATCTGGGCCGGGGACGCGCCGAGCAGGACGGCGGCGGTCAGTGGCACCGCGAGCCGGGAGATCTCCGTGCCGGTCTCGGTGACGGCACGGGCGGAGAGCAGGAGCCGGTAGTCGCGTTGTTTCCGCAGGGGCCCCGGCTCGGTCGCGGAGGCCTCGGGAGCGATGGGGGGTGAGGAGGGTTCGGGGGGCGTGGGGATGGCGGAGTCCTCGGAGTCCTCGGGGGCCACGGGGGTGGTGGGAGTCACGGGGACCCGCCCTCTTCAGGTCTCCGAAGATTTTGAAAGGAACGCTTCATAACTGTGAAGATAACCCTTCATAGTTATGAAGGCAATGTTTCACATATGGAGTGGGTACGGTCTGCACATGACCGAGGCATCGACGCGCAAGTCCCTCACCGATCCCACCGCGATGCGCGCGCTGGCGCACCCCGCGCGGCTCGCGATCCTGAACCGGCTCCAGGCCGAGGGGCCCTGCACCGCGACCGAGGTCGCCGAGGTCGTCGGGATCACCCCCAGCGCGGCCAGCTACCACCTGCGCATGCTCGCCAAGTACGGCTTCGTCGAGGACGCGCCCGTGCGCGACGACGGCCGCGGTGACGGCAGGGAGCGCCTGTGGCGCTCCAGCGCCACGGGCTTCAGCGTCAGCCCTGATCCGGACGACGGTCCGGACGTGCGTGGCGCCAAGGAGTTCCTGATCAAGGCGTTTCGGGAGCAGGCGGCGGACGAGGCGAGCAGGGCGCTGGAGAATCTTGAGCGGGAGTCGCGTGAGTGGCGCGAGGCCGCTCTGTTCAGCCGCGCCCTCCTGCTGGTCGACGCCGAGGAGTTGAAGGCGCTGAACGAGCGGATCGAGAAGCTGCTCGCCCCCTACAAGACCACCGTCAGGGACCGAATGGACGCCCCGCCCGGGGCTCGGGTCTCCGAGGCACAGGTCAGCCTCTTCCCCCGGGCCCGGCGCCGACCGCACGGCCTTCCACGCGACGCGTAAGGGGTGCTTGACGCCCCAAGGTCGGGAAGAGGCGCGGTTACGGGTACACTTTTTGGTGGCCTGTGAGTCATGGGCCGACTTCGCATGCCCCGTCAAGAACCGGGATCCCTCGGTCCGGGCGAAAGCCCGGCTGGATCCGGTTCGGGGCATCAGGGCGACAGCCGAGGGCTGTCGCGTCCAACCGAGAACAGCGCCCAGAGATGGGTGCCCCGATCTGGAGGACGATCAATGTCCACCCCCGTCGTCACCATGCGACAGCTGCTGGAAAGCGGCGTTCACTTCGGCCACCAGACCCGTCGCTGGAACCCGAAGATGAAGCGCTTCATCTTCACCGAGCGCAACGGCATCTACATCATCGACCTCCAGAAGTCGCTGGCCTTCATCGACAGGGCCTACGACTTCGTCAAGGAGACCGTCGCGCACGGCGGCACGATCATGTTCATCGGCACGAAGAAGCAGGCCCAGGAGGCCATCGCCGAGCAGGCGGCCCGTGTCGGCATGCCGTATGTCAACCAGCGCTGGCTGGGCGGCATGCTCACCAACTTCTCCACCGTGCACAAGAGGCTCCAGCGCCTGAAGGAGCTGGAGGAGCTCGACTTCGACAACGTGGCCGCCTCGGGGCTCACGAAGAAGGAGCTCCTCATGCGCCGCCGCGAGAAGGAGAAGCTTGAGCGCACCCTCGGCGGCATCCGGGACATGTCCCGGATCCCGAGCGCCGTGTGGGTCGTCGACACCAAGAAGGAGCACATCGGGATCAGCGAGGCTCGCAAGCTTCACATCCCGGTCGTGGCCATTCTCGACACCAACTGTGACCCCGACGAGGTCGACTACCCGATCCCGGGTAACGACGACGCGATCCGCGCCGTCGGTCTGCTGACCCGCGTCGTCGCCGACGCCGTCGCCGCCGGTCTCATGGCCCGCGCCGGCGCCAACCGTGGCGGGGACGACAAGCCGGCCGTCGCCGGTGGCGCCGAGCCGCTGGCCGAGTGGGAGCAGGAGCTGCTCGCGGGCGGTGCCGACAGCGCTCCGGCCGCCGAGGCCGAGACCGCCGAAGCCCCCGCCGAGGCTGCGGAGGCTCCCGCCGAGACCGCCGAGGCTCCCGCTGAGGCTGCGGAGGCTCCGGCCGCCGAGGTCGCGGAGGCTCCGGCCGCCGAGGCCGAGTCCACCGAGAAGCAGGCCTAGGTCACTTCCGTACGGCTCGTTTGGCCGTACGACCCGCAAGACCCTTCCGGGTGGGTGCCGCTCAGTTGGGGCACCCACCCGATCCACGACGATTCCCACGAGGAAAAGACAATGGCTTCCGTGAACATGGCCGACGTCAAGCGGCTTCGTGAGCTGACCGCCGCCGGCATGATGGACTGCAAGAAGGCTCTCGAGTCGTCCGAGGGCGACTTCGACCGCGCGGTCGAGATCCTCCGCCTCAAGGGCGCCAAGGACGTCGGCAAGCGTGAGGCCCGCACCGCCTCCAACGGCCTGGTCGCCCTGAAGCAGGAGGGCGACTCCGCCGCCGCGCTGCTCGAGCTCAACTGCGAGACCGACTTCGTCGCCAAGGGCGAGCGTTTCCAGGAGCTCGCGGCCCAGGTGGTCGACCACATCCTGGCCACCAAGCCGTCCGACGTGCCCGCGCTGCTCGACTCCGAGCTCTCCGGCAAGAGCGTCAAGACGCACCTCGACGAGGCCAACGCCGCGCTCGGCGAGAAGATCGAGATCCGCAGGTTCGCCGTGCTTGAGGGCGGTTTCATCGGCGCCTACATGCACAAGACCGACCCCCAGCTCCCCCCGGCGGTCGGCGTGCTCGTGCAGCTCGACTCCTCGAACGGTGACGTCGCCAAGGACATCGCGCAGCACGCCGCGGCGATGGCCCCGAAGTACCTCAGCCCCGCCGAGGTCCCGGCCGACGTCATCGAGAAGGAGCGCGCGCTCTTCGAGGAGATGACCCGCGAGGAGGGCAAGCCCGAGGCCGCCATCGGCAAGATCGTTGATGGCCGGGTCAACGGCTGGTACAAGGACTTCACTCTCCTTGAGCAGTCCTTCGTCAAGGACAACAAGAAGTCGGTCGCGAAGTTCGCGGACGAGAACGGCGTCAAGGTCCAGGCCTTCGTCCGCTTCAAGGTCGGCCAGGCCTGATCCCTGACATCCGCTCTTCAGGCAGAGCATCAAACGAGGAGGCCGCCGCCGTGCAGGAGAACACAGGACCCGCTACGCCGGCGGTTTCTTCGTACTCGGATCCGCTTCGCTGGAAGCGGGTGATGTTGAAGCTGTCCGGGGAGGCGTTCGCCGGCGGTGAGCCGCTGGGCATAGACCCGGGCGTCGTGAGCCACCTCGCGGACTCGATCGCCGAGGCCGTCCGCGGCGGTGTGCAGGTCTCGGTCGTCGTGGGCGGCGGCAACATGTTCCGGGGCGCCACCCTGTCCGAGCGTGGCATGGACCGCGCGAGGGCCGACTACATGGGCATGCTCGGCACGGTCATCAACTGTCTGGCCCTCCAGGACTTCCTGGAGAAGCGGGGGATCGACACCCGCGTCCAGACGGCGATCACCATGCAGCAGGTCGCGGAGCCGTTCCTGCCCCGCCGTGCCATCCGCCACCTGGAGAAGGGCCGCGTGGTCATCTTCGGGGCAGGGCTCGGCTCGCCGTTCTTCTCCACCGACACCTGCGCCGCGCAGCGAGCGCTGGAGATCGGCGCCGAGGCGCTGCTCAAGGGGACCCAGGTGGACGGCGTCTACGATGCCGACCCCCGTAAGAACCCTGACGCCGTCCGGTTCGACCATCTCGAATACGGTGAGGTGCTGACCCGTGGTCTCGGGGTCATGGACGCCACCGCCATCAGCCTGTGCATGGACAACAACCTTCCCATCGTGGTCTTCGACCTCATGGGTGAGGGCAACATCATGCGGGCGGTACGCGGTGAGAAGATCGGCACGCTGGTGAGCCCGGCACGGTGACGAGCCGGCATGGTGCCAGGACCGGCACGGTGACGAGCCGGTAGCGCAAGAAGCGAGCCCGACGTAGCTGGTGGAGTGGGACGCGAGGTGGAAGCGTCCCGTGAAGCGAGCGAGGAGTGGTGAGCGACCAGAGGACAGGAAGCGGGCCCGACGTAGCCGGCGGAGTGGGACGCGAGGTGGAAGCGTTCCGTGAAGCGAGCGAGGAGGGGCACGTGACCGAGAAGACAGGGTGCGAACCTGACGTAGCGAGCTGAGCGGTACGCCATTGTGGTGGTCCGGTGGACCTCCGGCGTGATGGCCTCCCGCGGAGTGCGTGAGGATGGGGAGTGACCGAGAAGACAGGGAGCCGCTGTGATCGACGAAACCCTCCTCGAAGCCGAGGAAAAGATGGACAAGGCTGTGTCGGTGGCGAAGGACGACTTCGCGGGCATCCGCACGGGTCGGGTCACCCCGTCGATGTTCAACAAGATCAGCGCTGAGTACTACGGGACACCCACCCCCATTCAGCAACTCGCCTCGTTCCACGTGCCCGAGGCGCGCATGGTCATCATCCAGCCTTTCGACAAGAGCTCGATGGCCGCGATCGAGAAGGCGATCCGCAACTCGGACCTCGGTGTGAACCCCGGTAACGACGGAGCGGTGATCCGCGTGGCCTTCCCCGAACTGTCGGAGGAGCGCCGCAGGGAGTACATCAAGGTCGCCAGGAACAAGGCGGAGCACTCCAAGGTCTCCATTCGCAACATCCGGCGCAGCGCCAAGGAGACCCTGGACAAGATGATCAAGGACGGCGAGGCCGGTGAGGACGAGGTGCGCCGGGCGGAGAAGGAGCTCGACGACCTCACCCAGAAGCATGTCGCCAAGATCGACGAGCTGCTCAAGCACAAGGAAGCCGAGCTGCTCGAGGTTTGAGCCATGATCCTTGTCCCGCGCGGGCTGTCCGTGCGGGACAAGGATTTTGTGTAGGTATGAAAGTAGGACCCCCTGTGGAACCCGTGGCGGGCAATAGCCGTACCGGCCGTAATCTCCCCGTCGCGGCGGCGGTGGGGCTCGCCCTGGCGGCGATCATCATCGCCTCCCTCTACTTCGTGAAGGTGCTCTTCCTCGCCGTGGTGGTCGCCGCGGTGGGTATCGGAGTGACGGAGCTGGTCCGCTCGTTCGAGGCCAGAGGCATCAAGGTCCCCCTCGTCCCGGTGCTGGTAGGCATGGCCGCGATGCTGGCCGCGGCCTACTGGGGCGGAGATCTGACCGGTTCGGCCTGGGGCGGGACCGCCTGGCTGGTCGGCGTCTTCGCGATGACCGTGCTCGGGCTGATGATCTGGCGGATGTTCCTGGGCACGGAGAACTACGTCCGCGACACCGCCGCGACCATCCTGGTCGTCGTCTATCCCTCCCTGCTCGTCGGGTTCGTGGCGCTGTTGCTCGCCAACCCCGACCAGGGCCCCGACCGGGTGGTCGTCTTCATCGCCACCACCGCCGCGAGCGATATCGGCGGATATTTCGCCGGAATCACCCTGGGTAAGCACAAGATGGCCCCGGTGATCAGCCCGAAGAAGACCTGGGAGGGCTTCGCGGGGTCGGCGCTGGCCTGCATGGCGGTGGGCGGCTGGCTGGTGGCGTGGCTGCTGGAGGCCGACATCTGGAAGGGCGTCCTGATCGGCGCGGTCGTGGTGATCTTCGCCACGCTCGGTGACCTGATCGAGTCGGTGATCAAGCGAGATCTCGGCGTCAAGGACATGGGCAGTGTGCTTCCCGGCCACGGCGGCATGATGGACCGCCTCGACTCCCTCGTCGCCACGCTGATCCCGGTCTGGGTGCTGCTCACCCTGCTGATCTGAGCCCGCCCCGGTCCGAGGCCGCCCGTGACATCCCGCCCGGGTGCGGTGCGGTCGTCACCCGTACGAGTCAGGGAGGGCGTCGATCATCCCGCCCTGGTGAGCCGGGTCGCGGACAGGCGCGGCAGCACCGCCCGGTAGCCCTCGGCCGAGACCAGACCCAGCTCGTCCGGGGTGATCGGGACGAGCCAGAGCCACTGGACGGAGTCGCCGCCGAAGGAGAAACCCGACAGGTCGGGCAGTCCCGGCAGCCCGGTCAGCATCATCACGCCGCCGTAGGCGGAGCCGAGCGGGAAGGTCTCAGGGCGGTGATACCACCTGGCGGTGTGGCCGTGCCCCAGCCAGGTGACCGAGTGCCACGGATACTGCCCCAGCCACAGGAACAGCCGGGCCGCGTCGCGGGCGTCACCGGGGGAGGCGACGGCGAGCTCCACCCGGGCGTACGCGTCCGGACGGTCGATGTACTGCTCGACGGTGGGCATCCGCTGGCAGCTCATCCCGACCGTGGACAGGATCGTGTGCTCCCTGCCACGTTCCGGCGGGCGTTCCGTGATGCCCACCGCGGGCATCCGCTCGCCCCCCGCGTCCCAGAACCTGCCCGCGGTGCCGACCTTGCGATCCAGGTGACCCATCACGAACTGCTGGAACGAGGCCCAGGCTCCGTCTCCGCCACGCCACTCCCAGTAGGCGCGCGCCTTGGAGATCCGAGGGGCCAGGCCGTCGTGGGCATCCTCCAGCGACCAGGCGAACGGGGACTCGCCCAGAGCGTCACGGGAGTAGCCGGGCATTCCCCGGCGCATGTCCGCCCATCCAGGAATGACCGCGAGCAGCTCGTCGTTCTCGTACAGGGCGACGCCGTCGCCCTCCTCGAACCACAGCGATCGCAGCGCGCCCAGAGGTCCTCTGCCGCCGGGGTGACGGGTGTTCGCCCTGGGGGCGACCGGTGGCAGTTCGGCCTCCAGACGGTCCTGGTCGATTCCGTCCGGGGCCGGGCCGTGGTTGGCCAGCCAGACGGCTCCGTGCACCGTCCCTCCCGGCCCGCACAGGTAAGCTACCGAGGAAGTCTCGTCACGTTCGACCACCAGGGTGCGGCTTCCGTAGGGATTGATGTCGGTAAGCACGACCTCGACGCCGTCTCCCCGCTCTCCTGCGGGGCCCATGGGGCGGTTTGTCGCCATACCTCCGGACTCTAGATCACTGTCGGGCACCGCTTCGAGCAATCGCGTAACCGTTGAGAGAAGGCGTTGGACTTGTCGACCGTCAGCCCGTCCGGGACCCCCGCTCCCGGCCAGCTCACCTTCGTGGCGCCGCGCCGGGCCAAGCCCGCCCGCCACCTGGCCGACCTGACCATGGCCGAGCGCCGCGCGGTCGTCGCCGAGCTGGGTGAGAAGCCGTTCCGTGCCGACCAGCTCTCCCGGCACTACTTCGAGAAGCTCAACGGCGATCCCGAGCTGATGACGGACCTTCCGGCCGCGGCGCGGGAGAAGTTCGCCACCGCGCTGTTCCCCAAGCTGCTCACCTCGGTCAGGGAGATGACCACCGACGCCGGCACCACCCGTAAGACGCTGTGGCGGCTCTTCGACGGTGCGTTGGTCGAGTCGGTCCTCATGCGCTACAGCGACCGTACGACGATGTGCGTGTCGTCGCAGGCCGGATGCGGCATGAACTGCCCGTTCTGTGCCACGGGCCAGGCGGGCCTGACCCGCAACATGACCACCGCCGAGATCGTCGAGCAGGTCGTCGCCGGGGCTCGCGCGCTCGCGGCCGGTGACGTCCCGGGCGGTCCGGGACGGGTCAGCAACGTGGTCTTCATGGGCATGGGCGAGCCGCTGGCCAACTACAAGGCCGTGATCGGCGCCGTGCGCCGTATGGTCGAGCCCGCTCCCGACGGCCTGGGCATCTCCGCCAGGGGCGTCACCGTCTCCACGGTCGGCCTGGTCCCGGCGATCGGCAAGCTCGCGGCCGAGGGCCTGCCGGTGACGCTCGCGCTCTCGCTGCACGCCCCCGACGACGAGCTCCGCGACACCCTGGTGCCGATCAACACCCGCTGGAAGGTCGCGGAGGTCCTCGACGCGGCCTGGGACTACGCGGCCAGGACCAAGCGCCGGGTCTCCATCGAGTACGCGCTGATCAAGGACATCAACGACCAGGAGTGGCGCGCCGACCTGCTCGGCAAGCTGATCAAGAACAAGCTGGTGCACGTCAACCTGATCCCGCTCAACCCGACCCCGGGTTCCAAGTGGACCGCCTCCCGCCCGGAGGACGAGCGGGCCTTCGTCAGGCGCCTGGAGTACCACGGTGTGCCGGTGACGGTCCGTGACACCCGAGGCCGCGAGATCGACGGTGCCTGCGGCCAGCTCGCCGCCGCGGAGTAGCGCGGAGTAGTAGCCCTCACCGTACGGCTGTGCCCCGAGGCCCCGATCGCCGCAGGGGCACCACCCAGTCCTCACGCCCCGCGCCGCCTCGGGGGACCCACCCAGCCGCCCCGCGCCGCATCGCCACCTCGGGGCACAGCACCCAGCCGCCCCACGCCCTGCGCCGCATCGCCGACCGGCCAGGTGTGGCCGGTCGGCGATCTCCACCTGTGCGGAACGGCGACCAATCCGTCACCGAATCAGCGACGAAACTCTCAGCGACCAAGCGACCATCCTGTCAGCGAGATGGCGGCCAATCTTTCAGCAACCCAGCGGCCATTCTGTCACTGAGCCTCGGGCTATGACATGCTTGCTCGCCATCAAGGAGCAGGTGGACACCGATCCGAGGCCGGGGCGATACCTGCTGACCGGGTCGGCGCGCGTACTCGGGCTTCGCGGGCTTCCCGACGCGCTGCCCGGCCGGATGGAGACCATCGAACTGTGGCCCTTCTCGCAGGGAGAGATCGACGGTACGGCCGACGGATTCGTGGACGCGGTCTTCGCGGGACCCGACGACCTTCACCACACCTCCGAGGTCAGCCGTGCCGAGTACGCGGAACGGCTGGTCCGAGGTGGGTTTCCCGAAGCGGTGTCGCGCAACAACATCCGTAGACGGGAGCGATTCCTCGACTCCTACGTCGCGGACCTCGTCGCACGCGATGTGAGTCAGCTGGCGGAGATCGAACGGACGGCGGAGATGCGAGCTCTGGTTCGGTTGCTGGCCGCCAGATCGGGACAGCTGCTGGTTTCCGGGTCCTTGAGCAAGGACGTCGAGCTCTCCACGAGCACGATTCATCGCTATCTCGGCCTGTTGGAAGAGGTCTTCCTGATCAAGCGGATCCCCGCCTGGTCACGCAACCTCGGCAGCCGTGCGACCGGAACCCCCAAGATGGCGTTCGTTGATTCCGGGATCGCGGCCAACCTCCTGGGCGCCGACTCCAGGAGTTTGGTGCGTCCGGAAGGTGCTTTCGGCCCACTTCTGGAGGGCTTCGTCCTGATGGAGCTGGCTCGCCAGATCACCTGGTCCGACGAACGTGTGGAGCTGTTCCACTACCGGACCAAGGACAAGGTAGAGGTCGACGCCGTGCTGGAGAATCGCCAGGGACGGGTGGTCGGCATAGAGGTGAAGGCGTCCTCGACGGTGCGACCGGATGACTTCAAGGGACTGCGGCACCTGGCGGCCCGCCTCGGCGACGACTTCGCGGTGGGAATCGTCCTCTACACGGGGACGCAGACGCTCCCGTTCGGCGACCGCATGCGCGCCATGCCGGTGAGTGCCCTCTGGGAGGTCGCGGCCCCGCGTAATTGACCGCATGGTCGCCGGGCATGGCATCGGTGTCGACGGCACGTGTCGTCAAGGCTGCTTCTCCAGCCGTCTCTCCTCTTCCAGGCTGCGGGCCGGCTTCATGGCGGTCGCCCCGCACCGAACATCGCACAGGCCATGCTCAACGTTGACATATTGGTACGCCGTAGGGGATACCACCGTCTCCGGCGCCTTCGGTGATGATCCGGATCCGTCTGCAGCGAGCCATCTTCCTGTGGCGCCGGCGTGGCGCATGCTGGGGCAGTTGATCGACTGGTTGAACGGCGGGCCGCTGCCGGAGTGGGTGCCCCCGCTGCCGGGCCGACAGCCCGTGGAGGGTGACGTCGCGTATCTGCCGACCGCGGTTCTCTGTCAGGACTACAACCTCCAGGTGCGTAACTACGCGGAGTACGCCGCACTCATCCGTGTCTCCAACCGCTCGCACCCGACACGGGGTATCACCCGTACCCGATCGACGACCTGCCGATCTGCATGAACTACCCAACCACCAACGCGCCGCACGCGCTGCGGTACACGGGCGACGCGCCGCTGCTGCTCGGGAATTCCCTGCACGATCCGGCCACCCCGTGGATATGGTCCGCCAACGCGGCACGTCAGCTCGGGCCGAAGGCAGTGTTGCTCACATACGAGGGTTGGGGGCACCGCATCTACGGCAAGGACAAGTGTCAGACGGACATCTTCGACGAGTACTTGATCTCTCTGAAGGTGCCGCCGCGCGGCACGCGCTGCGCCGTGGGCACCCCCGAGGAGAGTGTGCTCAGACAGCAGGCGCCGTCCCAGACGTGGCCGACCGGTCCGAACCACTGGACGGCCGGCCCGGTCGCGGCCTCATCCGCCTTCTGATTCCGGAGGCGGTCCTCCGCCCGGGCGGTTCATCCGGGTGAGGTCTGTGTAGCTGTCGAGTGGGTGGGTGTCGTTGGACCACGGTGAGTCCGGTGGTTCGACGACACCCACCCTTGTGTGTCGCAGACCGGTGGCGGGCTTCGAAATCGACGTCTGACGGCCGTGGTTCCGTCATCGATCGGTCGCATCCGCGACCCCGTTCAGGGGTTCAGACGGCGTAGGCGTGTGTACAGCAGGAGGCTCGCGGCGGTCCAGAAGAGGGTGGCGGCGGAGATGGGGAGCAGGACCTCCCCGAGCAGGCCGGCGTTGGCGGCGCGCATCCAGGGCATGATCGGCACCGCGAGGTGGCCCGCGGGGGTGAGGCTGATCAGCAGCAGGGCGAGATAGCCGCCGAAGAGGGCGAGCATCGAGACGGCCGGGGAGGCGAGGATCGGGCGGCTGGTGAGGGCGCCCAGGGCCGTTCCCGCGCTCACGCCGAGCACGTGCAGCGCGATGCCGCTCGCCAGGTCGGCGGGGGCGGGCATGGCGGCGAAGCCGTGGAGCAGCGGCAGCCCGACCGCGATCGCCGCCATGCCGAGGTTGACGGTGAGCGCGGCGAGCAGCCCGGCTCCGATCTCGCGGCCGGGACGCCCGGCGGCCGTCATGGAGATGAGCCGCTGCGTCGGGGGTTCGGTGTCGAGCAGCCCTCGGGCGGCCCAGGCGAAGACGAGGATCAGCAAACCGGCCGAGTCCGCGTACGCGGGCAGCTCCTTGCCCGGCGGGGCGAGCGTCGAGTAGAAGACGGACAGCATCGCGAAGAGCCCGATCGTCGGCTGGAGCAGCCGGTGTGACCGGGCGTAGGCGGAGAGCTTGAAGCGTACGAGGTGGATCACGATGACCGCCTGGTGAGGTAGCCGTCGGCGCGGAGCTTCTGTTCCACCTCGTCGGCGTCGCCCGCGTCCACGAGCACCTCGATCACCACCTGCGGAGACGAGCTTTCCGAGGGGGATCGAGGGGGCGGCGAGTGCTCCTTCGAGGTGTCCGGGGAGGGGCTGGTTTCCGGGGTGTCTCGCGGAGCGGGGGTGGGAGGTGTTGAGGTGGTGGGAAGTGCCGCGGAGTCGCGGGCGCCGACGGTGACGTCGCCGTTCACGACGAGCCAGTGATCGGCGCCGGGGAAGTGCTGAAGTTGGTTCTGGTGGTCGCTGACCACGACCGTACCGCCGCGTGCGGCGATTTCTTCGATGATCACAGGGAGTTCGGTACGGGTCTGCTCGTCGAGTCCGGCGAAGGGCTCGTCCAGGATCAGCAGGTCCGGCGGGGCGAGCAGCGACTGGATGAGCCCGATTTTCTGTGCGCTGCCCTTGGACAGGTCGCCGAGCGGTTGGTCCAGCAGGTGGGCCGCGTTCAGTCGCTCCGCCAGGTCCCCGGCCGCGGCGGCGGAGGAGGAGAGCCCTCGAATCCTGGACATGTGGACGAGGTAGGCGGCGACGGTGAACGGCTGGTCTGAGGGGAACACGTCGGGGGCGTAGCCGACGACCTTGGGCCGGTCGGCGATCGAGCCTCGGGACGGGGGGACGAATCCCGCCATCAGCCGCAGCAGCGTCGATTTTCCGGCGCCGTTGCGGCCGGTGACCTCGATGACGGAACCGGGACGGAGTGTGAGCTCGACGTCCCGCAGGATCCAGGGGCCGCGCCGCGAGTATCGAAAGGACACTGTGGAGAGCCGCATGAACCGCAACATTACCGGTGATCATGCCGGAATTCGCCGTTGATCGCCGACCATGATGCGATCTGCCCCCTGGAAGCGGGCTCGACCTGATAAATAAACAAATAAGAGGATCTCCAGGAAGCCTCGTTCGGTGAGTCACCCGACCCACCACGCTCGATTTCTCCCCTCGGAAGGGATGCACGGACAGAAATCCAGTCGGGGAGAGGCGAAAGGATGCGGGTTTGAACCGCTTTCCACGGGTTCTTGGGATTCGCAGGGGATACGACATGGCTCAGGTGGACCGGCTGGTCCGCCGGATCGAGGGCACCCTCGGCAGGGCCACCCCGGAGGGGGAGCCGATCACCGCGGACGAGATCCGTGGCGCTCGTCTCCGCACCAGGCGCGGCGGTTACCACGAGCTCGCCGTCGACTTCGCGCTTGAGGCCTTCATCGTGGCGGTCGAGACCCGGTCCACAGAAACAGGCGGACGCCCGATCGTCCCCGCCCGTAACACCGCGCCCGCGGAGCCGGAGCGGAAAGACCGGGAGGACCAGGGGGAGTGGGAGGGCCACGCCGCCCGGGTGGAGCGGGTCGCCTTCAGGTCAGGCCGCCTCGGCATGGGCTACGACGAGGACGAGGTGGACGCCTTCCTCGACCGTGCCGTGGCCACCCTGCGTGGCACCACCGACACGCCCCTCACCCCCGAGGGCGTGCGCGAGGCCAGGTTCACCACGGTGATACTGCGGCCCGGGTACGCGATCGGTGAGGTCGACGAGTTTCTCGCCGATCTCGCGGGAGCCCTGGAGAGCCGCGTCAGCCGATGACGACATCCCTTCAGGTTTTCCCGGTCTCTCCTGGTTCGCCGCCATACGGCGGGGGAGTGCGTGGGGCCTCGTCAGCGGGTGCCCCAGGAGTAGGTTTGCTTGTGAAGCTTGAGATAGACGAAGGTCTCGGTGGCCCTGACGGTCGGGATGGCCCGGATCTTGCCGAGGATCTCCAGAAGATGCTGGTCGCTCTCGCAGACGACCTCGACCATGATGTCGAGCGACCCCGCGGTGAGCACCACGTAGTCGATCTCCCTGATGGCGGACAGCTCGTCGGCCACCGTCTCCAGGTCGCCCTCGCATTTGATACCGATCATGGCCTGACGGGGGAAGCCCAGGGTGAGCGGGTCGGTCACCGCGACGATCTGCATGACTCCGGCGTCGAGCAGGCGCTGCACCCGCTGGCGTACGGCGGCCTCGGAGAGCCCCACGGCCTTGCCGATCGCGGCGTACGGCTTGCGCCCGTCCGTCTGCAGTTGCTCGATGATCTGCTTGGAGATCTCGTCGAGGACGACGGGGCCGGGCCTGGCGTCGTTTTCGCGGCGAACCTTGGGCGGCGTCGTCATGGGCGCTCCCTGGCGTCATGTTGCGGGGCTGTTGCCGTCATGTTGCGGCTCCGATGCGACATGCTGTCAGTTCCGGCGCCTCTGTCAAGCGATTTCGTAGCAATTTGGTATCTTAACAACGAAATCCCTTGTCGTAGGACTCTCGCTCTGTAAGAGTCGCGACAACTCAGCCCCGATCCATAGGAGGCCGACGGTGACCACCCCGGTTGAGACCAACGAACTCCCCCGCCTGCGGAACTACATCGACGGCGAGCTCGTGGAGGGCAGGAGCGGCCGGTTCTCCGACGTCATCGATCCGTGCACCGGCGAGATCTACCTTAAGGCCCCCGTCTCGGGCACCGAGGACATCGACGCGGCGTACGCCGCGGCCGCCGCCGCGTTCGAGTCGTGGAGCCAGGCCACCCCGGGCGAGCGCGCCAACCTCCTTCTCAAGGTGGCCGACGCGATCGACGCGAGGGCCGAGGAGCTGAACGAGGCCGAGTGCCGCAACACCGGCAAGCCGCGCGCCCGCATGGCCGAGGACGAGACCCCGATCGCCTCCGACCACTTCCGCTTCTTCGCGGGGGCCGCGCGCACGCTGGAGGGCCCGACGTCCGGCGAGTTCCTCGCCGACCACACCTCCGTCATCAGGCATGAGCCGATCGGCGTGGTGGGCCAGGTCACCCCCTGGAACTACCCGATGATGATGGCGGTCTGGAAGATCGCCCCGGCGCTCGCCGCCGGCAACACCGTGGTGCTCAAGCCCTCCGACACCACCCCCGTCTCCACGGTCAAGCTGGCCGAGATCATCGGAGACGTCCTGCCCAAGGGTGTCTTCAACGTCGTCGTCGGCGACCGGGAGACCGGCGCGCTGGTCGTCGGTCACCCGACCGCCTCGATGGTCGCGATCACCGGTTCCGTCGGCGCGGGAATGGCCGTGGCCAGGAGCGCCGCGGAAGACCTCAAGCGGGTCCACCTGGAGCTGGGCGGCAAGGCGCCCGTCATCGTGTTCGACGACGTCAAGGACCTCAAGTCCGCCGCGGAGTCCATCGCCACCGCGGGCCTGTACAACGCGGGGCAGGACTGCACCGCGGCCTGCCGCGTGCTGGTCCACGAGGACGTCCACGACGAGTTCGTGGCCGCGCTCACCGAGGCGGCGGCGAGCACCGTGACCGGCGACCTCTCCGAGGAAAGCGCCCTGTACGGCCCGCTCAACAACGCCGACCAGCTGGCCCGCGTCACCGGCTTCATCGACCGGGCCCCCGGCCACGCCAAGGTCCTGACCGGCGGGAACCGGATCGGCGACCGCGGTTACTTCTTCGCCCCCACCATCGTCGACGGCCTCAGGCAGGACGACGAGATGGTGCAGAACGAGGTGTTCGGGCCGGTCATCACCGTCCAGACCTTCACCGACGAGGCCGACGCGGTCGCCAAGGCCAACGGCGTCAAATACGGCCTGTCCGGCTCGGTGTGGACCTCCGACCACGGCCGGGCGATGAGGGTGTCGAACCGTCTCGACTTCGGCGTGGTATGGGTCAACACTCACATACCGTTCGTCTCGGAGATGCCGCACGGAGGCTTCAAGCACTCCGGTTACGGCAAGGACCTGTCCGTTTTCGGCCTGCACGACTACCTGCGCGTCAAGCACGTCATGCACTACATCGGCGAATAGCCGCGAACAGAGGGATAAGCCTGGCATGACCGAAATTCAGGCGAGCACGGAGACGGCCGACGCCGTCTCCCACTCGTCCCACGTGCCCGCGATCGAACTCGACGGGGTCGTCAAGGAGTACGTCTCCCACGGCGAGGTCGTCCAGGCGGTCAAGGGTGTCACCCTGTCGATCGCCGAGGGGGAGTTCTTCTCCCTCCTCGGCCCCTCGGGCTGTGGCAAGACCACCACCATGCGCATGATCGCCGGGTTCGAGGATCCCTCGCGTGGCACCGTACGGCTGCACGGCCAGGACGTCACCGACGTCCCCCCCAACCGGCGCGACGTCAACATGGTCTTCCAGTCCTACGCCCTCTTCCCGCACATGAACGTCTGGGAGAACGTCGCGTTCGGCCTCAGGCGCAAGAAGGTCGCCGAGGCCGAGATCAAGCGCCGGGTCGGCGAGATCCTGGAGATCGTCGACCTCACCGGGCGCGAGAAACGCCGCCCCAGGGAGATGTCCGGAGGCCAGCAGCAGCGGGTCGCCCTCGCCCGCGCCCTGGTGAACAACCCCCGCGCCCTCCTGCTGGACGAGCCCCTCGGCGCCCTCGACCTCAAGCTCCGCCAGGCCATGCAGATCGAGCTCAAGCGCATCCAGCGAGAGGTCGGCATCACCTTCGTGTACGTCACTCACGACCAGAGCGAGGCGCTCACGATGAGTGACCGCATCGCCGTCATGAACGACGGCACGGTCGAGCAGCTCGGCAGCCCCAGAGAGATCTACGAGCGGCCCGCGACCGCCTTCGTAGCAGGGTTCATCGGCACGTCCAACCTGCTCAGCGGCACTGTCGACCGGTTCCAGTCAGGTTTTGCGGTGCTTAAGCTGGGTGAGGACGACCATGTCCTCACCCAGGGCGGATCGTTCGGAGCCGGGGAGCCGATCGCGATCACGGTACGCCCGGAGAAGATCAGGATAACCACGGAGGAGCAACCCGTCGGAGACCTCAGCGTCGTGCGCGGCACCGTCTCAGAGGTGGTGTACCTGGGGCTCTACACCAGTTACACGGTCTGCCTGGCACACGGCGAAGAGGTGACCGTCTTCCAGCAGAACGCACTGGACAGCGCGAGTACGGCGGAGCGTGGAGACGCCGTCTGGCTGTCGTGGCTGCCGCACCACTCGTACGCGATCGGAAGTTGAGCTCGATATGGACCCCCGCACGAACCCCGCCTTTCTGCGAGGCATGACGCAGAGCCGCTCCGTCACTCGCCGTGACGCCCTTCGTCTGGGCGGTATGTCGGCCGCCGGCCTCGCCCTCGCCGCCTGCGGTGTGCAGGGCAAGAAGGTGGAGGCCGTTCCCCAGAAGGACGCCCTCGCCGAATACTGGGGCTCCAAGCAGAAGAACGGCACGCTGCGCTTCGCCAACTGGCCGCTCTACATCGACAAGGACGGCAAGCGGTACCCCTCGCTGGAGCTGTTCACCGCCGACACCGGCATCAAGGTGGAGTACCAGGAGGCGATCCAGGACAACAGCACGTTCTTCGGCAAGATCCAGCCGCTGCTCGCCGCCAACAACGACATCGGCTACGACCTGATGATCATCACCAACGGCCTCCAGCTGAGCAAGGCCCTCGCGCTGGGCTATCTCGTCCCCCTCGATCACTCCAAGCTGCCGAACTTCGCGGCGAACGCGAGCTCCGCGGTGAAGAACCCCACCTGGGACCCGAACAACGCCCACACGATCCCGTGGACGGTCGGCGTGACCGGCATCGCCTACAACCCCAAGTACGTGGACGAGGTCAAGAGCATCCACGACCTCTGGAACCCCAAGTACAAGGGCAAGGTCGGCATGATGCTCGACACCCAGGAGGTCGCCAACTTCAGCATGTTCGCCCTGGGCATCGACCCCGACAAGTCGACCGAGGCCGACTGGAAGAAAGCGGGGGAGAAGCTCAAGGAGCAGCGCGACGCGGGCCTGGTGCGCAAGTACTACGAGAACGACTACGTCGACGCCCTCGCCAGGGGCGACATCTGGATCACCATGGCCTGGTCGGGCGACATCTTCCAGCAGGTCGCCGAGGGCAAGGACCTGAAGTTCGTGGTGCCCGAGGAGGGCGGCACGATCTGGACCGACAACATGTGCATCCCGAAGACCGCGCAGAACCCGGTCGACGCGCTCACCTACATGGACTACGTCTACCAGCCCAAGATCGCCACGATGCTGGTCGAGTACATCAACTTCATCACCCCGGTCTCCTCCGCGAAGGATCTCGTCCTCGCCGACGCGGCCAAGGCGACGGGGGAGGAGAAGAAGACGCTGGAGCAGATCGCCGAGAGCCCGCTGATCTTCCCCTCGGAGGGGGACATGGCCAAGCTGCGGTCGTACAAGACGCTCAACTCCGCGGATGAGAAGATCTTCGAGGACATCTTCCAACCCGTCACGCAGGGCTAGGCGAATGAGAGAGCGAATCGGACCGGAAGGGGTCATCGGCCGGTGAAGCGCCTCACCCCCTACCTGCTCATCCTGCCCGGCGGCCTCTGGCTCGCGATCTTCCTGGTGGTACCGATGGTCTTCATGGCCTCGGTGTCCACCCAGGAGGGCAACGTGGTCGACGGATTCATCCAGACGTTCAACTTCCCGGTGTACGGCGAGGCGCTGGCGCAGTACCAGACGCAGTTCCTGCGCTCGGCCGGGTACGGCCTGACCGCGACCCTCATCTCCATCGCGCTCGCCTACCCGATGGCCTACTGGATCGCCTTCAAGGGCGGCAGCCGCAAGTCCACCTACCTGCTGCTGGTGCTGCTGCCGTTCTTCGTCTCGTTCGTGCTGCGCACGGTGTCGTGGAGGTTCCTGCTCGCCGACGACGGCATGCTGCTCGGACCGCTGAAGTCGGCGGGGCTGCTGCCCGAGGACTTCCACGTGCTGCAGACGACGTACGCGGTGATCGGCGGACTGGTCTACAACTACCTGCCGTTCATGATCCTGCCGATCTACGTCGCGCTGGAGCGGGTGGACCCCAAGGTGGTCGAGGCCGCCCAGGACCTGTACGCGGCCAAGCGGGAGGCGTTCACCAAGATCGTGCTGCCGCTCTCGCTGCCCGGTGTGTTCGCCGGGGTGCTGATGACGTTCGTCCCGATGACCGCCGACTACGTCAACGCGGGCATCCTCGGCGGCCCGGAGAACACGATGATCGGCAACATCATCCAGCTCGAATATCTGGTCAACAACGACTACCCGACCGCCGCCGCGCTGTCGTTCACGCTGATGGCGGCGATGCTGATCGGCATCTTCGCCTACGCCAAGGCGCTCGGCACCGAGAACGTCCTGGAGGCGGCGGCCCGATGAGCGGCACCATCGACGTCACGGAGAGCCCGGAGAACACCGAGAACACGACGACGAGCGCGCCCGCCGGGCGGCGGACCCCGCGAAGCGGCAGGCGGCTGGGCGACCGGCTGCTCCTCGGCTACGTCTGGCTGATCATCGCCTGGCTGTTCCTGCCGATCTTCGTCATGATCCTGTTCGGCTTCAACGACACTCAGAGCAAGTCGAACGTGACCTGGCAGGGGTTCACCCTCCGGTGGTGGGGCCGCCTGGACGAGTACCCCCAGTTGCTTGACGCGGTGCGCAACTCCATCTACATCGCCGTGCTCTCCACGGTGATCACGACGGTGATCGGCACGCTCATGGGGCTCGCCCTGGGCCGCTACCGGTTCCGCGGGCAGGGCGCGACCAACCTCGTGATGTTCGCCGCGATCGCCTCGCCCGAGCTCGTGATGGGCGCCTCGCTGCTGTCGCTGTTCATCAGCGTCGGTGTGCAGACCGGCTTCGCGACCGTGGTCGTCGCGCACGTGCTGTTCTCGCTCTCCTTCGTGGCGATCACCGTGCGGGCCCGGGTGATCGGGCTCGACCGGTCGATCGAGGAGGCGGCGCGCGACCTCGGCGCGTCCACGTGGATCACGTTCTGGCGGATCACCTTCCCGATGATCCTGCCCGGGGTCCTCTCCGGCGCGCTGCTCGCCTTCGCCCTGTCCATCGACGACTTCGTGATCACCCAGTTCACCAGCGGAGCCACCCAGACGTTCCCGCTGTGGATCTGGGGGGCCACCCGTATCGGGGTGCCGCCTCAGGTCAACATCCTCGGAACGCTTATATTCGCGGTAGGCGTCGCCATCGCCGTGGTCAACACGGTCACCGCGCGCCGCCGCACCTAGCCGTCGTCGATCCCCGTGCCCTCACCGGGCCACGGGGCTTCGGTGTACCCGGATCACCGGCGACGACGGTTCCGGCGGACAACGTCCCGCAGGAGAGCGAAATCCGGTAAAGACCAGGATCCGGCAGAGACAGAATCCGGCAGAGTACAGATTCCCGGCACAGAACAGGGAGGCGAGATCGGACTCAGGCGGGGGGAACCCGCGCGTGATCTCCACGACCACGCGATACACACAAAGACAACCTGACTCACGTAGGGAAGTGAGATTTGTGGATCCGCTGAAGGCTCTTGCTGACGCGGAGCGCAAGCCGTACTGGCTCGACAGTCCGGCGAAACCCGAGCCGCAGGCGCGGCTCTTCGGCGAGACCGGCGCCGATCTGGCGGTGGTCGGCGGAGGCTTCTCGGGGCTCTGGACCGCCCTGATGGCGAAGGAACGCGACCCATCGCTCGACGTCGTCCTCCTTGAGGGGCGCAGGATCGGCTGGGCGGCGTCCGGCCGCAACGGCGGCTTCGCGATGGCCACGCTGACCCACGGCATCGCCAACGGGCTGGAGCGCTGGCCCGAGGAGATCGCCACGCTCGAACGCCTCGGCGTCGACAACCTCGACGAGATCGGCGAGGCGGTCGCCGAGTACGGCATCGACTGCGGCTACGAGCGCACCGGCGAGCTGCACGTGGCCACCGAGCCGTGGCAGCTGGAGGAGATGAACCGCAACCTCGGCGTCGCCCGCGACCTGGGCGTCCGCTTCGACGTCCTCGACACCGAACAGGTCCGGGCGGAGGTGAACTCGCCCACGTACATCGGCGGCCACTGGGAGCGCGACGGCTGTGCCATGCTCGACCCCGCCCGGCTGGCCTGGGGGCTCCGGCAGGCCTGCCTCTCGCTGGGCGTGCGCATCTACGAGCGCACGCCGGTACGGACGATGAGGGACACCCCGACGAGCCTGGACCTGATCACCCCGCACGGCAGCGTGAGGGCGCGCAGGGTCGCGCTCGGCACCGGCGTGTTCCAGCCGCTGCTGCGGCGGCTGAAGCACTTCCTGGTGCCGGTCTACGACTACGCCCTGATGACCGAGCCGCTCTCGGCCGACCAGCTGGCCTCGGTGGGCTGGCACAACCGGCAGGGGGTCGGGGACGCGGCCAACCAGTTCCACTACTACCGGCTGACCGAGGACAACCGGATCCTCTGGGGCGGTTACGACGCGGTCTACTACAACGGCGGAATGATCAAACCCGAGTACGACCAGCGCGACGAGACCTTCGTCAAGCTGGCCGAACACTTCTCCACCACGTTCCCCCAGCTGTCCGGGCTGCGCTTCACCCACAGGTGGGGCGGGGTCATCGACACCTGCAGCCGCTTCAGCGCCTTCTACGGCCAGTCGCACGGCGGGCGCCTCGCCTACGCCGCCGGATACACCGGCATGGGCGTCGGCGCGACCCGGTTCGGGGCGAACGTCATGCTCGATCTGCTCGCCGGAGAGCGGACCGAGCGGACCGAGCTCAGGATGGTCAAGGAGAAGCCCGTCCCGTTCCCGCCCGAGCCGGTCCGCTCGGCCGGGATCCAGATGACCCGCTGGTCGATCGCCCAGGCCGACCTGCACCAGGGCCGCCGCAACCTCTGGCTGCGCACCCTGGATCGGATGGGGCTCGGATTCGACTCCTGAGACCCGGAAGATCCTGGTAAGTCCCGTTCCCGTTCCCGTTCCCGGCTCAGGCCGGACGAGCGGGAACGGGCCGGCCCGGGGACACCCGGGGGTGTGGAGACAGCGGAGGTCCGCGGGTGTGCGGGGGCCGCGGGGGGCTCGTTGGCTTCCGCGGCGCGGACCGTACAGACTTGGAGCATGTCGGAAAAGGTGAAGTTCACCGCCGGAGGGATCACCCTCTTCGGCGACCTGCGGATCCCGGCGGGGCCGGGCCCGCACCCCGGCGTGGTCCTCACGGGCCCGTTCACCGGCACCCGCGACCAGGTCACCGGCCTGTACGCCGCCCGGCTCACCGACGCGGGATACGCGACGCTCGCCTTCGACCACCGCAACTGGGGGGAGTCGGGCGGACAGCCACGCAACCACGAGGACCCCCAGGGCAAGCTGGAGGACCTGCGGGCCGCGGTCTCGCTGCTGCGCTCGCGCCCGGAGGTGGACGGCGACAGGATCGGCGCGCTCGGGATCTGCCTCGGCGGGGGCTACGCGCTCAGGTTCGCCGCCTTCGACCCCCGGGTGAAGGCGTTCGCGGGCGTCGCGGGGGCCTACAACAACCCCTACGGCATGCGCGCCGGAATGTCCCCCTCGGGATACCAGGAGGCGCTGGCCTCGTTCACGGAGGTGCTGGAGCGCCAGGACGGGGGTGCTGAGGTGGAGTATCTCCCCGCGGTGGCCGAGGAGGGGGAGGCGGCGATGCCGGGCGACGAGCCGTTCGCCTACTACGGCACCTCCAGGGGGGCCTCGGAGCACTGGCGCAACGAGGTCACCCGGGCCTCCGTCCGCGAGTTGATCACCGTGGACAACATGATGGGCGCCGACTTCCTCTCGCCCAAGCCCGGTCTGATCGTGCACGGCCTGGTCGACCGCTTCTGCTCACCCGAGGGCGCCGAGGAGGCGTACCGGCGGATGGACGACCCCAAGCGGATCGTCTGGCTGGACGCGAGGCTGCACATCGACCTCTACGACACCGAGCCGCACGTCACCCGGGCGGTCGAGGCCGTCACCGCGTTCTTCGGCGAGCATCTCTGAGCGCGATGTACGTCCTCGGGCTGGACGTCGGCGGGACCTCCTCGCGGGCGCTGCTGCTCGACGCCTCGGGACGGCGGGCCGGGTACGGCAGGGCGCCGGGCGGCAACCCCGCGGCCCACGGCAACGCCGCCGCGGTGGCCAACATCGGCCGGGCGCTGGGGCTCGCGCTACGCGGGATCGACCCGGGCCTGGTGAGCGGGGCGGTCATCGGGCTGGCGGGTGGCGGGGCGTTGGACCGCCTGGTCTTCGACCCCATGTGGGCCGCCGCCGGTCTGCGCGTCCCGCCCCGGCTCACCGGCGACCTGGGCATCGCCTTCGCCGCGGGTACGGCGGAACCGCGCGGCACCGCCCTCATCGCCGGTACCGGGGCGATCGCCGCCAGGATCGAGGACGGCGAGCCGGTGATGATCGCCGACGGGCTCGGCTGGCTGCTGGGCGACGCGGGCTCGGGGTTCTGGCTGGGCAGGAAGGCGGCGTCCGCCGCAGTCCACGCCCTCAGCAGGGGCGACGCGGGCGGCAGGCTCACCGGCCTGGTCGCGGGCGCCCTGCTGGAGGGCGAGCCGCTTTTCTCGGGCACAGTGGATTCGGGTGCGCTTGCCTCGGGCACGGTGGACTCGGGTGCGCTTGCCTCGGGCACGGTGGATTCGGGTGCGCTCGCCTTGAGCACGCTCGCCTCGGGCACGGCGGAGGAGATGAGGGCGCTCGCGATCAGGCTGGTGGTCCGCGCACAGTCGCGGCCCCCGCTGGAATTGGCCAGGCTCGCCCCGCTCGTCAGTCGGGCGGCGACCGAGGGGGACCCGGCAGCCCTCACGATCGTGTCCGACGCGGCCCGGCTGCTCTGCGAGACGGTGGCCGAGGTCCGCCGGGCGGGCGAGACGAGCCCGATCGTGCTGGCCGGGAGCGTACTGACCAGCGAGGGACCGATCGCCTCCGCCGTACGGGAGAGGCTGGGGCCCTCGGCGGTCCTGGCGGGCGACGGCGCGGGGGCGGCGGCGTGGCTGGCCGGCCGGGAGGCGTTCGGCTGGGACTCCGCGACCGCCGTCCGGCTGCACGCCCGCGTCGTCTCCGGCGACTGACGGGAGCCGCCGGGTCGGCTGTTCGGGCAGACTGACCCCGTTCTCCACGGGTGCCGCGCCGTCACGGCCGGAGGGCGTATCCGGTGCGGCGTGTGATCACCCCGGGACGATCGCGCGCACGCGCCGAGCACGAGGCCGACCGGGCGGGCCGCGGGGGCCAAGCGGGAAGCGCGGACCTTGTGGACCGGAATCCGGGCACGGTACATACATCGATGTACGTCCCGAATGGGTCTGCGAGACGATGTCCGCGGGCCCGCAGGACGGGATCGTGAAGGGGTGACAAGTCGTCGTATCGAAGTGCTCGACCTGCTCAGAGGCATCGCCATCGTCGGCACCCTGGGCACGAACATCTGGATCTTCACCGATCCCGGCGGTCCCGCCGACGTCATCGGGGCGCTGGGGCAGCCGGGAACCGTGGAGACCTTCCTCCGCTTCCTCACCAACGGCAAGTTCCTCGCGCTGCTCACCCTGCTCTTCGGGGTCGGGCTCGAACTCCAGTACCGTTCGGCCGCGCGCCGTGGCGTGCCGTGGCCCGGCTGGTATCTGTGGCGGGCCGGGTTGTTGTTCGTCGAAGGTCTGATCCACTACCTGCTGATCTTCGAGTTCGACGTGCTCATGGGCTACGCGCTGACCTCGATCATCGTGGCGTACCTGATCGGCAGGAGCGACCGCGTGATCAGGGTGTGGATGATCACTGTCGGGTCGGTGTTCGCCGCGCTGATCGGGTTGCTCACCGTCGGCACCAGCTCGGCGAGCCTGGACACCGGGGCGGAGTCGTCCACGCTCTTCACCGGCGGCACCTACCCGCAGCAGGTCGCCGCCCGGATCGAGATGATCGTCCTCTACCGGCTGGAGATCCTCTTCATCGTCCCGATGGGCATCGTGCTGTTCCTGCTCGGCTCCCAGCTGATGCGCGCCGGGGTGTTCGAGGACTCGGAGCGGGGCGCGGCACTGCGCCGGAGGCTCATGGTCGGCGGACTCGCCGTGGGCCTGCCGCTGAACCTGGCCACTGCGTTCGCCGGTCCGGGCTGGTTCCTGGTGGACCGGTACCTGCTGCCCCCGCTGGTGGCGCTGGGGCTGCTCGGTCTCGTCGCCACCCTCGCGCGGCGGGCGAGCGGCGCCCCCGGCGTATTGAGGCGAGGGCTGACCAACGTCGGTCGTACGGCTCTGAGCTCCTACATCTTCCAGAACCTGGTCGCCTCGGCGCTCTGCTACGGCTGGGGGCTCGGCCTGGCCGCGACGCTCGACGGCCTGCGGCCGTGGTGGGTCGTGGCGGCCTGGGCGGGAATCTGCGCGCTCTTCATGACGCTGTCCACGCTCTGGCTGCGGCGCTTCGAGCGGGGGCCCGTCGAGACTCTCTGGCAGTGGGCGTACCTGGCGCCGCAGGAGCTTTCCAGGAAATCCGGCAAGGCTCAAGGAACCCCGACAAGACAGTAGGGGGTTTCCACGGATTCCCCCGCTCCCGCCGCCGCGATGACGAGCACGCCCGCTCCGATGAGCCACGGTCACGGAAAAGCCGCGGCTCCGACCGGTGAGGACGTGTCCCACAGGATCACCGTCTTGTCGTCACTCGCGGTGGCGAGGATCTTGCCGTCGGGACTGAAGGCGACCGACCGTACCCAGTTGGTGTGGGTGGGGTGGTGGACGACAGGGTTGCGGGCGACGGGGCCGTGGGCGACGCAGCGGGTGGCGCCGTGGGTGACACGGCGGCGATCCCGAAGTCGGTCAGTACGACCCGCTCACCTTCGAGCAGGACGTTCGCGGGCTTGATGTCGCGATGGGTGATCCCGGCGGCGTGCGCGACCTCCAGGGCCGCGAGGATCTGCGCGCCGATCGCCGCCACCCGCCGGGGCGGCAGGTGCCCCTGGGTCCTCAGCAACTCGTCGAGGGAGGGTCCGTCGATGATCTCCGTCACGATCCACGGGCGGCCGTCGGCCTCGACGACATGGTCGTGGACGGTGATGATCGCCGGATGTTTCAACTGAGCCGCGGCGCGGGCCTCACGTCGCATCCGCCTGTAGAGCGTCTCACGTGCGGGAACGTCCAGATAGTCGGGGAGGATGAGCTCCTTGATCGCTACTTGGCGCTCCAGGCTCTCGTCCCGCGCCCGCCACACCGTGCCCATCCCGCCGCGGCCCAGCACGTCCATCAGCCGATATCGCCCGGCGACCAGCATGCCCGCTTCATGCGCCACGCTGAAACCTTAACGATGGCATGGTGCGATAAGCCGTAAAAGGGAACAGATTGTGACCGTGATGATGCCGAGCGTCGGCTCTCCGGGCGGTGCGGCCTTCGCGGCTGAACCCGGCCGTCCACGACAGCCCCCACCGGTGCCGCGCCGGACGACACGCGTGAGCCGGCCGTCCGCGGTGATGCGGCGCCGGATGACACGCGGGGATCTGCCGGGGCCTGGTCATCCACGGCGATACGGTGCCTGAAGTGCGCGAGGGCATTGACCTACCGGCACCTAACCGTCCGCGGTGGTGCGGCGTCCGATGACGGGGCGCAGCGCGTCCAGCACCGTCGCGTCCTCGATGGTCGAGGGAACGGGCTCGTCGGAGCCCTCCGCGATCCCGCGCATGGTCTTGCGCAGGATCTTTCCCGACCGGGTCTTCGGCAGGGCCGGGACCACGTCCACCTGCCTGAAGGCGGCCACGGCGCCCACCTGCTCGCGAACGGCGAGGACCAGCTCGGCCCGCAGGGTCTCGGGGTCGATCTCCGTCCCGCTCTTCAGCACCACGAAGCCGCGCGGCACGTGCCCCTTCAGCTCGTCGGCGACCCCGATGACCGCGCACTCGGCCACCGCCGGATGCGCGGCCAGCACCGCCTCCATGGACCCGGTCGACAGCCGGTGCCCGGCCACGTTGATCACATCGTCGGTGCGGCCCATCACGAACAGGTAGCCGTCCTCGTCGAGGTGGCCACCGTCGCCGGTCAGGTAGTAGCCGGGGAAGGCCGTGAGGTAGGACCGCACGTAGCGCTCGTCGTCCTGCCAGAGGGTGGGGAGCGTGCCCGGCGGGAGCGGGAGCCGGATGCAGATCGCGCCCTCCTCGCCGGGGGCGCACTCCTCGCCCGAGGCGCGCAGCACGCGCACGTCGTATCCGGGGACGGGCACGGTGGGGGAGCCCGGCTTGACCGGCATGGGCTCCAGCCCGCGCAGGTTGGCGGCGACGGGCCAGCCGGTCTCGGTCTGCCACCAGTGGTCGACGACCGGCACGCCAAGCCTGTCCGCCGCCCAGTGGTAGGTGTCGGGGTCCAGGCGCTCCCCGGCGAGGAACAGCGTCCGCAGCGACGAGATGTCGTACCCGTCGAGCAGGGCCGCCTGCGGGTCGGCCCTCCTGATGGCACGGAACGCGGTCGGCGCGGTGAACAGCGCGTTCACCCGGTGCTCGGCGATCACCCGCCAGAACGCGCCCGCGTCGGGGGTGCCGACCGGCTTGCCCTCGTACAGCACGGTCGTGGCGCCGCGCAGCAGCGGCCCGTACACGATGTAGGAGTGCCCGACGACCCAGCCGACGTCGGAGGCCGCCCAGAACACCTCGCCCGGCGCGATGTCGTAGACGTTGGCCATGCTCCACAGCAGCGCCGTCGCGTGCCCGCCGTTGTCGCGCACGACGCCCTTCGGCAGGCCGGTGGTGCCGCTGGTGTAGAGGATGTAGAGCGGATCGGTCGCGCGCACCGGCACACATTCGGCCGGGTCGGCCTTCGCGCTCGCCCAGTCGACGTCCCGCCCCTCCACCAGCTCGGCGGGGGCCTGCTCGCGCTGCAGGATCACACAGTGCGCGGGCCGGTGCGAGGCCAGGTCGAGCGCGGCGTCGAGCATCGGCTTGTACGGCACCACGCGCGAGGGTTCGATCCCGCAGGAGGCCGACACGACCACCTTGGGCCGCGCGTCGTCGATCCTGGCCGCCAGTTCCTTGGGTGCGAACCCGCCGAACACCACCGAGTGCACCGCCCCCAGCCGCGCGCACGCCAGCATCGCGATCACCGCCTCGGGCACCATCGGCAGGTAGACCACCACCCGGTCGCCCTGCTCCACCCCGAGCGAGCGCAGCACCCCGGCGAACCTCGCGACCTCGTCGCGCAGCTCGGCGTACGTGTAACGCCTGCCGGTGCCCGTCACCGGGCTGTCGTAGATCAGCGCGACCCGGTCACCGTGCCCGGCCTCGACGTGCCGGTCCAGCGCGTTGTGGCAGGTGTTGAGCTCTCCGTCGGGAAACCACCGGTAGAAGGGCGGCGCCCCGGCGTCCAGGATCTCGCGCGGCGGCCTGCTCCAGGTGACGGCCTCGGCGGCCTCGGCCCAGAAGTCCTCGGGATCGGCGATGCTGCGGGCGAAGGCGTCAGCGTACGACATCCAGCCATCATGCTCTTTCCCGGACTCCCAGGTCGAGGCCCCTCTCCGTGTATCCTCCCGTAGCCGAGGCCGAGCTTGATCAGTCGACGCACATCGCCTGGTGAGTGGACTGGAAGACCCACGTGCCGCCGCCCGGGGACATGTAGGTCAACATGGCGGAATAGGTCCCGGGGGTGCAGTCGTGGCCGACCGCGAGGACGGCCGCCCGGGCCCGCTGCTGGGCCGCCGCCAACCCGGCCGCGTAGGTGCTGCCCGCCCCCACGGCGGTGGCGCTGCGGGGAGTGTCGTAGCCGTCGGCGTGTGCGGCCACGGGCGTGGTCGCCAGGCCGGCCGCCACCACCGCTGAGACGAGACCGAGCCGGCGGAGCCGAGTACCTTTTCGCATGATTCTCCTACAGGGCCGGATCATTTGATCGACTGAGGATAATTTTCAAACGGACCCAGGTAAAGAGGGTATTGACCACTCAGTCGCCAGAATCTGGCCTGTCATGCGGTTTCTTCGTGATGGAGAATGCAATTTACATTCCTCGTGGCGGGGCAGGTAATTTACAGCCGTACGAAGATTGAATCGCGCCGGGGTGCATCAGAGTCTCCGGCGACCCCGGCGTGGTTCGCCGGAAGGAGCACTGCGGAGCCCGGAGAAGGCGGAAGCCCTCCCGAAAAGGCGCCTTCGCGCCCTTGATCCCCTCGGTGTAGTCGCCCTCCGGGTCGACCAGGCAGAACTGTTGACCTCCTCCCCGGCCTGAAGGGCCGGGGATTCTCCCGTCGCGTCGCGGTTAAGCGGCGCGCGGGGGTTGACGCTTCACAGACCGGGTAGTCCCGAGGTCTCGACGTCCTGACACCGCTGATCCGTCGGCGTTGTTGATATTGATCGCGGCGTTGGTGTCGGCGTGGCCGACCCACCCGCACGCGGGGTTGACGCAGGCGAACACGGTTGCGTTGCGGCTGGCTGGATCGCGATGCCCGCATCGGTGGCAGGTCTGCGAGGTGCCCGGGGCGGGGACCTCGATGACCTGCCCGCCCCGGTCGATGGTCTTGTATTCGAGCAGGGTGACGGTCCGCCCCCACGCCTGGCCACTGATCGACCGGTTCAGGCCCGCCTTTTGAGTGACGTTCCTGCCCGGGGCTTCGATCGTGCCCTTGGCGGATTTGACCATGTTGAGGATGGAGAGTTTCTCCACCTTGATCACAGCGAATGTGTCGGCGAGTTCGGTGGTGGTCTGGTGCTGCCAGTCAACGGCCCTGCGCTTGGCTTTCGCGCGCAGCCGGGCGATCTGGCCGTAGGTACGCCGCTCCCGCCCCGAGGGGCGAGCCTTCTTCGGCCGGGCCGTGCGCCGGCGGGCCGCTGTCTTCTCCAGTCGGCGCAGGTGCTCGCGCTCGCCATCCGTCAGCCAGGAGCCGTGCTCGCGCATCGTCCCGTCCGACAGGGCCAGGGCGACGTGGACGCCCCGGTCGATCCCAACCTGCGGGCCCTGATGCGCGTCGGCGGGCACTACCAAGGTTTCGGTGCGAAACACCACGTGCCAGCCTTCGGCTTCCTTGATCAGGCGAGCGCCGGTCACCTTCCCCGCAGGAGAGTTCTTCCCGACGCCGGGCAGGTCTTGGGTCCAGCGGAACCGGACCCGGCCCACCATCGGCACGGTGAGCGCGCCCCACCTGGCCGACAGGCGGACGATCCGCATGGTGCGGACCTGCGGCACGTCCACCGCCAAGTCGGCCAGGTCGTTCTCCAGGATCCGGTCGATCAGCTCGACGACCCCGGCCCCGTGCTCTCCCTCGGTCACCAGGTCACACCGTTCCTTAACGGCGGGCAGCGCGTTGGCCACCGCCACCGCCACCGCGCACTCGCAGGCGGGGAGGAACGCGTGGTCGTTCTCGGCGTCGCCAACGCCGATCGTGCTGTGCGCCGACATCTCCAGCTCCGCCAGGGCGGCGGTCAGGCCGGTGGCCTTGTTGATCCCCGAGGGCAGGACCATCACCGCGCCCTTGTTGAAGATGACCTGCATCTCCAGGCCGAGTTCGCGGATGGTGTCGAGAACGGTCTCGGCGTGCGGTTCCGTGGTGGCCACGATCGCCGAGCCGACACGGAGCGGCTCCACGCCCCCTCAAGGCCGCGGGGTCAGCTGGACACGTTCCTGCGGCGTACGAGAACGAACATGACCCCGATGGCGGCCAGCGCGGCGGCGGAGATGACGCCGATCTGGAGGAACAGGTCGTCCGACGAGCTCTCCTGGGCGCGCTCGGCCAGCTGGGCGCGCTGGGCCAGCGCCGTGCTGGACGCCGGCTCGACCTCCGCCGGGGGAAGCACGATGTCCTGCACCTTCACGCTCGCCGACTTGCTGACCTTGGCGGGCTTGGTGACGGTCACGGCGACCTTCCACTCACCCACAGGGAGCGGTTCGGCCGCGTTGTAGAGGTTCTGTCCCTCGGGCGCCGACTTCAGCGGGATGGGGCCGAAGGTACGGCCGTCGGGTGCCGTCGCGAGCAGGGTCGCCGCGACGATCTCGGTGACCGGGCGGCTGTCCTTCTTCCAGGTGACCAGCACGTTGACGTTGCGGCCGCCGTCCCCGACGACCTCCAGCTTGAGGGGTGACTTGGGTGCGGCGGAGGCGGCCGGGGCGCCGAGCAGCAGCCCGAGCCCGGCCAGCAGGATGGCCGCGGCGTATCTGAGGGCCTTGTTCACGGGGCGTGATTCCCTTCCGGGGGTGGCGGCGGGGCACGGCGGGTGCCCGCCACCGAAGCGCGAATGTCTCATCGTGAACATCCGGGACGTACGCCAGGTTTGCACACGTCCCGGACACGCACAGCGGGCGGTGGCGTCCTGCCTCCGCCGTTGGTTCAGGACTGGTTGAACAGTGAGAGCGTGAGGGTGGAGTTGTACTCGCCGGCGGTGACGTCGACGGGGGTGCGCAGGGCGAGGTCGGC
>NZ_JBITIZ010000008.1:0-377196 GCF_044459525.1 Streptosporangium sp. NPDC050284
GGTGTGGCGGCTGCGCAAGGAGCTGGCCGGCTCAGGGGCGTTGGGTGACATCGGCGCGCACATCATCGATACCGCGCAGTTCATCACCGGGCAGCGTTTGACGCAGGTCTCAGGGCTGACCGAGACGTTCGTCACCCAGCGGCCGCTGGCCGAGGCCTCGGCCGGCCTGTCGGCCGCGGCGGGTGGCGGTTCGGGGGTGGAGATGGGTGACGTCGACGTCGACGACGCGGCGTTGTTCATCGGCCGTCTCAGCGGTGGCGCGCTGGCGTCGTTCGAGGCCAGCCGCTTCGCGACCGGGCGTAAGAACGCGTTGCGGATCGAGGTGAACGGTTCCGCGGCGAGTTTGGCGTTCGATTTCGAGGCGATGAACGAGCTGTGGTTCCACGATCACGCGTTGCCGGCCGAGGAGGCGGGTTTCCGCCGGGTGCTGGTCACCGAGGCCGGGCACCCGTACGCGGGAGCGTGGTGGCCCCCGGGCCACGGCCTGGGGTATGAGCACACCTTCACCCACGAGGTGAAGGACTTCGTCGAGGCGATCACCTCCGGTGTCGCCCCGGCTCCGTCGTTCGACGACGGGTTGAACGTCCAGCGCGTGCTGGCCGCGGTCGAGCGCAGCGCCGCCGACCAGAGCCGGATGACGGCGATCGAGGAGGTATGACGGAGCCTGCCACCCATCGGGTGCACACCCGGTGAGCGGGCCCCGTCACCCGCGTGACGGGCGCGCGAACCGAGTTCGCCCGCCCGTCACGCGGCCGACGACGGTTCTCAGTCCAGGACGACGATCTGGCGCAGGACCTCGCCGCCCCTGAGCGCCGCCACGGCGTCGTTGAGGTCGGCCAGCCTGATGCGGGAGCTGATCATGCTCTCCAGGTCGAGCTTGCCCGCCTTGTAGAGCCCGGCGAAGAACGGGAAGTCGCGCCGGACGTCCGAGCCGCCGTACAGCGAGCTGAGGATGTTCTTGCCCTCGAACAGCAGGTTGAAGGCGCTCAGCGGGACGTTGTCGTCCATCGCGCCCGCGCCCACCACGATCGTGTCGCCACCCCGGCGGGTCGCCTGCCAGGCCGTCATGATGGCGGCGGACTTGCCGACGGCCTCGAAACCGTAGTCGAACCCGGCGCCGCCGGTGAGCGTGCCGACCGCGTCCATGAGCTGGTCGGGTGTGATGGCGTGGGTCGCGCCGACCTTCTTGGCGAGGGCGTGCTTGGACTCCAGGGGGTCGATCGCGAGGATCGTGGTGGCGCCGGAGATGCGGGCGCCCTGGATCACCGACAGGCCGATACCGCCCGCGCCGACCACGGCGACGGTCGAGCCCGCCCTCACCTTGGCCGTGTTCAGCGCCGCGCCGACGCCGGTGGTGATCCCGCAGCCGATCAGGGCCGCGGCCTCGAACGGCACGTCGGAATCGACCTTGATCGCCCCCTGCCAGGGCACGACGATCTCCTCGGACCAGGTGCCGCACCCGGCCATGCCGAACGCCGGGGTGTCGCCGCCGTAACGGAAGCGGGCGTTGACGAAGCTGTCCATCACGTACGTCATGCACAGGAAAGGCTGGTTCACCAGGCAGTTCGCACAGCTGCCGCAGGCCGGGGTCCAGTTGACGATGACGTGGTCGCCGGGTTGTACCGAGGTCACGTGGTCACCGACCTCGACGACCTCTCCCGCCCCCTCGTGGCCGGGGACGACCGGCAACGGCATGGGCAGCACGCCGCTGATCACCGACAGGTCCGAATGGCAGACGCCGGTGGCCCTGATCTTGACGCGGACATCCGTCGGGCCCATCGGCGCGAGGGTGAGGTCATCGCGGATGTCGAGCTTGTCGTCGCCGACGGCATGCAGAAGCGCACCACGCATGGGGGGTCCTCCTAGTTCTCCTCAAGGGAGAGTGCGGCTTTGGGACAGGACCGGACCGCGTGCCGGACGCGGTCCAGCATCTCCGGCGGCGGCTCAGGCAGCAGCACGTGCAGCTGGTCGTCGTCGTCGAGCTCGAAGACCTCCGGGGCGAGTCCCATGCAGATCGCATTGGCCTCACAGACCAGATAGTCGACTTTGATTTTCATACGGGCCTCCTAACCGGGAATGGCGAGCTTACGGTGATCCCAGGAGATCACTCGACTCGGCTCGACCACGAAGGCGACCCTTTTACGGCCGGTGTAGGCCACGTACTCGGTGAGTGACTCCTCCGCGTCGGGCATCCCGGCCATCCGTCTGGTCACGTCCATGCCGATGCCGAGGACGCCCTCAAGGTCGTCGATCCTGCGCGCCACCCCGTAGACGAGGACACCGCGCAGGTCGGAGTATTCGTCTCCGGCCTCGATCAGGCAGCTCACCCGGGCGTCGCGCTGGATGTTGAGCGTCTTCTGCGCCTTGCCGTAGGTCCAGAACGAGATCTTGCCCTCGGCCAGCCCGTAGAACATGGTCACCATGTGCGGTGTTCCGTCGGGGTTGATCGTGCCGAGTTGCAGCTTCCGAGACTCGGCGATGAAAGCCGTCACCTCGTCGTCGGTCATCACGATGCGGGCGCGCTGGTTCACGGTGCAAAGTAGAACATGTTCCACAAGGTCGGGCAAGGGCGGTCGGAATGTTGTTCGGTCTCGGTAGTCTGCTGCGATGAGCATCGCCACCATGCCGGCCGACCTGCTGTACGTCGCCCAGCGCGCCAAGGGTTTCATGCCACCCGAGGAAGGAGTCGCGCTGTTCGAGACCGCCGCCGAGTACGGCCCGCGGGGTCCGATCTGCGAGATCGGCAGCTACTGCGGGAAGTCCGCCGTCTACCTCGGGGCGGGGGCCCGGCAGGCGGGGTCCGTCGTCTTCACCGTGGACCACCACCGGGGTTCCGAGGAGATCCAGCCGGGCTGGGCCCACCACGACCCCACGCTGATGGACCTCCGCTTCGGCAAGATGGACTCGCTGCCCACCTTCCGCACCACCATCGCCTCCGCGGGGCTGGAGGACGAGGTCGTCGCGATCGTCGGCAGCTCCGAGCGCGTCGCCGCGCTGTGGAACACACCGCTCGCGATGCTCTTCATCGACGGCGGCCACTCCGAGGATCCGGTGACCAAGGACTACGAGGGGTGGGCCCCGCACGTCATGCCGGGCGGCGCCCTGGTCTTTCACGACATCTACCCCGACCCGGCCCAGGGCGGGCAGGCTCCGTACCGCGTCCACCAGCGGGCCCTCGCCTCCGGTGCGTTCAGGGAGGTCCGGCAGGAGGGCTCGCTGCGGGTGCTCGAACGGGTCGGATCCGGCATCGGCTGACGGAAAGCGTCGCGTGGAGGCGTGCCGCGAGCGTGCGGCGGAGGTGGGGGGGTAGGGCCGCGTGCAGACCCCGGCCCGCGCCGACGATCACCAGGGCGAAGAACAGCCCGGAGACGACATGAAACTGGAGCAGCAGCCCGTAGACCGTCGCCGTGGCGAGGCCGAACACGACCTGCTCACGCGGCCTGGCGGGGGAGGTGCCCGGCTCGACGATCACGTATCCGGCGTAGAGGGCGAAGGCCGTCCCGGTCATCGGCAGCAGCGCGCTCACCGTCGACACGTCGGTCAGCGCGCCCCTGACCAGCGCCTGCAGGGCGAAACCGCCCGTCCAGCCCACGAGCAGCGGCAGCCTCCCCGCGAGCCTGGCGTTCACCGCCGTGCCCCAGGCGAGTACGGCGAGTGGCACGACCAGGTCGAACGGCCCCGAGACCCACGCGGTGAACTGGTACGCCGGAGCGAGGCCGACCCACGGGAACAACAGCAGCACGGCGACGATCCCGAAGGCCGCCGGGTTCAGGAACGGGCTCCCCGGCACGTCCTCGGTCCTTCGCCCCTGCTCCGGGGTCTCCGGTGCTTTCACGCGGGAGACGTCCGGTGCCTTCATGCGGAAGACGTACGTGCCGCCAACGCCGATGAGGACGGCGAGTGCGATCGGCATCAGGTGCCCGTTGCCGTACAGCAGCATCGCGCAGAGCAGGCCGCACACGTAGGACGGCAGGAGGAGGCCGACGACCCGGGCGCGGGGCACGCCGAGATAGCGGGGCGGGCGTCGCCACGACCACGCCTCCACCGTCTCCAGCACGAGTTCGGCGGTCACGCCGGTGAGCACGCCGACCACCGGTGCCAGGCAGGACTGTTCGAACCCGAGCACGGTGTGCCCGAGCACAGTGATCAGGGTGAGGGACGCCGCCAGCCGCCGGAACGCCCTCTCTCGCCTCGGGTCGGCGTTCATGGCCGCCGGATTTTCGAGGCGTGGCCGTCGGGATTCGATGCCGGCTCTCGCCTCGGGTCGGCGTTCATGGCCGCCGGATCTCCGAGGCGCGGTCGTCGGCGAGCAGGATCTGATGCCAGCCGGGCTCCAGGGACACGGACGTGGTCCGTGTGCCGCCGCAGGCGTTTCTCCAGGAGATCTCGACGGGGACGACGGGGTCCGGCAGGTCGTCGCCGAGGCCGAAGAGCAACTCGGGTGCGGAGACGCCGTTGTGGCCGTTGGCGGGGTAGAGCTGCCTGCTACGCGTGACCCCGCCGGGCAGGCGCACCGTGGCGACGGCGCCGATGGCGGGCCGCGTCGGCCCGGGGTGTGCCGCTCCGGCCCATGCCTGTCCGGGATGTTCCGGTTGGGATGGCACTCGGGCTCGCGCCTCGCCGAGCGTCTCTTGCCCGGGCCGCACGTGTCCGGGCCGCGGCCGCCCCTCTGGGTGTGCCGCTCCGGCCATACCGGCCATGCCGCAGGCACCGGCGGGGAGGCGGAGCCGCAGGCCCACGAACGGGGCCGTCGGCCCGTGGTTGCTGTAGAGCACCGACGCGGACCACTGGTTGGCGACCGCGAAGTCCAGCCGCCCGTCGTCGTCGACGTCGCCCACGGCGAAGGCCCGGCTGACCGCACCCTCACCGTCCCCGCCGTCCCCGCCGGCGCCGTCGACCCCGGCTCGCCGCGCCACGTCCACGTAGCGGCCGTCCGGTCCCCTGATGAAGAAGGTGTTGGTCTCGCGTCCCGACAGGTCGTCCCCGACCTTCAGATCCGGCCACAGCGAAGGGCGGGAGAGGAACAGGTCGTTGGCCGACTCCGCCTCCCGCAGCCGCGCCCACCGGTCGACCTCACCCCTGGCGAACCCGGTCGCGTGCATGATCTCGTCGATGCCGTCGTTGTCGAAATCGGCGGCCTTGACGTCCCAGGACCAGCCGCTGCGGCTCAGTCCCAGTTCCTCGCCGAGGTCGTCGTACGGCGCGTGACCCTCGTGGAGCCCTCCTCGCCGTGACACGAAGGCGAAGTCGCCCTCGCGCGGCGCGGGGTCCCCGCTGAGGTTGCTCACCAGGATGTCCGGCCTGCCGTCGGCGTTGAGGTCGGTGAAGGCCACCCCCATCCCCCGGAAGGAGTCGCGGCCGAGGACCCGCGAGGAGGGAGTGGCCAGGTGTCGGGTGCCCCTCGCCTCGGTGAACCGGACCCTGCCGGGCGCAGACTCGTTGACCAGCAGGTGGTCGGGACCGAAGTCGTTGGCCACGTACAGTTCGGGCCGTCCGTCGCCGTCCAGGTCCTGGGTGCCCAGCGCGAGGGTCCAGCCCCGGCCCTCGCCCGCGACCTCGTCGAACACCCCCTTCGCCTCGGTGAACAGCGCGGGTCCCGTCGCCCGGTAGAGCCGGTCGCCGCCCCCGTTGGCCGCGGCGGACGGCGAGTCGGGCATCACGGCGTCGTCGCTGTCGCCTTGGTCGTCGCTGTCGTCGCTGTCGTCGCGGTCGGCCTGGTCGCCGCTGTCGCCGCCCAGCACCCTGACGCCGTCGGGGAAGTAGTTGCCGAAGACGAGGTCGAGACGGCCGTCCCCGTCGAAGTCTCCGGCCGTGGCGGCGCTGGTGTTCCAGATCTCCGGCTCGGCGGTGAGCGAACGGTGGCGGAAGGCCGCACCGGACGGGGGCTCGCCGGGGACGCGCAGGAACAGGGAGGGGGAGCGGCCCCAGTAGTAGACGACCAGGTCCTCCCAGCCGTCCTGGTCGAGATCGGCGGGCAGGCATCCCGTCGGTGCCTCGTGCCGTCCGCGCTCGGGGGGGACCAGCGTGAACGGCCGGTAACGGCGCGAGGTCCCCGGCGCGGGCCTCACGGTCACCGTGTCGCGGCGGGGATCGACCAGGCACAGGTCGTCGGCGACGACTCCGCCGTCCACGTCGAACAGGGCCACCCCGGCGCCCAGCGACGACGCCGGGCTTCCGAGGCGCGCGTACCCCGGCGCGACCGGCCGCAGGAGACGGTCACCGGCCCGCGAGGGAGGGCTCAGCGGTCTCGCATGGAAGGAGAAGGTGGCGGACGCCTCCACCGCCGAGGTGTCCGGCAGGGCGGTCAGCCTCCACCCGGCGGTCGCGGACACCAGGGCGAGGAATCCCGCCGCGCATCTGCGAACCCCACCGCCCCTCCGAGTCACGGACCCGAACGTAGTGAGCCGCATTCAGCCCTTCAAGCACCGCGTTTCTGGTTCCGTGCAAAGAAACCGCCGGGGGTTCAGCTCCTGGAGCGGGCGTGGCTGCAGCCGCACGCGGCGGTGGGACGGTCGGTCACGTACCCGCCCGCGTCGCGGAAGATGCCCGAGGCGGGGGTGTGCCCGTCCAGCGCGTCGGCGGCGAGCACGACCGCGGCCGCGGTGTAGGCCGAGCGCTCGTGCGGGAAGTGCTTGCCGTTCACGAACTGCCAGCCGGTCCAGTACGAGCCGTCCTCGTGCCGCAGGTGCTGCATGTCGGAGAAGAGCCGCAGCGCCCGTCCCCGGTCGCCCAGGGCGTCGAGGGCGAGCACCAGCTCGCACGTCTCCGCGCCGGTCACCCACGGCTGGTCGGAGACGCAGCGGATGCCGAGACCCGCCTCCACGAACGTGTCCCACTCCTCGGCGAGCCGTGTCTCCGCGGCCTGGCCGCGCACCGCGCCGCCCAGGATCGGGTAGTACCAGTCCATCGAGAAGCGGCTCTTGTCGGCGAACGCCTCGGGGTGGGCGGCCAGCACGTGGCCGAGCTGGTCGGCGGCGAGCTCCCAGTCGGGCTGTGGGTCACCCAGGTGCTCGCCGAGCAGCACACCGCAGCGCAGACTCTGGTGGATGGAGGCGCAACCGGTCAGCAGGGCGTACGCGGCGGGCCTGCCGTCGGCCGCGCGCTCCCAGACGATCTCACCTCGGGTGGTCTGCAGGCCGACCACGAAGTCCAGCGCCGTCCGGACGACCGGCCACATCCGCCGGGCGAAGTCCTCGTCTCCGGTCACCAGGAGTTCGTGCCAGACGCCGACCGCGACGTACGCGGCGTGGTTGGACTCCCCGCCCTGCTCGACGGCCTCGCCGCCGACGAGTTTCATCGGCCAGGAACCGTCGGCCCGCTGTGTGCGGACGAGCCAGTCGTACCCTCGGCGGACCGGGCCGGTCAGCCCCGCCACGCTCATCGCCATCAGGCACTCGATGTGGTTCCAGGCGTCCACGTGTCCCTCGGGCCACGGGACGCCGCCGTCGGCCTCCTGCACCGCCGCGATGCTCCGGGCGGTGAGGACGACCTCTTCCCACTCCATGCAGCCGCTCACTGCCTCTCCTTCGGAGGTCACGCGGGCTTGCGGACGTAGAGCACCACGCTTTTGCCGATGAGCGGGTTGAGCACGGCCTCGGCGATCCTGGTGGCGGCGGGGCGCTTCATGATGTCCCAGACCAGCAGCTCGTGGTACGCCTTGGCCAGCGGGTGGTCGTTGTTGTCGACGCCGACCGCGCACTTGATCCACCAGTAGGGCGCGTGCAGGCCGTGGGCGTGGTGGTGCGGGCCGATGACGAAGCCCGTCGACTTGAGCTTCGCGCTCAGCTCGGCGAGCGTGTAGATGCGGACGTGCCCGCCGGGAGCGGTGTGGTACGCCTCGTCGAGTGCCCAGCAGATGCGTTCGGGCAGGAAGCTCGGCACGGTGACGGCCGCCTGGCCGCCCGGCTTGAGCACCCGGAAGATCTCGCGCATCGCGGCCATGTCGTCGGGGATGTGCTCCAGCACCTCCGCGGCGATCACCCGGTCGAAGCCGCCGTCCTCGAACGGCATGTCGAGCGCGTCGCCGGTCACGGTCTCCGCCGTCGCCCCCGGCGGCACCTCCCCGGCCTTGTCCATCGCGGAGAACATGCTCGCCACGTCCTCCAGCTCCTTGGCGTCCATGTCGAAGGCCACCACGTCGGCGCCGCGCCGCAGCACTTCGAAGGCGTGCCGTCCGCCGCCACAGCCCAGGTCCAGGACTCGGGTCCCCGGGCCCACGGGCAACCGGTCGAAGTCGACAGTCAGCACTCGCCGCTCCTTGTGAGAGGTGGTCGTTTCAGGGTGTCGCTCACTTCGGTTGTTTCAGGGTGTCGCTCACTTCGCCCGGCGGGCCTGGATGGCCTCGTGGTAGGCCTCCACGGTCCGTTGGGCGACGACGTTCCAGGTGAAGCGCTCCATGACCCGGTCGTAGCCCTTCTTGCCGACCGCGGCACGCTCCTCGGGGGAGTCGTGCAGGCGGCGCAGCACCGCGGCGAGCTCCTCGGGGTCGCCGGGGGCCACCTGTATGGCGGCGTCGCCGACGACCTCGGGCAGCGCCCCGGTGCGGCTCGCGACGAGCGGGGTGCCGCAGGCCATGTGCTCGACGGCCGGCAGCGAGAAGCCCTCGTACAGGGAGGGGACGACCGAGATCTCCGAGGTGGCGATCAGCTCGCCCAGCTCGGCGTCGGAGATGCCGTGCACGAATTTGACCCGGTCCTGCAGCGCCAGCTCGCCGACGAGCTTCTCGGTCGGGCCGCCGGGGGTGGGCCTGCTCACCACGGTCAGGTTGACGTCGCGTTCGGTGGCGAGCTTCGCCACGGCTCTCAGCAGGGTCGCGACGCCCTTCATCGGGGAGTCGGCGCTCGCGACCGCGACGATGGACCCGGGTCGCTTGGGAATCTCCGGGCGCGGGTGGAAGTAGCGGGTGTCGACGCCCAGCGGGATGAGCCGCATGTTCTTCTGCGGCACGTTGAAGTCGCGGTGGATGTCGGCGAGGGACGACTCGCTCACGGTGAGGATCGGGCTGAGCCGGGGCGCGACCTTGGCCTGCATCCGCACGAAGCCGTACCAGCGCCGCATCGGGAGCTTCTTGCGCAGCGTCGCGGCCTTGATCTCGATGCGCCGGTCCACGCTGATCGGGTGGTGGATGGTCCCGACCACGGGGAACAGCTTCTGGATGCCGAGCACGCCGTAGCCGAGGGTCTGGTTGTCCTGCACGACGTCGAAGTCGCCGACGCGCTTCTTCAGCTCGCGGTACGCCCGCAGGCTGAAGGTGAGCGGCTCGGGGAACCCGGCGGTCCACATGGTGCCGACTTCGAGCAGGTCGATCCAGTCGCGGTACTCGCTCAGCCCGGGGGTGCGAAAGGGGTCCTCGTCGCGGTACAGGTCAAGGCTGGGGATCTTGGTGAGGACGACGCCCTCGTCGAGCTCCGGGTAGGGCTGGCCGGAGAAGACCTCCACACTGTGCCCGAGTGCGACCAGCTCGCGACTGAGATGACGCAGGTAGACGCCCTGCCCACCGCAGGTCGGTTTGCTGCGGTACGACAGCAGCGCGACCCGCAGTGATTCAGCACCCGGCACGGCAACCCCCTTCTCAACCTGTCCGAAAAGGGGACAGGTACCGTGAAAGATGACCTTTGTCCTCGGACCCTACCATTCACGAACCCTGTTGTACCTGATGTGGAATTGTCCCTAGATCGCGCTTCACGGCGTGCGAACTGGGAAGTTAGCCTTATCGAGCGTGATTCGGTGTAACGCGTTCTAGGTGTGTTGTGCCTCAGGGGGATGGTGCCTGCCGGGTGCTCTGCGGGTACATTCGCCATCAAACGGCACAAGACCCGGCATAGGTTGCCGCCCCCGCAAGCGAGGAGGACGCGTTGGCCAGGCGCGCGCTGATCACCGGTATCACCGGGCAGGACGGTTCCTATCTGGCAGAGTGCCTGCTCGGTCAGGGCTACGAGGTCTCCGGTCTTGTCCGCGGGCAGGCCAACCCCCGGGTCCCACGTTTCCGCAAGCTCCTGCAGGACGTCCAGCTCGTCCGGGGAGACCTGCTTGACCAGGGTTCGCTGATCTCCGTTGTCGAGAAGGTCCAGCCCGACGAGGTCTACAACCTGGGCGCGATCTCGTTCGTCCCCATGTCGTGGGAGCAGGCCGAACTCACCGCCGAGGTGACCGGCATGGGCGTGCTGCGCATGCTTGAGGCGATCCGGGTCTGCTCGGGCATCTCCTCCTCGCGCACGGCGGCGGGATCGGGCCAGATCCGCTTCTATCAGGCGTCCTCCTCGGAGATGTTCGGCCAGGTCCGCGAGACCCCGCAGACCGAGATCACCCCCTTCCACCCCCGCTCGCCGTACGGTGTGGCCAAGGCGTACGGGCACTTCCTGACGCAGAACTACCGCGAGTCGTACGGCATGTACGCGGTGTCGGGGATCCTGTTCAACCACGAGTCCCCGCGCAGGGGGGCCGAGTTCGTCACCAGGAAGGTGTCGCTCGGCGTGGCCAGGATCAAACTCGGCCTCGCCTCCGAGCTGCGCCTGGGCAACATGGAGGCGCGCCGCGACTGGGGATTCGCCGGAGACTACGTCCGCGCGATGCACCTGATGCTCCAGGCGGACACGCCCGAGGACTATGTGATCGGCACCGGCCGCACCCAGACCGTCCGCGACCTCGTGCAGGCGGCCTTCACCGCCGCCGGGCTCGACTGGGAGCGGTACGTCGTCACCGACCAGACCCTGCACCGCCCGGCCGAGGTCGACCTGCTGTGCGCGGACCCGAAGAAGGCCCGCGTCCAGCTCGGCTGGGAGCCCACGGTCGGCTTCGAGGAACTCGTGGCGATGATGGTCGAGTCGGACATCAAGCTGCTCTCCGAGGGCGGCGACCCCGACCAGGACTCCTCCTGGCCCTGACCTTCACCTCTCTCGGCGGTCCGAACGCACCTCCCTGATCGGTCCGAACTGCCCCGATCCTCACCCCTGGGCGGTCCGAACGCACTTCCCCGCGAGGTCCGAGCGGTCCGAGCCTCACCCCGAGCGGTCCGAACGATCCCGAGCCGGCCTTGCCGGGGCCGGTGACTCTTTCCGGCCTCCCGGTCCTGAGTCGGTCCGGGCATTCAATAGACGAGTCGTAGCGTCTCGTCTTGACAGCGTGTGCGACAGGGGGAATGCTGTGTCATAAGCGAGACGATACGTCTCGTCGCATGTGGCGATTCCACCGATCCCACGCCAAAGGTCTCGACGGACCCCCCGACGGCATCCCGGCAGAATTCCAACAGAGGAGAAACCATGCCCCGACGCGCGCACATCGCGATGGTCAGCATCCCCGCGCCGGGCCACGTGAACCCGAGCATCGCAGTGATCAGGGAGCTGGTGGCGCGGGGGCACCGGGTGACCTACGCCAACGACCCCTCCTTCGCCGACGTGATCACCGGTGCCGGGGCCGAACTCGTCCCGTACACCTCGACCCTGCCCATGGGAGACAGCGCCGAGTGGCCGGAGGACACGGTCGCGCAGCTCGACGTCTTCCTCGGCGACGCGATCTCGATGCTGCCGCAGCTCCGCGCCGCGTACGACAACGACCGGCCCGACCTGTTCCTCTACGACATCGGTGGCTACACCGCCCGGGTGCTCGCGGAGAACTGGGACATCCCCCTGATGCAGCTCTCGCCGACCTACGTGGCCTGGGAGGGCTACCGGGAGGAGATGGCGCCGATGGTCGAGGAGCTGAAGAAGGCTCCGGGCGGGGCCGAGCACTACCGGCGGTTCGACGAGTGGCTGCACGACAACGGCATCCGCGACACCGACTCCCACGACTTCGGGGGCCGTCCGCCACGGGCGCTCGCGCTCATCCCGAAGGTCATGCAGCCCAACGCCGACCGGGTCGACCCCGCCAGGATCACCTTCACCGGGCCCTGCTTCGCCACCCGTGCCCACCAGGAGCCCTGGGTCCGGCCCGAGGAGGCGGAGAAGGTGCTGCTCGTCTCCCTGGGTTCGGCCTTCACCAACCTGCCGGACTTCTACCGCTCCTGCCTGGCCGCTTTCGGGGACCTGCCCGGCTGGCACGTCGTCCTGCAGGTCGGGAGGTTCGTGGACCGGGCGGAACTCGGTGCGATCCCCGCCAACGTCGAGGTGCACTCCTGGGTCTCGCAGCTCTCGATCCTGGAGCGGGCCGACGCGTTCGTCACCCACGCGGGCATGGGCGGCAGCCAGGAGGGCCTGTACTGCGGCGTCCCGATGATCGCCGTCCCGCAGGCCGCCGACCAGTTCGGCAACGCCGACAGGCTCGTGGAACTCGGGGTCGGCCGCCGGATCGACACCGAGGACGCCACCCCGGAGGCGTTGCGCGCCGCCCTGCTCGACCTCACCTCCGACCCGGAGGTGGCGGCTCGGCTGGCGAAGCTCAGGAACGAGGTCCGGGGCGAGGGCGGCACCGTCCGCGCGGCCGACCTGATAGAGGAAATGCTTTGACCTCCTCCTCGGCCTGAAGGGCCGGGGATTCTCCCGCCGCGTCGCGGTTGAGCGGCGCGGGGTTTGACGCGTAGCCCCTCAGGCCGGCGGAGCGGCGGTGCGGTCCGCGAGGCGTTCGTGGCGTTGCTTGGCCGCCTGAGGGGTGGCGAGGCCGAGACCGAACGCGATCTCCTGCCAGGTGAGGCCGCAGCCCCGCGCCATGAGGAGGAGCGAGGCCTCAAGCTCGTCCATCTCCGCGCGGGCCCTGGGCAGAAGGGTGAGGGCGGCGGTGATGTCGGCGTGGTCCACCTCCGGCTCGCCCTCCTCGCGGTGGGCACTGCCGCTCAGCAGGAACGTAACGAGCCTGACGGCCTCGTGGGCTCCGAGGACCGTGGGGTGGACCTGCCGGAGGCGCTGGGATTCGTCGGTCGCGTGGCGCTCGGCGATGCGCGAGAGGGAGGCGTACTCGCGGTGCGTCCGGGTCAGGGCCGGATCGGGAGCGGTGAAGGGGTCGGATGATCCGTCGTGATGAGCGGGCATGCGACCAGGATGATCCAGTGCACAGCCTGTTGTCAACAATTTGAATTCAACAGAATGTTTAAAGGATGGGGGTGACGCCGCTACGGCGACCCGTCGACCGGCGCGGAAAGGCGCACGGGAGACATGGGCGGTAGACACAGGAGGACGCGCTGGGAAACGGTGGGACACGGGGAGATTCGCCCGGTTTTTAGTGGCCCCACCGCGAGTCGGATGCATCGGTGGCACCACCGTGAGTCACTGGTGTGAGCCGGATTCTCCGGTGCCTCCGACATGGGAGGGCGCCCCTCCCATGTCGTGTCCGGTGTCGCCCGACCTCAGCCGACGGTGACCGGCAGGTCCTTGATGCCGTTGATGAAGTTGGACCGCAGGCGACGGGCCTCGCCCGCCTGCTCCAGGTTGGGCAGCCGCTCGGCCAGCACCTCGAACAGGACCCGCAGCTCCAGCTTGGCGAGATGGTTGCCCAGGCAGAAGTGCGCGCCGCCGCCGCCGAAGCCGATGTGCGGGTTGGGGTCGCGGCCGATGTCGAAGACGCCGGGGTCGGCGAACACCTCCTCGTCCCGGTTGGCGGAGCTGTAGAAGATCACGACCTTGTCGTCCTCCTTCACCTCCTGCCCGCCGATCATCGTGTCGGCGGTGGCCGTACGGCGGAAGAGGTTCACCGGGGCGACCCAGCGGACGATCTCGTCGGCCGCGGTGCGGGCGAGGGAGCGGTCGGCGACGAGGCGCCGCCACTGCTCGGGGTTCTCGAAGAAGGCGAGCATGCCGCCCGAGGCGGCGTTGCGGGTGGTCTCGTTGCCCGCCACCACGAGCAGCAGCACGAACAGGTCGAACTCCTCCTCGGTGAGGGTCTCCCCGGCGGCGTCGGGCATGATCAGCTTGGTGACGATGTCCTCGCGGGGCTGGGCGCGTCGCTCGGCGGCGAGGGTGTTGGCGTAGGCGTAGACCTCCATCGCCGCGTTCGTGCCCTCTTCGGGGTCGGCCGCGTAGTCGGGGTCCTCGGCCCCGATCATCTGGTTGGACCAGTTGAAGATCTTGTCGCGATCCGCGACGGGGGCGCCGAGCAGCTCGCAGATCACGTACAGCGGGAGCGGGGCGGCGATGTCCCTGACGAAGTCGACCGAGCCGCGCCCCTTGGCCTCGTCCACCAGTTCGTGGCAGATGTCGCGGATGTGCCCCTCCAGGGCGTTCATCATGCGCGGGGTGAAGCCCCGGTTGACCAGGGAGCGCCGCCGGGTGTGCTCCGGTGGGTCCTGGTTGAGCATCATCAGCCGCTGGAGGGCCCTCTGGTCCTCGGGGATCTCGTTGAAGAGCGCGAGCTTCCTGCTCGACGAGAACAGGTCGGAGCGGCGGGAGACGTGCACCACGTCGGTGTGCTTGGTGACCGCCCAGAAGCCCGGCCAGCCTCGCTCGGCGTCGCCGGGGTGCGCGTAGACCGGCGCGTTCGCCCGCAGCCAGGCCAGCTGTTCGTAAGGCGCGCCGTTCTGCCAGTAGAAATCCTGGTCGACCAGATCGATATCCAATGGTCCTCCTGCGAACCGGTCGGCGCTTTCGTGACACGGTTCATATCGGCGCGATTTCGGGGGTGCGGTCAGCGGCGTACCCTCACGCGTTCGCCGAGAATCCATCGCGAACGTGGCGATCGCGGGACTTTTTGGAGCTCCCGCCTTTCGCTCCGGGCACGCCGAGTTACCGAGTGCCTGAGCGGGCGCTCGGCGATTCTTCTTTCTGGAACGTGTTCTATTACGGTAAGGGGGCCCCGTCAAGTCGGGGCCCGTACGGCGACCGCGATCAGGGGGCGGCGAGCTTGACGATCGTGTAGGACCCGCCGGCTTCGGCGTCGACGGTGACGACGTCACCGTCGCGACGCGGGGTGACGATCCCGCCGCGCTCGTCCTCGACGTGGTGGCGGCCATCGATCATGGCGGCGCGGACCCTGAGGGGACCGGATTTCCCGGCGTGCACGGTGACCCTGTCGGCGTCGCCGTCCCTCCACGAGACGTCCACGGTCACGTCGCCCCGGGCGCGCAGGCCGGTGACCGAACCGGTGGGCCAGGCGGACGGCAGCGCGGGCAGTACGTGGATCGTGCCGTGCACGCTCTGCAGCAGCATCTCGGCCATGCCGGAGGTGGCGCCGAGGTTGCCGTCGATCTGGAACGGCGGGTGGGTGTCCCACAGGTTGTCCAGAGTGGAGCCCCTGAGCTGCTCGCCGAGCATCCTGTGCGCATGGTCGCCGTCCAGCAGGCGAGCCCAGAAATTGATCTTCCACGCCTTGCTCCAGCCGGTGCCGCCGTCGCCCCGCGCGGTGAGCGAGATCCTGGCCGCCTCGGCCTCCGGGGTGCCGGCGATGATCTGCCGTCCGGGATGCAGCGCGAACAGGTGGGAGACGTGCCGATGGGTGTTACCCGGATCGTCGAGGTCCTCCTTCCACTCCTGGAGCTGTCCCCAGGACCCGATCCGGATCCCCGGGTCGAGCATGGCCAGCGCGGCCGTCACCTCGGCCTGGAAGGCCGTGTCGGCCCCGAGCGTCCTCGCCGCCTCCAGGGTGTCGGTCAGCAGTTGAAAGACGATCTGCTGGGACATCGAGGCGCCCGCCGTGAAGTCGCCCTGCTCAGGAGAGTAGCTGGGGGAGACCACCAGCCCGCCGTCACGCGGGTCGGCGTGGAGGGTGTCCAGCCAGAACTCGGCCGCGCCCTTCATCACCGGGTACGCGGTCTCGCGCAGGTAGTCGATGTCGCCGCAGAAACGGTAGTGGTCGTACATCCGCAGGGTGAGCCACGCCGCCGCCTCGGGGAACCAGAACGCGGTGGCCCAGTCGTGCACGCCGGTGAAGCCGAACGGGTTGGTCTCGTTGTGCACCACCCAGCCGCGCGCCCCGAACATCTCCCGCGCGGTCCTCGCGCCGGGGGCGACCAGCGACCGGATGTAGCGGTCGTACGGCTCGGTCGTCTCGGCGAGGTTGGTCTGCTCGGCGAGCCAGTAGTTCATCTGCAGGTTGATGTTGACGTGGTAGTCGGCCGCCCAGGGGGGATCGGTGGAGTCGTTCCACACGCCCTGCAGGTTCGCCGGGAGCGCCCCTGCCCTGGAGGAGGCGATCAGCAGGTAGCGGCCGTAGGCGAAGAACATCGCCTCCAGCGCCCGGTCGTCGGCCGAGGTGCCGCCGGTGTAGGCCGCGCGCAACCTGTCGGTCGGGACGGCCGGGGTCCTCTGCCCGAGGTCGAGCCCGACCCGGTCGAACAGCCTGCGGTGGTCGGCCCGGTGCTCGGCCCTGAGCTCCTCGTACGATCTGCGGGAGGCCTCGTCGACCGCCCCGGTCACCCTGGCGTGCGGGTCGGCGCTCCGGTAGGCGGGGTGGACGTCGGAGTAGTCGGTGCCCGCCGACAGGACGAACACCGCGCTGTCCGCGCCCGTGACGGTGATCTCGTCGACGCCGTCGACGCGGGTGCCGCCCCGCGTGACCACCTGTACCTGCGCCTCGAACCTCATGCCGTTGTCGGCGAGTACGCCCCTGACGGTGAGGCGACCCTCGGAGACCGAGACCTGTCTGTCGTCCCTGTCGTCGCGGGGCGAGGAGGTACGCAGCGTGAAGAAGACCTCGCCGCCCCTGTCGGCGGAGAGCCGGCCGACGACGACGTCGCCGGGGTGGCTGGCGAAGTACTCGCGGGAGTGGGTCACCCCGCTCGCGGTGTAGCCGACCCTGGCGACCGCCTCACGCAGGTCCAACTCCCTGCGATAACCGGTGACGGTGTCCTCGGGCGTCTCGGTGTCCGGGGGGATCCCGGGGCCGCCGTGCATGTCCAGCCAGAGGTCCCCGAAGGTCTGGTAGGCGCCGAAGCCGCTCCTGGGTTGCCCGAGCCTGGCCGCCACCGCCTCGGGGGACATCGCGCCGTCGCGGTCGATCCGTGCCCTGACCTCGGCGATCGCGTTCGGCCTGGGGGAGGCCCAGTTGCCGAAGTCGTAGCCGTTCGCCCCGGGGCCGCCGGTCCACAGTGACTTCTCGTTGAACTGGATCCGCTCGCGGCCGACGCCGCCGAACACCATGGCACCCAGCGCGCCGTTACCGATCGGTAACGCCTGGGTCTCCCAGTCGGCGGCCGGCCTGTCGTACCAGAGCGTCAAGTCATCGGGTGTATCCGAGGACGTCATGTTCGAACCCTTCCATCTGCGGTTACCTCTCGATGGTGGAGGAGACGTTTCGATCTGTGAGGGGTTGACATCGAGGTTCGGTGTCGTTCAACATCACGAGACAAGACATCCGATGTATCGATAAAGGACGCGGCGTGAAGCTACTGCGAGTGGGACCGGTGGGCCAGGAGCGACCGGCCATTCTGGACGAGGCCGGTAACCTCCGTGCAATCTCGGAAGCCGAGATCGACGGGGCTTTCTTCGCTTCGGGGGGCGTGGCTCGGGTCCGCGAGGCGCTGGAGCGGGACGAGCTTCCCGTGCTGGACGCCGAAGGACTGCGGATCGGCGCCCCGATCGCGCGGCCCGGGAAGATCGTGTGCATCGGCCTCAACTACATCGACCACGCGACGGAGACGAACGCCGCCACCCCGGCCGAGCCGATCGTCTTCATGAAGGCGCCCAACACGATCGTCGGGCCCAACGACGAGGTGCTCATCCCCAGGGACAGTGTGAAGACCGACTGGGAGGTCGAGCTGGCCGTCGTCATCGGCGAGACGGCCCGCTACGTCGAGACGCACGAGGAGGCGCTGTCCAAGGTCGCGGGCTACGCCATCTCCAACGACGTCTCCGAGCGCGAGTTCCAGCTGGAGCGCGGCGGCCAGTGGGACAAGGGCAAGTCCTGCGAGACCTTCAACCCGCTCGGTCCCTGGCTGGTCACCCCCGACGAGATCCCCGACCCGCAGGCCCTGGGGCTGCGCCTGTGGGTGGACGGGGAGCGGTTCCAGAACGGCGACACCAAGAACATGATCTTCACCGTGGCGGAGGTGATCCGCTACCTCAGCCGGTTCATGGTCCTCGAACCCGGTGACCTGATCAACACCGGCACCCCGGCGGGCGTCGCGCTCGGCCTGCCCGGCACGCCGTACCTGCGCGCGGGACAGGTCGTGGAGCTGGAGGTCGACGGACTCGGGCGCCAGCGGCAGACCATGGGACAGGCGTGAGCGACGAAACGGTACGGAGGTCTCTCAATGGGTGAGTTCGACGGCATGCGCGCCCTGGTCACCGGCGGCGGATCCGGCATCGGGCTGGCCACCGCCACCCTGCTGGCCGAACGGGGGGCGAGGGTGGCCTCCCTCGACATCAACGCCTCCGGTGGCCCGTTCGTCGAGGTGAGGGCCGACGTCACCGACGAGGAGGCGGTCCGTGCGGCCGTCGCCGAGGCCGTCGAACGACTCGGTGGCCTGGACATCCTGGTGAACAACGCCGGGATCGGCGCCGCCGGGACGATCGAGGACAACCCCTACGAGGAGTGGGCCAGGGTCATGGACGTCAACGTCCTGGGCATCGTCCGGGTCACCCGGGCGAGCCTGCCGCACCTGCGCCGCTCGGAGCACGCCGTGATCGTCAACACCTGCTCGATCGCGGCGACGGCGGGACTTCCCCAGCGGGCGCTCTACAGCGCCTCCAAGGGGGCGATCCAGTCGTTGACGCTGGCGATGGCGGCCGACCACGTGCGCGAGGGCATCCGGGTCAACTGCGTCAACCCGGGCACCGCCGACACCCCCTGGGTGCAGCGCCTGCTGGATGCGGCGCAGGACCCGGAGGCCGAGCGGGCGGCGCTGGAGGCCCGCCAGCCGATGGGCCGCCTGGTGAGCGCTCCGGAGGTCGCCGCGGCGATCGCCTACCTCGCGAGCCCGCTCGCGGCGGCCACCACCGGCACGATCCTGGCCGTGGACGGCGGGATGCAGGGGCTCAGGCTCCGGCCGAAGTCGTGACCGGGATCCCGGCTGGATCGCAGAAACGGAACGGAGCAGGCGGTGCGGGTTAGCAGGTACGGCTTCGGTGCGGCCCCGATCGGGAACCTGTTCTCGGAGGTCGGTGAGGACGTGGCGCGCGCGGCGGTGGACGCGGCCTACGAGGCGGGGGTCCGCCTGTTCGACACCGCGCCCCACTACGGGCTCGGCCTGTCGGAACGACGGCTCGGCGCCGCCCTGGCGGAAAGGCCCCGCGACTCCTACACCCTGTCCACCAAGGTCGGACGTCTGATCGTGCCGGCTGTCGGCGAAGGCCCCTTCGGCCGGGACGACCAGGGCTTCGACGTCCCCGGGGACATGCGCCGGGTGTGGGACTTCTCCCGCGACGGGATCCTGCGGTCGCTGGAGGAGAGCCTGGAGCGACTCGGCCTCGACGCGGTCGACATCGCCCTGATCCACGACCCGGACGACCACTGGGAGCAGGCGGTCTCCGAGGCGTACCCGGCCCTCGCCGAACTACGTGACCAGGGCGTCGTGAAGGCCGTCGGGGTCGGCATGAACCAGACGGGGATGCTCGCCGCGTTCGTCCGCGAGACCGGCGTCGACACGGTCATGCTCGCCGGGCGCTACACCCTCCTCGACCAGTCGGGGGAGGAGGAGCTGCTGCCCCTGTGCGTCGAGCGCGGCGTCTCGGTGCTCGCCGCCGGGGTCTTCAACAGCGGACTGCTCGCCACCCACGACCCGTCGGGCACCTACGACTACGCCCCCGCCCCCGGACCGCTCCTGGAGCGGGCCCGCCGCATCGCCGCCGTCTGCGAACGTCATGACGTCACCCTCCCCCAGGCGGCCCTCGCCTTCCCTCTGCGCCACCCGGCCGTCGCGAGCGTCGTGATCGGCGTCCGCTCCGCCGCCGAGGTCACCCGCAACGCGGAACTGGCCGCCGCCCCCGTCCCCGAAGCCCTCTGGACCGACCTCGCCGCCGAAGGTCTCATCTCCTGAGCCGCCCGGTCTCCGTTGAATTTCGCGGGACCGTCGCGCCCGGTGTCGATTTCGTCGGACGCCGTTCGTGTGAAGGGTAGGAAGGCGGCCATAGTGCCGCACCGATCCAGGAGGCGCGATGAAACAGTATCTGCTCAGCATCTATCAGCCCGACGGAGACGTTCCCGCGCCCGACGTGATGGAACCGATCGTACGGAACCTGGGCGCACTGGAAGAGGAGATGCGGGCCGCCGGCGTCTGGGTCTTCTCCGCCGGACTGCACCCCCCGGACACGGCGACCGTGATCCGCGTCAAGGACGGTGACACGCTCATGACCGACGGCCCGTACACCGAGGGCAAGGAACACCTCGGCGGGTTCACGATCATCAGGGCGCCGGACCTCGACGAGGCGCTCGAATGGGGACGCAGGCTCGCCCTGGCGATCGGCCTTCTCCCCGTCGAGGTGCGGCCGTTCCAGGGTGGGGCGGGCGGCTGACGTCCAGGATGGAGGGCGTTCCCGCCTCGAAGATCGACCGTGTGTTCCGTGCGGAGTACGGGCGCGCGGTCGCGGTCCTGGTCCGCCTCCTCGGTGACATCGACCTCGCCGAGGAGGCGGTCCAGGACGCCTTCACCGTGGCGGTACGGCTGTGGCCCTCCACCGGCCTGCCGCCGAACCCGGCGGGGTGGATCATCACGACCGCCCGCAACAGGGCGATCGACCGGTTCCGGCGGGAGACGACCCGCCAGGACCGCCATGCCCAGGCGGCCCTGCTGTACGCCGGCGACGAGCCATTGGAGGAGGGCGCGGTGCGCGACGACCGGCTCCGTCTGATCTTCACCTGCTGTCATCCCGCGCTCTCGGCCAACGCCAGGGTCGCGCTGACGCTGCGGCTCCTGGGCGGGCTCACCACCGCCGAGATCGCCCGGTCCTTCCTGGTCCCCGAGGCGACCATGGCCCAGCGGATCGTCCGGGCGAAGAACAAGATCCGCGACGCGGGGATCCCGTACCGGGTCCCGGCCGAGGCCGATCTCCCGGACCGGCTCAGGTCCGTCCTGGCCGTGATCTACCTCATCTTCAACGAGGGGCACACGGCGAGCTCGGGCGAGCGGCTGGTGCGCGAGGAGCTCTGCGCGGAGGCCGTCCGGCTGGGAAGGCTCCTGGCCGAGCTCATGCCCGACGAACCCGAGGTCATGGGGCTGCTCGGGCTCATGCTGCTCGTCGAGTCCCGCCGGGCCGCCCGCACCACGCCGGACGGCGACCTGGTGCTGCTGGCGGACCAGGACCGGAGCCGGTGGGATCGCGACCTGATCACCGAGGGCCAGGCCATCGTCCGCCGCTGCCTGCGGCGCGACCGGCCGGGCCCGTACCAGATCCAGGCCGCGATCAACGCCGTGCACAGCGACGCGCCGACCGCGGCCCTCACCGACTGGTGGCAGATCCTGGCGCTGTACGACCGGCTTCTGGCTCTCGTCCCCAACCCGGTCGTGGCACTCAACCGCGCCGTCGCGGTGGCCGAGGTCGACGGGCCGCAGGCGGCGCTCACCCTGGTCGAGGGCCTCGACCTTGATGACTACCACCCGTTCCACGCCGTCCGCGCCGACCTGCTCAGGCGTCTGGGCCGCACCACCGAGGCGGCGCGGGCCTACGAAGCGGCGATCGCCCTCACCCACAACGAGACCGAGCGCGATTTCCTGCGGCGCAGCCGCGAGGCACTCGCCTGAGTCCGGCGCCTGTTCGTGCTCGTCCAGGTTTGTGCTTGTCCAGGTTCGTGCCTGTCCGAGTCAGGCGTTTGTCGTGCTTCGCCTGCTCTGCCTGTCCCGGTCAACCTGTACCGGTGCGATGGGGGGCCACCGAAGCGCGCGAGACGGCCGCGGGGATCGTCAGGTGAGGGTCTTGCGGAGCCACTCCTCGACCCCGGCGATGTGGACCGTGGCCCAGGCCCGCGCCACCTCCGGCTGGCGGGTGGCGATGGCGTCGCAGATCGCGGCGTGCTGCTCCAGGGTTTTCTCCTGGGCGTTCTCCTGGGTGAGGCCCCGCCAGATCCTGGCCTTGGTGGTGGGGCCGGAGAGACTCTCGATGAGGGAGCACAGCACCGTGTTGCCGGAGCCCGCCGCGATGCGCTGGTGGAACTCCAGGTCGTTGGACACCATCTGCTCGACGCTCGGATTGGGAGGCAGCCCGTCGAGGATCTTGCGCAGCTCGGTGACGTCGGACTCGGACATGTGCTCCGCGGCCATCGCGGTCGCCGCGGGCTCCAGGATCCGCCGCACCTGGAAGAACTGCAGCACGGTGTCGTCCTGGTGGAAGTCGACCACGAACGACATCGCGTCGAGCAGGAGCCTGGGCTCCAGGCTGGTCACGTACGTGCCGTCGCCCTGGCGCACGTCCAGCACCTTGATCAGGGCCAGGGCCCTGACGGCCTCGCGCAGGGAGTTGCGTGACAGGCCGAGCCGATCGGCGAGGTCGGACTCCTTGGGCAGTTTGCTGCCCGGGGCGAGATCGCCAGACAGGATCATCTCTTTGATCTTGTCGATAGCGGCGTCGGTGACCGCCACTCCGCACCGTCCTCAGGTCGTGCCAGACATCCGATGTCTATGAGTGTATGGCGAACCGCACCGGATCCACCCCCGTCACGCGGCTGACGATTCCGCGTACCTCCAGCGTGCGCAGGTGGGCCGCGGCCTCCCCGGCGGCCATCCCGCGCAGTACGGCGGGGAAGTCCTTCCAGGGGCGGTTCCAGGTCATGCGTTCGGCGATCTCCCAGATGGTCAGGGGCTCCTTCTCCTCGGCGAGCAGGGCGGCGAGCCGTCGGAGCTTCTCCTCGTGGTGGATGTGGATCTCCGTCGCCCGAGCCGCCGTGTCCTGAAATATCCATTCATGGGCGGGCAGGGCCTCAAGCTGTCCCATCCCCTTCACCTTCTCCAGCGACTCCAGGAAGTCGCTGAGCGGATCCACGTCCGCACGGTCGTACGGGTAGATCCCGATGTGCGGCGTGATCGCCGGCAGTACGTGGTCCCCGGTGAAGATCCGGTCGGCGTCCTCCAGGTGCAGGCAGATGTGGCCGGGAGTGTGGCCGGGCGTCCAGATCGTCCGGAGCCTGCGCCCCGGCAGGTCGATCAGGTCGCCGTCGGTGAGAACGCGGTCGGGGAGCGCGGGCGGCTGCGGCCGGTTCCCCCTCACCTCCTCCACCTCGACGGCTCCCGCTCCCGCCCGGCGCAGCATGTCGGCCTGGAAGTCGCGCTGCGCGTCGCCCTCGAACTGCCGCATGAAGCCGATCAACGCGGCGTCGGCCTCGTGCATCGCGATCCACGCGCCGGATTCCTCCCTCACCTGGCCGGCCAGCCCGGCGTGGTCGGGGTGGAAGTGGGTCACGACCACCCCGCGCACGTCGCGGACGTCGATGCCGACCGCCCCCAGCCCGTCGCGCAGCGCCAGCCACGCCTCGGGGGCGTTCCAGCCCGCGTCGACCAGGACGGGACCCGCCGGGGACTCGATCGCGTAGACCAGCGTGTAGCCGAGCGGGTTGCCGGGGATCGGGACGGGCACGCTCCACACCCCGCCACCGGTGTCGAACGGACGCTGCTCGCTGTACGGCCTGCGGCGGGATTTCAACGCTGGTGCTCCTTGTACGACCTGCGGGGGCAACGGGGGTGCTCCCCACCGGCGCCACGCGGGGCGCCTCGGGTTGGCGGCGCCTCTCAGGGACGCCTCGGGTGAGTGGCGCCATGGGGAGACGCCTCAGGGTATCGGCGCCGCTCAGAGGCGCTCCAGGATGGTCGCGGTCGCGAGCGCCCCGCCCGCGCACATCGACACCAGCGCGGTCGAGGAGTCGGACCGCTCAAGCTCGTGCAGGGCGGTGGTGATCAGTCGGGAACCGGTCGCTCCGACCGGATGGCCGAGCGCTATGGCGCCGCCGTTGACATTGACCCGTTCCATGTCTGGCTTGTGCACCGATGACCAGGATAAGACCACCGAGGCGAAAGCCTCGTTCACCTCGAACCTGTCGATGTCAGCCGTGCTCATCCCGGTCGAGGACAGGACCTTGGCGGTCGCGTCCACGGGTCCGTCCAGGTGGTAGTACGGCTCGGAGCCGACGAGCGCCTGGGCGAGGACGCGGGCCCGGGGCCGCAGGCCGTGCCGGGCGGCGGCCTCCTCGCTCATGAGCAGCACCGCCGCCGCGCCGTCGGAGATCTGCGAGGAGGTGCCCGCCGTGTGCAGGCCGCCCTCGCCCATGACGGGCCTGAGCCCGGCGAGCCCTTCGACGGTGGTCTCACGCAGCCCCTGGTCCCTGTCGACGACGCGGGTCTCACCGGTGGGCGCACCTTCACGGTCGAGGACCGGCGCGGTCACCGCGACGACCTCCCGGTCGAAGCGGCCCCGGGCCCACGCCTCCGCGGCGAGGCGCTGGGACCTGGCGCCGAACCGGTCGAGCGACTCGCGGGTGAGCCCGCGCCGCCGCGCGATCCGTTCCGCGGCGGTGAACTGGTCGGGCAGGTCGAGGTCCCAGTCGTCGGGCCGGGGGGCGGCGGGCAGCACGTTGGAGCCGAGCGGCGCCCGGCTCATCACCTCGACGCCGCAGGCCACGCCGACGTCGATCACCCCGGCCTGGATGAGCGCCGCGACCAGGTGCACCGCCTGCTGCGAGGAGCCGCACTGCGCGTCGATCGTGGTCACGCCCGTCTGGTACGGCAGCCCGGCGTAGAGCCAGGCGTGCCGTCCGACGTGGCCGCCCTGCTCTCCGGCCTGCGTGACACACCCGGCGAAAACCTGTTCCACGGCGGCGGGGTCGATGCCCGACCTGCCGATCAGACCGGTGAGCGCGGCGGCGAGGACCGCCTGCGGCTTCAGCCCGGCGAGCCATCCGTTGCGCCTGCCGATCGGGGTTCTCACTGCCTCGACGATCACCGCACCCATAACGATCTCCTCGCCATCCGGCTGGGAGCTCGCGCGCACCGGACGGCCGTCCTCGCCGATCCGCCCGCCCGCGCGTCACTCCAGAACGTCGCTCTAGTCGCCTTCGGTAGCGACTGTAACGGGTTCTAATTTCAGGTGGAAGGCGGGGTGGGGTTTCTCGCGGAACGCCTCTCAGCCGGAGGCGGAGGGCTGGAAGTCGGCGAACAGGCGTCCGGCGGCGATCTCGATGCGGCGCTGGATCTGCTCGTACGTGCGCCGGCCCCTGAGCATCTCCATGAGTTCGTGCACCCAGACGCTGGACAGTGAGCCCGCGAGGGCGAACTGCTCCTCGGTGGCGGTCTCGGCGGTGAGGTCGGCTCCGGCGACGCGGAGCAGCAACCCCGCCATGCGGTCGCCGAACGGTATGTCGACATCGGCCATGATCAGTGAGCGGATGAGCGCGTCGGCGAGCTCGGGCTCGCGCATCAGGCCCCGGGTGGCGCGCATCAGCACGTCGACGGCCCGCCCCGAAGCCGTCGTGGCGCTGGGCGGGCGGCGCTCGATGCTGGTCTCCAGCAGGTCGATCTCCTCGCCGACGACGGCGACGACGAGATCCATCTTGGAGGGGAAGTATCGGTAGAGCGTTCCGAGCGCGACCCCCGCGCGCTCGGCGACGGTCCGCATCTGCATCGCCTCGACGCCACCTCGTGAGGCGAGGGCGGCGGCGGCCTGGACGATGCGCTTGCGCCGCTGGTGCTGGCTCCTGGTGCGGACGCTCGTGGGCGCCGACTCACTCTGCATGCCGGGTGCCCCCTCGGTGATGGCCGGATCGGCGCCGCTCGGGGCGTGCCTGCCGGTCCGGCGCGGGGTGACCGGCGTGTCGGTGGTCACATGCGAGATACGCATGAGAACACGTTATCTGATTTAGGGATACTCCGATGGGTTACTCGCCGGTCACAAAGATGGCCCGCGCTTACATGGCATATGCGGTGCGGCGGTTATGCGGTGACTTGTTGCCATAGGCCGACTATGGACACAGAATAGAATCTGTTCTACTTTCCGGAAGGGTGACGCGGCCGACAGAAACCCTGGAGCGCCAGTGGACTTCAATCTCGACGAGACACAGACCGACCTGCGCGAACTCGCGGTCGACCTCCTCGGCAGGGAGGTGACCCCGGCCAGACTCGAAGCCCACGAGAAGGGGGACGCGCCCTACGACGCCGCACTGTGGCGCTCCCTCGCCCAGGCGGGGCTGCTCGGCGCCTGCCTGCCGGAGGAGGCCGGAGGCGCGGGGCTCGGGCCGGTGGAGATGGCGGTCGTCCTGCGGGAGATCGGCGCCCACGTGGCCCCGGTCCCCGCCGAGCAGAGCCTGGTCGCGGCGCAGGTGATCACCAGGTACGGCTCTGTGGAGCAGCGTGAGGCCCTCGCCCCGCTGGCCGACGGCGATATCTCTCTGGCAGTCGCCCCCTCCGAGCCGGGTCGTGACTTCGGCGATCTGGGCGCCCCGCCGCTCACGACCGCCCGCGAGGACGGCGCCGGATGGGTGCTGGACGGTGCGAAGGGCACGACGCCGTACGCCGCCCAGGCCGCGAGGATCCTCGTCCCCGCCGCCACCGGGGTCGGGGTCGGCCTGTTCCTGGTCGACCCCGCCGAGGCGGACCTGCGGCCGGTGCCGACCTCCACCGGCGAGCCCGCCGCCACGCTCGTCCTGGAGGGCACCCCCGGCGAGCCCGTCGGGGCGCGGGACGGTGCGGCGGCCGGTGGCCTGCGAAGACTCGCGCTGGCCGGGAACATCGCCGTCACCTCCGGGGTGCTGGCCGGCGCGCTCGCGCTCACCACCGAGTACATCAGGACCCGCAAGCAGTTCGGCCGGGCGCTGGCCGAGTTCCAGGCGGTCACCGTGCAGATCGCCGACGTCTACATCGCGGGGCGGGCGCTGGACGTGGCCGTGTGGTCCGGGGCGTGGCGGCTCGCCGAGGGAGCGGACGAGGAGGCCGAGGCCGACCTGGCCGTCGGCGCACTCACCGCGACCGACCAGGCGCTGCGGGCGCTCTACACCTGCCAGCACCTGCACGGCGGTATCGGGGTGGACGTGACCTATCCGCTGCACCGCTACTTCGCCTGGGGCAAGCACCACGCCCACCTGCTGGGCGGGGTGGAGGCCCGGCTCGACACGATCGGAGCGCTCGTCTGATGCTGATCGACCTCACCCCCGACCAGAAGAGGCTCCGCGACGAACTGCGCGAGTACTTCCGGTCCTGCCTCACCGCGGAGGAACGCGCGCGGATCTCCGCCGACCCGTTCGGCCACGCCTACATGGAGCACTGCCGCGCCCTCGGCCGCGACGGCAGGCTCGGACTCGGCTGGCCCAAGGAGTACGGCGGCGGCGGGTACGGCCCGCTGGAGCAGCAGATCTTCGCCAACGAGATCGCCCGCGCCGAGGTGCCGTATCCGATCATCACCGTGCAGACCGTCGGCCCGACCCTCATGCAGTACGGGACGGCGGCGCAGAAGGAGTTCTTCCTGCCGCGCATCCTGGCCGGGGAGTGTCACTTCGCGATCGGCTACAGCGAGCCGGGGGCGGGCACCGACCTCGCCTCGTTGCGTACCAGCGCGGTCCGCGACGGCGACCACTACGTGGTGAACGGGCAGAAGATCTTCACCTCGGGCGGCCACTACTCCCACTACATCTGGCTCGCCGCCCGCACCGACCCGGACGCGAAGAAGCACCGCGGGATCACGATGATGATCGTCGACTGCTCCGACCCCGGCTACTCGTGGACCCCGATCGTCACCATGGACGGGAACCACCACACCAACTCCACCTACTACTCCGACGTACGGGTGCCGGTGGACATGGTCGTCGGGGAGGAGAACAAGGGCTGGGACCTGATCGTCAACCAGCTCAACCACGAGCGGGTCACGCTCGGCCCGGCGGGCAACATCGCCCACACCTACGACCGGTTCCTCGCCTGGGCCCGCCGTACCGGCACGATCGAGGAACCCGCGGTACGCAGGGCGCTCGGCCAGGTGTACGCCTACTTCAGGACCAACGAGCTGCTGAACTGGCAGGTCGCGGCCAACATGGACCTCGGCTGGCTGGGCGCCCCCGACGCCTCGGCCACCAAGGTGTACGGCTCGGAGCGGTTGCAGGACGTCGGCAGGATCGTCGGCGAGGTCCTGGCACGCTTCGGCGACCCGTCCGACCCGGAGACGGCGGACCTGATGAGGCGGGTGGACCGTGGCGCGAAGGGCGCGCTCGTGCTCACCTTCGGCGGCGGCGTCAACGAGGTCCAGCGCGAGCTCATCGCGATGCTCGGCCTGAGCCTGCCGAGGCCGCCCCGATGACCGGGACGCCACCGGGACCCCCGGCACCCGAACCCGCCTCCCTGCACGAACGGCTCACCGCCCTGGCGGAGCGGCAGATCGCCGAGGGGGAGGTGCTCGGTGTCGCGGAGGCGGACCCGGTGAACCTCCCGATGATCCGGCACTGGACCGACGCCATCGGCGACACCAACCCGCTCTACACCGACCCCGAGGCCGCCGCGGCGGGAGTGCACGGGGGGATCGTGGCCCCACCGGCGATGATCCAGGTCTGGACGATGCCCGGCGTGGCCGGCAACAGGAGAAAACGGGCGGGTACCCCGATCGACGCGGTTCTCGCGATGCTGGACGAGAACGGCTACACCGGGGTGGTCGCCACCAACTGCGAGCAGACCTACCATCGCTACGTGAGGCTCGGCGAGTCCCTGGTTCCGGCCACCCGGTTGACCGGCATCACCGGCCCGAAGCGGACGGCGCTCGGCGAGGGCTACTTCGTCACCTGGAACATCACCTGGTACGCCGACGGCGAGGCCGTGGCCGACATGCTGTTCCGGGTGCTGAAGTTCCGGCCCTGGCAACCGGCCGGAGGGCCGGGTGAGAACACGCACACCACGGGCGAGGACGGAGCCGCGCTCCCCCGCCCGCCGTATCCGCTGAGACCCGCGGTCAACGCCGACACCGCCTTCTTCTGGGAGGGGGTCACGGCGGGCGAGCTGCGGATCCAGAAGTGCGCCGACTGCGGCGAGCTCCGCCACCCGCCGGGACCGGTCTGCCCGTCGTGCCGTTCGACCGCCCGCACGTTCGTGACGGCGAGCGGCGAGGGGGAGGTCTACAGCTACGTCGTCCACCACAACCCGCAGGTCCCGGGGCTTCGGACGCCTTTCGTGGTCGCCGTGGTGGAACTACCGGAAGGCGTGCGGATCGTGGGCAACGTGGTGGACTGCGCCGCTTCGCGGGTGGGTATCGGTATGCCGGTGCGCCTGACGTACCGCCGGATGGACGACGAGCTGATCCTGCCCATGTGGGTCCCCCTGGAGGCGTGATGCGGACACTTACCGACGACGAGGTGCGGGTCGGAGCTCCGCTTCCCGAGCTCGCGATCGACCTGAGCCCCACCGTGGTCGTGTCGACCGCACTCGCGACCATGGACTTCACCCCCGTCCACCACGACGTCGAGGTCGCGCGGGCGCAGGGGTCGAAGGACATCTTCCTCAACATCCTGACCACCATGGGTCTCGTCGAGCGCTACGTCACCGACTGGACGGGACCCGAGGCCGTCATCCGTGGCATCAACGTCAAGCTCGGCGTCCCCGCGTACGCGGGCGACCGGCTGGCCTTCACCGGCAGCGTGGTCGCCCGCGAGGACGGCGAGTTCACCGTCGAGGTCCGGGGCGGGGTCAGCCTCGGCGCCCACGTCTCGGGCACCGTCAGGTTCGTCCTCCCCGCCCGCTGACCGCGCCCCGGCGGCTGCCGAGAGCGGAGACCGGGGAGGCGGGACCAGCCGAAACGGCGAGAACGGCCCTGAACGACGGGAACGGCCGGGAACGGCAGAAACGACGGGAACGGCGGGAACGACGGGAACGGCGGGAACGACGGGAACGGCGGGAACGGCGGGAACGGCGGGAACGACGGAAACGGCGAAAACACAGAAAGGCCCTCACCACCGTGGTCTCCTTCTCAGGGAGTACGGCCGTCGCCGGGATCGGCGCGACCGAGTTCTCCAAGCGGTCAGGCAGGTCCGAGCTCCAGCTCGCCGCCGAGGCGGTGTTCGCGGCGCTCGACGACGCGGGCCTCGCGCCCTCGGACGTGGACGGCCTCGTCACCTACACCCAGGACGCCAACCAGGAGATCGCCGTGGCCCGCGAGGTGGGCATCGGCGACCTGTCGTTCTTCTCCCGCGTCCACTACGGCGGCGGCGCGGCGTGCGGGACCGTGCTGCACGCGGCGATGGCAGTCGCCACCGGGGTCGCCGAGACCGTGGTCTGCTACCGGGCGTTCAACGAGCGCTCGGGGAACAGGTACGGCCAGCCCGACGCCCGCGTCGCCGGCGAGCCCTCGTCGCAGGGCCTGGAGATGAGCTGGCATGTGCCGTACGGGCTGATGACCCCCGCGGCCTGGGTCGCGATGTTCGCCCGGCGCTACATGCACACGTACGGCGCCACCTCCGAGGACTTCGGCCGGGTGGCGGTCGCGATGCGCAGGCACGCCGCCACCAACCCCGCCGCGTGGTTCCACGGCCGCCCGATCACCCTGGAGGAGCACCAGGCGTCCAAGTGGATCGTGGAGCCGCTGCACCTGCTCGACTGCTGCCAGGAGAGCGACGGCGCGGTGGCGCTGGTGGTCACCTCCGCCGAGCGGGCGAGGGACCTGCGCGAGGCGCCCGCAGTGATCACCGCCGCCGCCCAGGGGTCCGGCGCCGACCAGATGATGATGACCAGCTACTACCGCGACGACATGACCGGCCTGCCGGAGATGGGGGTGGTCGGCCGCCAGCTCTGGAAGCAGTCGGGGCTCGGGCCCTCGGACGTGCAGACGGCGATCCTGTACGACCACTTCACCCCGTTCGTCCTCACCCAGCTGGAGGAGCTGGGCTTCTGCGGGCGCGGCGAGGCCCGCGACTACGTGGCCGGGGGCGGCATCGAGATCGACGGCCGCCTCCCGGTCAACCCGCACGGCGGCCAGCTCGGAGAGGCGTACATCCACGGCATGAACGGGATCGCCGAGGCCGTCAGGCAGATCAGGGGCACCTCGGCGAACCAGGTCGCCGGGGTGCGGAACGTGCTGGTCACCGCGGGCACGGGGGTGCCGACCAGCGGGCTCGTCCTGTCGTCGGTGTGACCTGAGGTCCTGCGGAGAGGTCGGGATGACCTGAGGTCCTGTGGAGAGACCGGTGTGACCTGAGGTCCTGCGGAGAGGGCCGAGGCCGGGCGCGGACCGGTGCCGGCCTCGGCCGCCCGGCGTTCCGTGTCCTGTTCCCGCCTCCCGCCTCCGGGCTCTCGGTTCCCGGTGTCCCGGTTTCGGTGAGGCGATCTGGTGCCCCTCGGTGGTGTTCGCCGTCCCACGGAGGCGTTCGTGCGCTCCTCTGACCAGCAGGAAGTTAATAATTCTTGACATCGTGTCTGCTCTGTTTTACGTTTCATCATGTCTACTTTGTTTTACATGGGGAGCGGGCATGTCAACGGAAGAGAAACGGGTGTGGGTCTACGCCGTGGTCGCGATCGGCGTGCTCGCGGTCTACGCCACGATCATCCTCGGTAGGGTCCGGGAGGTCGGCGTCGCCGAGGTCGACTACGTATGGCCGATGATCACGGCCATCGGCGCCGCGATGGTCGCGAACATGGTCGGCAACATGTTCGCCGGGACCGCCCCGCGCGGTGAGGTGGAGAAGGACGAGCGCGACGACGACATCCACCGGCACGGCATGCGAGCCGAGTTCTACGTCCTCGCCATCGGAGTCGTGGGGGCCCTCGGCCTGACGATGGCGGAGTTCGAGCACTTCTGGATCGCCCACGCGCTCTACCTGGCGTTCGTCCTCTCGGCCCTCTCCTCGTCGGCCGTGAAGATCGTCGCGTACCGCCGGGGGTTCTGAGCATGGTCAAGCCCACCAAGATCACCAACGCGATCCGCTCCCTGCGGTTCGCCAACGGGGAGATGACGCAGGCGGAGCTGGCGGAACGCGTCGGCGTGACCCGCCAGACCGTGATCGCCATAGAACAGGGGCGCTACTCGCCCTCGCTGGAGATGGCCTTCAGGATCGCCCGCGTGTTCGGCGTCCCGCTCGACGAGGTCTTCCAGTATCCGGACACCGACTCGCCGAAGGGGACGTAAAACGATGAAGACCATGAAGACGATGAAGGCAGTGGCCAGAGACGACTACTGCTCGCCCGACGCGCTGCGACTCGGCGACGTCGACCGACCGGTCGCGGGGGAGGGCGAGGTGCTGGTACGCGTCCACGCGGCCGGCCTCGACCACGGCGTCTGGCACGTCACGACGGGCCTGCCCTACGTCGTCCGCGCCGCGGGCTTCGGGCTGCTCAAGCCGAAGAACCGCCTTCTCGGCATGGACGTCGCCGGCCGCGTCGAGGCGGTCGGCGAGGGTGTGACCCGGTTCGGGGTCGGTGACGAGGTGTTCGGCACCTGCGAGGGGGCCTTCGCCGAGTACGCGTGCGCCAGGCAGGACAGGCTGGTTCCCAAACCCGCGAACATCACCTTCGAGCAGGCCGCGGCGACTCCCGGCTCCGCCTACGCGGCCCTGCAGGGGCTTCGCGGCGGAGGAGAGGTGAAGCCGGGGTCGAAGGTGCTGGTCATCGGCGCGGGCGGCGGCGTCGGGACGTTCGCGGTGCAGCTGGCCAAGGCGTTCGGCGCCGACGTCACCGGGGTGTGCGGCACGGCGAAGACGGAGCTGGTCCGGTCGATCGGCGCGGACGAGGTCGTCGACCACACCCGTGAGGACTTCGCGGACGGGAGGCGCCGCTACGACCTCATCCTCGACACGGGGGGCAACCGCTCGCTGTCCCACCTGCGGCGTGCCCTCACCCCTCGGGGAACGCTCGTCATCGTCGGCGGCGAGCGGAAGGGGCGGTGGTTGCAGGGCACCGACCGCCAGCTCCGGGCGATGCTGCTCTCGCCGTTCGTGGCGCAGAAGCTGTGCGCGCTGATGTTGCGGGAGAGCGAGGAGGACCTCCGGTTTCTGGGGAAGGCCGTCGAGGAGGGCAAGGTCACGCCGGTCGTCGACCGGACGTACCCGCTGGGCGAGCTTCCCGAGGCCATCCGGTATCTCCGAGGTGGTCACCCGAAAGGCAAGGTCGTCATCACCGTGTGAGGCGCGGAGGAGGGCGGGGCGGGGAGACGAGGAGAGCGGGTCGGGGAGACGACGTGAGAAGGGCGCGGCCGGGGGGCCGCGCCCTTCGTGTCACGCGTCGGGAGTCGGGGAACTCAGCAGCTCAGGTTGCCACCGGGGGTGGTGCCGAGGATCTGCACGAAGCGCTGGTAGGTGTTGATCCGGCTCTGTACCTGCGCCGGGTTCCTGCCGTTGCACTCCAGGCTGCCGTTGATGCTGCGGATCGTCTCGCCGAAGCCGCGGCCGTTGACCATCGCGTTGTGCGGTGTCATCGTGCCGGGACCGTTCTGGGTGTTCCAGTACCACAGGGCGGTCTTCCAGGCCACCGACGCGTCGTTCTGCACGAGGTACGGGTTGCCGAGCAGGTTGATGCCGAGCGCGTCGCCCGCCGCCTTGTAGTTGAAGTTCCAGCTCAGCTGGATCGGCCCGCGCCCGTAGTAGGCCGACTGGCCCGCGGGGCAGCCGTACGACCGGCTCGTGTCGCAGTAGTGCGAGTAGTTCGCGGTGTTCTGCTCGACGATGTGAACCAGGCCGCCGGTCTCGTGGCTGGCGTTGGCGAGGAAGGCGGCAGCCTCCTGCTTCCTGACGGTGTCACTGCCGGTCTTCGCGAAACCCGGGTAGGCGCTCAGCGCCGCGGTGAGGCCGCTGTAGGTGTAGAACGAGTTCCGGTTCGGGAACATCTGGTTGAACTGGGCCTGGCTCACGACGAAGCCCGAGGTGGGCGGGTTCGTGGGAGGGGTGGTGGGCGTCGTGCCGCAGGTGTACGGCTCCCAGTACCAGGTGCTGATCACCGGGTCGTAGCCGGGGTTCTCGTTCTTGGCGCGGTAGAACCGGCCGTTGGTGTATTTGACGATGCTTCCGGCGGCGTACCAGGTGCCCGCCACCCAGTTCGGGTGGTTGCAGTTGCCCGAGGGGGGAGGCGTCGTACCGCCGCCGCCGCAGGCGCCCTGGTCGGCCCACACGTCGGCGGTGCCGGGGGTCTCGTTCTGGGTCCACCACTTCGCCGACCAGTTGCGGCCGTTGTGGGAGGCGGTCATGCCGCCGGTGTAGACCGCCGAGGACTTCCACGCGGCGACGCAGGCCGGGGCGGCCACTGAGGACACTGCGGAGGCGGAGGCCGCGGGGAGGGCGACCGCCAGCACGCCCGTGACCGCCAGGGCGGCGAGGGCGGCCATGATTCGCTGTCTCAACACTTGATCACTCCTTCGTGCGGTGGGGGCCGCGGAGGTTCGAGGCGCCGCGCGACCGGGGCGCGAGCGGCTCACCCGAGAACCTTGCAGGCCCGGTCAGGGCGAGTAAGGAGGGGGTGCGCCGCATGATCGCTCCCGTGGGGGGAAACCGGGGGTGTGGGACGTCCGGACGGTCGGACTCCCGTGCGATGACGATCCGCGCCATCGAGGTTCGCGCAGCTCTTGGTTCGGGTCGAACGGTTGTCGGGGGCCTTCGAGGCACCCGCCTTAAGTTTCTCTTAAGAAACTTTCCTAAGAGTTTCCGTGATACTAGTCCTGACAGGTCGCTGTCACAACCCGATGACGCTTGATTGCCGTTGCCGTGGGACGAATGCGCCCCGAATCCGATATAGCCCGCGTCCGGTTAATTCACATCAGTGGTGTAAGTCCGGTTAGACGATAGATGTAACTTTTATAGGCGTTTCGGATGTCATCATGTGCGTCATGTTGGAATCCCTCGGGCTCGATCCAATGGAGGAGCGCGTCTACCGGTTCCTGGTGGCCACGGCGGAGGCGGACATCACCGACCTCATAGGAAACCTGGGCATCGACGCCCAGACGGTCGAGACGATACTGATATCCATGCGGGTCAGAGGGCTGATCAGGACGATCGGTCCCGGCAGGCGGCGGTTCGCCGCCGTGGCCCCCGACATCGTGCTGGGCTCGCAACTCCTGCGCCACCAGCAGGCGATCGACTGGGCGCGGCGCGAGGTGGACCAGCTCTCCGAGGAGTACCGCGACAGCGTCCGCCGCCGCGACGCCGGTCGGCTGGTCGAGGTCCTGCCGAACCGCGCCGCGCTCCAGGAGCGCCTCGACCACCTGCAGGAGACCGCCCGCCACGAGGTCCTCCACTTCTGCCGGGACCACGAGACCGTACTGCCCTCGGAGGAGAACCACGCCGAGTTCGCCGCGCTGCGCCGCGGGGTCGAGTACCGGGTGATCTACGAGAAGTCCCTGCTGGCGGAGGAGGGGATGCCGGCCGACATCGCGTACGGGGTGAAGCTGGGCGAGCAGGCCAGGGTCATGTCGTGGCTGCCGGTGCGGCTGACGATCGTCGACCACGAGACCGCCGTACTGCCCCTGGTCCAGGTGGACGGGATCTCCGAGCAGACGGCGGCACTGATCCGGGGCGGCCAGCTGCTGGAGGCGCTGATCGCCCTCTTCGAGTGCTACTGGGAACGGGCGACCCTGCTGCGGATCGCCGAGGACGGAGCGCTCACCGAGAGGACGACGCGCTGCCCGCTCGGCCCCGACGACCTCTACCTGGTCTCGCTGCTGGTCGGCGGCGCGTCGGACACGTCGATCGCCACCCAGCTGGGGGTGAGCCAGCGGACCGTGCAGCGGCGCGTCTCGAACATCCTGGACGTCACCGGCGCACGGACGCGCACGCAGCTGGCCTGGCGTGCCGCCACCGAACACTGGCTCTGAGCGAGAAGGGCTGACGGGAGTCCGCGAAGCGTCAACCCCCGCGCGCCGCTCAACCGTGATGCGACGGGAGAGACTCCGGCCTTCGGACCGGGGAGGAGTTCACGGAGTGGTCATCATCGGCACCGCGAAGAAGACAATCATCGCGATCGTCACCGCGATGACGAAACCGATCACTTCCCAGGCCCAGTCGTGGTGGGCCGCGCTCTTCGTCGCCTTGTGACTGCGCGGTGCCCGGCCGCTCCTGCGTTCGAGGGACGCGGCCCGGTCGGCAAGAGAGGATGCCGCCTCGTCCGCGCCGGTCTCCGCGCGTGTCGGGGGCATCGGAGGTATCGCCGCGAACCCGTTCCCCGGCATGGTCGTCGCCGCGTCGTCCCGCGTGGTGTCGGCCCGCGCCGCCTCGTACGACGTCAGAGTGTGGTTCGGAGGTGCGGAGGGCAGGGGGGCGTCGTCGGTCTGCTGGTCCTCGCGCATGACCCAGCGGGGCAGGCGCAGCTGGGCGCGACCGGCGGAGGTGCGGAGATGGTCGGTCCGGGGGGTCCAGTCGGGAAGCGAGAAGTGGGAGCGGTCGTCGTCGCCGGCGAGCGCGTGCCGCCCGCCTCCTCGCGCAGGAGGCATGGAAGAAGGAGTGGCCTCTCGAACGGAAGAGGGATCGGCTCCTCGGGCCGGAGAAGGACCGGCTTCTCGTACGGACGATGAATCGGCTTCTCGTACGGACGATGAATCGGCTTCTCGTACGGACGATGAATCGGCTTCTCGCGCGGGCGATGAAGAGGAGGACCGGCGCTCGCGGTCGGCGAGGGCGTCGAGCTGGTCGGTCTGCAGGGGCCAGCCGGGCAGGGGAGGTGTGTCGTCCAGCACGTCCCCGAGGGGGCCGCCCAGCACGTCGCCGGGACCGTCGTCCAGCACGTCGCCGTGGTTACCGCGGTTTCCGTGGGGCGGGAGGCCGGTGAGCGGCGTGGCCTCCGGCCTCCGAGGAGACTCGACGAGCGGAGCCCGCAGGGTCTCGGCGGAGGGCATCCTGAGGGATTCCGCGGAGGGTGCCGGAGCCGCCTCGGTGCTCTTGCTGCTCCCGGTGAACGGCGCGCGGGGGGTCCTCGGGGGAAAGAGCAGAGAGATCTCGGCGAACGAGAGCTGGGGTGTCTCAAGGTAGGGAGCCCCGAGCGGAGGGCGGGAGATCTCAGCGTGCGGAGCCCGAGCCGAGGGCGGAGCCGGGGTCTGGGGTGCCTCGGGGTGCGGAGCCCGGGAAGCCTCGGCGAACGAGGGCTGGGAGGTCTCGGCGTGCGGAGCCTGGGACGTCCCCGAGTGTGGAGCCTGAGGCGTCTCGGGGGGAGAGGTCTCGGTGCGGGGGGCCGCGGCGACGAGCCTGTCGGTGTGGGCGCGGGCTGCCCGCGCCTCGGGGCTGAGCGGGCGGAAGAGATCTCCCCGCGCGGGAGGCTCGTCCAGCACGTCCCCGGAAACCGGTGCCGGAGGCGCCGCCCGGCGCGGCCGGGGACGCTGGAGGCGGCGGCGAGGCCGCAGAGCCGCGGTGTCCAGGGCGGTGAGCACGGAATCGCCGAGCCTGAGCATCGGCTCCGTGGTGGCCTCGTGCGTGGAGACGGCGTCGGGATCCCGCGGCGCGAAGGGATCGGGGAAGCGGTCCTCCGCCATGTGGTCCGGCACGGGGAAGGCCGAGGCATCGATCGGGGGACCGGTCTGCGCGAGCGGCAGCGGCCACGCGGGCGTCGTCGGCCACAGCTGCCTGAACAGCGGCGACGTCGACAGTCCGGCGGAGGCGGCGGGCGGCGCCTTCGGCCCGAGCACGGCGGCGCGCAGTCTCGCCGGGGGAGTCGCCCAGGGGGCGAGGTTGAGAACGTCGCGGACCGGGGCGACGGCGAGGGCGCCGAACACCTCCGTCATGTGCTCGGGAACCTTGGCCGAGGCGAGGGCGCGGCCCAGCGACTGGGCGAAGCGGCGGCAGGCGCTCACCGTCAGTTCGTCGGCGGTGTCGACGGCCACGTCGAGCACCCAGGACAGCTCGGAGGCGTCCATCTCGCACACGCCCGAGAGATACAGCACCTCACGCTGGTGCGTGCGCAGGTCGCTCAGGACGCGGTCGACGAGGGCGGCGGCCGGGTCGAGGCCGATGGCGGGGGGCGAGTAGACGATGTCGCGCAAAAAGATCTCGCGGCGGGCGAGCGCGTACAGCGCGGCGCGCGGCGGTTCCGTGTCCGAGACACCCGAGAGGACGGCCACCAGGACGTCGGAAGCCGAGTCCGCGTCGCCCAACTGGTCGTGGGAGTAGGCGAACAGCCCTGCTGCGTGGCGGTCGTAGAGCTCGGCGATCAGTTCGACGCGCGAGCGTTGACCGAGGAGCGGTTGGGTCACTGGACCGGTTCCTCTGGTGTTTCGGCGAGCGTGATGGAGGGGTGGGGCGGCTGTGAGGCTTGGGACATATGGTGCCAGAGGGATGGACTCCGGCAATGTGGGTAATCATGTCAAGTCATGGGCACCTCCCGCACTACTCAATGCCCTTTTGTTGAGAAATACACTTGTGGATCTCCTCCGGAGCTGGTTGGGAAAAGCCTGGAAGACAGATCGGAGAAGAGGGGCATAGGCTGACCTGTGCTGGATCATGGGGACGGTTGTGGCAGGGGAGCCGTAACCCTGCGAAAACAAGAGGTTGCGCATGATCACATTCAACGGTGTCACCAAGCGCTACGCCGACGGGACCGTCGCCGTGGACAACCTGAGCCTTGAGGTGCCGACCGGGGAGATAACCGTCTTCGTCGGTCCCTCGGGATGCGGTAAGACGACATCCCTCCGCATGATCAACAGAATGATCGACGCCTCGGAGGGACAGATCCTCCTCGACGGCGTCGACGTCAAGACCATCGACCCGCCGACCCTGCGCAGGGGCATCGGCTACGTCATCCAGCAGGCCGGGCTCTTCCCGCACCGCAAGATCGTCGACAACGTGGCGACGGTGCCCCTGCTGCTCGGCTGGGACAAGAAGAAGGCGCGCGACCGCGCGATGGAGCTGCTCGAACGGGTCGGGCTCGACCCCAAGATGGCCGGCCGCTACCCCTTCCAGCTCTCCGGCGGGCAGCAGCAGCGCGTCGGCGTGGCCCGCGCGCTCGCCGCCGACCCGCCCGTACTGCTGATGGACGAGCCGTTCAGCGCGGTCGACCCGATCGTCCGTACGAGCCTGCAGGAGGAGCTCCTGCGGCTCCAGGCCGAGCTGAACAAGACCATCGTGTTTGTCACCCACGACATCGACGAGGCCGTCAAGCTCGGTGACCGGGTGGCCGTGCTCCGCGTCGGGGGCCACCTCGCCCAGCTCGACGACCCCGCGACGCTGCTGGCCAGGCCCGCCGACGACTTCGTCCGCGAGTTCCTGGGCCGCGACCGGGGCATCCGGCGGCTGTCGTTCGTCTCGGACGAGGGAGTGCGCCTCCGCACCGACCTGCTCGTCCCCGCCTCCACGGACACCGCCACGGCGCGTGCCACCGGCGAGCCGTGGCTCGCCGTGGTGGACGGGGAGAACCGGCCGCTGGGCTGGGCCGCCGTCAAGGACCTGCCCGAGTCGGGCACCCTCGCCGACGCCGAACTCGCGCCGTACGGGACCTTCGTCAGCGGACGAGACTCGCTGCGCGCCGCGCTGGACGCGACGCTGCTGTCCCCGTCGGGCAGCGCGGTCGCGGTGGACGAGACGGGCAAGGCCGTGGGCGCCGCCACCCGCGAGTCGCTGGACGAGGCGCTGGCCACGGTGGCGAGCAGCATCGGCGGCCCGTCGCGAGCCGCCGCCGCTCCCGCAGGAGGCGGCAGCGGTGTCGCGGGCGGCGCAGCCGAGGTCACGGAAAGCGGCGACACCGCCGCTCCCGCAGGGGGCGTCGATGGATGAGGAGCCCCTGGTCCGCTGGGACTGGATCGGGCGCAACTGGCCCACGATCCAGGGCCTGCTCGAAGACCACATCGTGATGGCGCTGGTGCCTATCCTCGTAGGGCTGATCATCGCGCTCCCGCTCGGGCTGGCAGGAGTCCGCTGGCGCTGGCTCTACCAGCCGACCGTCGGCGTGATGAACGTGATCTACTCGCTGCCCTCGCTCGCCGTCTTCATCGTGCTCATCCCGATCACCGGCCTCGCCACGCGGATGACCGTGATGGTCCCGCTCACCTTCTACGCCATGGCGGTGCTGATCCCCGCGGTCGTCGACGGACTGCGCTCGGTCCCCGACCACGTGCGTCAGTCCGCGGTGGCGATGGGCTTCACCCCGCTGCGCAGGCTGCTCCAGGTCGAGCTGCCGATCGCGGTACCGGTCGTGCTCGCCGGGCTCAGGGTGGCCACGGTCGCGAGCGTCAGCCTGGTCAGCGTCGGCGCGCTGGTCGGCAGGGGCGGGCTCGGCTACCTGTTCATCGACGGCTGGCAGCGGCAGTTCTACACCCCGATCGTCGTCGGCATCGTGCTGGTCGTAGTGCTCGCGGGGATCGCCGACCTGCTGCTCATCCTGGCGCAGCGCCTGCTCACCCCGTGGTCGAGGGCGAGGGGGTCGGCGTGAAACGGTTGATCGTGTCTCGTACGGGCCGTGCGGCTCGGCCGATCGGGTCGTGCACGTCGTTGATGTCGCGGGTAAGGGGTGCCGCGTGAACTGGCTGCTCGACTTCTTCGGCGACCCGGCCAACTGGTCGGGACCCGACGGGATCCCCAACAGGCTGCTCGAACACCTGGAGTTCGCCGGTCTCTCGCTGCTCCTCGCCATGCTGATCGCGCTGCCGCTGGGGCTGCTGATCGGCCACACCGGCAGGGGCGCCCTGTTCGTCATCCTCACCGCCAACGCGGCCCGCGCTCTGCCGACGCTCGGCCTGCTCGTCCTCATCGTCCTGTTCCTGGGCGTCGGCACGAGCCTGCCGGTGCTCATCCCGCTGGTGGCGCTGGCCGTGCCGCCCATCCTGGTCAACACCTACGAGGGCATCCGAGGGGTCGACCCCGACCTGCGCGACGCCGCGTACGGCATGGGCCTGCGGGGCGGACAGGTCCTGGGCCGGGTGCTGGTGCCGGTCGCGCTGCCGCTCATCCTGCTGGGTCTGCGCCTGGCGGCGATCCAGGTGGTGGCGACCGCGACGGTGGCCGCGTACGTAGGCTTGGGCGGCCTCGGCCGTTTCATCATCGACGGCCTCGCGACCAAGAATTTCCCGAGCACGATCGGCGGAGCGGTTCTCGTAGCACTGCTCGCGTTGATCGTTCAGCTCGGGTTCACCCTGGTACAGCGCGCAACGGTCTCCCCGGGGGTGAGCGAGCGCCAGGCCATCAGATAGTCTTCATTACCCCCCGTTTTGGAAGGGAATAGCACCATGAAGCGCCTGATCAGCACCGCGGCGATCCTCCTGTCCGCGGCGCTCACACTTACCGGATGCGGTGGCGGAGATCCGCTCACCAGTGCCTCCCCGGCCCCCGCCGAGTCCGGGTCCGCCGCCGCGCCCGCGGAAGGGGGGAAGGTCGTCATCGGGTCGGCCAACTTCCCGGAGAACGTCCTGCTCGGTGAGATCTACTCCCAGGCCCTGGCGGCGAAGGGTGTCGAGGTCGAGGAGAAGTTCAACATCGGCAGCCGCGAGGTCCTGTACGACCAGATCAAGAGCGGCGGCCTCACCATCCTGCCGGAGTACATCGGCTCCCTGCTCGCCTTCGTCGACAACACGACCACGGCGAAGTCGAAGGACGACGTCGTCGCCGGTCTCAAGGAGAAGCTCCCCGCCGAGCTTGAGGTCCTCACCCCCGCACCGGCCGAGGACAACAACTCGCTGACCGTCACCAAGGAGACCGCCACCAAGGACGGCCTCACCACGATCGAGGACCTGGTCAAGGTCGCCAAGAACTACTCGGTGGGCGGCCCGCCGGAGTTCCAGACCCGCCAGGAGAAGAACTTCAAGGACACCTACGGCCTGGAGTTCAAGGAGTGGAAGAAGACCGGCGACGCCACCGCCGACGCCATCAAGGACGGCACCGTCCAGGTCGGCAACGTCTTCACCACCGACCCGAAGATCATCGTGAACGACCTGGTCTCCCTTGAGGACAACAAGAGCGCCTTCGCCGCGGAGAACATCGCCCCCCTGGTCAACAAGGCCGGCGTGAACGACACGGTGCGGACGACCCTCGACGCGGTCTCCGCCAAGCTCGACACCGCCGGCCTGGTCGCGCTGATGAAGCGCGTCGCGGTCGACAAGGACGACGCCGAGGCGGTCGCCAAGGACTGGCTCACCCAGAACGGCCTGCTCTAACGATCCATCTCTCCGAACCGGCTCCGGACGTCTCGTCCGGGGCCGGTTCGTTTTCGTGTTCTGTGTTCGCGGGGGCGGCAATCGTGGCCGCGTGGTGTCCGGTCGATGCGCTGGGGATTCACCCGCGAGAACGCGAGCAGGAGAGTCGATGACGAACTTTCCCAGATGGAGCGACATCCGCGCGGACATCGTCGCGAACTCCGGCGGTGAAGAAGCCGTAGCCGAGGCGAGGCGTCGTGCTCAGGGGTTACCCGTCGGTCGAGTGGAGCTCGAACCAGACGACGGTTCCTGTGGGGTCGCGGTGGAATCCCCAGCGGGTGGCGAGGTCGTTGACGAGCAGGAGTCCTCGGCCGCCGGTGGCCTCCGGGCTGGGTTTTCCCGTGCAGGGGATCTCCGAGGCGCCGGGGTCCTGGACGGTGATGAGCACTCCGTGGGGGAGGAAGGCCACCGTGACGACGAACTCCCGTGACCGCTTGGCCGTCCCCGCGTCGTACTCGTGCGGTCTTGTGTCGTACGGTCCGGTGGCGATGGCTTCGGTATCGGCCGGTCGGGCGTCGAGTGATCCGTTGGAGTGTTCGACGGCGTTGGTGGCGAGTTCGCTGGTGAGGAGCATGGCGTCGTCGCGGAGCGGGTGGTCGTTGCCGAAGAGTTCGGCGACGAAGGCGCGGGCGGGTCTGACCTGCTCGGGGGTGGCGGCGAACCGTTGAGAGATGACGGGGGTGTGGCCAAGGGACGCCGGCCAGCCGGGGATCCGTCCCAGGTGCGGTGATCGTACGGCATCGGCGGTCGTCGTGGTGCGAAGGCGGTCAGCGAGTACGCCGACGAGCACGGACAGAAACTGCGCTGCCATCTTGCCCACCTCCCTTGCCCTCGCTCCTGTCGAACCGGGAGTTTGCAGTGACTCCGCTGTCCTGGCTGCTCTCCTTGCTGGGGCCTTCAGCCTGCGGCGCGTGAGTGTCTGCGCCGAGGATGAGAGATGCCGACTGCTCAGGGATGAGGTGGGCGCGGAAGCCCTCGATGTGCTGTATCCGTGCGGCCAGTTCAGTAGAGGTGTCGGCTTCGAGCAGGCCGACGCGCTGTCGGCACCAGGTGGGAGGCAGGGCCCACCAGCATCTGGTGGTCTTGCCGTACCAAAGACACCAGCCGGTGAACCGCAGTGCCAGCGCGCGGGGCACTCGGCCGTACTCATCGCAGGCGGTTCCCTCCTCCCGGGCAGACTCGATGGCTCGGCGGGGATTCATGGTGATCACTGGCGGGGAGTCGCCCGGCATATCTGCTCCAGGTGAGATCGAGTAACTCTATGTAATTGCCTTCCAAGAGAACCGCAGGTGAGTGACCATGGAAGGAGCCTCACAGGGGCCCGTATCGAGGGGCCGCCCTGGAGCCGAGTCAGTCGCTGGGGGCCGCTTCCTGGCCTACAGATGGTGCGCGAAAGGAGCCAGGGAGTGGAAGGTCTGACGATCGAGGAACTGATCAAGCAGTCCCGGCAGGCCAAGGGCCTCACTCAGGCGAGTCTCGCCGACCGGCTCGCCCGGGTGTCCGGGCAGGCCACGATCACTCGCAACGAAGTCTCCCGCTGGGAGCGCGGCAAGCGGCTGCCTTTGGCCTGGTTGCCGTGGCTGAGCATCGTGCTCGATCTGCCCCTGGCGATGCTCGACCAGGCGGTTGTCCTGTCCCGTGCCAAGCGACTGGGTATCACCCCGCCGAGCGTTAACGATGATCGCCTGACGCTGTTCAGTGACGGCTGGACGCGAGAGAGCAACGAGGCGATGGCCGCCGGGCTGGCCGCCGAGAGCGAGGCCCTGTCGGAGGAGTCCGCGCTTCGTGTCGCCCACGAGTGGCTGATCGTGGAGGCGCCGCAGCTCCACGAGATCCGCTCGGGACGTCGTGTCGGTCATTCACTGATCGACAGGATCGAGACCAGGGTCGATCATCTGCGCCACCTCGACGACTACGTGGGGGGTACGGATCTGCATGCGCTCGTCTCCGGTGAGCTGGAGGCGACCGTCACGGTCGTCAGGGAGGCCGCCTACCGCGAGGATGTGGGCCGCCGTCTACTGAAAGCGGTGGGAGAGCTCTGCCAGCTCGCGGGATGGGTGACCTCTGACGCCGGACTCTACGATCGCGCCCGTACCTACTACGTCAAAGGCATCCAGGCCGCGCACGTCGCCGGAGACGAGCCGACGGCGGCCAATCTGCTGTCCTCGCTGAGCTACCAGATGGCCAACGTGGGAGACCCCAGGCAAGCGGCCACGGTGGCTCGTACGGCGGTCAAGGGCGCCGAGCGATCAAGCACCCCGCTCACGCGCGCTCTGCTGCTGGAACGAGTGGCCTGGGCACACGCCAAAGCGGGAGATTCAGCGATCACCGAGCGGGCACTCGGTGAGGTCGACCGGGTGTTCGAGCAGCACGGGGACGGCGACGAGGACCCCAAATGGGTCTACTGGCTGGACCGAGGCGAAGTCGACGTGATGGCCGGCCGATGCTTCACCGAACTCGGCCGCCCACTCAAGGCCGAACCGCTGCTCACCCAGGGCCTCGACACCTACGACGCCACGCGCGCCCGAGAATTCTCGCTCTACCTGAGCTGGCTCGCCGACGCCTACGCCCAGGCGCGCGAGATCGAACGGGCCACAGAGGCCGCTGCGAAGTCGTTGAACCTCGCGGTCAAGGTCAACTCAGCCCGCATCACCGCCCGCATAGAGGCCATCCGCTCCCGCCTCCACCCCTTCGCGGACACCGCCGCAGTCCGAAGGTTCGAAGACCTTTATCGGTCGACGATGGAAGCGATCTGAAGTAGATAGCACAACTCCGAGGTAGAGCAGACAACCAGAGGGTGAATGATCGTGAGCTTCGAGCGAGTTGACTGGCCCACTGACACCGTGGCGATGGGACTGCAGAGCGGCTAGATAAGACAGGCAATCGCTGCGTTAATCGCTTCTTCGAGTGTTCCGCATTCAGTGCGCGATTCAGGGCTTCCAGAAATTTCGACCTGATAGCCAATTGTTGACAGAGGGGCAATCCAAATCTCATTCGGTGACCTCGAAAAAGGGCTTTCGGTGAGGCGTAACATTCCGTGGCTTACATATGGAAATCTGGTTCGTAGCTCTTCTCTTGAGTGAACTGCTCGTAAAAGATTTCCGATGTTCGTATAACTTCGATCTTTTAGGAGTAAGTCCCACTGAACGGGAACGGGGTTCCCTTGCTCGTAGGCTTCGGCCAGCTTCTCGTAGCCCATGAACGGGAATTCCTCACGCAACTCTTTCAGGGTGGATCCGTTTTGCCAAGCGAAAATCACTTTGATCACTTTTGAGAGGTCTTCCGTTCCACCGCTGGCCCAAACGTGGGTGTCACTGGCGATTTTTATAGAAAAAATTCGTTTTTCAACTCCCAGTAGGACTGAAATGACTCCTCGGTTTGAGTCAACCTTTGCGGAAGTGTATCGGCCGGAATTTGGTTGCGTGTGAACATGGGGGATGTCGACGCGGATCTCTTCTGACAACCTTTTTATCGCTAGCGCTAGTCCTCCTTTTGCCACAAGGTCTGGATAAAGGTTTACATTTAACGCGTCGGCCGGTCCAAAATCTGGAATTTCGCGCCCTGCTGGCATTGCTGAATAACCTCACATCTCCAGTGAATCTTTAAGGTGTTAAAATATGATCAATAAAATCAAGGCGACTGAATTATTTTCCCGGGGTTCAGCAGGGGAGGTCGCGCAGCCTTCCAAAGGAATCCCAGTCGGGCTCGGGAACGTTGACGACATCTCCGGAATCATCGTAAAAGCGAACGGAGTCCCATGTCCTACGTTCATTGGCAACGGCTCGCGCGATCCATCCCATCTCTTCTTCGGTAGCATAAGGGGATATGTTCTTGTCGCGCCTCAGGCCCCTCATTGCCATTTCAGTGAAGTCGCCGCTAAATCCTCTCGTGTTGACGTGTAGAACTATTTTTCCATTTACTATTGCCTTCTGAACGGGTGCTTGCCACTCGGTGGGGCCGAGATCCAAGAAGTGTTGGAGGCCCCTGTCGTTTGCAAATTTCTCCGTTCCATGAATTCGGTATCCAAGAGCAACATCGAACGGATCATCGTTGTGAGCAAGGATAGCTTGGTTGCCTGCTACAACATGATAAGTGTGCAGGCCGTCGACGGTGAGGTTGTGGACGCGTTGGGGGGCGGTCCACTTCTTGACGGCGGTGAGCTGGATGTAGGTGCCGGCGCTGGTTCGTAGGAGCATGCCGGGCTGGAGTTCGCCTGCCTTGACCCACTTGCGGAGGTCAGGGACCCAGAACGGGTGGCCATCTGTGGCGACTACCGTTCCGGATTTTCCGGTCGCTGCGTCTGTGGTGATGGTGAGACGGACCAGACGCTTCTCGCCGTCGCCGGTGATCAGGTGGCTGACGCGCCTGGCGGCGGTCAGTCCTGTTGCCGCGTCAGCGGCTACCACCCAGTCGCCTATCTTGACGTCCTCGATCGGCTTGGTGGTGCCGTCGGCCATCAGGACCTTGGTGCCAGGTACGAAGCTGTTGCCGGAAGGGCAGAAGGTCGGCGGGGCTGGCGGAGTCTCGGGGTAGCTGTCGCTGCCGTTATCTGTGGGGAAGTTCTGCGAGCGAGCGGTTCCGTTGCCGATGTCCTTGTCCGAGCCGGGTACACATCCAAACACCGATGTGGAATATACAAAGCCGACGTATTTGCCGCAGGAGTCTTTTCCGCATCTCTCGGGATCCCACTGCTCGCATGAAGTCCCGCCTCCGCCTCCTCCGCCGCGCCCGCCGTCGCCTTGAATTTCGGTTCCAACGTGACCGGTATAGCTGTAAATGCATGGTCCGAGATATGTGCAGTAGTAGTCTTTTTCTTCTTGAGGGGTACGCTGATAGATGGGGTTCTCAGCGTTGTTAGGGTCGTTTATGAATTCTGGGCTGTTTGGATCGAAGTCAGGCTTGTACGGCTCCGGTTTCTTGGTCGGCGGTTGAGGCGAAACTCTGGGGGGTGCGGTTCCCGTATTGTTTCTAATGGTAACGCTCTGTGTGCTGCTTGTGGCGGTAGCGATGTACCTGCCTCCGCCATTCCTGTTAATGTCGGGGTTGGAGCCCTTTCCTGGGTCGGGGTTAGAGCCTCTTCCTGAATTGGGATTAGCGCCTGTGCTGGTGCCTTTGCCTGTAGTGGGACTAGGGGCCGTGGTGGGACTTTTGTTTGTATTGGGCATGGGAAAGACTGGAAGAGGAATAGGGATGATAGGAGGTTTAGGGGCTGGAGGTGCAACTACAGGCCCTCTTCCACCTCCCGTTATTGGGGGTAGGACGGGGTAATGACCTGATGGGTCCACGCTAACCAAAGGACTTGCGTTGCCATAGGTGTAGCGATTGGCTTGAACCGATGGTTGGGGATTGAGAGTCCAGTCGTCGCGGGAGGTGAAGGCGCCGGTGCCGGGCTGGTACCAGCGGGCGTGCATGTTGACCTTGCCGGTGTCGGGGTCGGTGTACTCGCCCTGGTAGCCGAGGCCGCGCGGGGTGCCTGAGCGGTGGATGGGCTTGCCGAAGGGGTCATAGGCGACCGAGTCGACCAGCGCGGTGCCGGAGAAGGTGCCCACCACATCGCCGTGCAGGTCGGTCATCGTGGCAAGTGCGGGGGCAGCGCCTTCTTGCAGGCTGAGCAGCCCTCCGAAGGGGTCGCGACCGTACTTGGCCAAGGTGGCGTTGGCGCCGTCGGCAACGGTGGCGATGTCGTTCTCCAGGCCGGAGTAGACGAACCGCCGCTGCTCAGCACCCTTGGTGCGTGAGGTCACCCGGCCCAGGGCGTCGTAGCCGTAGCCGGCCTCTCCGTCGGAGACGAGCCGGTCGAAGGCGTCGAAGGTCAGGTTGCGGGTGGTTCCGGCCTTGGTCTCGGTGGCGGTGGTGCCGCGAGGGGTGTACGTGTAGTCGGTCCCGGCGCCAGAGATCAGTCGGTTGCGCTGGTCGTAGACGAAGGTGTCGCTTCCGGCGCCGGTGCGGTTGCCGGACTCGTCCCAGGTGTAGGAAGTGGTGGCGCCACCAGGCGCGGTCCAGGAGGTCAGCCGCCCGGCGTGGTCGTAGCCATAGGTGTTGACTCCCGCCCCGGCGGTGCCGGTGGTGGTTTTGCTGGTGAGGTTGTCGTCCTTGTCCCATCCGTAGGCGATCTTCGCCAGTTCGGTGCCGGAGCTGTTCTTCACCGAGTGTGAGGTGAGCCGGTTGACGGTGTCGTAGCCGTAGGTCTGGGTGCTCACCGGAGAGGCAGAGGTCTTGGTGGTGAGCCGGTCGGCGTTGTCGTAGCCGTAGGTCCAGGTGCGGCCGGTGACCGGGTCGCTCGCGGTCTTGAGCCGGTCGGCGGCATCCCAGGTGTAGGTCGCCGTCCCGGTCGGGTCGACGCGCTGGGTGGGGTTGCCCGAGGCGTCGTAGGCGTAGGTGGCGACCTGGTTGGCGGCTTTGGACACCTTGGTCAGCAGGCTGCGGTCGTTGTACTCCAAGGTGTAGTCGCCCACCGCGGTCAATCGGTCCGCGCTGTCATAGGTGAAGTTACGCGCCGGGGTGGCCACCGAGGCGCCGCTGCCGGTCTGCGTGGTGAGCCGGTCGAGATGGTCGAAGGTGCGGTCGATGCGCACCCCGCCGGGCTGCAGGGTCGCGGTGGCGTTCCCGGCGGCGTCGTAAAGGCTGGTCCAGGTCCGATCAGCCGCGTTCGGGTAGGCGGTGGTGGCCGGTTCGATGACCGACTCGACCAGGCCAAGGGTGTTGTAGCTGGTCCAGGTGGCATTGCCGCGACCATCGGTGATGCGGGTGTGCGCGCTGGTGGCGTCGTAGCCGAACGTCGAGGTGATCGAGGTTCCCGTAGCGACCGGTTCGATCAGTGAGGTCATCCGGCTCGCGGCGTCAAAGGTGCGGCGGGTGATGCGCCCCTCACCGGAGGTGGTGCTGGTCGGGTTACCAGCCAGGTCGTAGCCGAACCCGAAGGTACGCACCACCGCGTTGCTGCTGTTGAGATCCTTGGCGGCGATCTGGCGGCCGGCCAGGTCGTATTCGGCCTCGGTGGCGTTGTTCAGCGGGTCGGTGACCTTGGTGGTGCGGCCCAGGATGTCGTAGCCGAAGGTGGAGGCGTGTGTCAGCGGGTCGCTGATCGAGGTGGGCTGCCCGGCGGCGTTGACGACGTAGTTGGTGGTCTTGTTGCCCGGAGCGACGGCTTTGGTGAGGTTCCCGGCAGTGTCGTAGGTCAGCGTGGTGGTGTGCGCTGCCGTGGTGGGCTTGCGTTCGATCCGTGTGGCGGTGATCTGACGGCCCAGGTCGTCATAAGTCGCCTCACTGCGGGCCCCGGTGGGATCGACCGTGGCCAACTCCTCGCCCAGCATGTCGTACTCCGACGTCCAGGCACCGCCAGGGCCGGACGGGCCGGGATCGGTCACCCTGACCGCGCGGCCCAGCGCGTCGTAGGTGGCGGTGGTGACGTAGTCGCGCTCGTTGGTGACGCTGGTCAGCTGACCGGCCGCGTCGTATCCGTAGCTGATCTTCGGGATCAGTGTGGCCCCGCCCGGCGGGGTGTAGGGGGCCGATGTGGTCGAGGTCAGGCGGCCTGCCTTGTCGAAGGCGGCGGTGCTGGTGCGGCCCTCGCCGTCCACCGCGTGGGTGGTCAGGCCGACGCTGTTGTAGCCGTAGCGCACCGTGGGTCGCCCGGCGGTCGCCGTTCCGTTCTTCTCGATCGTCACCTGCGGAGCCTTGGTCTCCACCAGTTGCCCGGCCAGGTCGTAGCGCAGCGTCGTGGTGAAATCCGCCGCGTTGGCGCCGGAGGCGTTACCGCGAGGGTCGGTTGTCGCGGTCAGCAGGCCACGGTCGTCGTAGGTGTGGGTAGCGACCAGGTCCTCAGCGCCGTTCTCCACGGTTCGCTGGGTCATCAGGCTCAGCGCGTTGTAGGTGTAGGTGGTGGATTCGGTGCGGGCACTGGCCGCGCCGGTGAAGGTCTCCTTGGTGATGTTGCCGACCGCGTCGTAGGTGTACGCGGTTTTCCGTTTGAGCGTGACGGGGTCGAACGTGCTGGAGGTCAGGCGGCCCGCCGCGTCGTAGACGTAGTCGGTGGTGACCTTTTCGCCGCCACTGTCTTGGCCGGCTGGGTCGTCGGTGACCTGCTTGACAAGGTTGCCGGCCGCGTCATACGTGTTGGCCTCCAACACCACATCGGTCGTAGTCGTCAACCCGTTGAGCCGCACATCGTCGCCGATGACCTCCGACAGACGGTTGTCGGTGAAGTAGGTGTAGAGGGTTTTGCGGCCCATCGCATCGACTCGCCCGCCCAGACGTCCCCCGTTGTCGTAGGAACGCGCCTCCAACACCACGTCCTGGGCCGGTTTCGGGGCCAGTGGACTGCCCGTCCAGTTTTTGATCGTTGTCGAGGCCAACTCGCCGCGCTTGGTGTAGCCGTAGGCGAAGACCGTGCCCAACTGATTGGTCGCCGACACCTGCGCTCCTGTGCTGTCCCACGTCGAACGAGCCATCCCACCCTCGGGGTCGGTGATCGTCTCTACCCGCCCTTTGGGGTCGTAGGTGTAGGTGGTCGTCCGCGTCGCATCACCGCCGGTCAGATCGGCCACCGTCTCGGTGAGCGTGTCACCGTCGGGGTTGTAGGTGTAGGTGGCCTTGGCGGTGTGGGTGACGTTGTTGACCTCGTTCTTCACTCCGGGAGCGGTTTGCGTGAGCAGCCGTCCGGTCCCGTCGTAGGTGAACGTCGTGGTGACACCGGTGGGATGAGCTGCCGATACCTCGGTTTGCGAGGTCACCCGGCCCAGCGCGTCATAGGCGAACTTCGTTATCAGTCCGGACGGGCTGGTCTGCTCGGCCAGGTCCCCGGTGGTGTTGTAACGGTAGGTGATCTCATTGTTCTTGGCGTCCTTCACCGACTTCGTCAGCCCCGCTGGGGTGGTGCCGCCGCCGATGGCGGGTTCGGTGCCGTCGGTGTAGGTGTACGTCGTCGAGCGGCCGGTGGGGAAGTCGGAAGTGGCCGGGGTGGTCTGCTTGGCCACTTCACCTTGGGGGGTGTACTCGATGGTGGTGGCGTAGGTGTTGTCGGTGGCGTTCGCTGAGCGGGCATCTCTGTATGTCACCGGACGGTCATTGCGCGGGTCGAACTCATTGGCGCTGTTGCGGTAGAGCGCCTGGTGGGTGGTCTGGCAGTTTCCCGCTGCCTTGCAGGTCTTGGTGGCGGTGACGTTGCCGCGCGCGTCGTTGACCTGCTCGATGACAACACCGTTCGGGTCGGTGACCTTGGTGAGGAATCCGCCGGTGTCGTACCCGTACCTGGTGATCTTGCCCAGCTGGTCGGTACGACTGACCAGACGGTAACCACGCCAGGCATCGTGGACGTAGCCGAGTGTGTTGTTGTTGGGGTCGGTGACCGTGATCGTTGAGGTGCCCGGTTCCGGCGCGTAGACCGGGGCACCGATCTTCCAGGTGCCGCCGTGCTGGTCGACGTGCGTGGTGATCCGGTCGGTGGCGGCGTCGTAGGTGTTGGCCGCCCAGGCTCGTCCCGATGGCAACGTGATGGTGGTGAGCTTGTGCGGGGTCTCGGCGCGGGCCGCGTGGTGGCGGCTGATCTCCTGAGCGGTCAGTGGCTTGTCGTAGAGGGCCACCTCGTCGAGTTGTCCCCTGAAGCTCTCACTGGTGGCCGGCCACCGCCAGCTGAGCATTCCTTTGCCGAACCGGGCCTGTTCCCGCCAATCGATGCCTCCTGACCCGGTCAGGGAGCCCACCAGTTGACCGTCCAGATACAGCCGATCGGTGGGACCGGACACGCTCAGCACCGCGTGGTGCCACTGCCCGTCGTTGACGACACCCGCCGAGGTGATCGGGGCCGCGTTATCACCGTAGAACGGCTGGGAGCGGGCACGTAGTTTGCCGTCGGTGCCCACATAGATCGCAGAGTCCGCAGGGGTCGGATCCTCCAGGCCCGCTGAGAACAGCACCCCGTGCAGGGTGGTCTTGAACCACACCTCCACCGAGAACTTGTCGGCGAGGCGGGCGACCGAGTTCAGCGGAAGCTCGACCGAACCGGAGGTCACGCTGATCGCGGTGTCGGTGGTGCCGGCCAGAGCTCCGGGCTGTCCCTTGGTCGCATTGACGTAGGTGGCGGGACCTGCCCCCCATCCGAGGTCGGCGGCCCAAGTCCCCGAGGTCTCGCCCAGCCGCCAGTATCCATAAGGCTCGGAGTCCAACACCGTCGAGCGGTAGGTCGAGCCGGTGCCGTACCCGTAGGTGGTGCAGTTCGGCGCGGCCACCGGAGCGCATGAGGCGACCAACCGATCGCCCTGATACTGGTAGGTCCATGTCAACGCCTGACCCCCCACCGGGTCGGTGGACACCTGCGTGACGTGCGCGCCCGTCCAGGTGAAATGCAATGCCCGACCGCCGGTGGCGGTCACGGTCGCCAGCTTTCCGTCGGTTCCGTAGACAAGGTCGCGGCTACGGCTGCGGGCGTCGGTGATCTTGGTGAGCCGCCCCTGGGCGTCGAAGTGGTAGGAGGTGGCGCTCTTGTCCATCAACCGCCAGCCGCCACCGCTGACGGTCGCCAAGGTGGCGTGCATTCCCGGCGGCGGCTGGAAGGTGCCGTCCCCGTTGGGGGCGAACCGCACCTGACGACCATCGGGATAGGTAGCCAGCAGTGATGAGGTCTCACCTCCGACCTCGGAGACGAGCTTCATGTCCCACAGTGTTGACCAGGCCGCGCCGAACATCCCATCGGCTCGCGGGTCCAGCGTGTTGTACGAGCGCACCACCGACAATGGCTCACCGGCCGTCGTGACCGAGGCGTCGGTGAAGGCCGTGGTGTAGTTCCCGGACAGTTGGTGAAACTCCTGGCCGTTCACTCCCCGCGCGGACAACTGTGAGGTGATCATCGGCTGCCGCACCCCGGTGGTGATGGACGACATCAACGACGTGTTCACTCCCAAGGTGCCGCGATCCTTCGCCGACACCTGCCACCAGTACTCCTTGCCCCACTTCAGCTTGCCTGCCGGAACCCGCCAGGTGTTGACATCACTCAGCCATCCCGACGTGGTGCACGTGCCCGACATCCCCGACCGGTCGCAGATTTCAAAGAAGTAATCAATGCCATAGACGCCGGCGTTGCTCTTGGCGTACGTCACCAGTAACGGCGTCAACGACCCGACCTGCGCCTCGTTCCACGGATGCACATCCACGATCGTCGGAATACATCCGTACTGGCAGTCCAGCGCCTGAGCCCGCGCAGCCTCAGAAGAGGCCGAACGCTTGTCGGCGTCGGTGCTCTTGCGGGTGGCGGCGGGCTGGGGCTCATCGACGAAGCGCCCCTCGGTTTGCAACGCCCTCTTGGGGCGTTCGTCCTCCTGTTTCGACGGCTTCACTTTCACCGTCGTCGTGGTGGCCGCCGTTTCTACCAGGGACGGAAAGCCCGCCGCAGAACCGGTCAACTGGTCAGGTGTGTCGGGAGGGCCGTGAAAGAGAGCGGGTGGTTGCACCGTCGCGGCGGACACCGGAAACGCCTGGAAGAGCAGCAGGCCCGGTAACGCCGTCACCAGCACGGCCACCGCCGTCCAGGTTCTCACGACTACCGAAAACGACCATGACAAACTCCGGCGCATACGCCGTCACCCTCCGAACAAGTCAGCGCGAGAGCCAATCGCTCCCGCGTTACCCCAGCCCGCCATCAGGCCCGAAGTGGGGCCGAGGTCGACGGTTCGGAGCGAGCTAACAGCAAACGATCAGAAATTACCCATAGAACCTTTATGTCCGCAATATGTGAGAGAGCAGCTAAATAGGACACGGATTTCGGGTTTGAAAGTGCGACATATCGGGGCCGCGTTCTCACGGTGACGTTCGGTTGTAGAGAAGGGTAAGCCGAAACGATCACGTAGGGAGAGGTGTCGGTGGCTCGTGGTTCACCTGGGGGCTTCGTCTCTGGGTTTTCTGAAGGCACGGTTCGCGAGCGGCGAGATATGGCGGCCTTCGCGACGGTTGCGAGGGGAGAGGAGGGCTCGAACTCGTGGTTTTGGGGCGGACCGAAGGTGGTGCTGGAGTGGTTGGAGGTGATTCCTCACGGGTTGAAAGCGGCGACGGGAAGGTCGTGGAGCGATGTGATTCGGAGCACAGCCCAAGGCTCATCGATCACGGCGGCCGGACCGGCTGCCGACCACCTGTCGGCGCACTTGTGGAGTCACCCAGGTGATGTCTCCTCAGCCCGGCTGGCCGTAGGAGCCCGCTTCGAGGGTCGCGCGCAGGGTGGCCAAGGTCGAGGTGATGAGGGCCAGGTCGTCAGGGGAAACCGTCGCGGTCAGCGAGATGAGTTCGCTTTCGACGGTGGGGCGGGAAGCGGCCAGCTGTTTCTCACCCTCGGGGGTGAGGCGGAGAACGGACGACCGGCGGTCCTGGGGGTGTGCGACTCGTAGGCACCAGCCTGAGGCCACCAGCCGGTCGACCGCCTTGCTCACGGCCCCCACGGTGATCGCCAGTTCGCCGACGATGTCGAGTACGCGGCATCCCGGCACGCGGTCGATGATCTCCAGAAACTCGAACTGTCCCAGCCCCAGCCCGTGTTCGGCGCGCAGCCGGGCGCTCACCGCGTTGTAGAGCCGGGTCTCGACGCGGACGAGGTCGGCGAAGATCGGAGTGATATGGCTCACAGTAACCTCCGATAGATTCCTGGGAATCATCTTCCTTGGAATCTGGTTGGGCTCAGGCAGATGGATTCCCGGGAATCCATTCTCACACCTCAACCCATGGAGGCCCGACATGTCCCAGCAGCAGCGCGACGCCCTGGACACCCTGCTCCGTTCCGCCCCTCGCAGCGAGACACGGCCCACCGTCGAGGAGCAGCGCAGCGGTTTCGTCGCAGCCCTCACCCGTCCGGCACCGGAGGGCGTCATCACCCGTAGGACCGTCCTGGGCGGGCGGCCGGCCCTGGAGCTGGAGCCGGCCAACGCCTCCGGTCGCGGGCGACTGCTCTACCTGCACGGCGGCGGCTATGTCGTCGGCTCACCGGACACCCATGCGGGGCTGGTCGGCGAACTGGCCCGCCGCGCCGGGCTGCGAGCGATGTCGGTGGACTACCGGCTGGCGCCCGAAGACCCTTTCCCCGCGGCCGTCGACGACGGGCTCGCGGCCTATCGCGAGCTGCTGGCGGCGGGTACCGACCCGCGCGACCTCGTCATGGCCGGTGACTCCGCCGGTGGCGGCTTGAGCATCGCCACGCTGCTCGCGGCCCGGGAGGCCGGGCTGCCGCAACCGGCCGCCGTGGTCGTCTTCTCTCCCTGGGTCGATCTCACTCTCGCCGGAGGAAGCATTCGTTCCAAGGAGGACGCCGACCCCATTTTCATCGAGGCCGACCTGCGCGCGTACGCCGATCTCTATGTCGGTGCAGGCGACCGGGCACATCACCTGGCCAGCCCGCTGTTCGGCGACCTCACCGGACTGCCGCCGCTACTCGTACAGGTCGGGGCGAACGAGGTGCTGCTCGACGACGCGATCCGGTTGGCCGGCCGCGCGGGCGCCGACGATGTCGAGGTCACGCTCGAAGTCGGGGCCGGCCTCCCGCACGTCTTCCAGCACCACTACGGCCGCCTCGATGAGGCGGACGCCGCACTCGACCGCGCCGCCCGCTTCCTCGCCGGCCACCTGAGGACCGACCACCTGGGCGCCGACCATCTCGAATCGGTTCACTGACGCGGATGACATAAGCGCCTCGACCCACTGTGAAGCGGCAGTAGGCCGGCGACCCGGGCCGCTCGCTACGGCGGCGGCCCGATCTCCGTGATCCTGGACGACCTGTCGGCGTACAGGAACCGGCGCATCCGCACCTGGGCGAGCCATCGAGCGCCCGGGGGTGCGGCTCGACGGCCGGTCAGGCGCCGAGCCGGTCGCGTACGCGGTCCGCGAACCAGTCGGGCCGTTGTAGCGGGATGCCGTGCCCGCAGTCCGCCACGATTTCCAGCTCGCTGCCCGGCAGGGCCTCGTGCAGCACACGGCCCGACTCCCGCATCAGGGCCCGTTCACGCCCACCGGCGAGGATCAGCACCTCGCGGGGGAAACGCGACCACGCGGGTGGCGGGGTGAAGCGCAGGTTCTCGCCGACCGCGGCGAGCAGGGTCTGCTTCGAGATGCTCGCGGACGTACGGACGTAGTCGTCGAGCAACGGGTCGGGGACGAACAGCTGCTTGGCCTGCAGCTTGGCGAACCACCGCTGCCGGGCGAGCCCAGCGGTGGCGCCGAGCAGGCCGAGGGTGAAGCCGGTGGCCGCGATGGGCTTGGCCTGCGCGCTGACCACGACCACCCGTTCCACGAGCTCGGGCCGGTGCGCGGCGAGCAGGACCGTCAGCTGCGCGCCCAGGGAGAACCCGACGACGGAGACGCGACCGCCCGCGTCGTGGAGGAGCTTCGTCAGGGCTTCGGCGGTCTGGGCATGGGAGTGATACGTCTCGTCCGCGCTGTGGTCGTGGCCGGGCAGGTCAGGGACGATCAGCCGGTGGTCGCGCGCGAGACGCTCACGCACCGGCTCCCACATCCAACCGGCGACACCGCCACCGTGCAGCAGGAGCACGGGCGGGGCGTCGGCAGGACCGTGTGTCTCGACATGCATGTGGGCCGCTCCCGTCGCGTCGGTCGATGACCATGATGCCAGGGGGTGGCCGTCCGGCCGACTCGGCGGTGATCAGATGCCCGCCCGGCGCTCTCATGCCGGGTGGCGGTCTCGTCTCCGGTCCATCCGGTGCCTCGTGGTCGGAGGAGGACAAGGCGCCGGGCCAAGCAGGCGCTCGGGTCCGGGATGATGGCCGGATGAACGAGTTCGTCGAGGCGATGGCCCAGGTGGTGACCGGGGTGACGATCGTCACCGTGAAGGACGATCGCGACGACGTGGGGGTGACGGTCTCCACCTTCACCTCGCTGTCGCTGGAACCTCGGCTGGTGATGGTGAGCCTGGACAGCACCGGATATCTCAACGAGCTGCTGCTCAGGCAGGACCGCTGGGCCGCGAGCGTGCTGTCGGCCGGGCAGAAGGCGATCGCGAGCCGGTTCGCCACGGCGGGCCGCCCGGGTGCCAGGTTGTTGCTCGCGGGTACGCCGCACCACCGGGGCGCGCTGAGCGAGGCCCTCGTGGTGGACGGTGGTGTCACCGCGCTGGAGGTCGAGACGGTCAAGGTGGTCCCGGCCGGGGATCACACGCTGTTCATCGCGAAGGTCCTCGGGGTCGAGTACGTCGACGCGTCCTTGCTGCCGCTGGCGCGCTACCGGAGCCGCTACCGCTGATCCCGCTCGCTCCTTTCTCACAGGTTCCGTACGCGTGAGAGCCGCCCCGTTCGGACGGGGCGGCTCTCACGGGGATGGACGAGGAAGATCAGCGGATCGTCCAGGTGCCCGGCAGGATGAGCGGGCCGTACGAGGGCAGGCCCAGCTCGCCGGCGAGGTGGGCGAGGGGGCCCCACGACTCCAGGCGGACCCTGGCCAGGGCGGCGGCCTTGTCCTCGCTGGACTCCGCGGGGCGCAGCCGCTCCAGGGGGTTGAGCTTGGGGTAGACGCGTACGGGGGCGTCGACGGCGAGGCCCGCCTTCTTGCGGGCGATGGCGAGGGCGTCCTCCAGGCCGCCGAGTTCGTCGACGAGGCCGCCTTCCAGGGCGTCGGCGCCGGTCCAGACCCGGCCCTTGGCCAGCTCGTGGGCGCGCTCACGCGACAGGCCGCGACCTTCGGCGACCTTGTTCACGAAGTCGTCGTAGACCCGGTCGAGCCAGGCGTTGATCCGCGCCCACTGCGCCTCGGAGAAGGCGTTGGTGGGGGAGAACATCCCGGAGTTGGCGCCCTCGCCGACGGTCTCGGAGGTGACGCCGATCTTCTCCAGCAGCCCGCCGATGACCGCCTTGCCGCCGAACACGCCGATGGAGCCGGTGAGCGTGCCCGGCTGGGCCACGATGACGTCGGCGGCCATCGAGACCATGTAGCCGCCGGAGGCGGCGAGGTCGCCCATCGAGATGATGATGGGCTTGCCCGCCTTGCGGGTGAGCACGACCTCGCGCCAGATGGCGTCGGAGGCGGTGTACGAGCCGCCGGGGCTGTCGACCCTGAAGACGACGGCCTTGACATGGTCGTCGTTGCGGGCCGCGCGCAGGGCGGCGCAGATGGTGTCGGAGCCCATCGCGCCACCGCCGCCCAGCGGGCTGCGACCGCTGCGGCCGAGCCGGATCGCGCCGTTGCCGCGGACGAGCGCGACGACCTGCTCGCCGGGGTGCGGGAGCTTCTTCGCGGACAACGACTTGGCGTAGCGGCCGACGTACAGCAGGAGCGCGCCGTCGCCGGCGGACTCCTTGACCTCGTCGTAGACCTCGTCGCGGTAGGCGAGCCGGTCGACGAGTCCCGCCTCGACGGCCTCGGCGCCGATGAACGGGCCCTGGTCGATCAGCTCGCGTACCTTGGCCGGCTCCAGGCCGCGCCCCTCGGCGATGCCCGCCACGACCTGTTCGGTGATCGACTCGGTGATGCGGCTCATCGACTCACGGTGGGCCTCGGTCATGTGGTCCTGGGTGAAGGTGTTGGCGGCCGTCTTGTACTCGTGCCGCTGGCCGATCTGGTACTCCACGCCGATCTTGCCCAGGGCACCCCGCAGGAAGCGCTGCTCCATCGCGACGCCGGTCAGCCCGACGTCACCGGAGGGCTGGAGGTAGACCCGCTCGAAGGCGCTGCCCAGGTAGTAGGGGACGGTGCCCCCGCCGATCTCGCCGAAGGTCTCGGCGAACGCGACGGTCAGTTTGCCCGAGGCCCGGAAGTGGATCACAGCCTGGCGGAGCTCCTGGACGATCGCGAGGCCCAGCGGCTGGGTGCCGATCTTGACGATCAGTGCCCTGACCCGGTCGTCCTTCCTGGCGCGCTTGAGCCCGGCCAGCACGTCGGTGAGGCTCGTCTTGCGCATCGCCATGATGGCGCTCAGCGGGTCGGCCGGAGGACTGCCGTCTGTCAGGCCCTCGGTGAGGTCGAGCTCAAGGATCAGGGGAGCGGTACGCCGCTGCTTGAACCGTTCGACACTATCGATGATCACCTTGGTCGCGTCCATGCCCTTCACCCTAAGCGACACATACCGGGCTTATGCGGCTCGTCGGGTTCTCGCCCGCTTTCTGGCATAAGACAGGACCGTGGAGCCCGAGGGGTCTGCGTGGCCTGCGGGTCCGCCGGTGTGGTCCACGGGTCTTCCGGTCCAGGTAGGCCCGCAGGTCCGGTGCCTGCGGGGCCTACCTGGATTGCCGGGGTCACGCTCGGCGGGCGTTCACCTGCTTCTTGAGCATCGTGGTGGACGCGGCGGGGGAGGAGCCCTTCAGGCGTGCCTTCTCGACCGAGGTGAGGACCGTCTTCAGCGTGGCCGTCTCCTTGATCTTCGCGGTGAAGTTCACGCCGCCGTTCGCCCAGTTCAGCCAGGCGGCGAGCAGCTCGCTCTCCAGCTTGGCCCGCGCCGTCTTCTTGGCGGGCTTGAGCACCTTGTACGCGCCGCCCAGGGTGGAGGCGGGCGTGACCTCGGAGAAGACCTTGCTCGCCTTGGCCACCAGGCCGAGGTAGCAGCTCACCGTCGCGTCCTTGATCTTGCCCTTGCCCCGGGTGACCTCAACCGCCCACTGCGCGGCGCTCAGCGTCTTGGTGGACTTGCCGCGCGTGCACACCGTGGGCGTCGCCGGCGGGGGGACGGTCACGGTCACGGTGACCGTCACCGTCGGCAGCGGGATCGGCGTCGGCACCGGGTCGTTCGGCGGCGCCGACGGAGGGGGACCGGAGCTGGGCTCGGGACTGGGTTCTGGGCTGGGTTCCGGGCCGGGGTCGTCGCTGGGAACCTCGGGGCCGGGGGGAGTGACGGGGTCACCCGGGGTGCCTCCGGCGATCGCGGCGTTCAGGTCGAGGCGGGGGGTGGTCACGCCGTCGTAGGTGACCTGCCGGCCCGCGGTCTTCAGCGCGGCCTCCAGCGCGTCCGGGGTGTTCGGGGCCTTCTGGGCCATCAGCGCCATGGCACCGGTGACGAACGGGGTGGACATCGAGGTCCCGCTGTAGACCTGGTGGCCGCCGCCCGGCACCGCGGACTCGATCTCCAGACCGGGGGCGAAGAGGTCGAGTACGGAGCCGTAGTTGGACCAGTGGGGGACGGTGTCGTCGTCGCCCGTCGCGCCGACCGTCACCGGGGCGGAGAAGCAGCCGGGAGCCCCGGCGCCGGGCACGCCCTCGTTGCCGGCCGCGGCCACGACGGCCACGCCCTTGGCGCGCAGGTCGTCGACGCGGCTCTTCATCGCCGCCAGGTCCGGCTCGGCGTCACAGCTTCCCTCGTACAGGCCGCCGCCGAGGCTGAGGTTCACCGCGGCGATGTTCCTGCCGCCGTCCTTGAGCTTCGCGACGTGCTCCAGGGCGAGCAGGAGCGTGGACTCGAACGCGCTCAGGCAGACCCCGCCCTCGTCGTCACAGTTGTTGAACCTGCTGAAGACCTGGATCGCCACGATGTCCGCCTCGGGCGCGACGGCGTGGGCGATCCCCGCCACGTGGGTGCCGTGGTCGCACAGGTTGACGCTCTCGTGGACGCAGGCGGAGGTGTTCGCGTCGGCGGATCCGGGGTCGTTCGTCTGCCCGTTGGGGCACAGGGACTGCGCGCCCTCGTCCGTGGCGGAGAAGCAGGCCTGCTCCACGACCTTGCCCCCGAAGTCGGGGTGGCCGGCGTCGATCCCGGTGTCGATGATCGCGATCGTCTGGCCCGCGCCCTTGGTGCCGGTGGCGTGCGCCTTGTCCGCGCCGATCACCTGCAGGCTCGTGGCGAGCGAGCCGGAACTCAGCGAGCCCAGCGAGGTGGGGGAGTAGACGCGGTCGCGGCGGATGGAGAGGACGCGCGGGTCCTCGGCCAGCTTCGCGAGCGACTCGCCGGTGCCCTCGACCACGATGAACGAGGTGTCCGCGGGTTCGAGGACGACCTCGGCGTCGGGCAGCTGCCGTGCCTCCCCGGCGACCGGGGCCGCCTCGGCGGGGGCCGCCAGCTCGACGATGACCCGGGCGCCGTCGGTGTCGGAGGCGAGTCCCTCCTCCAGTTTCGGCTGCGGGGGCGTCGCGTCGGCGGGGGGTGAGACCGGTGTGTCGGCGGGGGTCTCCTGACCACCCGCCCCCTCGGCTCCGTCGCCCATCTCCCCTGCTCCGGGCTCGGTTCCGGATCCGTCGCCCGGGGCCACGGGCGGGCTCTCGCTCGCGGAGACCGCTGGGGGCGCCGGTACGTCCTCGGCGAGGGCGGGTATGGCGGGCGAGAGGGTGAAGACCAACGCCATGGCCACGACAGCTCGAAGTCGCACGCGTCCTCCGGGGGGATCAAAAGGGCGTTTCGGAGTCTAAGCAGCCGTATGCGCCAAGTGAATACTTTGCCCCAGATTTGGAGGATCTTCGGAGAAAAGCTCGGCCCTCGCGGCGCGACGCGCACGGAGGGCCGAGTGGAAAAAGCTCGGCCCCCCGCGGCGTAGCGCGCACGGAGGGCCGAGTGGTCGAAATATTACTTGAGGCCGTTGGAGATCGCGGTGATGAGCTCACCGTTGGTGGTGTCGCCGCTGGTCTCCCAGAAGAACGCCCCGCCCAGACCCTGGTTCTTGGCGTAGGTCATCTTCCCGGTGATGGTGGAGGGGGTGTCGTAGCTCCACCAGTTGCCGTTGCAGAAGGCGTAGGCGGTGCCGCCGACGGTGCCGGTGGGCGGGCACTTGGTCTTGAGGACCTTGTAGTCCTCGATCCCGGCCTCGTAGGTGCCCTGGGCCGCGCCGGTGGCGGAGCCGCCGGGAGCCGCCTGGGTCACGCCGGTCCAGCCTCGGCCGTAGAAGCCGATGCCCAGCAGCAGCTTGCTCGCCGGGATGCCCTTGGCCTTGAACTTCTGGATCGCCGCGTCGGAGTTGAACCCGGCCTGCGGGATGCCGGTGTAGGAGGTGAGCGGCGAGTGCGGAGCCGTCGGGCCCTGCGGGTTGAACGCGCCGAAGTAGTCGTACGTCATCGGCATGAGCCAGTTCAGGTTGTTGATCGCGCCGGCGTAGTCGGCGGCGTCGATCTTGCCGCCGTTGGAGCCGTCGGCCGTGGTCGCCGCGGTGACGAGGGCGTTGGCGCCGAACTTGGTGCGCAGCGCGGAGATGATGTTCTTGAAGGCGTTCGGGCCGCTGCTGTCACAGGTCAGGCCACAGGCGTTGGGGTACTCCCAGTCGATGTCGATGCCGTCGAACACGTCGGCCCAGCGCGGGTCCTCGACCAGGTTGTAGCAGGAGTCGGCGAACGCGGCCGGGTTCTGCGCGGCCTGGGTGAAGCCGCCGGACCAGGTCCAGCCGCCGAAGGACCAGATGACCTTGATGTTCGGGTACGCCTTCTTCAGCTTGCGGAGCTGGTTGAAGCTGCCGCGCAGCGGCTGGTCCCAGGTGTCGGCGACGCCGTCGACGCTGTCGGCCGCGGTGTAGGCCTTCTCGTAGTCGGCGTAGGAGTCACCGATGGTGCACCGGCCGCCGGTGGTGTTGCCGAAGGCGTACAGGATGTGGGTGAGCTTCGACGCGGAGCCGTTCGTGACCAGGTTCTTCACGTGGAAGTTGCGGGCGTAGACGCCCCACTGGGTGAAGTATCCGACGATCTTCTTACCGCCGGGGGGAGGCGGGGTGGGGGTGACCGTCGGGGTCGGGGTCGGCGTGGGAGTGGGCGTGACCGTCGGGGTCGGGGTCGGGGTGGCGGTCGGCCCGGTGCCGTTGCAGGCGGCGCCGTTGAGCTTGCAGTTCAGCACGCTGGTGATCCCGCCGGGCGCGCCGTTGAAACCGAAGCTCGTCGAGGCGCCCGCGGCGAGCGCGCCGTTCCACGACTTGTTGACGAAGGTGTAGTGGTTGCCGCTCTTCGTCAGGTCGGCGTCCCAGGACGTGGTGATCGAGGTCCCGGCGGGGAGGTCGAACTCGACCTTCCAGCTGGTCAGCGCGCTGGTCCCGGCTTGCACGACGACCTTGCCCTCGAAGCCTGAGCCCCAGTTCGAGGTGGTCGTGTAGGTGGCGGTGGCGGGTGTGGCGGCCGTCGCGGTGCCGATCCCCAGGGGAACCAGCAGCGCCGCCGCCGCGATGAAGGAGCCGATGGTAATTCGTCGCAAGGGTCGCTCCAGGTCAGAGAGTGCCGAGTCCCCGTATTCATAGGAAAGTTTCCTATTAATTACCTGAGCGTAGGTTCTCGTACGCCGACGGTCAATGCCTTGTTCGTTGATATAAGGCCGATTTAAGGTTTTCGGCCGAACGAGCTGTGGTGAGGGTGCCGGAAGCATAGAGCGCGAAAACGGGCCGGTCGCGCGAATCGCGCGACCGGCCCGTTCTCACCTGGTCTGTTGGGCTCTGCGGAGGGGGAGTTCGGTCAGGCCGGTTCGGCCTCCCGGCGCTCCCCGGGTCCCTCGGACTCGGTGGTCTCGGCCGCCTCCCGTACGACCTCAAGCCGCTGCTCCCGCGCGACCTCCTGCTCCGCGGCCTCGACGATCTCCTCCGCGCGCTGGTCCGCGGCGGGTTCGAGCGCACCGGGGTGGCGCAGCCAGAGGGCGCCCAGCGGCGGGACGCGCATCGTGGCCGAGTACGGGAGACCGTGGCGCGGCTCCTCGGTGGCCTGGACGGCGCCGAGGTTGCCCACGCCGCTGCCCGCGTAGTCGTAGGCGTCGGTGTTGAGCACCTCCTCCCACTCGCCGGGGAAGGGCAGCCCGAGGCGGTAGTTCTCGTGCGGTGCGCCGGAGAAGTTGGCCACACACGCCACCACCGAGCCGTCCTCGGCGTGGCGCAGGAAGGAGAAGACGTTGCCCAGCGCGTCGTCGGCGTCGATCCAGCGGAAGCCGTCGGGGGAGGCGTCCACGCTCCACAGGGCCGGAGACTCCTTGTAGACCCGGTTCAGGTCGCGCACCAGCCGCTGCACCCCCTTGTGCCCGTCGAAGTCGAGCACCCACCAGTCGAGCCCGCGCTCCTCCGACCACTCGGAGCCCTGGCCGAACTCACCACCCATGAACAGCAGCTGCTTGCCCGGATGGGCCCACATGAAGGCGAACAGCGCCCGCAGGTTCGCGAACCGCTGCCACTCGTCGCCGGGCATCTTGCCGAGCAGCGACCCCTTGCCGTGCACCACCTCGTCGTGCGAGAGCGGCAGCACGAAGTTCTCCGAGTACGCGTACATCAGCGAGAACGTCATCTGGTGGTGGTGGTACTGGCGGAAGACCGGCTCGTGCCTGAGGTACGCGAGCGTGTCGTGCATCCAGCCCATGTTCCACTTGAACCCGAAACCGAGCCCGCCCAGGTGCACGGGGCGGGAGACGCCCGGCCAGGCGGTCGACTCCTCGGCGACGGTGACGATGCCCGGCGCCTCCCGGTAGGCGACCGCGTTCATCTCCTTGAGGAACGCGACCGCGTCGAGGTTCTCCCTGCCGCCGTACTCGTTGGGCGTCCACTCGCCCTCGCGCCGCGAGTAGTCGAGGTAGAGCATCGAGGCGACCGCGTCGACGCGCAGCCCGTCGATGTGGAACTCGCGCAGCCAGTACACGGCGTTGGCGACGAGGAAGTTGCGCACCTCCCTGCGACCGAAGTCGAAGATGTAGGTGCCCCACTCGGGGTGCTCGCCCCGCGCGGGGTCGGCGTGCTCGTACAGCGGGGTGCCGTCGAACCTGGCCAGCGCCCAGTCGTCCATCGGGAAGTGCGCGGGGACCCAGTCGACCAGCACCCCGATGCCCGCCTCGTGCAGGGCGTCGACGAGGTGGCGGAAGTCGTCGGGGGAGCCGAAACGCGACGTCGGGGCGTAGTAGGAGGTGACCTGGTAACCCCAGGAGCCGCCGAACGGATGCTCGGCCACCGGCATCAGCTCCACGTGCGTGAAGCCCATGTCCACCACGTAGTCGACCAGTTCGACGGCGAGCTCGCGGTAGGACAGGCCGGGGCGCCACGAGCCGAGGTGCACCTCGTAGACGCTCATCGCCTCCCGCAGGGCGTCACCCTCCGCGCGGCGCCGCATCCACTCGTCGTCCCGCCAGACGTACTCCGACTTCTCGATCACCGACGCGGTCGCGGGGGGCAGCTCGGTGCGCCGGGCCATCGGGTCGGCCTTGGCCCGCCAGACCCCGTCCACACCGAGGATGCTGAACTTGTAGCGGTCGCCGGGGCCGAGGCCGGGGACGAACAGCTCCCACACGCCCGACCCGCCGAGCGAGCGCATGGGGTACGCGGCGCCGTCCCAGTGGTTGAAGTCGCCGATGACCCGCACGCCGCGGGCGTTGGGCGCCCAGACGGCGAAGGCGGTGCCGTCCACGTCCTCGTGCCGCATCACCCGCGCGCCGAGGACCTCCCAGAGCCGCTCGTGGCGTCCCTCGCCGATGAGGTGCAGGTCCATCTCGCCCAGGGTGGGCCAGTGCCGGTAGGGATCGGTGGTCTCGTACGGCTCGGCGCCGGCGTAGGCGATCCGGAGGCGGTAGTCGGGGATCTTGTCGACTCCGGGCAGGGTGACCGCGAACACGCCGTGGGCGACGTGCTTCATGTCGTGGGACTTGCCGTCCACGAGCGCCTGGACCTGCTGCGCCATGGGGCGCAGCGTCCGGATCGTCACGCCCTCGGGACCCAGGTGCGACCCGAGGATCGAGTGCGGATCATGATGTGCTCCGCCCGCGAGCCGGTCCAGGTCCAAGTGCGCGCTCATGGCTTTACTCCCGTAGATCGATAGCCCCTACCTTGCCCTACTCGGGTGACCGAACCCATGCCCATGTCCGCTATCACCATGCGTATTGGGAAACGTGCGGAGCCAAAGGAGGGAAAAGTCACGATTGTCGGTCATGTGGGGGCCATCACAACGCTGTTCGCCGACCGTATCCGATCATCGGCGGCGGCGTCCCGGTTGAACCGGCCGATTCCAATGATCACGTCACCTAACACCACCCGGTGCCGCTCCGTGCGATCAAAAACTGCATAAAGCAGCAGAAAGTAGCAGTTCAGTGCGGGTTTTTGGCGGTGACGTCGCGGGGGGTGATGCGGAACCCCTGCCAGTGGCTCGGCATGGGGTCGGCGTCCTCGTCGCGGGGGACGTGGTGGTAGCCGACGTTGACCCACAGGACCGGATCGGTGAGCCGCTCCCCGTTGGTGTAGCGGTCGACGGACAGGGCGCACCCGGGAGACGGGTTGACCGTCGCGAGCCGCTCGCAGGAGCGGTAGTCGGTGACGTAGAGATCGGCCCGGGTGAAGGCCTCGTCGGCCGGACCCCGGTACTGGGCGGTGTCGGAGTTGTTGATCTCCCAGGAGACACGGTGCCCGTCGGCGTTGCGCACCTTCCTGTCGACCACCCGCCACCAGCGCATCGGCCTGCTGACGGCCTTGGTCTCCGTCCCGAACACCGTCCGCTGAATCTTGCGGGTCGCGGTGCCGGAGCCGCCGAAGTCGTACTGCTCCACGACGTCGTCCGCCCGGCCCGCCACGTCGAAGTCCAGGCGCCAGAAGATGTTGTGGGTGTGGTTCGCCTCGAACCCGGTGGCGCCCACCCCGATGGGCCAGCCGTGCTCGGGCGTGGTGGTGAACCCGGCGAGCGACCCCGTGGCCCCCACGCGCGGGGTGATCGCGCCGTCGTCGGAGAAGGCCCACTCGGCGAGGTAGGTGTACCAGCCGACCTGGAAGGCGGCGAAGACCACCAGGTCACGCCCCTGGGCCGTCATGTTCAGCTGATCGGGGACCGCCTTGAGGTACGCGTGGCCGCGCGCCCTCGTCGTCACGCAGACGAACTGCTCGCGGCGCTCGCCCAGCGGGCAGTCCGCGGCCCGCAGCGGGATGGCGGCATATCCCAGCGAGCCGATGTCGTGGTAGCGGGGCCTGCCCCTGTCGTACGGCACGTGGATCTGGGCGAGCGAGGTGCTGCGCAGCACGGTGATCGGCCGATGGCCTCTCGGGGTGTAGACGATCCCGGTCAGGGTGAGGCCCTCGACGTTGCGCATCTCCCAGCAGAGCTGCCAGCGTGCCCCGTTGGGCAGGGTCTTGTCGACGCGGTACGGCGCGTTGCAGGGGGCCGCCGCGGGCCGCGCGCCGGTCCCCGTCGCCGCCGGTGCCGTCGGCGGGCCGGAGGGCGGCGCCGCGCCGGAGGAGGTGAGCTGTGGCGGCAGCGGCGGTATTGGTGCTCTCGGCGCGGAGGGCGGTGCGGCGAGCCCTCCGGCGAGCAGGGCGCAGGAAAGGGTGAGGCGGAGGAACACGGATTACCACTCCAGGGTGTGGATCTTCTTGGCGGACAGGTCGACGACCATCCGGCTGGTGTCCAGCCAGGTGCCGTCGGGCAACCGGACGAACAGCCGCAGGCACCGGTGGACGTCGCACTCCTTGGCTGACCCGCGCTCGCCGTACGGGGTGAAGATCAGCCCGCGCAGCCCCAGCTCCGCCGCCGACCTCAGCGGTCCGCCCCCTGCCTTGGTGTACGCCTCGCGCACGGTCTTGCCGTATCCCGGGTGGGCGAGCAGGAGGGCGGCGGCCGTCGTCTCCTCCTCCTTCGACGGCGGTGGCTGCACCCCCCGCGCCACGGTCTCCCGTACGACCTTGCCCCGGCCGAGGTCGACGGTCCGCACGATGAGCCTGTCGCTGCCGTAGTCGTAGAGGTACGCGTCGGCGCGGCGCCGGTCGGAGGCGTCCTTGTCGTCGTCGCGCTCCACGTAGAGCAGCTTGATCCGGCCGGCGGCCATGTGTGATCTGGATCCCGCCGACGCGATCGTGGTGGCCTGCGCGACCTCCTGGCCGGTCAGCGGGTCTTCCCGCGCGGGCGCTCGCAGGGCGGCCCCCGCGGCCTGCGACCCCTGCTCGCCGGAGACGAACAGCGCCGCCCCGGCGACGACGGCCACCCCCGCCCCCGCGACCGCCATCACCATCAGTCTTCGCCCCATGAGCACCTTCTTTACTCACCGTTGACTTTTCCTTGCGAAGAGTAGCGATCGGTGAGTCTCTCGGCGGGTCCAAAGGCGTATTGCACTTTTGGTTTACGTTGTTGGTTTTTGTGGGCTTTCATCCACGTTCAGAGCCATGGCGGGCCACGTGGTCACGGAGTCGCGCGGCCACGAGGCGACGATGACGTCGATCGTCATCTCGTCGTCGCCCGGTGTGCCGGAGACCTCGATGGTCACGCCCGTCCACCTGCCCTCGGGCAGGTTCAGCGCCGGTGAGGTGTCCCTGCCGATCCTCGCGTTGCCCTGCGAGGGGTACAGGTCGTTCGCGTCGCCCCTGTTGCCCAGGCTGCCCGGCCTGGCGAGCTGGCGCAGGCCGTCGGCCTGCATCAGCTCGATCGCGAGGCGCCGTTCGTCGTCGACATTGGGAACGGCCTCGTCCACCACGTAGGCGGCGATGCCCTGGTCGGGCAGGAACTCGTCCTGCCCCCGCCGGCGGCGGTACTCCACGACGACGTACTGCGTGCTCGTCATCGTCCGGTCGTTGTGGACGACGACGAAGTCGCCGCCCTCGGCCGCCGGCCGCAGCGTGATGCCGCGGGTGGTCTCGGTGACCAGGCGCGGGGTGACCCAGTCGTGGAACATGCGCAGCATGCTGGTCGGGAAGACGGGCGTGACGCCCCCGTTGCCCCACGACCCCGCCGCCATCAGGCAGAAGTTGCCCAGCCCGTGCGACTTGACGCCGGTCTGAGCCCGGTCGGTGTCGTAGTAGTCGGCCCAGCGCGCGGCCAGGTGCCCCCACTCGTGGGCGCAGACGCCGACGTTGCAGTCTTCGGGAACGGTGAGGAAGGTGCTCACCTGGAGACCGGGCCCGACCGTGATCGGCTGCTCGCCGACGGTCCACTTCAGGCTCCAGATGAACTGCAGCCCGGCGGCGTCGGAGAAGGTCTCGGCGCCGGGACCCGCGTGCACGACGAAGAGCGCGGTGACCCGGTTCTCGCCGAGCGCGTCGTAGGAGGGGTCGAAGACGACGCCCGCCTCCAGGGCGGCGAGCACGGCGTCGCGCGCCATGCCCTGGGCGTTGCGCGGGAAGTTGCGCTCGTCCATCCCCGACTTGTCGTTGGCGTAGAAGGCGAGCGTCCGCGGCAGCCGGAACCAGCCGAACACCTCGCCCTGCACGTCGATGCCCCGCCCTTCCGGGCCGCCGTCGAAGCCGCTCACCTTCCGGTAGAAGTCGCGCATGCTGCCCGGCTGGGTGCCGAACAGCAGCCGTTCGAAGTGCGCCGCGTCGTGGGCGGGGTCGTGCGGCCGGTCGTCGAAGTCGACGGGCAGCACCAGGGTCCTGACGACGCCCCTGAGCTTCCTGGGCGGCCGGCTGATCAGGCTCGCGTCGGGGGCCTGTGGGGTGACGCTGCCGTCGTCCAGCCCCGCCGCGCGCGGTCCCCGACGCTCGGAGCGCCACACCGCGTAGTAGTCCTCGAACGTCAGGTGCTCGGGCAGGATCCCGGCGATCCTCAGCTCGTGGAAGCGTGCCTCCAGCCTGTCCAGCGCGTCTGGCGCCAGCGGAACGAGATGCATGGTGTCCCCCCATCGTCCGTTCTTGCGGCGAAGGTAGGGCTCGTGGGGGTTCGTGTCGTGAGTAGTCCCCTACTCAACCGGTGACATGTGCGACATCGGCTGCCTCCGGGTTCCGGAGGCAGCCGATGTCGTGTCCCCGAGGTCAGCTACAGGTCGAGCCGTTCAGGGTGAAGGAGCCGGGGGCGGCGTTGGTGCCGCTGTAGGCGCCGTTGAAGCCGATTCCGGCGGACTGCCCGGGGGTCAGGGTGCCGTTGTAGGAGGCGTTGTGGCCGGTCACGACCTGGCCGGACTGCGACCAGGTGGCGCTCCAGCCCTGGGTGACCTGCTGGTTGCCGGGGAAGGTGAACTTCAGCTCCCAGCCGTTGATCGTCGAGGTGCCGGTGTTGGTGACGGTCAGGTTGGCGGTGAAGCCGGTGTTCCAGCTGTTGGCGCTGTAGGTCACCCGGCAGGAGGCGCCGCCGGGCGTGGGGGTGGGCGTCGGGGTCGGGGTCGGAGTGGGCGTGGGCGTGGGCGTCGGGGTGGGGGTGGGCGTCGGGGTCGGGGTCGGGGTGTTCAGGCCGAAGAACTGGATCGCGGACTCGGCCATCCCGCCTTGGGGCAGGTTGTGCCCGACACCCGGCAGGCTGTAGGCCTCGACCTTGACGGTGCCCGTGGAGTCGGCGTAGCGGCTGCGGTTCCAGCCCTGCCGGGGGGTGTCGGTGGAGGTCGGCATCTGGCTCAGGCCGTGGACGTTGGTCCACTGCTTGACCGCCTCGCCCAGGTTCGGATAGCGCAGGGTGGAGTCCTCGGTGCCGTGCCACAGCTGGACGCGGGGCCGGGCGCCGGTGTATCCGGGATAGGCGGCCCGTACGAGGTTGCCCCACTCCTGGGGGGTCCTCACGATCGTGCCGTTGGCGCACTCGCTGTTCCATCCCGAGGAGCTGGCGAAGCAGCCGAAGGGCACTCCCATGAAGGCCGCCCCGGCCTTGAACACGTCCGGGTACAGGCCCAGCATGACCTCCGTCATCATCGCGCCTGAGGAGGCGCCGGTCACGTAGACCCGGGAGGGGTCGCCGTTGTGACGCTGCTGGACGTAGTTCACCATCGACATCAGCCCGACCGGGTCGCTCCCGCCGCCGCGCCTGAGCGCCTCGGAGGAGGAGACGTCGAAGCAGTTTCCGCTGCGGGTGGCCGACGGGTAGATCACGATGAACCCGTACTGGTCGGCGAGCGAGGCGAACTGCGTGCCGGAGTAGAAGGCTGGGCCGGAGCCGGTGCAGTAGTGCACCGCGAGCAGGATGGCGGGACGGGGCGCCACCCGGTCCGGGACGTAGAGGTGCATCCGCAGGTTGCTGGGGTTCGTCCCGAAGCCGGTGACCTCCACCAGGGAGGCGGAGGACGCGGGCGAGGTCGTGAGCGCGAAGCCGAGCAGGAGGGGAAGGACCGCGCACACCACTCGCAGGGCCGTCCTCATCCGACTCTTCCCCGGCCCCCGGTCGGTCCGGCGTGGAACATCGCTGTCGGACATCGTCGGTCTCCTTTCGGCCATGGCCGATCGCCGGAGCCCCCTGACCGTCGTGGCCCCGGCGTTCGACGTCTTACGCTTGTCGCCGAAAGTTAAATTTGTTAGCCGAAATTTTCAATCACAGAGTGGAGATGCGGGTTCGCGTCCGGCGTACGCTTTCCTTTCCATGGCGGTTTCCCGCAGGTGAGAAACACCTTTGGTGCCGAAAGCAGTACGGATGCCCCCGCCCCCTTCGATGAAAGTTTCCATCCTCCCGCCTTCCCAGGCACGTTCCGGGTGGCGTACGGAGGACTCGGACTCAACGGGGCGGTGCTCAGCCGGGCACGGATTTCCACGGGCTTCCGGCGACGAGCCCGCCGTCGACGCGGATGCTCGTCCCGGAGATGAAGGACCCCGCGTCCGAGGCGAGAAGCAGGCACGCCCCGACCAGTTCCGAGGGCATCCCCGGCCTGCGCAGGGGGCAGCGCTCCAGGATCCAGGAGGCGCGGTCGGCGTCCTCCCAGAGGGGCCGGGACAGCGAGGTCATCAGGAATCCGGGGGATATGCAGTTCGCCCTGATGTTGTATCGGGCCCATTCGATGCACATCGTCTTGGTCACCTGCGCCAGGGCGGCCTTGTTCGCGCCGTAGACGGAGACACCTTCGAGCCCGATCTCCGTGTTGATCGACGTGACGTTGATAATGGAGCCGCCCCCCGTCGCCCGCATGACGAGCATCGCCTCGCGGGCGAGGAAATACGCCGCCTTCAGATTCACATCGGAAATCTCGGTCCACAGTTCGGGGGTGACGTTCGCTATGGGCTCTCTGGTGTTGATGGCGGCGGCGTTCACCAGCACGTGGAGGGCGCCGAATTCCTTCTTCACCGCGTCCGCGAGATTCTCAGGGGCGCGTGGGTCCCGCAGATCGGCCGGCGCCACCGCGAATTCCGCCTTCCCCGCCTCCAGCAGGGATATGAGATCCGCGCAGCGTTCCACACTGACATCGCTGACGATGACACGTGCCCCCGCCGCGGCGAGCCCCGCGGTCAACCATCCTCCGACCCCGCCACCGGCTCCCGTGATCAGGGCGACTTTTCCGCTCATGTCGAACAGGCTGGCTGGAGCCATATCGTCCAGGCTCCATGAATTATTCTGATCGTGCGCCGACATCGTTGCGGAAAGGCCGTGATGACTGTTATACATGAATTGCCCATCGATTGGTGCCGTGGCTTCATGAGGTCAGCTCCAGAGGCGCAGGATATCCGACGTCTGCTCCCTCCCCAAGAATCCTGAAATGCTGACACGCCGCCCCTGTGTCGTCTCTTTCACCGCATGGAGTCGTGTTGACCTGATGATGACCAGGTCGCCGACGCCTGGCTTTATGGTGATGTCAGGCGAAGGCAGGCTTTCTGCATCGAAGCCATACGTCCCTGATATGGAGGGGATATTCCAAGATTTGACCCCTTCGAAGGTCAGGTCCCAGACATGTAGTTCTCCGCCGTCCTCCGGGGCCTCCAGATACAGGTTCACCCCGAACTGTTCCGTGAACCGGAACCTGCCGCGGAGGGTCGGGCCGGCCTCGCCGATGATGTCGAAGTGCGGCAAGGCGGACATTCCCGCCTCCCAGCTTCTCATCATTCCGAAGACAAGGGGCTGGTCATGATATTTCAGGAGACCCGCGCCACCCGGCCAGATCTCGTCGATCTCCGCCCTGAACACGTCCGCCGGATTCGCGAAGGGAAGAAACGCCTCCCTGAGCGAGCGCAGGACCGACCGGGACCGCCTCAGGTATTCCTCCGAGCCGTCGGCCTCACCGCTCACGGTCTCGGAGAAGGCCTTGACCTGACTTCTGTATATTCTCTGGAGCGAACTCTCCAGGACCGATGGGATCGCATTCAATCGGGCGTGTTCGCATATCCGGTCCGATACATAGGAAGGCACCTGCAGGGCCAGCACGGCCGGATCACTCAGGAGGTCTCCCAGGGATTGCTCCAGTGAGGGCGATCTGATCAACAAGTGGTCACCCCTTCTGTCGTAGCTCCGTCAACGCGGCGGAACCTCCGGCGAAGACGTAGCCGGTGTCCGACCCGACGGCGATCAGCGTCGCGCCGTGATCGACCTCTTTTCTCGCGGCGGCGGTGCTCGGGCAGAAGATGCCCAGGGGGACCCCGCTCTCCTCGCACGCGGTGCGGACGCGGTCGATCATCTCGGTGAGCAGGGGGTTGGCGAGGTCACCGAGGATCCCCATGCTGCCCGAGAGGTCGTACGGTCCGACGAAGACCGCGTCGATGCCTCGTACGTTCAGGATGTCGTGAATGTTCTCGACGCCCTCCGTGTCTTCTATCTGAGCGATCACGGCCACGCTCTCGCCCGAGGTCTCCAGATATCTCGCGAAACTCGTTCCGTAACCGTGAGCCCTCGCTATGCCGACGCTTCTCCTGCCCGCAGGGGGATATTTCGCTCGCTCCACGGTGATTCTGGCCTGCTGGGCGGTTGACACATGGGGAACGATGATTCCGTCGCAACCCGTGTCCAGCGCGTGTTTGATCCATGTCTCCGAGTCGTCGGGAACCCGGATCACGGCATATGACGCGGGCTGCAGCACCTCGATGATTCTCTGCGTACTCTTCAGATCGAGTATGGCTGAATGTTCGAGGTCAAGGAAGAACCAGGAAAACCCGGCTTTCTGGAGCAGCAGTGCCACCTCCGGGGAATCCAGAGTGATCAAAGTGCCCAGCAGGACGTCCTGTGAGTCCAGTCTGCTTCTGAGGTTGTTCACGAGTTGAGTGCCTTCTTGAGTGTCTGGTAGTGAACGCTGTGCTCAATGTCGGGATTGAGTTTGACCAATCGCTCCAGACCGGCTGCCCGGACCTGTTTTCCCTCGTTTATCTTCGGCGAGAAATGCCACAGCATGTTGAAGTAGTCGAGCATGATCTTCGCCAGCACCGGATCGGAGATCAGCACCGAATCCATCGATCCCGTCAGGTCGACCGGCGGGAATATGAAAACGTTCACCCGGCCCTCCTTGTAGGTGATGTGCAGGCTGAGTGGATGGGGCAGAGGGCCGATGTAGTCCTGGTCGAACACCGCGAAGGAGACCCGCCCGGTGGCGAGTAACTCGCAACTCCGCTCGGCGAGCCACAACGACTTCTGCAGGGTGTCCACACTGGCTATGCTGCGGAAGCTCTTGAGCGGGCTACGGCGACTTTTTATGCTGTTGTGAACCTCCGTGAAATACTTGTCCAGACCGGGATGTTCTCCCTTGGGCGGCGACAGGTTCAGGGTGCTGACGGTGGTGGCCCCGACGGTGATGCCGACCAGCTTCTCAAGAAACTCCTCGCTGGTGGTGAAGACCTCGATTCCCCTCGCCGGTTGCCTGAGCAGCCTCTCCTGCCTGTCGCGGATGTTTTCGAGGCGCCCGTAGACATACCCGATGAAGGTCGCCAAGGTGCCCAGGAGATATCCGGCCACGAGATCGAGTGGTACGGGTATCGGCCGGGGGAGAAACAGGTTTATGACTCCGACGGGCAGCGCAACGATCACAAATAGCCCTGACAGCCACATTGCGAGTTTCCCTGCCACGCGAGTCGCCTCGTCACTCAACGCGCCACCTGCTCGTGTCAGTGTCCGGCCGATCGTCTGGCGATCAGGTTACGCCCGCACCACGATCCTTTGTAGGCCTATATCGCGAGTGCCCGACGATGATTCGCGACATATCCAATGGATTTCAGTGATCGGTCACCTTTTTCTGACCGGAATGCATGGGCGTAAACAGATGTAAACAGGTGCGAGCGGACAGGGGTGCGGGCGGATGGATCACCAGGTGTTCCGGTAGATCTTTCAGGTGATGTCTCGCCTGAGTGGTGCCGCGACGGCGACGGCGGTGGCGATCAGGGCATAGGCGAGCAGTACGGCGGCGCCGACCGGCGCGGAGAGCAACACGGCGGCCGATGTATCGGTCTGGTCGGCGATGGCGTCGGCGAGGTAGGTGAATCCGGTCAGCGCGGCGGTCGCGCCACCGGGCAGGTAAGGGTAGGCCGCCTTGACGCCCGGGATGAGCATGAGGACGATCTCGATCATGTAGAGGTAGGCGCCGACGGTGACGAGTGCCGCCACCTGGTTGCGCAGGATCGCCCCCACCGCGGCTCCGAGCAGGGTGTAGAGGGCCATGGCCAGAGCGATACGGGCCAGGAGTGCCAGGACGGTGCTCGTGGGCAGGCCGAGTACGACACCCCTGAGCGCCGCCGCGGAGAAGAGGGCACCGGCGGCGGCGGTGCAGGCGATGAGACCGTAGGTGAGTCCGCTTCCGGTGTAGGTGAGGAGCTTGGCCACCAGCCAGGTCCATCGCCGGGGGGCGAACAGCGCCGTGGTGGTGATGGTCCGGTGCCGATGCTCGGCGGTCACCGCGGCCGTTCCGAGCAGCGCGGGGACGAACATGGTGAACCCGAGCAGGCCGAGCACGATGTGCACGCCTTCGGCCGTCTCCAGGCCCGGCATGGGCGGGGTGAAGTTCTCCGGCCCGACGAACGCGAGCATCCCGGTGAAGGCACCGCTGCCGAGAGCGGCCAGCAGCCCCCACAGCCATAGTCTGGTGCCGGTCAGGCGGCTCCATTCCGCCGCGATGAGAGCGATCATCAATGGTCTCCGGTGAGATCGAGGAAGGTCTGCTCAAGGGTGGGGCGTTCGGGGGTGATCTCGTGCAGGGCGATGCCGTGATCCGCCGCGACGGCCGCGACCTGCGCGGCGGTCATGTCGTGAATGCGCAGGGTGTCCGGTCCAAGGACCTCGGCGGGGACCGTGAGGTGACTTCTGAGCAGGTCCGCCCGCGGTGACCGGACAAGCACGGCCGCCTTGCCGTACAGCTCGGAGATGGGGCCCGCGGTGACCAGTCGTCCCTGACGTATCACCACGATGTGGTCGGCTGTCCGCTCGATCTCGCCGAGGACGTGGCTGGAGATCAGGATGGTGCGGCCCTCGGCGGCCAGGTCACGCAGGAAAGCGCGCAGCCAGGCGATGCCCTCCGGGTCGAGGCCGTTGCCCGGCTCGTCCAGCAGGAGCACACGGGGGTCACCGAGCAGAGCGGTGGCCAGGCTGAGACGCTGGCGCATGCCGGTGGAGAGGGTGCCGGTGGTGCGGTCGGCGAAGGCCGACACCCCGGTCACGTCGGCGACCCGCAGGGCGCGGGCTCTGCCATAACCGCCCATCCGGGAGTAGATCCGCAGGTGGTGCAGGGCCGTGTGGGCGGGGTGGAAGCCGGAGCCGTCCAGCACCGCGCCGACGGTCGCCGACGGCCTGGTCAGGTCGGCGTAGCGCTTTCCTTCGATGGTGGCGGTGCCCGAGGTGGGTGTGACCAGCCCCAGCATCATCCGCATGGTGGTGGTCTTGCCTGCGCCGTTCGGCCCGAGGAAGCCGGTCACCGTGCCGGGGGCGGTCCGGAAGGTGAGGTCGGTGACGGCGGACACCGGGCCGAACGCCTTGGTCAGGCCGCGTACCTCGATGCTCATCGCCGCACCCGCGTCAACCGGCGCCGGATCTCCTGGGCGTCCTGAGCGCCGAGGATCAGCTCGTCGACGCCCGCCACCCTGTGCTTCAGGACGACCCGCACGCCGGGAACGCCTCGGCGGGCGGCCACCAACCGCTTGACGCCGCCGAAGGACGTCCACGTGCCGACCTTGACGTAGCCGCTGACCACCAGCCCTGAGCGCAGCCCCTTGGCGGCGCCGAGCGGCCGGTCGAGGTGGTGCACGTCGGCGATCGCCTCCAGGGGCACGTCCACCTGGTCGGTCCTGACGAACGGTCGCGCCCACGAGGCGAAGCGCACGCTCAGCGTTCCTTCGTGAATCCGTATCTGGATCATGGTGCCTCCTCGACAAGTTGTATCTGTTCTATTAGTTGTATATCAGATAGTATGTCGATGTGCACCTCACCCTTGACCTGGACAGCGAGATCCCGATCTACCAGCAGATCAGGGACCGTGTGGTGGAGGCGATCGCCCGCCGGCAGGCGCGCGAAGGCGACCCCCTACCGTCGACGCGGCAGCTCGCCGCGGACTTCGGCATCAACTTCCATACTGTGAACAAGTCCTATGACCTGCTACGACAGCAGGGCGTCATCCGGATCAACCGCAAGAGCGGCGCGGTCATCCGCAGGGATGCCGACACCGGCCCGCCGGAGGCCGGATTCACCGAAGACTGGGAAGAGAGAATGCGAGTACTCCTGGCGGAAGCCACCGTTCACGGCCTGGACCGTGACGACGTGATCCGACGCTGCGAGGCGATCGTCGCCGGCTTCGGGACACGGCCATGACGCCTTTTCTCGCCGCGGACCTGGCCTTGATGATGTTGGCCACCTGCCTCATGCTGGTGCTGCCCGCGCTGGCGCGGTCGACGCTGCCGTTCGGGGTACGGGTGACCGCCGAGCGGGCGGGCGACCCGGCGATCGTCACTCAGCGGCGCACCTACACCCGCCTGGTCCTCGTGGGAGGCGCCGTCGCCGCGGCGGTCTCGATCCTCACAGGGTGGTCCGCGGCGGCACTCGGGGCACTGGTCGTCGCCGATCTGCTGTTGTACTACCGCGCGCATCTCAAGGTCCGCGCCGCCAAGAGCGGCGGAGGATGGGCGGGCGAGCGGCGTCAGGGCATCACCATGGACACGACCTTCCGCACAGATCCGGTCCGCGTGCCGTGGGCCTGGGGATCGCCCGCCCTCGCCGTCGTGCTGCTCACCGCGGGGATCGGCCGGTGGTCGTCCGGCACCCCGGCAGGATGGTTCGAACCCGTGCTGTTCCAGGCCGGGGCCACCCTGCTGGTCGTCGTCGTGATCCTGATCGTCCTGCGTGCCCGGCCCGACCTCGACGCGGCCCGGCCCAAGTCCTCGGCTCGCCGCTACCGCGTCTACCTGCGCGGCGTGGCCGCCTTGTCGCTGCTGTCCGCCGCCTGCCTCAATCTGAGCCTGCTCGTCTGGGCGTTGCGGCAGTGGGGGATCGTCGCGGACACGGTCGTGTGGCTGGTGGCGGGGGGCCTGCCGCTGGTCGCCGTGCTGGGCGGATGGCTGGTGTGGGAGACGAGGGTAGGCCAGGCGGGACACCGCCTGCCTGCCCTGCCCGGCGAGCAGGAGGAGGACACGGGGATGGCGCAGCGCGACGACGACCGGCACTGGTTCCTCGCGGGCACGATCTATGCCAACCGGCGCGACCCCGCCCTTCTCGTCCACGCTCGCCTGGGCTCCTCCAGCTGGACGCTCAACCTCGGACACCCCGTCGCCTGGCTGCTGCTCGGCCTTGTCGCCGTCGGCCTCGCCTGGCTCGCCGTGGCGGAGATCCCGTCCGTCGGCCTCACCTGGGAGCCTCTCAGGTGAGGTGGCCGGTCGGCACGATCGGGCTGAACCGTACGGGCAGGGCCTCCAGGCTGCGAACCCACAGCGAAGGGCGCCATCGCAGCGCGTCCGGTTTCACGGTGAGATAGACGTCGGGCAACCGGTCGAGAAGGACCTCCACGGTCGTCTTGGCGATGATCTCGGCGAGCTCGGGCGCGGGGAAGGGACAACCGTACTCGCCGTGGCCGAAGGACATGTGCGCACGGTTGGCGCCGGAGTCGGCATGGGCGGCCGGTCGCACCTGCGGATCGGCGTTGGCCGCGGTGACGCCGAGCACCAGCATGTCGCCCCGGCGAATGCGCCGCCCGCCCAGCTCGCAGTCCTGCACGGCCCAGCGTGAGGGCAGGTTCGGCGTGGGCGGGTCCTTCCACAGCACCTCGTTCAGCGCCTCGCCGACGCTGCTGCGGCCGCCCTGCAGGCTCATCGAGAAGTGGTCGTCCACCAGCATCAGCCGCAGGGCGCTGCCGATCCAGTTGGCTGTGCTGTCGTGGGAGGCGATCATCACGACGATCAGATCCATGACGATCTCCTCGTCGGTGAGCCGCGAGGGGTGTGCCAGTACGCGCGAGGTGATGTCGTGGCCCGGCAGGGTGCGCTTGTCGGCGATGAGCCGGCCTAGCTTGTCCAGAATTCGGGCAATCGCCGAGGGGGCCTCCTCACCTCCGCTCAACACGTAGTTGACGTCCTCGACCAGTTCCGGCAGGTCGGTCTCCGCCAGCCCGAACAGCCGGGTGATGACCTGAGCCGGGATCCGGTAGGCGTACCGGGAGATCAGGTCGGTCTCGCCGTCCCCGGCGAACTCGTCGATCGCGAGGTCGGCGATCTGCTCGCAGATCATGGCCAGCTCGGTGCGGTCGACGGCGTCCATCGCGTCACTGACGGCGCCGATCCGCCGCTGGTGCTCGGCCCCCTCGGAGTACATCACGGACGGCTGCCATGTCACCTGCGGGAGCGACGGCCAGTCCGGGGGGAGGTGATCCTTCAGGTTCCAGCGCCGGGAGTCGCGGCCGAACAACTGCGGCTGGCTGGCGACATGGTGCAGCTCGCGGTAACCGATCACGTACCAGACGGGGATGCCGTCGAGGAGAACGGGGACGACGGGGCCGTGCTCGCGGCGCATCTCCTGGAACAGCGCGGTCGGGTCGTCGCCGATCAGTGCCCCGTACAGGGGTACGGCATTGGCGTGGTCGGCGTATCCCTCCAGCAACTCCCGCCTCCGCTCGGGATTCTGCGATCCGGGCGAGGCGGCCGACGGGTCTGTGGAGTCGGGCAGGGGAGGGGAGTTCGTCACGGCATGCTCTCTCGGGCGGGCGACTGGTCGTAGGTGCGGGTGAGGTGCTCGATGAGCGTGATCAGCACGTGCTTGGCCGAGGACCGCTCTCTCGCGTCGCAGTCGATGAGCGGGACCTCGGGCGACAGTGCCAGCGCCTCGCGCACCGCATCCAGGGTGGGCCCGTCGGCGAAGCGGTTGACGGCGACGACGAACGGGGTCCGGTGGTGCTCCAGCCGGTCGATGGAGTACCAGGAGTCCTCCAGGCGGCGGGCGTCCACCAGGACGACCGCGCCCAGACTGCCGGCGAACAACTGGTCCCACACGAACCAGAACCGCTGCTGACCGGGCGCGCCGAACAGGTAGAGCACCTTGCTCGCGTTCAGCGTGATCCGGCCGAAGTCGAAGGCCACCGTGGTGGTCGACTTGTTCCGTACCTGGCTGGCGTCGTCGATGCCCACGCTCGCCTGGGTCATGACCTCCTCGGTGCTCAGCGGGCGGATCTCGCTCACCGAGCCGACCAAGGTCGTCTTTCCCGCCCCGAACCCGCCGACGACCACGATTTTCAGGGCGTCCGCGGCGGTGGTGCGTAGTGGCGTTCGCACGGCGGCCGCCATCTGGTCAGAGGTTGTGGAGTGCAACGAGCACCTGCCTCAGGATTTCTGGATCCGGTCGTCCGGCCTGTACGGCGGTCGACGGATGACGGACGGTGATGCGACCGGTGTCCAGCAGGTCGCATAGCAGGATCTTCACCACGCTGACCGGCAGTCGCAGTTCCGCCGAGATCTCCACCACCGCCGTCGGCCGCTGGGCCATCCGCAGGATCTTGATGTGCTCGGACTGCATACCGGGGGTGGGGGTGCACTCACTGACGATGAGGGAGACGGAGTCGAAGGTCTTCTCGTCGGCGCTGGTACGCCCTCCGGTGACCGTGTAGAGCCGGTCGGGGTCTTCGCGGTCGATGGCTCGCCGTGTCATCCGCGGTCGTCGCCACTCTGCGTTTGCCGCGGTGCCGCGGTGAGGTAGACCCCGATCTGCTCCACCAGTTCGTTCATGTTGTGCGCGATAAGCCCCACCTCGCCGTCCTCGTCGGCGACCACGGCCAGGTGGGCACCGTCCCCGGCCGGCACGATGAGCAGCAGTCCGCCGGCGAACTCCACCATCGCCTGCCCCGCTCCGATGCCGTCCCCGAACTCGGCGGAGGCGCTCAGCGAGAGGCTCTGGATCCCGGCGGCCAGGGCGGAGAGCTGGTCGGCCCCGTCCCGGCCGAGACCGGCGGTGAAGCTCATCTTCAGGCCGTCCCTGGTCAGCACCAGCACATGCCTGATCCCCGGGGTCTTCTTCTTGAGGTTCTCCAGTAGCCAGTCGAAGTCACGATCGGTGGTGTTCGAAGCGTCGGTTGTGCTCATAGAAACGACGGGGTGCCCCTTCGGCGCGGGCCCGGGAGGGACGGCCCCTGCCTCCTCATCTGTGAATCCAAAGATGTCCGGTGGTCGGCGGACACGTGTCAAGAGTCGCCCGGGGCCGGGGAAGGGGCCGGAGGGGACGTAGGCCCACGGCCGCCGGCCTGGCGGAACGCGGCGAACCTCGCAGCCGAGTCACGCCCCTCGCGCACGGGCTTGGCCGGCGACGCCTGCCGAGCCCTGGTCGCCTCGGCCAGCGTCTGCCCCCGGCGCCGCCTGGGCAGCAGATCTTCTGACTCGTCGGCCGGCCCCTCCTGCGCGGGTACGGCCGGTGCCGGCACGGTAGCCGACGCCGTGGCCTGCGCGGTGGTCCGCACGGCGGCCTGCGCAGTGGCCTGTACGGTGGCCCGCACGGGGCGGCGGATCAACGCCTCGGCGTCGGGCGGCACGGTGACCGGCAGGGGCTGCGTGATCAGCAGGCGCGGGATCAGCATCACGACCCCCATGCCACCGCGGGCGGACGACCGGAAGCTGACCGTCATCCCGTACTTGTCGACCAGGCGTCCCACGACCGCCAGGCCCAGCCGGGTACCGGACAGCGTCCGCATGTCGAGCGGCTCGGACACGATCCTGCCGGCGTGCTGCCGCTCGCGCGGGCGCATCCCCAGGCCACTGTCCTCGATCGTGATCACCACACCGGCGTCCTCCTCGTCCACGTACACGTGGACCTCGGTGCCGTGCGCCGAGAACGTGGCGGCGTTGTCCATCAACTCGGCCAGTGCGTGCATCACGCCCTCGGCCGCGTATCCCGCGACGGCGGCGGTGCTGGTGGAGTGCAGCCGGATGCGCCGGTAGCCGCCGATGCGGCCCATCGCGCCGCGCAGGACGCTCTCCATGACGATCGGCCGGGTCCATCGCCGCCCGGAACGGCCGCCGCTCAGCAGCGCGACGTTGTCCGCCAGCCGGCTCACCTGGGAGATGCGGTGGTCCAGGTCCAGCAGGTCGGCGAACACCTCCTCGTGCTCGCCGTACTGCTCCTCCAGCTCGCGCAGCCGGGCGAGCAGGCTGGTGGCCTGTGCCTGTACCCGGGCCGCAGCCCCGGCGCACGCCGCCATCACGGCGGTGCCCCTGCGCTCGCTCTCGGAGAGCTGCCGCGCCGTCTCGCGCAGCAGGTCGCGCAGCGGCTCGTGCTCCGGCTGGTGTATCTCGGCCAGCGCGGAGTTCACCGCCATCCGGTTCGTCTGGATCCGCCTGACCAGTTCCGGCAGCGTTTCGTCGATCAGCCGGGAGATCTCGTCCTCGGTCGTCTCTCGGGAGGCCTGGGCGACGGCGCGCTCGCGTTCGAGCAGTTCGAGCTCGTGCCCGGCCGAGCCGAGCAGGTGCCGCAGCGGGCCTTCCGGAGGCTGCGGCATCTGGGAGAGCGCGTCGGCGACCGAGGCGCCGTCGCGCACCTGACGTCCCAGCGAGGGCAGCGACTCCTCGGCCATTCGCAGCGTTTCCCGCTCCAGCCAGGTGAACCGCGCGCCGGCCCACTCGGCCTGCTCACGCAGCCGGCGACCGGTGCCGGCGTAGTGGACGGCGGCGGCGACGGCACCGGACAGCAGCAGGGCCGAGACCCCGCCGACGAGCGCCATCAGCCCTCTGGCCTCATAGGGGGCGGCGTATATCGCCCACAACCACGCGCAGGCCGTAATGACCATGGTGCCGAGAGCGGCGAGGACCACCAGTTCCCTCGGTGAAAACCTTTTCCGCGCCCGGTGGGGTACATCTACTGACATCGGCGTCCTCGGGGGTGGCGGCAGGGCATGACAAGGCCGCGTCGAACCTGCTGTTCCCTGTCGGGCGGGACGGCCATGCGGTGCCGTTTCAACAGCAGAGCGTGAACAGGCAGACACCGTAGCACCATGGCTACGGTCAAGAACAGACAGTCACTCTCGAACCATGTGTTTCAGTTTTAATCAACCAGTAGTCAACGCATCCATTGACTAATGCTCGCTATTAGGACATTTATGGACATATAGTGATGATTTTCCGGGTGGGTTCGCGGTGTGCGGCCCTGTCGTCCCGATGGGCCGGAAGAGGATCGTCCGGCCGCGCTCGCCGCGGCATTCGACGTCGTACTTACGGTGGTGCTCGGTGAACAGACCCGTGACCAGATCGTCATCACCGCCGACGGTCGGAACACCCGTTGCCGCAACATCTCAACCGCTGGAGACGGAGAAACGGTGCCGCTGGTTCAAGATGGCGCGGGCTCCGTCGAAGTCCGCCAGGCGGGCGGCCAGGGTGCGCTCGGCGAGTCGTGCGGGCAGGGCGGTGTTGAACTTCAGGCCCTCCAGCGCTCCGGGGTCGGGTTCCGGCAGGCACAGTCCCTCGGCCGAGTCCCGCAGGGCGGAGGTCCAGCTTTCCTTGGATACGTCTGTCCGAAGGCGCAACCAGGCGTCGGTTACCTGCTGCTTGGGGTCGGCCACCGAGGCGAGCGTGCTCCGCAGGGTCAGGTTGGCGCGATACCCGGCCCAGGTCCACCAGCGCACGTCGTCCCCGCGCACGATGACCGAACCGCCGGGGTGGACGACGTCCAGATGCCGCTCCCGCGCGCCGGCCAGCGCGTCGACGGCGCGATGGGTCAGCCGTACGGGAGGGGTCGCGCCCAGGAGCACTTCCCGGATGGCCTGCATGAGCTGGAAGGACGTCCCCCGTGGAAGGCCGCCCGACTGCCATCGGGCGCGCCCGCCGTGCTCCGCCGCATCGACGAAGCAACGGCGGCGTCTCCAGTCGATCCAGGTGACCTGCCAGCTCCGGCCGGCGAGCAGGAGCAGCCGGGGTCCCTCGCGGTGGTCGCAGAGCAGCGACGGGTCGACGCGGCCGATCTCGGCACGGCCGTGCAGGACCGTGAACTGCGGTGACGCCGTGAAAACGGTGGTGAGTTCCATGAAATGGCGGTGCCCGAACGCCTTTTCCGCGGCCGGACCGATGAAGAGCATGCCGCCGTCGGTGTCGACGAACCCCGCCGAGACGAGGTGCCGCAGGATCGGTGCCGCCTCGGCGCCGAAGGGTTCGAGGCCCGGCCACCACTCGGGCCAGGTACGGTCTCCGATCCGATACTCCTGCAGGCACAGGGCGAGGAACTGCTGCGCGACGATGTGCCTAGGTTCGGGCGGAGGCGTGACCGGCTCGACCCAGTGTCGTCCCCAGAGGCGGAGCAGTCCCGAGGCCCGGAGCAGTCCCTGCTCGTCGAGGGCGAGGAAGAGGCAGTTGCGCGTGGAGCCGGGGCGCCGCCCGGTACGGCCGACACGCTGAAGGAAGGAGGCCACGGTGGAGGGCGCGTCGATCTGGATGACCCGATCCAGGTCGCCGACGTCTATGCCCAGTTCGAGGGTGGAGGTGGCGACGATGACGCAGTCCCGGCCCTCGCCGAAGGCGTGCTCGGCCCGGCGGCGTTCCTCGACGGACAGCGAGGCATGGGAGAGGAACACCGTCACACCCAGCGTACGCAGCCGGGTGCCCAGTTCCTCGACGAGTTGCCGGGAGTCGCAGAAGACGAGCCTTTTCTCCCCTCGGTGCAGTGCGGCGATGACCTTGGCCGCGTTCGCGACGGAGCCCACGTGGTCGAGCTCGACATCACCCGGAGGCGGGCCGCCGGGGGAGCCTCCGAACGGATCGGCGAGGGAGGGAGAACCCCCGGGCGGGACGGAAAGGGAGTCGTGACAGGTCGGAGGGCTTGAGGACGGACCGAAAGAAGCGGACGGGTCGTGAGTGGGCGGGGACGGGGCGATCGAATCCGGAGAGTTCCCGGACGGTTCGCCGGATGGCGAGATGACCTCTCCCGTACGGTTCCCGCGGCTCGATCCCTGGAGCCAGGCCAGCAACTCGGTGGGGTTGCCGACCGTCGCGGACAGACCGACACGCTGGATCGGACGTCCCGCGATGCGGGTGAGTCGTTCGAGGACGCACAGCAGATGCCAGCCCCGGTCGTCACCTGCAAACGCGTGTACCTCGTCCACCACGACGGCCCTCAGCCCGGCGAAGATCACCGGGTGGTCCACCTTGGTGCTGACGAGCATCGACTCCAGGGACTCCGGCGTGGTGAGCAGGATGTCGGGCGGGTCGCGCAGGATCGCGGCCCGCCTGGACGAGGTGACGTCGCCGTGCCAGAGGGCGACCCGGCGCCCCAGCCATTCCGCGTACCGCTCCAGCCGGGGCAGCAGGTTGTTCAGCAGCGCCTTGATCGGGCACACGTAGAGGATCGAGATGCCTGTCCAGTGCTGCGCGGCCATCGCCGACAGCAGCGGGAACGCGGCCGCCTCGGTCTTGCCTCCCGCCGTCGGCGCGAGCAGCAGAGCGTCCTGCCCCGAGGCGAGCGGCCCCAGCGCCTGCTGCTGGAGGGGGCGCAGCGACGGCCACCCGAGCGTGTTGACGAGATGGTGCACCAGAGTGGGGTGCAGAGGCGCCGGGTCGCTCACGGCTCTGTTTCCATGTCGGTCGGCTCCGAGAGGGCCGAAGGGGGACGCACCGGATCGCTCACAGGTCCAGTTCCACACTGTCCGCCGACATCGCGTTCCGCTCCACCTCGGTCAGCTCCGAGGCGGCCAGGGTGAGCGCGTAGTGCCGCCGGGGGTCGAACTCCTCGAACTGGTCGACGCGGTCCATCACGTCGACGAGCTTGCGCAGGAACAGGCGCGGCGCGACCCCCACCCGGCCGCCCAGCTCTCCCGTCACCGCGCGGCCGAGGTCCGCCAGGTAGCCGTCGTCCACGACCGAGACGATCCGGCCGGGTACGGAGGCTCCGGCGGCGTAGAGGTCACGGACCCTGGTTCCCAGCTCGCCGAGGGAGCCGAGGGTGAAGCCGGGCAGCCGTATCTGGATGGCCCGGGGATTGTCGAAGCGCGGATCTCCGGTGAAGTCGGTGGCCAGCCGCTGAGCGAGGGGCGCCAGCCGTTGCGCGCCCTGCGGTCCCTCGAAGAAGGCGGGCGTCCCGGTGACCAGCAGGTAGAGGCCGGGAAAGCGGCCCGAGTGGACCTCGTCGATGAGCTGCCGCAGCGAGTTGAGCGCCTTGTCCCGGGCGTCGGACCGCACCCGCTGCAGGGTCTCGACCTCGTCCAGCACAAGCACCAGGCCGGGGTGACCTGAGTCGCGCAGCACGGTCAGCAGCCCCTGGACGAAGCCCAGCGCGCCGAAGTGGTCGAGATCGCCTCGGACACCGGCCGTGCGACGAGCAGCGGCGGCGACGTTCGGCTGGCCGCCCAGCCACGCCAGGATCGCGTCGGCGGTCGCCGCGTCCCCGGCGGCCGAGGCGCCCCGGTAGCCGCGCAGGGCCGCCGCGAAGGTGGGCGCCGACCGGCTCACCCCGGCCAGCCGCTCGGCGAGCAGGTCCTCGACCGCCTGCCCGAGCTCCGAGGGGTCGGCGCCCGCGGTGAGCGCGTCCTCTTCGAGCACGTAGAACCACGCGTCCACGACGGGCCGCAGGGCGCTGGGCGGGTAGCTCGCCGTGCAGAGGCGTTCGGTCAGTCGCCGGTAGACGGTTTCCAGCCGGTGCAGCGGGGTCTCGTTCTCGGAAACCTGGACCTCGGCCGTCGCCATACCCCTGCGCTTGGCCTGCTCGGCGAGCCAGCGGGTGAAGAAGGTCTTCCCCGAGCCGTACTCACCCCTGACCGCCTTGAAGACCGAGCCGCCGGAGGCCAGGGTGTCCAGCTCGTCGCCGACGGTGTCGCCGAACCGGCCGAGGCCGACCGCGAGCAGGTCGAGACCCGCCTGTGGCACGGCACCCTGCCGGAGCGCGTCGATCACCTCGCGCCGCCGGACGGCACTCACCGACACGTCTGCTGTCACGACGGCCGTCCTCTCACTTCCTCGGGTTTCCGAGCCCGAACTGCTCTCTCAGCAGATGTGCGTCGAGCCGGGCGCTCCGGCCATTGTCGGTGATGGAGAGCACCGGATAGTTGTCGACGTTGAGGATCCGCTGGAGCGTGGCGACGAACCCCGCCGCCCGCACGGTGTGTTCCCCCGCGCTCTGGGCCACGACGGGAAGGGGGAGCGGGCCGCCCGTGTCCAGCAGGGCGAGCAGCACGGCGTGGATCTTCGCCTTCTGCACCCTGCGCGGCGTCATCTGGTGTTGCGCCGCGAACAGTTCGGTCGCGAGCAGCTCGGTCACCAGGGTCTCGTTCGGGTTCGAGGCCGCGGGTTCGTCGACCGCGGCCGAGCCCGCCACCTCCTCGAAGTCCTGGAAGTCGTCGAACAGCGTCGGGCCCTGTGCGACCTGCGGGGCCTTCCTGCCCTTGGTACGGGGTCCGGCGGGGGCCTGCGGCACCGGGGACGGCGAGGGTGGCGGGGGTGGCGAGGGTGGCGAGGGTGCCGCCTCCAGCGACCACCATTCGGGACGCTGGTCGGGCAGGGCCCGCCACCCGTCGGGCACCGAGGAGCCGAGCGGGAGGAACGCGAGCAGCGGGACCGTGACCTCGGCCAGCGAGGCACCGCCGTGGTAACCGGCCTTACCGGGCAGGTAGCGAAGGTAGGGGTCCCAGAGCGCGACGAGACGCCCACCCGCCACCCTCGGACCGGCGAGCTCCACCTCGCCCTCGCCGACCGGCGCTCCGGCGTCGCGGTGGCGGGCCGAGCGGGGATCGGGGACGGTACGCAGCGTGCCGCCCCGCTCCAGTACGTGACCGTGGTCGCTGGTCAGGATGACCGCTCTGCCCTGGAGCCGGGCGTGGTGCAGCAGGGTACGCAGGATGCCGACGTCGGCCACCCCCCACGCGTCGTCGATCCGCCCCCTGCCCTTGTCCAGCGTGTCGTCGATCGTGTTCAGCACCACGCCGACATGTGTCGACACGTCCTCCAGCGCAGTGGTCAGCTCCTCTCCCAGGGACTCGCCCGCGGAGCCGGAGAGGCTGCCCTTGTGGAACAGCCGGACCTTCCGGCCCTTCCAGAACGGGTGGTTCTCGAATGCCTTGCGTTCCTCGGCGGCGTCCCCCGTGACGAGGCGGGCGGCGAACAGGCTGGCCCGGGAGACCCTGGTCATGGTGGGGATCGCCGCCACCACCGCGCGCCTGCGTGCCCGGCCTCCGGAGTCCGGAACCGGGTCGTACTCCTCCCAGTTCCGCTCGCGGAGCTCCTCGGCCAGTTCGGTGGCGACGGCGGCGCTCATCCCGTCCAGGACGACGAACAGCAGCGGACGGCCCCGGTCGGATCTGTCCGCGACGAGGGGCGCCACCACGCGCGGGAGCACGGTGTCGACGGTGAGCAGGTCACCGGGTCCCGTGGCGGTCCAGGCGGAGAGCTTCGCGGCGAACGCCCTGTTCAGCTCGTGTCCCCGGGTGCGGACGAGGTCGTGGAGTCTTCGGTACGCCTCCTTCAGAGGTCTGTGGTGCGGCTCACCGAGCCAGAGGTCGTCGCGGGCACGGTCGACCCAGCCCCACTCGTCGATCTGTGCCTGCACGGCCGGGCCGACGCCGCTGACCCGTTCGGCCGTGACATGTGGCCGCACCAGCCACTGGAGGAGTCGCTGAGCCATCTCGGCGCGGCGCACCCGGTGGCTCTCCGCCCTGGCGAGCACGTGCGTCCGCAGTCCCGCGACCGTGTCGGCCAGCACCGCCAGGCTTGGTGCGGAGCGCTTTTCGAGCGCCGCCGACAGCGCGGACGCGACGTCGTCGAGCCTGTCCTCGAAGCCGGAGCCGAGCAGGTCGCTGTGCCGGGCGGCGGCCCTGGCGCCGAACTGGACGACGAGGTCCTCGGCCCGTTCCAGGGTGGCGTGCGCCAGGCGTGCCTCGCCCGCGTCACCCCCGTCGCGGAGCAGCCAGGCCACGAAACGTTCGGCGGTGGCGGCGAAGGCGCGGATGCTCGCGTCCTCCACCGAGGGGTGCGGGCCACCGCGCGCGGACGTGTCCGCGCTCACGGCCGAGATGTAGGCGAGCGCGCCTCCCTGGGCACGCTGCGCGACGCCCTCCGCTGAGGGGTTCCAGAGCGCGCCGCAGACCAGGCCCAGCGCGAGGGCGTCGGCGGCGTGGCCGCCGTCCACGAGCTGGAACAGCACGTCGACGGTGCTGCCGGTGGTCTCACGAAGCCACGACCGCAGACCCTCGCGCTCGGTCTCCCGCAGGCCGCAGAACGCCTCCACCGCGGCGGGGTCCGAACTCCAGAGCAGCAGCGCGGCGGCGCTCAGCTCGTCGGCGCCGATGCCCAGCCGGTCGAGGCGGAGCCGCCGGGCCGCGAGCTGCCCGAGCGCGATCTCCCGGGTCAGCATGGCGCCGGTCAGTCGTGGCCACCCGCCGGGGGGCATCGCGTCGATCAGGGCCTCGGCAGCCCAGCCCTCCGCCACCAGCCGGGGGTCCGTCCGCTGGGCGCCGAAGCTCTCCTCGACCAGCCGCCAGGGCTCCACGACGAAGATCCGCTGCCGGATCACCCTGCTCAGCAGACCGACTCCGAGCGTGCTCTCCTCCGCGTCGGTGAGCACGACCAGCACAGAGCCGTCGTCGCCGTCGCCCTCGCCGCCGTCGCGATCCAGGTGGGCCGTGACCTGCTCCATGACCGCCAGGGGCGACACGCACGCGGCGATGCGTACGGTCCGGCCGTTCAGCGTGATCTCGTCCGCACCCGCCCAGTCGGGGGCGGCCCGGATGAGCAGCACCCGCTGGTCGCTCTTGGCGTACCTGCGCAGCAGCCGGGCGACCTCCTGCTCCAGAGCGGCGATCGTGATGGGCAGCGGCCGTGAGGCGACCGAGGCCGGGCTCACCGGCGGGGGACCGATCGCATGGAGATCTCGACGTCGGCGCCGGGATCCGCCTTCGCGAGGGCGCGCGCCTGGGTGAGCAGATCGGTGAGTCTCAGCTCCAGGTCGGGGTTCGCCTCCGCGAGGGTACGGGCGTCCGTGAGCAGCCGCGACAACCGCTCCTCCAGCCGCGAGACCGGCCCGCTGTAGATGACCTCCGGACGAGGGCCGGGCGGGGGGTTGGGGACGGGGCCGGGACCGACGGGGTCCGGGACGGGGTCACGGCGGCGGATCGCCTCGCGGATCAGGTCTCCCGCGGCCGAGCCCGCCCGGGCCAGCGCGGGGGCCAGCGGGAGGGTCAGCTCGTCGGCGAGAGCCGCCTGGCGCAGCTCGCCGACGATCAGCTCTGCCCTGGCACTGAACGGCTCGCCCAGGTCGGCGAGGTGGGCGAAGTTGTCCCAGCGGGCGGTACGCAGGGCGGTCACCACCGCCGCCGCGCTCTTGATGCTCTTGCCCACCCGCTGCGGGGCCTCGCCGACGTCGGCGGACGCGAGCTGCTCGATGATCTCCAGCTTGCCGTGTCGCGACCCCAGCCCGTCGAGCAGGTCGGCGGCCTGACGGGCGGTCCGCAGCCGCCCCTCCCTCGCGTCGAGGTCGAGTCCGAGCATGTCCCCGCGGTTCTCCAGCTCGGCCACCAGGGTGTGCGCCGCGTCGCGGTGGCGGCGCGCGTCGTCGGAGAGCTCGCGGGCGAAGAGCCCGGCCAGCCGTGCCCGGCGCGCGGCGGGAGGGTTCCGGCCGAAGATCTCCATCGCCCGCCGGCGCGCGGTCTCCCAGACCTTCTCGCCGGGCAGGCTCTCCTCGCGGAGCGCCATGTCGTCCCTGATCTGGGCGAGTTCCGGATTGACCGGGCCGCCGTGCTGGGTCCAGGACCGGTCGGTCTGCTCGGCGAAACAGGCGATGACCAGGTAGGCGACGAGCCGGTCCAGGCCACGCCGTTCCGGCCGGTCGATCCAGTCGAGCAGCACAGGGATCTTGAGGTCGCCGGTCACCCGGTCCTGTGCCGCGCACCGGTTGAAGTGGCCGCGCCAGTGCGAGCCGAGGACGAACGCGGCCTCGTGCATCTCGCCGAGCAGCAGCGGGTTGGCGATGCGGCGCATCGTGGCGCGATGCGGCTTGTCGACCTCCACCCGCCCGTCGGACGCCTCGACGGCCTTGCGGACGTAGTCGAGCACCAGCCTGGTGTCGGCCGCTTTGACCACGGCGGCGCCGCCGACGTGGTCGGGGTCGAAGTCGGGGTGGGCGGGGAACTGGCAGGTCAGCATCTGCCCGGCCAGGCCGGCCATCGCGTCCGCCAGGGACGCGCCGGAGGGCAGGCGGGGGTTCAGCTCCTCCGACAGCGAGAGCAGGTGGTCGTCGAAGCCGGTGACGACGTCGCCCTGCTGCTTGCCGGTCAGGCCGTACGCCTGCCGGAGTGTCTCGGCCAGCTTGTTCGAGAGCACGACGCCCTGGCCGGTGAGGGTCTGGCGGGCCCGGTGCCGGTCGGTGGGGTTGAGATCCTTGGCGACCTCGTCGAACCGCTTGCCGTGCAGGGCGTACTCGATCGTCACCAGCCTGCGCAGGTCCTGGGTGCGCTCGGCGGACAGGGAGGCGGGCACCCAGCAGAGCGTGCGGTCGCGGAAGCCGTTCGCGAACATGATCTGCACCCGGTTGCGGTCGTCGGCGGGGGTGTAGTCGCCCTCGTCGAACGGGTAGTCGACGATGACCCGCCAGCTCGTCGGGTCGGCCGGGTGGAAGGCGTCGTCCCTGAGGTCGTCGTGGTCGCGGATGTTGCCGAAGACGACCTCCACGGACCGCTTGCTGCCGCGCCATGCGAGGTCGAACCGGTCGCCGCCGTACTGCTCGGTCTCGGTCACGCCCAGCTCCCTGTACAGGAGCTTCATGATCAGGTTCTTCCTGGTGCCGGTGGTGTCGGCTCCCGCGTTGCGGGCGTTGTCCAGGATGGAGTCGATGTCGACGCCGACGAGTTCGAGGCCGACCCCCGGATCGTCGGCCTTGGCGAACTTGATCTCGTTGAACTGGCCGGCCCACTCCTCGACCTTGCGTGCCACCAGCCCGACCTCGCCACCGGAGATCGGACTGGTGACGCTGCCGTGGTTGAGGGCGGCGAGGCGGCTCGCGGTCAGGTTGTGCAGCGCGGGCACCGTCGGCGCGAGCGCGGAGAGCAGCAGCGTCTTGATCAGCCGGTCGTCGCCGGTGAACGCCCGCACCCGCCCGGCCAGCCGGGGCTCGGTTTCGGTGCCGCGCCGCACCCTGGCGATCTCGTCCTCGGTGAGGTCGCCGTAGCGGCCCAGTAGGTACGGGCGGAGCTTGGTGTCGTACAGCTTCTGCGCGGCCTCGAACTCGACCTTGAGCTTCTGGGTGAACGGCTCGTCGCCGCCCTCGGAGATCACGTCGTAGAGGTCGCCGAGCGGGATCAGGTCGCCCAGCCGCAGGTCGTCACGGCGGCGGATGAGGATCCGCCGCATCAGCTTCAGCGCCGTACGGGAGCGCTGGAGAGCGCTGGAGATGTGGACGAGGGTGTCCATGAAGGCGGGGCTGAAGGGATAGGTCCTGCGGAAGGCGTCGATGTCGGCGCCGGTGGCGTTGCCGGAGCCGAGCAGGGTGTCCCACACCTCGCGCCTGACCTTGCTGGTCTGGTCGAACGCGCGGGCCAGTGCGGCGGCGGCCGCGTCGTCCTTCGCGGTGAGCAGCCGCTGCTGGGCGATCACCGGCAGGTTGCGGTCCTCCAGCGTGATGGTGTCGAAACGGCTCTTGGCCAGGTCGAGGGTGTCCTGGAAGCCCAGTTCGACGGCGCCGACCACCTCCTCGCCGATCAGGTCGCGCAGGTCGCGCTGGCGGGCGATGAGGCTGATGACCGGGATCGGGCGGGTCGCGTCGCCGGACTCCACGAAGTTCGTGATCTTCTGTACCTCGCGGGACACGAATTTCGGATCGCCCACCGAGTTGGTGAGCCAGAGGACGAGCTCGTCGAGAAAGAGGATGAGCGCGTCGTAGCCGAGGTCCTTGGCGTGCCTGCTGATCTCCAGCAGACCCCGGTCCAGGGAGACGAACCCCTCAGCGTCCTCCTTGGCGTTGGTGAAGAACCCCGTGTTCCAGGTCTGCAGCAGCTCGTTCACCAGCTTGCGCCGGAGCTCGTCCTCGGCGGTGAGCACGATCGGATGCTCGTCGTGGCCGTCGGAGGCGTCGACGTGGGACCCGGCGAAGGCGGAGTCGAGCTGCTCGGAGGTCCAGGACGGCCTGGGGTCGCCCCACTCGTCGACCTCGTCGCCACCGGGGAGCCCCTGGATGAACGCCTCGTCGCCGATCCGCGCCCGCAGGTGGGCCGCCTGCGCCAGCAGGGCGTCGGTGCGGTGTACGGAGGGGATGGGCGCGCCGGGTTCGAGGGAGCGAACGTAGTCGACGTAGCGTCCCAGCACCCGGTGCTCCAGCGACTTGGCGTCGAGCAGGTGGAACGGTACAAGCAGGAAGCGCCTGCCGATCAGCCAGTCGTGCTTGGCCAGCAGCCCGGCGAACTCCACCCGCTCACGCGCGGTCTTCTCTCCGCGCAGCAGCGCGTGCAGCACGGCCATGAAGTGGGATTTACCGGCGCCGAACGACCCGTGCAGGTAGGCGGCCTTCGAGCTGTGCCCGGTGACCGCCGCCTTGATCAGCCCGAGAGCTCGATCGAAGTTCGCGACCAGGTCCTCGGTGATGACGTAGTCGCGAAGCGTCGACTCGGCGTCGGTCACCCCTTCGGCGAGTTTGAGCACGAAATCGCTGTCGCTCATCCCCTCGGGAATGTCGATGAACTCCCGAAGCAACGGCGGCTGGTGTGGCGTTGTCATGTCCCTCACTTGTTTTGACCTGCGACAGGCGATTTCTTGAACTCATTAAGGTATCCGTGGGATGACGCCGCGGGGAAGGTCATTCGCTGGAGTGTTATGTCCGGTTGCCGGTAACTCCCAGAGAGCGGGTGATATCGTGCGCCTAGTCAGAATCGTCGCCGGGTGTGCACCTCACAACTATCCGGAGCAGGGACTTTGTCGCTGTAGTGCGGTTTGTGAACTTTCGCGTACTGACGGGCCGGTGGTGTCATATGCGAAGATTTCCGGCGGAACTCCTGGAGGCCGCAGCCGCCGGAGAGGTCGTGCCCGTCGTCGGTGACGGGCTGAACACGGGGCGACCCAGGGGGCCGGCCACTCCTGAGCAGATGGTGACGGCACTCGCCCGCAGGCTCGGTGGCGATGCGCCTCGGCATCTCACCCACCGCGACCTTCCGATCCTCGCCTCGCAATACGAGGCGCTGCGCGGGCGACATGCCTTGGGCCGGCTGATTCGAGAGGAACTGGGGGTCACGAACCCACAAGTCGGTGAGGAACTCGTACTCGCCGCGAAACTGGCTACAGAGGCACTTATATCCACAAGTGTCTCGTATAGCGCTGAAATGGCGTTGAGTGCAGCCGGTCGCAATCAGCACACCGTGATCGCCGATCCCGTCAACGCCGCCTACGCGACAGACGATCACCGTCCCTGGCTCATCAAACTCGCCGGTTGCGTCTCCCAGCCGGATTCACTCGTCGTCAGTCAGGACCGGCTGATGTGGCTTTCGACGGCGATCGACCAGGTCGGCATCATCGTGCGAGGAATCCTGGTGACCAAGACGCTGCTCTTCGTCGGATACCGCCTGGACGATCCCTTTCTGGAAATGGTCCACACCCTGCTGCAGACCTCGCCGACATACTCCCGGCGTCGGTACATCCTGGCCGAGGAGGAATCGGAGGCGTCGGCCGCGGTGTGGCGCCACCGCGGGTACGACCTCGTCTCAGGTCCGGTGCGCCGGTCACTGGCGCGGTTGGCGCAGGAGGGAGCCCCGCGTGGACGCTCGCTCCGGGTACAGACCGCTGAGCAGCCCCGGACACGGACGAAACCGTTCAAGTTCCTCGACTACTTCACGGAAGGGGACGCCGAGGTCTTCTTCGGGCGCGACGCGGATTCCGCGCTCATCGCGGCGATGGTCGCGAGCAGCCCTTTCGTGCTCATCACCGGTGTGTCCGGTGTCGGGAAGACCTCGCTGATAAACGCGGGCCTGGTGCCGAGGTTGCACGCCCAGGGGTTCGACACCTACACCGTCCGGGCACTCCAGCATCCGGCGACGGAGATCCTCTCCGCCATACGCCCTCGGGGTGACGACTCCTCGGAGGGAAAGAACCTGTACGGCGAGCTGCGAGCGGTGCTTCGCGACCGGCCGACGGTCGTCGTCATCGACCAGTTCGAGGAGTTCTTCATCCGGGTGGGCCCGGACTCACGCGCGGAGTTCGCCCGGCAGCTCGACGAATGCCTCACCGGTGACCTGCTCGACCTCCGCGTGGTCGTGGTCATCAGGGAGGACTTCCTGCACTGCCTGCTGGAACTCGAACCACCCATGGACGCCGTTTTCAAGAATCGCTACTGGGTGCGGCGGCTGTCCCACGCCCAGGCCACGGAGTTTCTCTCGGCCACGGAGCGGCGTTTCGGCATAGGGACGGAGGCCGACCTGCTCGACCGGCTTCTCCGTGACCTGGACGACGGTGGGGTCGATCCGGCGCATCTCCAGATCGTCTGCCACATGCTCCACCGGGCCGGTTCTCCGGATTCCGGCGTGCTCCGGCTCGCCACCTACGAACGGCTGGGCGGAACCCCGGGGATTCTCGCCGAATACCTCGACCACACGCTGGAGGATCTCGATCCTGACCGCAGGGAGACGGCGAAGGCCGTGCTGAAGTGCATGGTTTCGGCCGACAAGACCAAGACGGCGATGACCGCCAAGGAGATCGAACGCGACACCATGACGCGTCGCCTCGGCATCTCCGCCGAGACCTTGCAGGACGCCCTGCAGGAGCTCACGAAAAGGCGTGTCGTCCGGCCGATCCACGGACGTGACCGGCTGTACGAACTGGCCCACGACATCCTGGCCGGCAAGATCTGGGCCTGGATCGAGCCCGAGGACGTGGAGCGGAAATACGCCCGGCAGATCCTGAATCAGTCGGTGATGGACTTCGACCGGTTGGGAGTCCTGCCGGGCCAGATCCAGTGGACCACGATCGAGAGACATCGGGAGGAGCTCGACCTCACACCCGGCCAGGCACGGCTGATGCTGCTGGCCGCTCTCGACCGTGATGAGGACGTCGGCTGGTGGGCCGAGAGGGCCGTCACCTCCGGCCTCGACATCTGGCAGGAGTTTCACCGGATCGTGGCGGCCCCCGATCCCGGGCTTCAGCTGGCCGTGCTGCACTGGCTGTCCGGAACGCCGGCCCCCGCAGGACACGAACTTCTGAAGCGCGCCCTGAACAGTGACTATCCGGCGACCCGCCGTACCGCCGCCAGGATGCTCGCCACGGAGGAGCATCCACCGCCGGTGGTCGACATGTTCGTCACGATAGCGGGCGGGGAGTTCGTGTTCGGTACGGACGACGGTAGATTCGAGCATTCTCGGCCGGAATATCGTGCCTATGTATCGCCTTTCGCCATCCAGCGCTTTCCCGTCACCAATCTCGAATATTTCCAATTCATCCGGGCCACCGGGCTCCGCTCGCCGGAACACTGGCGCGGTGAGGCGCCGCCGAAACGCATCACGGAGCATCCGGTGACCCAGGTGAGCTGGCACGAGGCAAATTCCTACTGTCGCTGGTACAGGGGTGAATCCGGAATTTCCGTCCGGCTTCCGACCGCGGCGGAGTGGGAGATGGCGGCAGGTTGGGATCCCGTTGGCAAGGTGAAACGACTATGGTCGTGGGGCGACGACCATGACCCGAAGAAAGGAAACACGCGAATCGGAGGCCCCGGACACACCACTCCGATCGGGCAATACTCCCCGGCGGGTGGTGACAGTCCCTACGGGGTCGCCGATATGTGTGGAAACACCTTCGACTGGGTGCAGGACTGGTGGGCGCCGCAGCATGACATCGACCGGACACACAATCCGGCCGGTCCGGAGCAGGGAGAGCACAAATGTGCCCGCGGTGGCTCGTGGGCGGGCTCCGCGGAAGGGGCCAGCGCGGTCAGCAATAAATACTCCCTCGCCCCGGAGACCCGTAACGAATACGTGGGATTCCGCATGGCGTATTCCCTTTGAAAACCGAGGGCGATCGTCCGGAATCAGCCTAGCGTGAACTGGGAGGCCACTCATGGCGCATGCAATGGAGACGGGCACTGTCGTCATCGATGAGAACAGGATCAGGCTCCTGGCCCGAACTCTCGGGCGGCTACCGCTGGCCGCGGACTTCTCCGCGCAGCTGACCCCGCGGGTGGAGGTCGAGGACGAGACCGCCTTTCTGGCGTATCTATGGGCGTCCGCCATATGCCACGCCACGAAGGGCGGCCTGGCGGGATATTTCTCGGGACACTACTACAAGGGCTGGGACTTTCTGCTCAGGGCCTTCACCCGGCAGGCGGCCGAGAGCCCGGGAACGCTGAGCCCCGAGGCGATGGAGGACATCACGGAGGCCGGGCTCACGGCCATCCTCGTCGAGCATGCGGAAAAGGCGGAGGTCAAGCTCGCCGACCTGTCCCGACGTGCGGAGATACTCCGCACCACCTCATCGGAATTGCTGCGTGCCTTCGAGGGCAGCGTGAGTCTCCTGCTTGAGGAGGCCGAGCACACCGTCGGCGGTGACAGCGGCGTCTACGCCCTGTTGGCGCGGCTGTCCGCCTTCCGGGATCCCCTGCACAAAAAGAGCAGTGCCTTCCTGATGACCGTTCACTTCTCCGGCCGATGGAAGATAGCGGATCAGCACAATATTCTGCCGATGATCGACTACCACCGGATGCGAATCCTGCTCCGTACGGGCTGCATCACGGTTCTGGACGACGACATCGCCCGTCGGCTCCGCGACCAGCAAACGGTGAGCCCCGCCGTGGAAACGGTCGTCCGGGAGGTTTCGATGCGGGTGTGCAGCGAGTTGCCGGGGCTCGCGGGTATGCCCATGTTTGATTTCGACGTGCTGCTGTGGGCACACGCTCGCAGCTGCTGCAGGAACGCCCCGCTCTGCGTGAGCCGACAGGTCGAGAACGACTCCTTTCACTCCTACCTGGCGTTCCCCACCCCGAATCGGTGTGTCTTCGAGAGCTGGTGTCCGGGAAAGTCGGACGCGCGATCTCGTGATCTCTGGGAACCGGTGGTGGCCACCGAAAACTATTGAGCGGCCTGTGGCCGGAGATGACTCTCACGTTCGCCAAGGAATCCCTTCCGTTTTTCTCCGGTTACCGGTCTCCATACGCCCTTGACGCCACACAGCCCGCGGGCGACGATTGATGTTCAGGAGCCCTGAGCGGAGAATCGGTTGTGGCATAGAGATCAACTGCGCGAAATCTCATCGGCCGTCACTCCGTCGCTCCACAATTTCACCTACACCTACCCTCCTCCCTATTTCGCTCGCAAACTGAGCACCCCGGGGGGCCTTGACCGCCGTGTCCTCGGTGAGTTCGCCGACTTCAGCATGTACCTGCATATTCCCTTCTGCCGGATCAACTGCAATTTCTGTAGCCTGCACAGGAGTCTCCTTCGTGACGACGAGGAACTGGAGAGCTACCTTTCGGCGCTGCTCAGGGAATTGGGCGAGTTCGGTGACCACCTCGGGACTCTGGGGTCTCCGCGGATGTCCGCCCTCTACATCGGAGGCGGGACGCCGAGTGTTCTGCGGGTCGAGCAGCTGAACAGGCTCCTTGACCGGGTCGCCGCGTTCGCGCCGCGGGGCGTACCGGTGGAGGCCACGATCGAGTGCGCCCCCGACACCGGTCGTGATGCCGCCTACTGGACCTCGTTCCTGGGGGCGCTCGCCACACGGCCCCGCCTGCCCATTACCAGGATCAGCGTCGGCGTACAGGCGTGGAGAGACCACGCGCTGCGAAGAATGGGACGCGGTAGCACGAAGCAGGCGGTCATCGAGCTGCTGAGGGCCGCGGACGGCCTTCTTCCCAGTTACAACGTCGACTTCATCCTGGGCTACCCGCGGGAGGAGTGCACGGTGGCGGGCCAGGCCATGGAGATCCTGGAGGCTGTCCACGACCTTCGAGAGCTGGGGTTCTCACTTCCGAGTGTGAGCGTCTACCAGCTGTGGGACGTGGAGGAGATCCCCGTGCTGCGGCGCAGGCAGTATGAGATGCCGAGTGCCGACGCGGTGATCGAAGCACTCTGGACGATCCAGCAGGGGCTTTACGGCATGGGCTACGTTCCGGGGGCGGGGACCACGTTCGTCCGCGGCGAGGAGCACCGGCACCGCTGGACGGTGCACAGGTGCAGGGAGTTTCGCCACCTGGGCTTCGGTTCGGGCAGTTACTCCTTCCTGCCGGGTGGGTTCGTCCAGCGCGGACGGGACGTCGACGGCTACAAACGGGTGTTGTCGGCACCTCACGTCTCCTGGACGGAGATCGACGATCGGTTGAACACGGTGTTCCGGCTGACGGCCGAGGATGTCGAGATCCGCCGGATCATCGTGGGGCTTCGCTCGGGGACGCCCGTGCCCCTGGTGGAAGCGGGTGCCGTGGAGAGCCTCCGGCTCGGGGAGCTTCGGGACAAGACGCGCCGTCTCTGCCGGTCAGGAGTGCTGGAGGAGCGGACGGGCATGATCGCGCTTTCCGAGGACGCCTTCATGCTGACCAACGCCGTGTCCGCGTTCCTTCACCCCGCGGACGTGCCACGAAACTCCGCGGCGTTCGCCCTATGACGGCAGCCCGGTCGCCCTGGCGAGTTCGGCGGCAAACTCCTTCGCGTCCCGGTCGATGACGTCGAGCCGCTGTTCGCGCCAGACGCTCACGGCCGTCGCGGCAGGGCGCAGTTGAATCGCGTAGGCGCGCCGCTGCAGCGGGCCGAAGCGGCGGCCGAGCGTGTAGTAAAGCCGCTTGAAATCGGGGTCGTTCAGTCCGTAGCCCAGGAACAGCAGCGTCTTCGTGGCGAAGTAGCCGTTGAGCACCGATGCGATTCCCGGCTGGGCGGAGAACAGGTCGTAGTAGTCGCGATCGGTGACTACGATCGTGTCCGGCCGGGTCAGCGTCCCGTGGATCTTCAGCACCGGGACCGATCCGGAACGAACGAAGGGCAGCTCGCTGTCGGTGACGACCACGCTGTGCGCGATGCCCAGTGAGCTGAGCGACTGCTCGATGAAATGATCCCAGTTCGTCGAGACGAAGGCGGCGAACGGCTGCCCGCACAGCGTGCGATGCGTGCCGGTGGGGGCGGCCGGCACATGCTCGACACGATCGAGAAGAAACGACAGGAGAGCGTGTCTTCCCCGCAGGGCGGAGTAGGTGGTGGAAACCTCCGTCAGATCATCGGGGTTGCCGTCGAAATCGTCCAGGCGGGAGGCGAGGGCGCGTGCCAGCTGGGATCCGGTGGGCAGGCCGCCGAGGGCGGAAAGTCCCGCACCACAGAAAGCGACCACATCCCCGCTCTGGACCGATTCGACGAGTTCCAACGGGATGGGCGGGATCACGGCCCAAGTTTAGCCAGCCGCCCCTTCGAGCAGACGGCCCTTCAACGACCGGTGAACACATCGTTGTGGAGGCGGTCGTGCACGATCGACGCGGCCGTGACGTCCGGCGCCCCCCACCGTGTCGCACCGTCACGCGTCCGGATGGAAGAGGACGGACGGGAGTCGAGCGCTCCGGGCACGGGAACGGCCTGCGGGGCACGACGCTCGGCGAAGAATCGCAGCGCGACGTCCAGATCGTCGAAGAAACCGTCGATGAAGGTGAGCTCGCCCGACTCTCGTTTGGCGATGAGCGCCGCCGGATGCTCATAACCCACCCAGTCGACCTCTGCCGGATCTATTTCGTCCCGACGTGGACTCTCGTTCGTCTCGCCCATGAACAGATATCGGTAACGGTCGTACGGATTGATTCCCCGGTGCAGCACGTGAAGGCTGCGCAGTGAGACCCCGAGCTCTTCGCGGGTCTCCCGGTGTGCGGCCTGGTGAGGGGTTTCTCCGGAGACCACCGCACCGCAGACATGGTCGATGTCCCCCGGATTCACATCCTTGGACAGGGAGCGTCGATGAATGAGTATCTGGCCGATTCCGTTGAATATGACCACGATGACAATCGAGAGATAAAGACCTTCGTAACGACCGGCGTCCTGGCGCGGAACTGCTCGCTTGACCACGTGCCCTTCGCCATTTACAAGATCAACCGTTTCGGTCATCGGCCGATGATACATCATGGCCTCGTTGTGCGAGATCAAACGCTGTCGCGTTTATTGGTTGATAGGTAGAAATGTCTTGTGTGTCGATCGGTATTCGTCCGCCTCTCCGCCCAGGCGTACGTGACCGCGATCGGCCCGGGCGGGTCGGCGGCCGGGCAGACATAGGTCGTTCGGGCTCGGGGCTGCGCTCTCAGCGGTCGCCGACGGAGAGACGCCAGCGGGCCCAGACGGTTTTCCCTGGACGGTCGGGGAGGGGAATGACGCCGGTGTCGTGGGCCAGAGCCCTGACGATGGCCAGCCCGCGGCCGTGCAGGGACTCGGGGTCCAGGGTGAGGTGGCGGGGCTGTCCGGGGCCCCGGTCGGTGACCTGGACCTGGAACTCGTCGGCGTCGGCCCACAGGGAGAGCCGGACCACGGGCTCGCCGTGGACGATCGCGTTGGCGAGCAGCTCGCCGACCACCAGGACGGCGTCGTCGACGAGGTGGTGCAGCGCCCAGGCGGCGAGGGTCTCGCTCGCCATGGCGCGGGCCTTGCCGACGATCGGCAGGTCGTGCGGCAGGTCCCAGTAGACGGTGCGCGGGTCGTCCACGGGTCGTCGGTCGGCTGACATCCGCGGGTCGTACGGGAACGGGTCGTACGGGAGGTGTGGCGTGTCCGGGGTCTCGGGCATGGTCTCTCCTCGGGATGGCGGTGTCGTGTCTTCGGCCTCGCGCATCAGGGCGCGTAGCTCGTCGGCGGTGCGGGCCCGCACGATCAGGGGTTCGGCGGCGGGCCAGCCGGCGACGGCGTGGAAGTCCCGGGTGCCGGTGCCGTACCAGACGATCCAGGCGGGCTCGATCTGGTCGAGTTGCTCGGCGGCGGCGCGTTCTGCCGGGTCCCAGGACCGGGAGCCGACCTGCTCGGAGGCGGTCCCGCGCCGGTGCCTCCCGCTCTGCCGGGGCTGGGGCTCGCGGTCGTTCATGCCATCGCCCCCTGCCGGTACGGGGCGTGCTTGCCGGGGGTACGGGGACCCGGCGGCCGTCCCCGCCGGTACGGCACGGGGGTCGCCACCCCGGACTGCTCCGGCCGCCGGTGCCGGCCGGGGGAGACCTCCGGGAGCCGCACCGGGGAAACGGCGGAAGGCGTGGGGCCGGGGATCGCGCGGATGGGCGTCGCGACCGGCGGGTGGCCGGAGAGGCCGAGGCGGCGGCGGACGGTCATCCGGGCGTGGACCTGGGCGGGGGTGGGCTGCTCCCAGTGGTGGTGGGCGCGGTGCGGGAGGCTGGCGGCCTCGTGCGCGTACGGGGGATGACCGCACCAGCGGCAACCGAGCGGCATCGGCGGCCGGTCCGCGTGCCAACGGACCCTGATGGGGCGGGGATTTCCTCTAGGGTGATGCATCAGATCGGACCTCCGGTGTCCGGTCGAGGGGCTCGTCCCGGCCTGCGATGCCGTGGCGGGTCCCGCTTTCGTTTCTGGGGTGAGGACTGTGTTTCCGGGCCGGAGCGGTGCTGCCCCGGCGTTCATCTCTGCGTCAGGCGACTTCCGGCTGTCCGGTCAGGACTTGCCGAGTGGTGACAGGTCTGTATCCGGCGGATGCGTGAACTACCTGTCGATGTCGCATGATCCGGCACCTCGGCGTCATTTCTCGTCTTCTTTTCCGGACATAGCCCGTTATTTTGGCGACAGGTTTGCCGAGGTCTTTTGGTGCATGTGGTAAGAGCGCTTATCGGACGGTTTTCTCGCGCCTTCCGTCCCTTCACAGAGTGCCCTCGACCGGCTACGTTGGGTATCGAAACTCCCTACACACCTCCAGGACACTTTGTAGTGGACTGTGTTTTTTTGTGTTGGCGGAGTAGCGCCCCCACAGGACGGAGCTGAAATGTCCGCTTTCTATGAACCCGACCCTTCTGTAAAGCCTCTGGTCCTTCTGGGGGCCGAACTTCGTAAACACCGGAGGAGAACCGGCATCTCCATAGAGCGCCTGGCGGAGGTCATTCCTTTCAGTGCGAGCCTGATCGGCTTCACCGAGCGAGGGCAGCGCAGGGCAGGTCGGAGCTTCATGGAGCACTACGACAAGGCCGTGGGCGCGGGCGGGGAGCTCGTCCGGCTCTGGGAGCACGTCACCCGCTCGGCGAGCCCTCGGTGGTTCCGGGGCTGGCTGGACATCGAACAGGAAGCGCATTCCCTGCACACCTGGGAACCGCTCCTCGTTCCGGGTCTGCTGCAGACCGAGGAATACGCGCGAGCGGTTATCCGGAGCGAGCCCGGCATAACCGACAAGCAAACAGAGAAGGCTGTCATGGCCCGCATGAAGCGGCAGGAGATCTTTGCTCGCGACACCCCGCCGCTGTTCCGTGCGGTGCTGGACGAAGGCGTTTTGCACCGCCTGGTCGGCAGCAAGGAAATCATGCGTCGGCAACTCGAACGCCTCGTGGAGGCGGTAGAGTCCCCACGAATCGGCATCCAGATCATCCCCTTGAAGCTGGGGGTGATGACAGGACTTCTCGGCGGTTTTGCTATCGCACAGCTTCTGGGAAGCCCAGATAGCGCCTACATTGAGTCCATAATTCACGGAAACGTGACAAGTCGCCCCGAAGACATCGAAGCTATCCATAGCAAGTACGACACTCTGCGAGCCGAGGCGCAACCTCAGCACATGTCCATCGAGTTGATCAGAGAGGCGGAGAAACTGTGGACCTGAGTGATGAGCTGGAGACCGCCGCCTGGCGTAAGGCCACCAAGAGCGGAGCCAATCAGGGCAACTGCCTTGAGGTGGCTCCGTTGTCGGGTGGTCGGGTGGGCCTGCGGGATACGGAGGCACCGGAGCGGGCGCCGTTCGTGGTGAGTGCGAGCGTGTGGGACGCGTTCGTGGACGGGGCCAAGAAGGGCGAGTTCGACTTCTGATCCTCGCTCCCTGACGTAGGGGAAGCTCCCGGTCGTTGCTGGGAGCTTCCCCGTGCACCGTTATCCGCAGTGGAGAGGCGAAGAGACCGTGAACCTGAGTGATGAGCTGAAGAGCGCGGCCTGGCGTAAGGCGAGCAAGAGCGGATCTGACCAGGGGAATTGCCTGGAGGTGGCTCCGTTGTCGGGTGGTCGGGTGGGCCTGCGGGATACCGAGGCCCCCGAGCGGGCGCCGTTCGTGGTGAGTGCGAGCGTGTGGGACGCGTTCGTGGACGGGGCCAAGAAGGGCGAGTTCGACTTCTAGCTACACCTGTGGAACATGGGAGGGCTCTCGGCTGTGGCCGACGTACGAGAGGAACCGGTGTCTCATTTCCCGTGAGCCTGGTCAGGGCTGCTTGCGAGGGCGGGTCGTCTTCGGGGGGCGCCAGGTGGTGAGGTCGTCGTCGCCGAGGTGCAGGCGGTCGCGGGTCTGGGTGAGGAAGCCTTCGTAGATGTCGGCAGGGCTGGCGCCGTAGACGTAGTCGAACTCGTCGTGCCACTGGCGCACCCAGGGCAGCACCTCGCGAAGCCCGGCAAGCAGCGGGGTCAGCCGGTCGGCGCCCCAGCCGTGGTTCTGCTCCCGGTCGACGATGACCGTGGCGAGAGCCTGAGCCTGCTCCTTGTGGTCCCAGCCGGCCCAGCCGAGCACCAGGTCGTCGTCGCGGCACGCGTGCGGGTAGGAGATGAACCGCTCCTTCGGCACGTCGAGCTTGCCGCGGTTACGCCAGTACGAGACCTTGAGGAAGTCACCCGAACCGTACTTCGGCGGCACCGGGATCGCGTCCCGGATCCTCTTCACCTCCGCCTCGGCCCTGGCCTGCTCGGCCTTGAGCCTGGCCCACTCGGCGGTGGCCCGCTCCCGCTCCGTCTCGCTCGCGACCCCGCTCGCCTCGCGCTCCGCTCCCTCGCCCGCCCTTTCGTCCGCTGCCCGCTCGCGCTCGGTTTTCTCGATCTCGTCGATGACCTTGCGCTGCTCCTCGGCCGCCTGCCTCGCCGCGTCCGCGACGGCCTGGGCCGCGTCCTCCCGGCGCTGCCGATCCCAGACGTCCTCCCAGTCGGCGCGCTTGCTCAGGCCGGAGTCCTTGTAACGGAGCTGCGCGAGGTAGGGAACGTGCTCGTCGGCGACCAGCTCGGCGACCACCTTCTCCAGGTCCTTGCCGGGGGCGTACAGCTCGGCGACCGAGACGAAGTCCACATCGGGCCGGAGCAGGTCGGCGAGCTGCGCGGTGCTGAGCATTCGAGGCTGCTCCATCCCGTCCAGGTAGTGGAACCAGAGCTCTCGCGCCTCACACCGATCCAGCAGCCAGTTGCGCAAGGCTTTCGCCTGGAGGGAGTCCCATCCCTCGGTGGCCCAGCGGCGCTTGCACTCGGGCCGCTCGATCAGCCCGATGTTCCGATACGTCTCGATCAACGCGATCCGCTTCTCCACCACGGCCTTGTACTCGGCCGACCAGTGCTCGGGCAACTCGGTGATCGGCGTCGAACCATGCCGCACGAACCACTGCGTCTCTGCTTCCCCCCGCGCCATCTTCCGAGCCAGCACGATCTCAAAGGCACGTTCCCCGAGCTTCAATTCCGGCACGACCTCCGCCGGAGCGGTCATCTCGTCATCCAGCAACCCGTAGAGCGAGTAGACCTTCCAGTCCAACTCCTCCTGGGAAGCGATCATCTGTGCTCGAATTGAATGCCATTCCTCGCGTGCGAGCTTTAGCTGCTCCCGAGTTGGTGTTTTTGTCACCACCTTCTCTGGACTTACTGAAGAAAGTTGTTGAGCTAAGACATCCAGTCCTCGCCCGTGTTCCACTGGGGGCATAGGTGGAATCGGGAATTCTTCCAGTTTTGTTCCCGTAAACTCAAACCGGCTTTCCCAGGCTTCGTCCTGCACGCCCCTTCCAATGCCACTCCCGCCTTTGGGTTGGCTTATCTGCTTAAGCCAGAAACACGCTGTTGAGCTGTTTAAGACTCCGAGTAGTTCGAAATACTCTTCATCTGAAGCTTTTGTTGGTAATTTAATTACAGGTGCGGTTCGATTGAAAAGTCGACCTAATCGATCAAAGGCGAAATGGTTGTGAGTGGAAACAAAAGCGAAGGTGATCCCGTAGGGTGTTGTCAGCTTGCTGGAGTAGTTTTCCAGATGGCTTGTCCAGGGGCGCCCTTGGTCATGCATTGACTTGCCGAAGATGACTCGCCTCGACAAGAGCGTGCGAGCTGGCCAGAGGCTGCGTGTGCTAAGGGGATGGGAGGGAGGGACGCTGACCTTGTTGGCCGAGTCGAGATAGGGATTTCGGACTTTGACCGCGTCGAAGATAACGAAGTCGCGGACGGTGTCTCCTACAACAAGATCTCTGACATAGTCGCTCTCGCGGAGCCTTCGGGCGGTGGCTTCGTCACGGAGAAAATAAATTTCGTCTTCGCCGGTTGCGGTTGAGCGGCCTACGCTTGTCGCTACGTCCGAGATTTTTCGCCTACTGGCAGATTCGATTAATTCCTGAAGTTCGACTGCGCCGCCTCCCCCCAGATTCCAAGGGTATTGAGCGAGGTCTTTCCTGTTCGCGTCTGTAGTGCTTAGCCACTTTGACTCTGATTTTGGGTTGCCGATTTGAGTGATGATGGCTTGCCATACTTTGCCTTCGGCAGGAATTGGAGGGGGGCCGGGTTCCCCACTGATGCCCATGACCATATGGATGGTTTCAGAGCGCTTCCACCTTCGGCTGCGGCCGAATAGAATTACGGTTGGGGTGCCATGGCCTGGGATATATGCGCCTGATGTGTCGATGACATGGGTGAGTTCAGCCTGGTGGGCAAAAAACTCTTCGATTAGTTTACGGCCAAATTCTCGCTTCATGAATGAGTTGGCTGTTATCTGGCCGACGTAACCGGCGCCTCTGCCGTCGTTCTCCGCGGACAGCGCCAACTCGAAGAAGCGTTGAGCGAACGGCACCGAGAGTGCATACTGGCCTGCGCAAGCTTTATAGAGATCGCGGTACAACTCGTTTAGCTTTTTGTCCTTGACCGTGATGTAAGGCGGATTGCCCACGACCACGTGGTAGCTGCCCGGCCGCAGGATGCCCGGGAAATTCTGGACATCCTCGGTGGCGTAAGCGAAGTCGGCCAGTTCGTCTCTCGGGAGGTCGGCGACCTCTTCCTCGTAGGTCTGCGAGAAAAGGTCACCCTGTTCGTTGGTGGCCGCGAAGAGCCTGCCCTGTTCGCTGACCCCGTGCAGGATCGCGGCGTCGGACTCCATGGTGGGCAGCGCGAGCTGGCGGGCCTTGATCAACGAGTCGCCGATGGCGAGGTTCAGCGGGAACTCGTAGTTTCTCGCCTCGGCCAAAGTGGTGAAGCCCGAGGCCCGCAGCGCCGCGATGAAGAGCCGGAAGCGGGCCACCGCGATGGCGAACGGGTTGAGGTCCACCCCGTGGACCGCCTTCAGCGCCAGCCGCACCAGTTCGCGCCTGTCCCGCATCGGCGCGTGCCGGGTCCACTCGTCCAGCAGTCGGTGGAAGGCGCCCAGCACGAAGTGACCGGACCCGCAGGTGGGGTCGATCATCCGGATCTCGTCGTGGCCGAACTCGGCGATCGCGGGGGTGAGCGTGTAGTCGAGGATGAACTCCTCGACGAACTCCGGCGTCTGCAGCAGCGCGTACGTCTTGCGGGCCGCCTCGGACAGGTCCTGGTAGAGGTCGCCGAGGAAGCGGGTGTCCCAGTCCTCGACGGCGAAGGAGTGGACGAGCACCCCGTCCTCGCCGCGCCGTCGCCAGAAGCCGATCAGCTCCTTGGCCGCGTCGTGCGAGATCGGGATCTGGTAGAGCGGGTTGTGCCTGCGGTCGAAGAGCAGCGCGCCGGCCTGGGAGTCCGCGATCTCGGCGAACGCGGCGAGCAGCCAGCCCCGGTCGGTCTCGGCCGGGTTGACCCGGAAGAACTCCTCCTGCGCCTCCTCGGCGAGGACCATCCGCTCGGGCGAGGGACCGGCGAGGTAGGGCGAGGTCAGCAGCCCGTTGTCCTCGCAGAACCGGACGAAGACCGTGCCGAGCACCCAGGCCGCCGCGGCCTGGGTGACCCGCTCGTCCCGCCACGCGGTCCAGGTCGCCGCCGTACGGCCCAGCCGGAACGCGAGCCGGTACTCGGCGTCCAGCCGGTCACGGACCCTCCTCGCCGTGCCGTCGCCGGTGCCGACGATCTCCGAGGCGGTCTCCACCTGGTCCCGCAGGTCCTTCTCCAGCTCCCTGACCTGCTTCTGCAGGTCGGCCAGCAGTGCCTTGCGGTCGATCACGACGCTCTCGCTCCACTTCGGTGCTGGTTGGCCACCCAGGCGTCGGGCAGCTTGATCCACTCGTTCGGCAGCTGGGCCGGGGTCAGCGCCCCGTCCAGGTTCGGCGAACGGTTCGGGTCGGTCATCGGGCAGAGCAGCCAGACCGGCGACCCACCGGCCCGCGCCCGGCCGGCGAGGCGCCGGATCACCCCCAGCCCGTCGTACCTGGCGGCGGCCGCGGCGTCGTGCAGCAACAGCGGGCCCACGGCGCGCCCGGAGCCAGGGTGCCCAGGACCGGTGTGCCCGGTCTCCCGGCGCCCGGAGTCCGGATCCGAGCTCCGCGGATGCGGGGTGTCGGGGAACGGGGTGTCCGGCAACAGCGCGTCCAGGCGCGGAGCGACCAGTTCCCAGGCGTCGCGGGCGTACTCGGCGAGCTTGAGCGCGCCCCTGCTGCCCGGCTCGGCCAGGTCGGCACCGAGCACGGTCTGCCACGTCGGCAGCGGCCGGGGATCGATCAGCTCGTGCAGTGCCGCGACGAAGAGGCCGGTCACGTTCACCGGCAGGGCGGCGAAGCGGCCGATCAGCTCACGGCGGCCCCGCTCGTACCCGGTCAGGCCCACGGTCAGCGCGCGGAAGCCGCCCTGTCCGGCCGAGGTGAGCCGCTCCTCGGTGCGGAGCGCCTCGGCCAGTTCGGGAGTGGCCGCCGTCCAGCGCGACGCCCCGGTACGGGTGGACCGGCGCCGGATGACCGTGCCGGAGACCGAGTCCGGCGACTGCGGCGGGACGTACCGGCCGTCCCGCCAGCGGATGTCGAAACCGGCGTCGCGGAGCAGCGTGTCCAGGCGCGGATGGCCGGGAAGCGGGGCGAGCGCGGGGAAACGGGCCCGCACCCGTTCGCGTACCTGCTCGGGTCTGAGCCCCGTGGGATGCCCGTCGCCCCCGCCGAGCGGTATCACGCCCGCCTGGGTGAGCCGGAGCGCCCGCACCGGGTCCAGGTCGCGCGGATAGATCTCCAGCCGGGAGGTGGCCGCGGCCCGCAGCGAGGCCGCGGCGGCGAGCTGGACCAGGCGGCGGTCCTCCAGCAGCGGGGCCTGGCCGGGAACGGGTACCGCCCGCAGCTCGCGAAGGACCGCCGCCGAGATCGGCAGCACCTCCTGGGCGGCCAGCCGGTCGGCCGCCTCGCCCAGCGCGTCGGCGTAGTCGAGCAGTGCCGTGGCCGCCGGGGTGTCGGGGGAGTCGTCCGCCCCGACCTCCAGCGCCACCATCAGCCGGTCACCCGCCCGTTCGCCCTGCCGGTCACCGCGGCGGTCACCGCTGTGGTCACCGTGGCGGTCGTCGTGGCGGCGGAGCAGCAGCCGGGGCTCCTCGGGCTCCTTCACGACCGGGTCGATCTCCACCGCCGCCCGTACGGCGGCCAGGGCGAGCGCCCGGCGCAGCGCCGGATCGGTGCGGCTGGAACCCCGGGCGGCGAGGACCGCCTCGGCCAGCTCGGCCACCGCCATCACCCGGCCGCTCTGGGCGAGAAGCTCCAGCACCTCGTCCCGGACGCTGCGGATCACCGGTTCCGTGTACCACCGGTCGCGTTGCCGGGTGAGCATCTGGGCGACCCGGCCCCTCGTCACCGAGACCGCCGTGGCCACCGCCTCCTGACGCGGCCACGGCGGAAGGCCGGGCAGCGCACCGGTGGAGTCGGGCAGCCCCAGCAGCAGCCGGATGGCCTCCACCTCGCCCGCGTTGCGGCCGTTCTTGTGCCGTTCGGGGACGAGCAGGGCGGCGACGGTGTCCAGGCCGATCCGGCTGAGCACCACCTCGTCGTCGCCGTCCAGCGCGGCGGCCTCCTCGCGGGCGGCGACCCGCTCGCCGGTGGTGATCGGCTCGCTCTCGTCGAGCCGGGTCCGCCAGTCACGGATCCGGCGCTGGAGCTCCTGGCGGGTCTTGGCGCCGAGACCGGGGAGGGTGAACAGGGTCTTGGAAGGGAGGCTCAGCAGGTCGCCGACCGTGGTGGCGCCCAGCCGGTGCGCCGTCGACACCGCGCGGGAGGTCAGCCCGGCGGTCTCCAGCACGGTCGCGCGGGTGGCGGCCAGCGCGGCGGCGTCCCGCGCCTCCTCCGCGGTGACCTCCTCGGCGGGCAGGTCGCCCGGGTGCCCGGAACCCACCGGCGGCACCGCGTCCGAGCGCCGGAACACCTGGAACCAGGCGTTGCGCATGTCCTTGAGCGACTCGAACCGCTGCCGTGCCTCGCGGTGCAGCGCCCGCAGGAAGAACTCGACCAGCCCCTCCCTGACGGACGGGTCGAACGCCTCGGCGGCCAGGGTGGGCGGGCCCTCGGTGTAACGGGGCTCGGTCGCGTTGTCGCCCCAGGCCGGCAGCTCACCGGAGGCCATCTGGTGCAGGGTAACCGCGAGCGCGTACCGCTCGGCGTGCGCGTCGTAGACGGTCCGCTTCGCCGTACCGAGGAAGGGGTCGAGGTAGTACGGGGTGCCCGCCTCGATCTCCCTGACCGAGATGCCGGCCAGCGAGAAGTCGAAGAGGACGAGCTGGCGGGTACGGTTCGGGCGGACCCTGATCGCGATGTTGTCCGGCTTGATGTCGCGGTGGGTGACGCCCTCGCCCTCCAGGAAGTCCAGCGCGCCGAACAGGTAGTCGCTGTAGGTCTCCAGCTCGTCGGGGGTGAGCGCGCCCTGCTCGCGGATCTTGCGGGCGACGGTGTGCTCGCCCGCGTGTTCCAGCACGATGCAGGTACGGTCGCCGATCCGGACCGGCTCGGGGCGGACCAGCTTGATGACGCGCGAGTCGTCGCGCAGGTCGCGCAGCACCGACGCCTCGTGGTCCAGCCTCGCCGCCTTCTCGTCCGACAGGGCGACCTTGAGCACCTCCAGCTTCTCGCTCCGCAGGTTCGTCACCAGCAGGGCACGGGAGGTGGAGCCGGTGCCGAGCCGCTTCTCCACCCGCCACTCGCCGCCGATCACGTCGCCCTGCCTGGCCTCCAGCGGATCGAGGTCGTCTCCCGGCTGCTCGTCGGCGGGGTGCACCGACTCGGGGGCGGTCGCCTCGTCCTCGACGACCTCCAACATCTCCAGGAACTCGGCCACGCTGGTCAGCCGCTGTACGGGCACCGGTGCGGTGGCGGCCTGGACCAGCTCGTCCATGAACCCGGTCACCGAGTCGGCGACCGTCGAGGGGCGCAGGCCGTTCTCCTTCGACAGCCGGGCCAGGAGGTCGGCCCGACGGTCGCTCGGGGGCAGGCCGGTGAGCAGCAGGTAGGACAGGGTGCCCAGGCCGAACACGTCGAGCGCCACCGGGTCTGGGCTCGGCGTGTTCAGCTCCGGGGCCAGGTACGCCTGGGCGGACGCCTCCATGTGCTGGCCGACATGGCTGCTGGAACTCATCCCCGGGGTCGAGCCGTCGGTGCCCTCACCCCGGGTGGCGGTCTGCCAGTCGCTGATCTGGAGCTGCGGGTTGAGCCAGCCCTGCTCCCGCGCGTCCCTGGGCGCGCGGCCCGGCGTGACCAGCACGCTGCGCGCCGACAGCGCCCGGTGATGCAGGTGCCGCCCGTGGGCGTACGACACCGCCTCGACGAGCTGGCGGATCAGGTTGAGCCGGGTGAGCAGGTCGAGGCGCGGGCCGTACTCGCCGATGTAGTGGTCCAGGCGCATGGCGCGCGGGTCGTGCCGGAAGATGAGCGCCGGGCCCATCTCGTGCTGCTCCAAGGTGTCGACCCGCACGATGCCCGGATGGCTGATGCCGTGCAGGGCCAGCACCTCGCGGCGGGCCGCCCGGCCCATGCTGGCCCGCATGTCCTCGTCGGCGTTGCGCTCGACCAGATAGATGCGGATGCGGCGTTTCTCGGCGTCGATGTCGCGGTGCGTGGCCAGGTGGTCTTCCCAGGTGGGCCCGGCGTCGAACGGGCGCGGCTCCAGCTCCCAGGCCCCCACCTGGAGGTGGGAGCGGCTCTTGGCGATCCCCACCTTGTGCAGCCAGCCGCCGAGCGGCCGGGAGATCTCCGGGGTGATGCGGCGGCGCTGGTCGCGGGGTGCCGCCGTGAGCAGGTCCGACAGGATCTTCGGTAGCCGGCCGTTCTCCGGCCCGTAGACCCCGGTGAGGTGCTGGTCGGGCAGCTCCACCTCCAGCGAGGGCACGGAGAGGAAGACGGCGGCGTGGATGTAGGGGATCCGCACCCGGTGTCCGGCGGCCTGCTGCAGCAGCGACTTGAGCTGCTTGGCCTTGGAGTCGGCCAGGTGCAGCGGATTGTCGAAATAGCGGGTGCGGCCGCCGGCCGTCTGCACCCAGTTGGCGCCGCTCGCGCCGAGCCGCCCGTGCAGGCTCTTGATCTCGATGAGGAAGAGCCCGGCGGGCGCGGCCACGAACAGGTCGACCTCGCGGACGTGCCCGGTGTTGGCGGTGAAGGTGAAGTTCGACCAGGCACGGTACGGCTCCGCGTCGGGCAGCCCCGAGCGGACGTGTTCCAGGGCCTCGCGCTCGTGCTGGTACTGGGAAGGCGTGATCGTGGTCCAACGGCCTTCTAGCACGTTAAGGATCTCCAAGGCAGTGGGGGTCTGCGTGGCTGTGCACCAGGGTAGATCGCGGACCCCGCCGAGCCGGGGGACTTCGATAACGGGCTGCTTACAGTGAGCCGACTCCCATCAGGTGGGGGTGGCGGCGGCGAGGCGGGTGGAGAGGGCGCGGATGCGGTCGACGAGCTCGGGCGGCTCGTGCACCTCGAAGCCGATGTCCATCAGCGCGACCCAGACGGCGAGCTCGTCGAGGTCGTTCGAGCCGCTGGACAACGTGCAGGACCGCTCGTCGATCGGCTCGATCGCCCCCATCGTGGCCGGCATGTGCTCGGCGACGACCTCGGCCGGAGCGTACATCGTGAAACGACCCTGGTACCGATAGGGCGCGCTGGAGATCGACCGGGACATGTAGGCCGCCAGGTCGGGGTCGGGCGGATCGCGAGGCACGAATCGCGGCCCGTTCGGCGTCCGCAGGCTCAGGCGGTCGATCCGATAGGTGCGCCAGCCGGCCCGGCCGGTGTCCCAGCCCAGCAGATACCAGTGCCGCCCCGAATGGACGAGCCGGTAGGGCTCGGCGGCGCGGACGCTCTCCTGCCTGTCGTGCGTCCGGTAGTCGAACCGCAGGGTCTCGTGGTCGCGGCAGGCGGCGGCGATCGCGCTCAGGGACGCCGGGTCCACCGCCGAACCCGCCCGTCCCATCGGCACGGTCATCGACCGCAGCGCGTGCACGCGCTGCCGGAGCCGGGACGGCAGCACCTGCTCCAGCTTGGCCAGCGCCCGCACGGAGGTCTCCTCGATCCCTGACACAGAGCTCCCGGCCGCCGTTCGCAGCCCCACCGCGACCGCCACCGCCTCGTCGTCGTCCAACAGGAGCGGCGGCAGGTCCGTGCCCGCGCCGAGCCGGTAGCCGGGCGCGCCCGCGGTGGCGTGCACGGGATAGCCCAGCTCGCGCAGCCGCCCGACGTCACGGCGTACGGTTCGCGTGGTCACGCCGAGCCGCTCCGCCAGTTCCGCGCCCGCCCACTCCCGATGGGTCTGCAGGAGCGAGAGCAGTCTGAGCAACCGGGCCGATGTCTCCAACATGCCCCCAGATTGCCGTACTCCTAGGACCGGTCCTGTCCTAACCCCTCCCTAGCGTGATCACCATGACGTTCACCACGGAGATCGCTCCGTTTCGCATCGATATCCCGCAGTCCGCGCTCGACGACCTGCACGACCGGCTGGCGCGCACCCTCTGGCCCGACGAGCTGCCCGGCGTCGGCTGGTCGTACGGCATCCCGGTCTCGTACGTGCGGGAACTGGCCGAGTACTGGCGCAGCGGGTACGACTGGCGAAAGCACGAGGCGGCGCTCAACGAGTACCCGCAGTTCACCACCGAGATCGACGGCCAGAACATCCACTTCCTGCACGTGCGGTCCCCCGAGCCGGACGCGCTGCCGCTCGTCCTCACCCACGGCTGGCCCGGCTCGATCGTCGAGTTCACGAAGGTGATCGGCCCGCTCACCGACCCCCGCGCACACGGCGGCGACCCCGCCGACGCCTTCCACGTCGTCGCCCCGTCCATACCCGGCTTCGCCTTCTCCGGCCCGACCCGCGAGACCGGCTGGGACCTGCACCGGGTCGCTCGCGCGTGGGCCGAGCTGATGAGCCGCCTCGGATACGAGCGCTACGGCGCCCAGGGCGGCGACAGTGGCTCGGTCGTCTCCCCGGAGCTCGGCCGCGTCGCTCCCGACCGGGTGGTCGGCGTGCACGTCAACGGCGCGCTCGGCTTCCCGACCTTCGACCCGGCCGAGATGGAGGGCCTCACCGAGACCGAGCAGGCCCGCATGATGATCTACGCCGACAACGACCGCTCCGGCTACGCGATCCTCCAGGCCACCCGGCCGCAGACCGTCGCCTTCGGCCTGCACGATTCCCCCGCCGCCCAGCTGGCCTGGATCGTGGAGAAGTTCAAGGAGTGGACCGACCCCGCGCACGACCTGCCTGAGGAGGCGGTCGACCGTGACCAGATGCTCACCGACGTGACGATCTACTGGCTGACCCGCACCGCCGCCTCGTCCGCCCGGCTCTACAAGGAGGGCTCGGCACAGTGGGGGACGCCGGTCGAGCGTTCGGAGATCGCGCACGGGGTCGCGGTCTTCCCCGGCGACGGCGGGATCCGGCGTGTCGCCGAACGCGAGCACAACGTGATCCACTGGTCGGAGTTCGACCGGGGCGGCCACTTCGCCGCGATGGAGGCCCCCGACCTGCTGGTCGACGACGTCCGGACGTTCTTCCGTAAGGTCCGCTGACGATACGGAATGTGTCCGGCCGCCGGTGCTCCGGGCGACGTCCGAAGGCTAGGAGCGGATACCGAGCAGGGCCTGGGCGAGGGCCACGGTGAGCAGTTCGGCATCGGTCAGTTTGGGTGGGCGGCCCAGACGGGCGGGGCCGCCGGGAGCGCCGAGCCAGTCATCGATCTTGACCTCGTCTAGCCGGCTCGGCGACCTCGTGCGCGCCGCCCTCGTCCTTGTCCACTTCGAGCATCGCCGGATCAATTGAAACTCACTGAGAAAACGTCACTGCGGGAACGTTCCTCCGGCCGAGTACGAGGAGACGTTCCACCGATCAACCGCCGGCACCGGCCTGGCGATCGAGACCCAAGCGATCCAGTCTCCAACTTTGCCGGGGCGGCCCAGTTCCAGACGAATGACCTGGCCTTATATAAGATGCAATGGTTTATGGAGCCTTGTTAGGGTGCCGGGATGCCTGCTCAACGCGTCTTGCTGCCACGGTCGACACCGGCCGCCTCGGGGATGTCATCCCGTTCGATCACCGCGTTGCTGGACCGGCTAGAGGCACGATCCGTCGAGTGTCACTCCATCATGGTCGTACGCCGCGGTCACGTCGTCGCCGAAGGCTGGTGGGCACCGTACTCGGCCGAGCGCCCGCACCTTCTCTACTCGCTGACCAAGTCGTTCACCTCGGTCGCCGTGGGGCTCGCGATCGCCGACGGTCTGCTCTCGCTGGACGATCGGGTGGTGGAGGTGTTGCCCGACCACGTCCCGGCCGACATCTCCGAGCAGGCACGCCGCCTCACCGTTCACCACCTGCTGTCCATGACGACCGGACACCGCACCGACAGCCTCGCCGAGGCCTGGCGACTGGAACCGCACGACCTGGTGAAGGGCTTCTTGCGCGTACCGTTTTCCAAGGCCGAGGGAACACGGCACGCCTACGACAACCCGACCACCTTCGTCCTGGCCCGGATGGTGGAACGGGTCACCGGCCGCGGCCTGCCGGAATTTCTCGATGAGCGCCTTTTCGCGCCGATGGGCGTCGAGCACGCCGAATGGGACCGGGTGGCCAGTGGTGCCGCCTTCGGATTCCACGGGCTGCATCTCACGACCGAGGCCGTCGCCGCCTTCGGCGAACTGCTGCTGCGCGGCGGCCTGTGGGGCGATCGGCGGCTCGTCCCGCGCGAATGGGTGCGGCTCGCGACCAGACGGCACATTGACACCCTGCCATTCGAAGACGGGTCGGGGAACGCCGACTACCTTCGCGGTTACGGCTACCAGTTCTGGATGTCGCGTCACGGTTACCACGGTGACGGCTCCTTCGGCCAGCTCTGCGTGGTCGTCCCGTCGCACGATCTCGTGGTCGTCGTGACTGGCGCCAATACGCAGGCACAAGCCGTGTTCGACGCCTTGTGGGAGTGTCTGCTGCCCGGCATGGACGGCGCGGGAAGCACCCGCGACGATGAGATCCTCACCGATCGGCTGCGGCGGCTGTCACTCGCGCCAGTGCCGGGCTCGGCCGCCCCGGAGCGTTCTGTCAGGGCGAGGCTCGACGCCTCCGCCGAAGACTCGGCCCTGCCCGATGCGACCACGGTGACCGTCCATCCCGTGGACGGTGGGTGGCTCCTGGGAATCGGGTCGTCCCTCGACGTCGAGGTCGGCCACGGCCGATGGCGGGAAAGCTCACCGCTCGGCCGCCCCGTCGTCGCGGCCGGCGCCTGGCAGGGCGACACGTTCGTCGCCGACCTTTACCTCATCACCACCCCGCACCGGGTCCGGCTGGTGGTCGACGCCGAAGCGGGCACAGCGGTCGCGACGTGGAACATCGTGCCCCTGACCGGACCTGGTCTGGCGTTGCATTTGCGGTCGCCGCTGATGACACGGCCCGACGTCGCGTAGGTGACATCAGCTGGGCTCTCAGGTGTCGGTCCGGTTCGGACTCTGATCGATCATCGATGGGCGACTGGTTTCCTGGACATCGAAACCCTGCATGCCCGGTATCCCACCGTGCGCCAGCACAACTACGCCGAATGAGCATGACAGTACTAGCGGTCGCTCCACTTGATCTCGTGGGGGAGCAGGGTGAACGACCTGCCGTCCACGGTCGTGGTGATCTTCGCGTCGACGGTGTTGACCATCAGCAGCCGCCGAGGCTGCGCGAGCACCCGGACGCCGGGGTCGGAGGAGGTGACGGGCTCCAGTTCGGCTCCGGCGGGGAACCAGGTGGTGAAGTCGGCGATGAGTTTGCCGGTCGGCAGTTCGGCGCCGGTCCGCGGGTCCCACATGCACCCCTGGCAGGCGCCCTCCTTGGTCTGCGGATTCCAGTACAGCGCCGTGGCGGCACCGCTCTTCGCGAACTCGATCATCGAGGCGGCCTGGACGGCGAGCCGCATCGGCTCGGGCCAGGTGGTCTTGTCCTCGGGAACGAAGTACCACTCCGACCACCAGACCGGCATGTCGCCGGTCTTCTCGCGCAGCCAGGTGGTGACCGCGCTGAACTTGCCCAGCGCGCCGAACGCGTCGGGCAGCATCTCGTGGGCGTCGGTCAGCGAGGCGCCGTCGACCACGACGAAGTCGGCGCCCTTCTTGTTCTTGAACCAGTATTCGAAGGCGTCCAGGGCGTTCTGGTTGACGACCCCCCACGGCCCCCGCAGCTCGGATTTTCCTGTCCTGTTGCTGTCGAAGCCGAGATAGGGACCGCCGACCATGGCGTCGGGCCGGACCGCCTTCACCGCGTCGTAGACCTTGTTGTAGAGCTCGGTGTATCCCTTGAAGTCCGCGGGCTTGGAGTGGTCCTTCCAGAAGCCCTTGAACTCGTTCCAGACCATGAAGTACTTGACGTCGCGATACTTGGTGGCGACGGCCGCCGACAGCTTGGCGAAGTCGTCGAAGTGCTTGGGGTAGGGGGCGTCCTCCAGGTGCTCGCTCCAGCCCACGTCCGTGGTCGGGCCCTCTGGTCCGCCCTTCATCCAGTCGGGGGCGCAGCAGAGCGTCATGATCTGCGTGCCGCCGGACAGCCTCATGAGGTTCGTCCTGCTGTCGAGGTCCTCCCAGTAGAACTCTTTCGGGCGGGGCTGGGGGTTGAGCGCTCCGAATCCCATGATGTGCTGGTTCTGCAGCATCGGGGTTCTGGCGAGCGTCCCGGCCACGACCCGCTCGAACTGCTCGGTGACGTTGTTGGCGCTCACCCCCGTGTGGGTGAGCCCCCAGCGGGGCCACCCGGGGTCGACCGGCGGCGCCTTCCCGATCGCGGTGTCGAGCACCGCGGGTGGGGTGGCGGACTGCCGTACGACGGGGACCGCCTCGTCGGCGGTGTCGGTGGAGGAGCACCCCGCCGCCACCAGCGCCGTCGCGACGGCCACCGCCATGGCGATCACCCGGCCGGGACGTCGCCCTGTGGATCTCCCGCTGTCTGCTGGCACCTGAACATCCTGCCCGATCTTCGACATCCGCTTCACGCCGAGGGTTCCACAGGCGATGTAAGAGCGTCGTACAGGAATGCCGTGCGTGGGTTAAGCATCCCGGCCAACCTGCGGAAACATCCTCCGCGGGCTCCGACTTCGCGGGCGGGACGCCGACCGTCTCGTCACACCGGCCGGCTGGAGGCGCGGAGACGGGTCCCGGGTCGCCATCGTCCTACTTCTCGTGCCGGTGGTGCTGGGCGGCCTCCAGCAGGGCTTCGGCCTGGTGATGGCCGGGGCCGGCGCCGGGGTGCGGGCGGGAGTGGCGGCACCATTCCAGCGCCGTGCGGTGCTCGACCGGGTCGCGCAGGTGCGGGTCGGCGCCGCGCCGCAGCAGGTGCTCCACGCTGGCCGCTCGGCCGTTGCAGGCGGCCAGGCGCAGCGCCTGGCGCCGGTAGAGGAGGTCTTCGGCGTCGATCGGGGTGCCCGCCTCCAGCAGCTGGTCGATCACCGTCAGCCGCTGGTGGTCAGCGGCCATCGCCAGCGCGCGGACGCGGTCGTCCGGCGGGGTGTCGGCCCGCAGCCAGTCCTCCACGTCTCCGGCCGCGGCGGCCTCGCTGAGCCCGGTGATACGGGCGCCGGCCGCCAGCAGGACGTCCAGGACGTCGGTCATGCCGAAGACGGCCGCGTGCAGCAGCGCGGTGCCGCCCGGGACGCCGCCCGCGTGCGGTGCGGCGGTGGCCTCCAGGTCGGCTCCCGCTTCGATGAGGACGGCGGCGACCTCGGCGTCACCGTAGCTGGCCGCGGTGATCAGGGGGGTCTCCGGCTCGCCGGGCTCGCCGTCCACGGGCGCGCCGGCCTCGATCAGCGCGCGGGCGGTGGCGCCGGTGCGGGGCAGCGGCCCGTCGAGGCCGCGACGGGTGGCGTCGAAGCGCAGCATCGCGATGTAGCCGAGTGGGCTGGCCCCGCGGGGGTGGTCGCACCAGTTGCGCAGGCTCTGCTTCGCCTGCTCGGGGTGTGCGGCCAGCAGCGCCCGCAGCCGGGCCAGGTCCCGCTGGTTGAGAATGTCGCGCCGCTCGACCTCGGTCTTCAGCTTCGCCCAGCCGGCAAAACCGTAGCTGCGGGCGATCGCCAGCTGGGCAGCGTTCAGCGTTGGAGTCTCGGTGATGGAGGCGAGGCGCGCACTCGCGGCGTCCTGGCCGGCTTGGGCCGCGCGTAGTAGCTCTTTGGCCTGGCGGCGCAGCTGGGCGAGGTCGGGGCGGTCGGGAAGCTGGGGCATGACGTCTCCCTGGCGAGCCGGTGGTCCGCGTACCGGGCCGATAGGAGATCGTCGGCGTACTGAGTGCTGTGCTGCGGTGAGGTGGACTCTGTCCTGCCCGCGAACCCGGAGGCGCCCCCAGCGCCGTGGACTCCACCATAGTCGAGGTGCGGCCCAGCGAACCCCGAACAGCTCCTAGCGGCCCGGTTGGAAGGCCGACATCGGGATGTGCAGCCAGGTCGGCCGGTTGCGGGACTCGTAGACCACCTCGTACGCGGCCTTGTCGAGTTCCAGGGCGCGCAGCAGGACGGCGTCCTCGGCGCGCAGGTGGCCGCCTCCTGCGGAGTAGCCGGCGAGGAAGGAGGAGCGGTTGAGTTCGGCCCACTCCACCGCGCGGGGGTGGAGCTCGTCGGGGTTGGGGTGGTCGGCGAGCAGGTGGCGGGCGGCGTAGTCGAAGGAGCGGAGCATCCCGGCCACGTCACGCAGCGGGGAGGACAGGGCGCGGCGCTCGGCGATGGGCTGGCCGGGCTCGCCCTCGAAGTCGAGGATGATCCAGTCGTTGTTGGTGCGCATCACCTGGCCGAGGTGGTAGTCGCCGTGGACCCGCTGGACGGGCATCTCCCCGGCCACGTCCGAGACCCGCTGGTAGGCCTCCTCGGCGACGTGGGCGTGCTCGCCGAGCGCGGGCACCTCCTCCACCGCGACGTTCAGGCGGCGGCGGAACTCCTCGACCATCCGCTTGACCTCCTGCGACTCGATCACGTCGGTCGGGAAGGCGGCGGCCATCTCCAGGTGGACGGTGGCGGTGGTCACGCCGAGGCGGTAGGCCTCCGAGCTGAAGTCGCCGCCCGCGTCGGAGGCCGAGGGTTCTAGGGAGCCGTACAGGTCGCGGACGCTGGCCAGGGCGAGGGCCCAGCCGTCGTTGGCGTTCGTCAGGAACTCCTGGGTCATCGCCAGCGTGGTGGTCTCGCCGTCGAGGTCGGTCTCGATCCAGCCGTACGGCTGGGCGATGTGCGTGCCGTCGCGGAGGGCGAGGGCGGTGACGATCTCCAGTTCGGGGTTCACCCCGGCGGTCAGGCGGCGGAACAGCTTGCAGATGTAGGTTTCGCCGTACACCAGCGAGGTGTTGGACTGCTCGGCGCCGAGGACCAGGCTGCGCTTGGAGGTGTCGATCTCCACCCCTTCGAGGTGGCGGAAGCGGAGGGCACCGAGGTCGCGGCCTTCGGCCATGCCTTCGAGCAGGGCGGCGGTGAGGTCGGCGTCGTAGGCGGCGTCGTAGTAGCCGTCGCCGATGTGGGCCGGTTTGAAGCGGGCCCACTCCGGCGCCTCGCTGCCGAGCAGCAACTGGTAGCGGTCGCGTGCCCCCGACTGGTGAACGGAGATGATCAGATGGCGCAGGCGTGGTGACAGCTCCACGTCCGAGTCGACGACGAGATCGTCGATTGGGCGCCCCTTACCGGCGAACCATCGTTGATGGGTGATCCAGCCGGTAAGGAGCTCCGTCAACACGGCTTTACGCCTCCTGAGATGCGGGTGGCAGGGTGAACCAGTAGAACCCATGCCCAGGAAGCGTCAAAAGATACGGAAGCTCGCCAATCGATGGAAAAGGAACTCCGCCCATCGTCTCCACGGGGACCGATCCCTCGAAGCGGCGCAGGTCGAGCTCCACCGGCTGCGGGAACCGGGACAGGTTGTTGACGCACAGCATCCGGTCGTCGCCGAGCTCGCGCACGAAGGCGAGAACGCTCGGGTTGGACGAGTTCAGCTCGGTGAACTCGCCGAGGCCGAAGACCGGGTGCCGCTTGCGGATGTCGATCATCCGCTTGGTCCAGTGCAGCAGCGAGCCCGCGCTGCGCTGCTGCGCCTCGACGTTGAGCGCCTGGTAGCCGTAGATCGGGTCCATGATGACCGGGAGATACAGACGGCCCGGGTCGCAGTCGGAGAATCCCGCGTTGCGGTCGGGGCTCCACTGCATGGGGGTACGGACACCGTCGCGGTCGCCCAGCCAGATGTTGTCCCCCATCCCGATCTCATCGCCGTAGTACAGCACGGGAGATCCCGGAAGGGAGAGCAGCAACGCCGTGAAAAGCTCAATCTGGTTGCGATCGTTCTCCAGCAGCGGGGCGAGCCGCCGCCGGATGCCGACGTTGGCCCGCATCCGGGGGTCCTTGGCGTACTCCGAGTACATGTAGTCGCGCTCGTCGTCCGTCACCATCTCAAGCGTGAGCTCGTCGTGGTTGCGCAGGAAGATGCCCCACTGGCAGTTCTCCGGGATCTTCGGCGTCTGGGCCATGATCTCGGAGATGGGGTAGCGCGACTCCCGCCTCACCGCCATGAAGATGCGCGGCATCAGCGGGAAGTGGAACGCCATGTGGCACTCGTCGCCGCCGGTGGCGGCGTCGCCGAAGTACTCGACCACGTCGGCGGGCCACTGGTTGGCCTCGGCGAGCAGCACCCGGTCGGGGTAGAGCCGGTCGATCTCCGCCCTGACCCGCTTCAGATATTCGTGGGTCCTGGGCAGGTTCTCGCAGTTGGTGCCGTCCTGCTCGAAGAGGTACGGGATGGCGTCCATGCGGAAACCGTCGATGCCCAGGTCCAGCCAGAAGCGCAGCACCTCCAGCATCGCGTCCTGCACGTCCGGGTTCTCGTAGTTGAGGTCCGGCTGGTGCGAGAAGAAACGGTGCCAGTAGTACTGGCCACGGACGGGGTCGTGGGACCAGTTGGACGTCTCGGTGTCGATGAAGATGATCCGGGCGTCCTTGTAGAGCTCGTCGTTGTCGTTCCAGACGTAGAAGTCGCCGAACGGCCCCTCGGGGTCGTGGCGGGAGGCCTGGAACCACGGGTGCTGGTCGCTGGTGTGGTTCATCACCAGGTCGGCGATGACCCGCATGCCGCGCTTGTGCGCCTCGTCGACGAGTTTCACGAAGTCTCCGAGGTCGCCGAAGTCAGGAAGGATCTTCATGAAGTCGGCGATGTCGTAGCCGCCGTCACGCAACGGCGACTCGTACAGCGGAAGCAGCCAGAGGCAGTCGACACCGAGCCACTGGAGGTAGTCCAGTTTCTGGATGAGACCGCGGATGTCTCCGGTGCCGTCGCCGTTGGAATCGGCGAACCCCCGGATGAGAACCTCGTAGAAGACGGCACGCTTGAACCAGTACGGGTCGCGCGGTTTTTCCTCGTCGAAGGTGTTCGGAATTGGTTCAGGTAGCTGACTCACCAGTGGACTCCCCGCTGTTCTGCCGGTATACGCGTACCCGGCCGGCTCACCGCTGGTTCGCCGCCGCGGCACGCAGAGTGAAGACGTGCGCTGGGTGGATGTGGGGATCGAGGCGCACGTAGTTGTCCTGCCGCCAGCGATACGACTCGCCCGAAAGTTCGTCGTCCACGACGAACTCGGCTTGCCAGTCGAGACCGAGGGCGGGCATGTCCAGCGACACCGTCGCCTCGTGGGTGTTGTGCGGATCCAGGTTCACGACGACGAGGACAACGTCGCCCATGCCGTGCCGTCGTGTGGCCGTGTCATAGGCGCCGGGCAACCGCTTGGAAAAGCAGATCACATCCGGGTGGTTGACGCTGTGAAAACGTAGATTACGCAGTTCCTGGAGCGCCGGGTGTGCTCTTCGGAACAAGTTGAGTTGCGTGATGAACGGGGCCAGGCTACGGCCTTCCCGCTCAGCCTCAACCCAATTGCGGGGTTTGTACTGATATTTCTCACTATCTAGGTATTCTTCACTACCCGGTCGAACCGGTACATTCTCCGCAAGTTCATATCCCGCGTACACGCCCCACGTCGGCATCGCCGTGGCCGCGAGCACTGCTCTGATATGAAATGCCGGGACTCCCCCGTGCTGAAGGTATTCATGGAGAATGTCCGGAGTATTGACGAACACGTTCGGCCGCATGTAGTGCGACGTCTCATGGGACAGCTCGCCCAGGTACGACTCGACGTCCGTGCGCGAGTTCTTCCACGTGTAGTACGTGTACGACTGGTGGAAGCCGACCTTGGCCAGCATCCGCATCATCGCGGGGCGGGTGAACGCCTCCGCGAGGAACAACACGTCGGGATCGGTGGCGTGGATGTCGGCCAGCAGCTTCTCCCAGAAGGAGACCGGCTTGGTGTGCGGGTTGTCCACCCGGAAGATCCGCACCCCGTGGTCCATCCAGAGCCGCACGACCCGCCTGATCTCCTCGTAGATCCCCTTGGGGTCCTTGTCGAAGTTCAGCGGGTAGATGTCCTGGTACTTCTTCGGCGGGTTCTCCGCGTACGCGATCGAGCCGTCGGCGCGGATGTTGAACCACTCCGGGTGCTCCTTGACCCACGGGTGGTCGGGCGCGCACTGCAGGGCGAGGTCGATGGCGATCTCCATGCCCAGCTCGCGGGTCTTGGCCACGAAGGCGTCGAAGTCCTCGAACGTGCCCAGGTCGGGGTGGATGGCGTCGTGGCCGCCCTCCTCCGAGCCGATCGCCCAGGGCGAGCCGGGGTCGTACGGCTCGGGCGTCAGGGTGTTGTTGCGCCCCTTGCGGAAACTGTGCCCGATCGGGTGGATCGGTGGCAGGTAGACGACGTCGAAGCCCATCTTCGCCACGGCGGGCAGCCGCTTGGCGGCGGTCTGGAAGGTCCCGGACTTGGGGGCGACGCCCTGCTCGATGATCGCGCCCTCGGAGCGCGGGAAGAACTCGTACCACGACCCGAACAGCGCCCTGCGGCGGTGCACCAGGACCGTGCGCGGAGCCGACCTCGTCACCAGGTCACGCAGCGGGTGGGCGCGCAGCAGCGCCGCGGTCTCGGGAAGCTGGGCGACGGTGAACCGGGCGCGCGGGTCGATCTCGGTGTCGCGCAGTCTGGCCGCGACCGACTGGAGCGCGGCCCGGTGCCCGCAGACGTGCTGCTGCGCCTCCTTGGCGCGCCTCGCCGTCCTCGCCGCGGGGGTCCTGCCGCTCACCGGCCCGCCGGTCGCCGTCGTACCGGTCGCGGGCCCGCAGTCGGCGGCCCGCACCGCTCTCGCCGCGCGGTCGAAGAGCCGGGCGCCCTCCTCGCACATCAGGTCGGCGTCCAGGCCCCGAGGGATCTTGATGCCCGCGTCGTGCAACCAGGTGGCCAGGGGATCGCCCCACGCCTCCACCCGGAAGCGCCACTCACCCTCGGTGGGCAGCGTCACCTCCACGCCCCACCGGTCGGTGCCGGGGGCGAGCTCGCCCATGGGCAACAGGGGGCCGCGCCCGCCGTCGGGGCCGGTGAACACGACCCCTGCCGCGACCGCGTCGTGTCCCTCGCGGAACACGGTCGCGGAGATCTCGAAGGTCTCACCCGCGGCGGCCTTGGCGGGGCGGCGCCCGCAGTCGACCGTGGGGTGGATGTCCTGAATTGGGATTCGTCCGATCATCGCGTCTCAAGGTAGCGGCGGCACGCCCGGTGCCGCCGGGAAGTAAGCAAGGAAGGATCTTCGTTTGTGCAAGCATCACGGGGCGGTCGGTCTCGTGGCAGGCCAAGACCCCGCCCTGCTGGGACGGCCGGTTCCCGAGGGAGTACATTCTGGCTCGTATCTCCGGTGCCCCAATAGTCCATCTTCATGCCTGCCGATGGATAGAGTGCGGGACCTCTTACTCTTCCGCGAGTTGTCCTAACAGTCGATCACCTCTCTTTGATGTGTTTGGGGTGGATTGATAGCGGTGAGGGGGAGACCCGTGAGTGTTGAGGTCGCCCTCGTGGCGCTGAGTAACTAGGGTCTGGCAGCGTGAGAGCAATCCGTAGGTTTACCGTCCGCACCGTCCTGCCGCCGGAGCTGGCCTCCCTCGGCGAGCTCGTCCTCAATCTGCGCTGGTCGTGGCACCCCGAGACATTGGATCTGTTCGGTGAGGTCGATCCGGCCATCTGGGGACGCGTCGGGTACGACCCCGTCGCCCTGCTGGGCGCGGTCGAGGCCGACAGGCTCCGTGAGCTCGCCGCCGACCGCCGCTTCCTGAGGCGGCTCGCCGACGCCGCCGACGACCTCCGCGAGTACATGACCGCGCCCCGGTGGTACCAGACCATCTCCGAGGCGCCCGAGGCCATCGCCTATTTCTCTCCCGAGTACGGCATCGCCGCCGCCCTGCCGCAGTATTCGGGCGGGCTCGGGATCCTCGCCGGAGACCACCTCAAGGCCGCCAGCGACCTCGGCGTGCCCATCCTCGCCGTCGGCCTGCTGTACCGCCACGGCTACTTCACCCAGTCGCTCTCGCCCGAGGGCTGGCAGCTGGAGCACTACCCCTCCCTCGACCCCGGTGGCCTGCCGCTCACCCTCCTGCGGGAGGAGGACGGCACCCCGGTACGCATCAAGATCAGTCTTCCCGAGCAGCGCACGCTGCACGCCCAGGTCTGGGTGCTCCAGGTCGGCAGGGTGCCGCTGCTGCTGCTCGACTCCGACGTGGCCGAGAACGACAACGCCGCCCGTGACGTCACCGACCGCCTGTACGGCGGCGGCGGCGACCACCGGCTGCTGCAGGAGCTGCTGCTCGGCGTCGGCGGCGTCCGCGCCATCCGCGCGTACTGCAGGGTCACCGGGCACGCCGAGCCCGAGGTGTTCCACACCAACGAGGGCCACGCGGGCTTCCTCGGCCTGGAGCGCATCCGCGAGCTCACCGAGGCGAGGCTCTCCTTCGACGAGGCGCTGGAGGCGGTGAGGGCCGGGACCGTCTTCACCACGCACACCCCCGTGCCCGCCGGGATCGACCGCTTCCCCGCCGAGATGATCGGACGCCAGTTCGGCGGCGACAACGCGTGGCCCACGGTCCCCGTCGACCGCATCCTCGCGCTGGGCGCCGAGGAGGAGCCGGGCAAGTTCAACATGGCCGCGATGGGCATGCGGCTGGCCCAGCGGGTCAACGGCGTCTCCGAGCTGCACGGCGCCGTGAGCCGGGAGATGTTCAAGAGCCTGTGGCCGGGCTTCGACACAGAAGAGGTCCCGATCGGGTTCATCACCAACGGCGTGCACGCCCCCACCTGGGTCGGCCGGGAGATCATGGAGCTCGCCGGTAAGGAGCTGCCCACCCTGGTCGACCGGGCCCAGGGCTGGGAGAGCATCGCCAAGGTCTCCGACGGCGACGTCTGGGGCATCAGGGGACGGCTGCGCGAGAAGCTGGTCGTCGCGGCCCGCGCGCGGCTCCGCCAGTCGTGGATCAACCGGGGCGCCTCGCCGGCCGAGCTCGGCTGGATCGACGACGCCCTCGACCCCGAGGTGCTCACCATCGGCTTCGCCCGCCGGGTGCCCTCGTACAAGCGGCTCACCCTGATGCTGTCCGACCCCGACCGGCTCCGCGCGCTGCTGCTCGACCCCGCGAGGCCGGTGCAGATCGTGATCGCGGGCAAGGCGCACCCGGCCGACGAGGGCGGCAAGAAGCTCATCCAGCAGATCGTGAAGTTCGCCGACTCCGAGGACGTGCGGCACCGCATCGTCTTCCTGCCCGACTACGACATGGCCCTGGGCCAGCTGCTCGTCCAGGGCTGCGACGTGTGGATGAACAACCCGCTGCGCCCGCTGGAGGCGTGCGGCACCTCGGGGATGAAGGCCGCGCTCAACGGCGGGCTCAACCTGTCCATCCGCGACGGCTGGTGGGACGAGTGGTACGACGGCACCAACGGCTGGGCGATCCCCACCGCCGACGGCGTCGCCGACCCCGACCGCCGCGACGAGCTTGAGGCCGCCGCGCTGTACGACCTGATCGAGCACGAGGTCGCCGACCGCTTCTACGACCGGGCCGACGGGCTGCCCCGGCGCTGGCTGGAGATGGTGCGGCACACCCTGGCCTCGCTCGGCCCCAAGGTGCTCGCGGGGCGGATGCTCAGCGACTACGTGGTCGACCTCTACGCCCCGGCGGCCAAATCCGCCCGTGCCCTCTCCGGTGAGGGGTACGAGCAGGCGAAGGGTTTCGCGGCGTGGAAGCTCAAGGTCGGCAGGGCCTGGCCGGGCGTGCGGGTCGAGCATGTGGAGGCCACGGGCCTGGGCGACAGCACCCCGGAACTCGGGACCTCCCTGGAGCTGAAGGCCACCATCGCGCTCGGCGAGCTGGAGCCCGGGGACATCCGGGTCCAGGCGGCCTACGGCAGGGTCGGAGACCACGACGACCTCGCGGACCCTTCCTACACGGACCTGGTCGTCGAGACCGAGGGCGACGACGGCAGGGCCGTCTTCGCCGGGACCGTCCCCCTCGACCGCACCGGGCCCTTCGGTTACACCGTCCGGGTCGTTCCCGACCATCCGCTGGTGGCCTCGACCTCGGAGCTCGGCCTGGTCGCGGTGCCGGAGGAGCCCGTCGGCATGACCAACGGCACCCTGCGCTGACCGCGTGATCACCCGGCGCTCGCCGGGTGACGGGACCTCCGTGGTCCTCCCTGAGAACAGGGAGGACCACGGAGGTTTTCGCGTTCCGGCCCGCTGAGCGTTCCGGCCCGCTGAGCGTTCGGCCCGCTGAACGGTCCGGCAGGTGAGCGGTCCGGCAGGTGGGCGTTCGGCTCGCTGAACGGCCTGGCCCGGCGAGTGTGCGAGCCGCTGAACGTTTCGGTCCGGTGAACGGTGGTGTATGAGTCGCGCATGAATCAGGGGTGAATCGCGCTTGAACGGTCGTACCCGACACGGATGGCCGAGAAGTGTTCTCGTTCGGCCGCCGCGCGTGGTGAGGTGGGTATGGTTCGGGCACTCGACCTGGCGCCCAGCAGAGGTTCCCGGCGCCGTGACCCCGGAGCGCGCCTGATCGTACGGCGGCCCGGCGGCGCGTGGCCCGCGGAGGTCGGTGCCGCGGGCCACGCGGAGGGGACCGCGGCGGGAGTCGCGCGGAGGGGCCGGTCGCCGGCCTCCGGCGCCAACGTCACGGCGATTCGGACAAAATTCCTCTTAAAGTGCAAAATGCGGCTATATGCGTCTTTTCTGTAGTTCTTTCTTGTTTGCGAGGGGGATGGGTAGATAACCGACATCTAGCGCACTCGGGGGAGAGTAGTGGACGCATGGACGTTGAAGGGCCAGCCGGGCGCACTGGGTAACACCGCGGTCACGCTGGTCGAGGGCGGCTCCTTCTGCGTGTGCGCCCGTAACGGTGACATCCTCCCCGGCGGGGCGCAGGGGGTCTATCACGCCGACACCCGGATCCTGTCGCGCTGGGAGCTGAGGGTGGACGAGATGGCCGTGGAGGCACTCAGGGTCCTCCCCGCCGAGCCCTACCACGCGATGTTCCTCGGCAGGGCGGCCCCCCGCCCCGGGCGGGCCGAGAGCAGCCTGCTCGTGCTCAGGGACCGCTACGTCGGGGGCGGCCTGCGCGAGGACCTCACCCTGCGCAACCTGTCCGGCGAGCCCGCCGGATGCGTCGTCGACATCCACGTCGCCTCCGACGTGGCCGACCTGTTCGAGGTGAAGGCCGGCCGGATCCGGCACGTGACCGACGTGGAGATGACGGCCGACAGGACGGGACTGCTGATCGTCTCCTCCTGCCGCTCGCGCGGCACCAGGGTGGTGGCCGAGCCGCCGCCGTTCGCCGTGCCCGGTCTGCTCATCTTCCGCGTCGTCGTGCCCGCGCGGGGTGAGTGGACCGCCAGCCTGCAGGTCAACCCGATCCTGGAGGGCGAGGAGTCGCCCGCGTGGTTCTCCACCCACCGCCCCCTGGAGCACGCGGAGCCCGCCAGGCGCCGTGCCGACTGGGAGCGTCTCAGCCCGATCATCGTCACCTCCGACCGTGTCCTGACCCAGGTGCTGGAACGCTCCAAGGCGGACCTCGGCGCGCTGCGGCTCTTCGGGGCCGGCATGCCGGACGAGCCGCCGACGATCGCCGCGGGCGCGCCGTGGTTCATGACCCTGTTCGGCCGCGACTCGCTGCTCACCTCGTGGATGGCCCTTCCGATGGACCCGTGCCTGGCACTGGGCACCCTGAGACGCCTGGCCAGGCTGCAGGGCACCGTCGACGACCCGCTGACCGAGGAGGAGCCCGGCAAGATCCTGCATGAGCTCCGTTTCGGCACGCGGACCGGTGCCTCGCCGCACGCGGGCCGCGCCTACTACGGCTCGGTGGACTCGACCCCGCTGTTCGTGATGGTCACGGGCGAGCTGCGCCGGTGGGGCGTGTACGGGGAGGCCGTCGAGGAGCTCACGCCGAACGTCGACGCCGCCCTCGACTGGATCCGCAGATCCGCCGACCCGTTCCTGTCCTACCGGCGCAAGACCGACCACGGGCTGATCAACCAGGGGTGGAAGGACTCCTTTGACGGCGTCAACTTCGCCGACGGCACCCTGGCCAACCCGCCCATAGCGCTGGCCGAGGTCCAGGGCTACGTCTACGCCGCCTACATCGCCCGTGCCCACTTCGCCCACCAGGCGGGTGACAGCGCCCTGGAGGAGCGGTGGACGGCCCATGCGGAACGCATCAGGGACGCCTTCAACGAGCGCTTCTGGCTGCCGGACCGGGGCTACTACGCCATCGGCCTCGATGGCGCGGGGCGCGCCATCGACAGCCTCGCCTCCAACATGGGCCACTGCCTGTGGACCGGCATCGTCGACGAGAGCCGGGCCTCCCACGTCGCCGAGAGGCTGCTCTCACCGGAGATGTTCACCGGCTACGGGGTGCGGACCCTCGCCACCACCATGGGCGCCTACAACCCGATGAGCTACCACAACGGCTCGGTCTGGCCACACGACAACGCCCTGATCGCGGCCGGCCTGATGCGCTACGGCTTCACGGGAGAGGCCCAGCGGATCGCCCTCAGCCTGCTGGACGCGGCCGAGGTCTTCGGCTGGCGGCTGCCCGAACTGTTCTGCGGATTCGACCGGGCCGAGTTCGGCTGGCCGGTGCCCTACCCCACCTCCTGCTCCCCGCAGGCGTGGGCCGCGGCGAGCCCCATCCAGCTGGTCAGGAGTCTGCTGCGCTTCGAGCCGTGGATCCCCTACGGGCGGGTGTGGCTGGATCCCGTCGGGCTGGAGGGCCTGCGGATCCAGGGACTGCCGCTCGCGGGCACCAGGGTCACGATCGAGGTCGGCCCTGACGGCGCCACCATGTCGGGGCTGCCGGAGGGGATCACCTTGATCGACGAGTCGTGCGGCCCGCTCACCGCCGCGGGGCGGGTCCACTGATCGTTCCTCCCGCGTCCTTTCGGGTTCCGAGTCCGTCCAGCTTTCAGGTTCCGTGTCTCTTCAGGTGAGGTGGCCATGGTTTCTTCGAGAATCGCTCCCGGATGGTCCGACGGCATGCGCGTCCTGATGGTCGCGCCGCCCTGGTACGACGTGCCGCCCCGGGGCTACGGGGGCATCGAGTCGATGGTGGCCGGTCTCGTCGACGGGCTGACCCGGCGCGGGCACGACATCACGCTGGTCGGTGCAGGCAGGGCGGGGACCCGCGCGCGTTTCCTGAGCACCTACGGGCGGGCGCCCTCCGAGCGGATCGGCGAGCCGCTGCCGGAGATCCTGCACGCGGCGAGGGCGTACGCGATGACCTCCGGGCTCGTCGTGGACGTGATCCACGACCACTCCCTCGCCGGGCCGCTGACCGCGCCCGCGCGGGTCGTCCCGACGGTGATCACCTGCCACGGGGATGTGGGGGGCGAGTTCGGCGAGTACTACCGGGTGCTCGGCGCCACCGTGTCGATGGTCGCCATCTCCGAGGCCCAGCGGCGCATCGCCCCCGACCTGAACTGGGCGGGGGCGGTCCACAACGGGGTCGATGTCACGGCCTTCCCCTTCAGGGAGCACAAGGAGGACTGGGTGCTGTGGCTGGGCCGGTTCAACGAGGACAAGGGCGCCCACCTCGCCATCGACGCCGCCCGTGCGGCGGGGCGGCGCATCCTGCTCGCGGGAAAGCTCACCGAGAAGGTCGAGTGCGACTACTTCGACGAGTACGTCAAACCCAGGCTCGGCCCCGACGCCGAGTACGTGGGTGAGGCCGGCACCGCGCGCAAACACGAACTGCTGGCGGCGGCGAGGTGCCTGATCTTCCCGATCCTCTGGGAGGAGCCGTTCGGCATGGTCATGATCGAGGCGATGGCCTGCGGCACCCCCGTGGTCGCCCTCTGCAGGGGCGCCGTGCCCGAGGTGGTCGTGGACGGGCTGACCGGATTCATCAGGAGCGATCCCTGCGAGCTCCCCGCCGCCGTGGAGGCGGTGGACGTGCTCGACCCGCGTGCCTGCCGTGCCCGGGTGGAGCGCTTCTTCGGCGTGGAGGTGATGGCCCGCGCGTACGAGGCGATCTACCGCAGGACGATCGCCGGGCTGCCGAGGCGGGCGGCGGAGCACCCGGGCAGGAGCGCGGGGGAGAGCAGGGACCTGGCCATGCCCGTCAACTGAGACGCGCCCTATGGTGGATCGCGGTACGGGGACCGAAGGGGATCCCGGCAGGCGGAAGGACGTCCATGGGTGAGTTCGTGCGGGTTGAGACGGCCGACGGGGTCGCGACGATCAGGCTCGACCGGCCGAAGATGAACGCGCTCAACCGGCAGGTCCAGTTGGAGATCGCCGAGTGCGCCCGGCAGGTGGACGCCGACGACGACGTGTACGCCGTGGTCGTCTACGGGGGGAAGGTCTTCGCGGCCGGCGCCGACATCAAGGAGATGACCGCCATGTCGTACGCCGACATGGCGGTCCACTCGCGGGTCCTGCAGGACTGCTTCACCGCCGTCGCGAGGATCGGCAAGCCCGTCGTCGCGGCCGTGACCGGCTACGCGCTCGGCGGCGGCTGCGAGCTCGCCCTGTGCGCGGACGTCAGGATCGCCGGGGAGTCGGCCAAGCTGGGTCAGCCCGAGATCCTGCTCGGCATCATCCCCGGCGCCGGAGGCACCCAGCGGCTGCCCCGGCTGGTCGGCCCGGCCAGGGCGAAGGACCTCATCTTCACCGGGCGTCACGTGTCCGCGGCCGAGGCGCTGGGCATCGGCCTGGTGGACCGGGTCGTACCCGACGACGACGTGTACACCGAGGCCCTCGCCTACGCCGCCCGGTTCGTGGGAGGCCCCGCCCTGGCGCTGCGTGCCGCCAAGCAGGCCGTGGACCGCGGCCTGGAGACCGATCTCGACACCGGTCTGGAGATCGAGCGCCTGCAGTTCTCCGGCCTGTTCGCCACCGACGACGCCGGGATCGGCATGCGCGCCTTCGCCGAGAGGTCCACGGCGAAGTTCACCGGCCGCTGACCTGTCCGGTGAGGTCGGCCGGGCTTGATGGGATAGGTCCTAGCTGATCAAGAATTGCCGGTATCGTGCCGGATTATGGTGCGGTTGGTGAAGCGTGCGCTGGTGCCCGCTCCGCTGCGGCGGGCGGTTCTCGGCTGGTTCGACTCTCGGTACATCTCCAGGGCCGACCACAGGCAGGACGTGAAGGACGCGCTCTGGGAGGTGCAGACGCTGGCCAGGGAGGTCACCGCGCTGCGCGCGGAGGTCGTCGAGCTGCGGGCGCGGGTGGCCGGGGTCAAACTCGACCCGGTGCGGGCCGGGCGCTGGGACGACGCCCACCGGCTGGCCCAGGAGACCGCGGTCGCGCTGGACGGCGTGCTCAGGAACGAGGTGCTGCTCTGGCAGGCCGTGGACCGCGCCACCGGGACCTCCGGGACCGCAGGGGCACCAGAAGGTGCGAAAGGCGCGGGAGGCGTGGGGATCGCCGGGAGGGGGAGCGGCGCGTGAGAGTGGCCTGGACGGCCGACGGCGACACCTGGCACCTGGTGTTCCGGCTGGACCCCGAGGACGACGTCACCGGCCACTGCGCCGACGGCCAGGCACTGAAACTGGCCACGAACACCTTCAGGGCCGAGCTGCCACGGGCACCGCGTGACATCCACCCCGACCTGCTCGCCCTCGCCGCGTGGACCGTGATCGCGCCGTGGACCCGGCGCCGCGTCACCTTCGACCGGCCGATCTCGCCGGAACTCGCCGGGGCGATCGGCGAGGGCTGGGGGGTCGAGGCCGGTCCCACCGGGACTACCGGGACGCGATCCGGCGGCAGACTCGCGATCTCCTACAGCGGCGGGGCCGACTCGGTCGCGGTGGCCGCGATGCTGCCCGACGCGCCGTTCGTGCACTTCCAGCGGGTCTCCCACCCGCGCGTGCCCAACCGGTGGACCCACTACCGATCCGACGTCCTGGCCTCGCTGGCGGAGAAGACCGGCCGCGAGCTCACCGTCGTCCGCTCCGACCTGGAGTTCACCCTCGCCGAGCCTCGTCCCGGCTACCCCGAGCATCACGCGGTCGCCGTGGGCGCGCTGCTGATGGCCGACGAGCTCGACCTGGGGGGCCTCGCCCTGGGCTACGAGCTGGGGTCGCGCTGGCTGGGGGGCGCCCGCTACGTGCACCGATACACGCCCGACAACCTGATGTGGGCCCCGCACGGCGCCTGGGGCCGGGCGTTCGCCGCAGCCGGGCTGCACCTCGTGCTCCCGGTGGGCGGGGTGAGCGAGGCCGTCACGATGCGGCTCGCCCTCGGCTCCGAGCTGCGCGAACAGCTCCGCTGGTGCCTGCGCGGGGTGGGCGGTCCCTGCGGGACCTGCGGCAAGTGCCTGTACAAGGAGCTCATCCAGGCCGCCGTCGAGCGCCGTCCGCTCCGTACCACGATCACCGTGGGCCGCCCGGTCGCCCGCAAGTGGCAGCAACCGCCCCCGTACGGCGGGCAGGAGATGATCGAGTACGGCTGCGCCAGGGTGCCCGGCATCGAGGACACGGTCTTCGCCGCGGCGGCGCGGCACCTGCGCGCGACCGAGTCCTCCACCGCCTGGCTGGACCGTTGCTACCCGCCCGCGATCGCGGAGATTCCCGAACCGTGGCGCAAGCAGGTTCACGACTTCGTGGACGGGGAGATCGGTTTCATGAGCGAGGACGAGGCGCGCCGCGTCGAGACGTGGGGGATGCCGTGAAGGTCTACGTCTCGGTCGACATGGAAGGCGTCACCGGACTTACCGACCCCGAGGAGATGCACGCCGGAGGCCGGGGCTACGAGCGCGGCTGCGAGCTGATGACCGGCGACGCGAACGCGGTCGTCGCGGGGGCGTTCGACGCCGGTGCCACCGCCGTGCGCGTCAACGACGCCCACGGCTCGACGAAGAACCTCAGGATCGACCTGCTCGACGAGCGGGCGACCCTCCTGCGGGGTCCCGGCAAGCCGCTGCGGATGGGGCAGGGGCTCGACGCGAGCCACCGGGCGGCCTGCTTCGCCGGCTACCACGCGCGGGCCGGCGTCCAGCACGGGGTGCTCAACCACACCTGGATGGGCAAGGAGATCCACAACATCTACCTCAACGGCGAGGTCTGCGGGGAGACCCGTCTCGTCGCCTCCTTCGCGGGGACGCTCGGCGTGCCGGTGGTCCTGGTGACCGGGGACGAAGCCGTCTGCGAGGAGGCGAGGGAGCTGCTCGGCGACGTGGAGACCGTCGCGGTCAAGAAGGGCATCGACAGGTTCGCCGCCGAACTCCTGCCGCCCGCCGTCGCCCAAGCCCGGATCCGCGAGGCGACGGCCCGCGCGCTCGACCGGGTCGCCGACTTCCGCCTGTGCGCCCCCGAGCCGCCGTTCGTCCTCGGTGTCGAGTGGAACTCCACCGCGATCGCCGCCGGATGCGCGATCATCCCCGGTGTGACGGCGGCGGGCCCCCGGCACACGGAGTTCACCACCGACGACTTCTCGCAGATCATGGCCCTCCTCGGGATCTTCGCGATGATCGGCGGCCATGTGGCCTGCGGCAGCGGCGCGTACGGGTGACCCTTCCGATGACCGCTCGCCGCCCTTTTCGCTCCCCTTTCGCCACCTGGATCCCCCGATCCGGATAACCTGCGACGCGCGATTCCCCTCACCTTGGTGGCCCCCTTCGCCCTGATGACTCCCACCCACCCGACGACTCCCCTCGCCCTGGCGCCCCCCTCGTCCTGACGCCCCTCTTCGCCCCGGCGAACCCCTTCGACCCGACGGTGCCCGATGTGCTGTGACAACCCCCATGAGTGACGAGACGGGTCCCGAGCGGCCCGACACCTCCTCCGCGGTGCCCGCCGCCGCGAAGACCGCGCCACCCGCCGGAGCGGGCCTGACGCGCAGGGCGCTGCTGGTCGGTGTGGGCGCCGCCGGGGGCGCCGGGGCGATGTTCGCGGCGATGGGTGCGCTCGGTCTCGCCCCGGAGTCCCAGGACAGGGACTTCACGCCACCGCAGCGCTCCGACTTCTCCCTCACCGGCAGGGCAGCGGCCAAGGTGGTCGTCCTCGGTGCGGGCGTCGCCGGGCTGACCTGCGCCTACGAGCTGGGCAAGGCCGGGTACGACTGCACGATCCTGGAGGCGTCCGGCCGGGTGGGTGGCAGGACCCTCACGCTGCGCGCGGGCGACCGGCTGGACGAGCTGGGCGGTGAGACGCAGACCGCGGCGTTCGGGGAGGGCATCTACTTCAACGCGGGGGCCGCGCGGATCGCGCCCTGGATGGTCACCATGGACTACTGCCGCGAGCTGGGCGTACCCGTTGAGATCTTCGTCAACAACAACGCCTCCGCGTACGTCTATACCCAGGGCATGACCGCCCCGGCCAGGGCGCGCGCGGCCCGCGCCGACATGTACGGCTACGTCGCGGAACTGCTCGCCAAGGCGAGCAACGCGGGCGCGCTGAACCGGCGTCTCACCGCGGACGACCGCGAGCGGCTGGAGGAGTTCCTGCGGCGCTTCGGCGACCTCGGCCCCGACCTCGCCTACCGGCGGGACTCCACGCGGCGCGGGTTCGAGACCTACCCGGGGGTGAGCGAGGGCGTGCCCGTGGACGCGGCCTCCTCGCTGCGCGAGGTGCTCGCCGCGGGCACCGGCAGATACGTCACCATGGACTTCGGCTACGACCAGGTGATGCCCATGTTCCAGCCGGTGGGCGGCATGGACGCGATTGTCGTCGCGCTCGCCGACGCGGTCGGCCGCGACCGGATCAGGACGGGCACCCGGGTGACCGGGATCAAGAACCTGCCCGACGGCGTGGAGATCACCCACCGGAGCGGCACCGAGGACGGCGTCGTCCGCGCCGACTACTGCGTCGCGGCCCTGCCGCCCCACCTGCTCGCGCGCCTGCCGCACAACCTCGGCACCCCGATCACCGCAGCCCTCCGCACCCCCGTACCCGTCTCCGCGGGCAAGATCGGGCTGGAGTACGGGAGACGCTGGTGGGAGATCGACGACCACATCTACGGCGGTGCCACCGAGACGGACCTGGACATCACTCACATCTGGTACCCCTCCCACGGCTACCACTCCCGCGGCGGCCTGGTGGTCGGCTACTACAACAGAGATGAGAACGCCGACGTGTACACCGGCCTCTCCCACCGCGAGCGCCGCAACCGCGCGCTCACCCAGGGCAAGAAGATCCACGGGGAGAAGTACCGCGCCGAGCTGCGCTCCAGCGTCTCGATCTCCTGGGGGCGCCAGCCGCACATCGAGGGCGGCTGGGCGAGCTGGCCCTCCTACGAGGGCGCGTTCGCCCTGCTGCAGCGCCCCGCGGGCCGGGTCCACTTCGCCGGAGACTGGCTCACCCATCTCACCGCCTGGCAGGCCGGTGCGATGGAGTCCGCGAGGAGAGCGGTCACCGATCTGCACCACCGGGTGCTCCAGACGACCTCCTGAGTGTCACCGCACGGTCGTAAAGTCTTCGGTGCGGGAGAATTTCCAGGGGAATTCCTAGGGAGACGAGACGGCGATGACGATCGGGACGTTGGACTGGACGAGTGCCGCCGAGCGGCCTGACCTGCTGGCCGAGCCGGTGGCGCGGGCCGTCGGCGAGCTTGGCGGGTTCGGCGGCGGAGTCGGTGGGCTCGCCGGGATAACCGTCGCCGAGATCGACCCGGAGCTCGCCGACACGGCGGCCTTCTGCGAGCGCTACGGGGTGGGCATGGACGAGTCGGCCAACTGCGTGATCGTGGCGGCCAGGCGCGCGGGGGAGACCCGCTACGCGGCGTGCATGGTGCTCGCCACCACGAGGGCCGACGTGAACGGGGTGATCCGGCGCCACCTGGATGCGCGGAAGATCTCGTTCGCGCCGATGGACGACGCGGTCACGCTGACCGGGATGGAGTACGGCGGGATCACCCCGCTCGGGCTGCCCGAGGACTGGCCGGTGCTCGTCGACGAGGCGGTGGCGGCCCACCCGGGGGTCGTGATCGGCAGCGGTGTCCGCCGCTCCAAGCTCGCCGTATCCGGCTCCCTGCTGGCGGGGTTGAAGACGGCGCGAGTTCTTCACCTGGCGAACTGACGCGAAAATGAGATTAAGTGGGAGAGGAAATCGGGAAACCGTCGAGGTTCTGTGAACGTTATTCAATCGGGAAATGTGGCCCGATGGTTCATCTCGTGGGCGGGATCTAAGCCGATATGGTGCTTCATGCCATGAATCAGGACGACCGATTGGGCCCTTACCGGCTGCTGAGGCGGCTCGGCGAGGGCGGTATGGGCGTGGTTCACCTAGCCGTCGACCCGCAGGGCCGGCAGGTGGCGGTGAAGGTCCTCCGTGCGGAGGTGGCGGGCGACGACGTCGCGCGTCGCCGTCTTTCGCGCGAGGTCGAGACGATGCGGCGGGTGCGCAGCGAATACATCGCGGAGGTCATCGACGCCGACGTGACCGGTCACCGCCCGTACATCGTGACGCGATACGTCGCGGGCAGTCCGCTGGACGAGGTGATCAAGCAGGACGGCCCCATGGAGCTGCCCGCGCTGCTGCGGGTCGCGCACGGGGTGGCGTCGGCGCTGGCCGCCGTCCATTCGGTCGGGGTGATCCACCGCGACCTGAAGCCGGGCAACATTCTCATCCTGGACGGCGAGCCGGTTCTCATCGACTTCGGCATCGCGCAGGCGGTCGACGCCACCCGGCTCACCCAGACCGGCATGTTCATCGGCACCCCCGGCTATCTCGCCCCCGAGATCATCGAGGGGCACGAGGCCGGGCCGGAGGTCGACGTGCACGCCTGGGCGGGGACCCTGGTCTTCGCCGCCACCGGCCAGCCGCCCTTCGGCAAGGGCACGCTGGAGATGATCTTCTACAACATCACCGCGGGCAAGGCGAACGTCGACGCCGTTCCGCAGGCGCTCCAGCCGGTCCTGCGGGCCGCCCTCCAGCGCGACCCGGCGAGACGGCCGTCGGCCGCCGAGCTGGCGGAGCGGGTGGGACGACTGCTGCCCACCTCCGGCAGGCCCCGGGTGCCCGACGAGATCACCACGGTCGCGGAGTTCGACGACCCCGCCCCCGGCTCCCGTACGCCCGGCACGTCCGGCTTCCCCGGTGCCTCGGGCACCTCGGGACGTCCCGGAGCCTTCGGTGTCCCCGGTGTCCCCGGTGTCCCCGGTGTCCCCGGTGTCCCCGGCACGTCCGGCGCCCCCGGCGCGCGGTCCGGTCAGGGCGGGCTGCCGGGTCAGGGTGATCACGGTCGTCAGGCGGCCCGGCAAGGTCAGGGTTCCACGGGATCCGGGTCCCCGGTCCCGCACGTTCCCGGCCGTCAGGGTGCCGCCGTCGAGCCCGGTGACGTGCCGACCCCGGTGGCGTCACGTCCCGCGGTCCCGCAGCCCACCTCGTGGCCTCCCACGCCCGTGGCCCAGCCCCACGAGTACGTCTCGCTGCTCGGTGCGGAGCAGCCCGACCCGTGGCCCACCCGCAGGGTGACGTCCGAGGAGCTGCGCCAGGCCGCGGCGGCCCAGCAGGCCGCGCACGACCTGCCCACCGGCATGCTCGCCCCCGAGGACGTCCCCACCCGCACCCCGGGCGTCGTCCCCGGAACGGTGCCCGGTCCGTCCACTCCCGCCGTCCACGACCAGGGCGCCACCGCGCCGGTCTCCGACGGGGACATCCCCACCCAGCGGGTCCGCCCCCAGGACCTGCAGGAGTACATCCGCCAGTACACCAACCAGCCCGGCCAGCCCGGCCAGCCCGGCCAGCCCGGCCGGCAGGCGCAGGCGGGTCAGCACGGCCAGCACGGCCGGCAGGGCCGGTCGCCGCTGCCGGGCGGCCGGACCTCGCCGCCCTACCCGCAGCGGCAGGCACCGCCCGACCAGCAGCAGACCCCGCAGGTCCGCACCCCCACGCCGCCGCCCTATCCCTATCCGCACCCCCAGCCGCAGCACCAGCAGCACGCCCACCAGCACGCACAGCACAACCAGCAGCCCCAGCAGCCCGTTCCGGCGGCGCTCCACCCCGGCCAGCGCCCGGGTCACGCGTTGCAGCGCTCCAAGGCGTACGGGGTGGCGGGCGTGCTGATGCTGGTCATCATGACGGTCGCGGCGGTCATCGCCCCGGTGATCGTCGCCGCGCTGGTCATCCCGGTGGCGATCCTGCTGCGCGCCGCCGACATCGCCCAGCCCGCGCTCAACGCCAGAAGGGGCGCGGGCGAGGCGGCCGCCGACGTCCTGCGGGTGCTCGGCCAGCCGGCCGCGCTCCTGAAGTCGATCGGCATCACCGTCGCCCTCGTGCCGTACGCGCTCATCCTCGGCCTGCCGGTGACGCTCCTGCTCGCCGTGCTGGTCAGGGACATGCCAGAGACCAACGCGCTGAGTTGGGGCGTGGCCGTCGCGCTCTGGACCGTCTGCGCCGGACCCGGTGTCGAAGGCCCCAGCCGCCAGATGAGACGTACGCTGGCATCACTGCTGCCGTCGCGCGGCGCGGCCATGATCGCCGCCGCGGGGCTGGCGGTGGTGGCGGGGCTGATGGTCTTCCTGGCGATCGGCACCGTGGGGGAAGCGGCACGACGGGCGGTGTGGACGCCGGTCGACGTCGGGACGGTGGTGACCGAACTGGAACACCTACGAAAGAAGGCGGCGTGATGACCGGCGACACGCGGGCGCCCGAGCGGCTGGGCCCGTACCGCCTGCTCAGGAAGATCGGCGAGGGCGGCATGGGCGTCGTCCACCTCGGGCTCGACGAGGACGGGCGCGAGGTGGCCGTCAAGGTCCTGCACCCGCACGTGGCCGCCGACCTCAAGGCCCGCGACCGGCTCACCCGCGAGGTGGAGACCATGCGGCGGGTGCGCAGCCCGCACGTCGCCGAGGTGCTCGACGCCGAGCTGACGGCGAGGCAGCCCTACATCGTGACCAGGTTCGCCCCTGGCCGCACGCTGGAGGAGACCGTCCTGGAGGACGGTCCGCTCCCCGCGGACCAGCTCATCCGGCTGGCGCAGGGCATGTGCGCGGCGCTGGTGGCCATCCACGCCGCCGACGTCATCCACCGCGACTTCAAGCCGTCCAACGTGATGATCGTCAACGGTGACCCGCTCGTCATCGACTTCGGTATCGCGCACCTGGTCAACGCGACCCGGCTCACCCAGACCGGCATGTTCGTCGGCACCCCCGGCTATCTCGCTCCGGAGATCATCCGCGACTCCGAGATCACCCAGGCGGCCGACGTGCACGCGCTGGCCTCGACGGTCTTCTTCGGTGCGACCGGCAAGCCGCCGTTCGGCACGGGCAGCTTCGAGGTCGTCTGCTTCAACATCATGGAGGGCCGGGCCAACGTCGATCTGGCCCCCGCGTGGCTGCGGGGCTGGCTCAGGCGGGCCCTCGCCGTCGACCCCACCGCGAGGCCGTCCGCGATGGAGCTGCACAGGATGGCCCGCGCCCTCGACCCGAGGGTGACGGCCTTCCACGAGACGCCGCCCACCGCCGTCCTCGACGGCGGGACGAAGGTTCTCAACACCGACGGCACCAGGGTCCTGGACGGCGCCCCGCCGCCGCCCCCGCCTCCGCAGGGCACCCGCGTGCTGCCGCAGGACAGCGGTTACGCCGACCTGCTCCCGCCGGTCGAGTACGCCAAGCCGGAGCGGCGCGAGCGCAGGCCGAGGCAGGAGACCGGGCAGGAACAGGGCCAGGGATCCGCCACGACGGCACCGCCCCCTTATGTCCCGGCTTCCAAGCCGCCGCCCTACGTCCCCGCGCCGCCCTCGGCGCAGGCCAGGGCGGCCGCACCGCCGCCCTTCCCCGACCAGCGGGTGGCCGGGTATCCGGCGCCGCCGCCCACCGGCCAGGCGCGGCCCTACCCGCCGCCGGTCCAGGCGCGGCGCGAGGCCCCGACCCAGGACCGGCCCGCGCCCCGCACCCCTCCGCAGGAGCGCTACCGTGCGAGCCATCCGCTCGCCGCGGCGCTGCTGCTCACGATCCTGGTGGCGCTCGCCTGCATGCTGCCCGTGGTGGTGAGCGTCTTCGCGCTGGCCGCCGCGCTCTGCCTGCGGGTGGGCGAGCACCTCTTCGGCGAACTGGCCCAGCGCCGCTCCATCCGGGGCAGCAGTGCGAGCGACCCGCTGCTCGCGGTGCTCGGCACCCCGTGGGCGTTGATCAGGTCCGCGTTCGGGACGCTCGTCAGCGCGGTGCTGTCCGCGATGTTCGGCATGTGCGTGTGGGGCTTCCTCGTCTACGCCGGAGACATGAACAAGAACTTCGCGGCCGCCTACGCCGCGGGTGCCTTCGTGGCGGGGCTGTTCGTCCTGCCCGGTGGCGGCAAGCCGCGCAAGGCCGTCGCCCGCGCGCTGAGCGGGGTCATCCGCAGCCCCGGCGCGGGCATGGTGACCACGATCGTGCTGGGCACGCTGGCGTTCTTCGCGGTCATGACGGCGTGGAGCGTGGTCCCCTCCTTCTCGCCGTGGCAGCCCCCCACCGAGGTGGTCAAAGACCTCACGGCCCAGTGGCGGCAGACGGCGAACGAGGGCACGATGGGCGCGCTCGACCTCGTCGGGGGTCTCTTCGACGACCTGATGACCAGCCTCGGCCTCGGCTTCCTCACCTTCTGGAGATAACGGCACGTTCCGCAGGCAACGGGGCCATCGGCGGGTTTTTCCGGCCGGTGACCGGTGCGCGATCGCCCTCTCTGCTGCACGATGGAGGTGACCGGCCGGAAGGAGTCGCATGGTCGCGGCTGACGGTGAACGTCTTGGCCCTTACCGCCTGTTGTCGAGGCTGGGCGCCGGAGGTTTCGGCGAGGTCCATCTGGCGCTGGATCCGGGTGGACGCACGGTGGCGGTCAAGATCCTGCACCCCCACGTCGCGGCGGACGAGACGGCCCTGACCAGGCTGGCCCGCGAGGTGGAGACCATGCGGCTGGTCCAGGGGCCTCGGGTCGCCGAGGTCCTGGACGCCTCCCTGGAGGGGCCCCGCCCCTATCTGGTCACCCGTTATGTGCAGGGCCGCCCCCTCAGCGCGGTGGTCGCCGCCGACGGGCCCGTCGGCGGCGACGATCTCGTACGCCTGGCGCGCGGCCTGGCCGAGGCCCTCGCCACCGTGCACGCCGCCGGAGTGGTGCACCGCGACCTCAAGCCCGCCAACGTGATCCTGACCGACGGCGAACCGGTCGTGATCGACTTCGGCATCGCCTCCGCGCTCGACTCGCCCTCGGTCACCGCCTCGGGGGCCGTGCTCGGCACCCCCGGCTATCTGGCGCCCGAGGTGCTGGAGGGCGCCGAGGCCGGTCCCGAGGCCGACGTCTTCGCCCTCGGGGCGACGCTGGCGTACGCGGCCACCGGGCGGCACCCCTACGGCACGGGGCCGGCGTCGGCGGTCGGCTACCGCGTCGTCCACCATCCTCCCGACCTCGACGGCGTTCCCGGATGGCTGGAGCCGACGCTCGGCAGGTGCCTGCTGCGCGTTCCCGCCGACCGGCCGTCCGCGGACATGATCGTGGAGTGGCTGGACGGTACGCCGGTCGTCCGACCGGCCGGACACCGCCACGAGGAAGCCGGCGCGAGGAAGAGCGTCCGGGGCAAGGGTGTGCGGCGGCGGAGGGTCGGGTTCCGTGACCCTCCGCCGTTCGTGGAGGCGGACCTTCCTGACGCCGGGGCCCGGCACGGGGACGTCTCCGTGCCGGAGAGCAGGCGGCCCGCGGACACCGGGATGCAGGATCTCAGCACCCGGGAGTGGCGGCCGGGGGAGCCGCGCCGGGCGGCGGGCAGGCCCTCGCCGGAGGAGGCCTTCGCGCGCCGCAGGGTGGTCGTGCACCGTCGCTGGGTCGTCGGCACCGGTCTGTTCGTCTCCCTGCTGGCCGCGACCGCGAGGGAACCGCTGCCGGAGGTGGCGCTGCTGCTGCTCACCGGGTACGGCTCGGTGATGCTCGTCGACGCGGGCATCGCCCTGTTCGCCCGTCGCGACCGCGGGCGCATGATCCTCGACCTGGCGGCGGGGGCCGGGGCCGTCGCGCTGGGAGCGGTTTTGAGCACGTTCTTCAGTACGCTCACCCTGGCACTGGTGCTGGGCACCGTCGTCTTCGTCCTGGTCGGGATCCTGGTGGCGAGCTGAGCGGGCGAGGGCTGTCCCGCTGTGTGGAACCCGCCCGCGAACACCGGAACATAGCTCGGTATGGTAGGGGAGTGTTCCTCGGGGAAGGTTACGGCTGCCCGATGTGAGCCGTGCAACCTGGCGGTTTGCGCCTAAGCTACTCGTGGGTAACATAATTGAGGGGGGGCCGGGGCGGGCACGTACCGACCGGGCAACCCACTGCCACGCCGCCCGAGAGCATTTGGCAGTCTTGGCAGCGCGTGCACGTACCCCGCGTGCACGTACCGCATTCGGCGTCAACCGCAGCGACGCGGTGGCGTACGCGAACACGGGAGGTCGGCCACCGGCCATGAACATCGTCGTCTGCGTGAAGCAGGTCCCCGACACGGCGACCGAGCGCAAGCTGAGGTCCGATGACAATACGCTCGACCGCGACGCCGCCGACGGCGTCATCAACGAGCTGTGCGAATACGCGGTCGAGGAGGCACTGCGCCTGAAAGAGGCCCACGGCGGTGAGGTGACCGTCCTCACCATGGGCCCCGCCAAGGCGAGCGACACCATCCGCAAGGCTCTGGCCATGGGCGCCGACAAGGCCGTCCACCTGGTGGACGACGCGCTGCACGGCTCGGACGCCCTGGGCACCTCACACGCCCTGGCACAGACCCTCAAGAAGATCGGTTTCGATCTGGTCGTGCTCGGCTCGGAGTCGACGGACGCCCGCACAGGCGTCCTCGCCGCGATGCTGGCCGAGCGCCTCGGCGTGCCGCAGCTCACCTTCGCCAACCAGGTGCAGGTCGACGGGAGCGCCATCTCCATCCAGCGCGTCACCGACTACGGCTATGACAAGGTCGAGGCCTCGCTGCCCGCCGTCGTCTCCGTCGTGGAGAAGATCAACGAGCCGCGCTACCCGTCCTTCAAGGGCATCATGGCCGCGAAGAAGAAGCCGGTCGAGAAGCTCGGCGTCGCCGACGCCGAGATCGACGCCTCCCAGGTGGGCCTGGCGAACTCCTGGAGCGAGGTCGCCGAGTTCGCGGTCGCCCCGCCTCGCGCGGCGGGCACGGTCGTCAAGGACGAGGGCGACGGTGGCGTGAGGGCCGCCGACTTCCTCGCGTCGAAGAAGTTCGTCTGAGAACGGGGGTTAGGTGAAATGTCCGAGATTCTCGTTCTGGTCGAACACGTCGAGGGCCAGGTCAAGAAGGTCACCCTTGAGCTGCTGACGCTCGCCAGGAAGCTGGGCACCCCGGCGGCGATCTGGACGGGCGCGGGTTACTCTCCCGAGGCCCAGGCCAGGCTGGCCGAGTACGGCGCGGAGAAGATCTACGTGGCCGACTCCGCCGAGGTGAGCGACTACGTCGTGGCCCCCAAGGCGGAGCTGCTCGCCCACCTGGTGGGCGAGAAGTCGCCGGTCGCGGTGCTCGTCGCCGCGACGGCCGAGGCGAAGGAGATCGCCGGCCGACTCGCCATCAAGATCGACTCCGGTGTGCTCACCGACGTCGTCGGCATCGAGGACGGCCTGGTCGCCGACCAGTCCATCTTCGGCGGCGGCATCAACGTCCGCTCGCGCGTGACCAAGGGCATCCCGATCGTCGCGGTGCGCCCCAACGCCACTCCCGTCGAGGCCGCCGCGGGCGCGGGCGTCGAGGAGCACGTCACCTTCACCGTGTCCGACGCCGCCAAGGGCGCCAGGATCGTGGAGCGGGTCAAGGAGGAGAAGGGCGCTCGCCCGGAGCTCACCGAGGCCGCGATCGTGGTCTCCGGTGGCCGGGGCGTCGGCTCCGCGGAGAAGTTCTCCATCATCGAGGAGCTGGCCGACTCGCTCGGCGCGGCCGTCGGCGCCTCCCGCGCCGCCACCGACGCCGGCTGGTACCCGCACCAGTTCCAGGTCGGCCAGACCGGCAAGACCGTCTCGCCGCAGCTGTACATCGCGGCGGGCATCTCCGGGGCGATCCAGCACCGGGCCGGCATGCAGACCGCGAAGACGATCGTCGCGATCAACAAGGACCCCGAGGCGCCGATCTTCGAGCTCGCCGACTACGGCGTCGTGGGCGACCTGCACCAGATCGTCCCGCAGCTGACCGAGGAGGTCACCAAGCGCAAGTGACCCGCTCGGGTCACCCGCGTACGACAGGCAGGAAGACGGGAGGGGCACCGCACGTCGCGTGCGGTGCCCCTCGGCGAGTTCAGGCCGCCATGGACAGCTCGCGCCTGGGGGTCTCCAGCGCGACGGTGACCGCGCGGGAGCGGGGCAGGAACCACGCCGCGACGGCGATCAGGACGCCGAGCACCACGGCGATGCCGAGGCCCACCCTGAGCGTGACCAGATCGGAGAGGAAACCGATGATCACTGGGCCGAGCAGCAGTCCCGCGTAGCCCATCGCACCGGTCTGGGCGATGGCGGGTCCGGGATCGCCGGTCGCGCCGCCCGCCAGGGACATCGCCATCGGCGAGACCGTCGCCACGGCCACGCCCACGAACAGCATCGCCGACAGGGCGATCGGCGCCGTGGGGGCCGTGATGACCACGGCGAAGGTCGCGGCGGTGGCCAGACCCGAGGCGACCATCATGCCGCGGGCCCCGAAGCGGATCCGGACCCGGTCGCCGGTGAGACGTCCGGCGAGCATGCCCGCCTCGAAGATCGGATAGCCCAGGGCGGCGAGCGCCTCCGGCGCACCCAGCACGTTGCGCAGGTACAGGCCGTTCCAGTCGGCGACCGTACCCTCCACCATGAACGCGCAGAAGGCGATCACGCCGAGGAGGTAGACCACCGGAGGCATCCGGCGCCTCGCCGTGCTCCGGCCCTCGGCCGAGTGGCCCGAGGTCGCCGGAGGGTCGGGCAGGTAGGAGCGGCTGACGAAGGCCGTCACGGGGAGCGCGAGCAGCGCGACCAGGGCGAGGTGGACCGTGAACGAGAGTCCCGCCATGATCGCCACGGTGCCCAGCAGGCCCGCCGAGATCGCCCCCACGCACCAGCCGGCGTGCATGCCGTTCATCAGCGGACGGTCGTAGGCGCGCTCGACCGCCGAACCCTGCGCGTTCATCGCGACGTCCACCGCGCCGAACGCCATGCCGAACAGGCCGCTCGCGACCAGGGCGAGGGGGAACGAAGGCGCCACCGCGAGCAGCGCCAGGGTGATCGCGGTCAGGGGAGCCGCGACCCGCAGGATGCTCCGGCTGCCGAAGCGTGCCATCACCCCGCGCATCGACTGCATGGTGATGAGCGCTCCCAGCCCCCACACGAGGAGGGTGACGCCCACCGACGCCTCGGACAGGCCGAGTTTGTCGGAGAGCGCCGGAATGCGAACGGTCATCGATCCGCACAGCAGCCCGGCGAGCACGAATGTGAGAACCGCCCCGGTTCGGGCCGCTCTCAGGTCGCGGGTCATGACTTAATCCCTTCAATAAATGTTTTGACAAACCGGGGAGCGGGCATGCCGAAGACGGTCGCTTTCGCACGCGAAAGCGACCACCAATCTTTAAGGGCCTACCTGCTCGGGTGAATGATCGGAACGGATGCCCACCGGCCGGCGCGTCACGGCGCCAGGATGATCAGGTGGGCGGGGGTGCTCAGGCGGGCAACAGGGCGAGAAGGCGCTGTTTCAGCCCTTCGAAGTGCTCGGCGTCGTAGAGATCGGGGTCGTGGCTCGCCACGTCCCACAGTCCCTCGCAGGCCAGGCGCACGATCTGCGCGGCCCCCGGGTCGGGCTCGCGGTCGAGCCCCTCGCGGTGCCATCGGGCCATCGCCACCCGCAGCGGCGCCAGAAGATAGAGATTGCCGGAGGCTCCCGTCACCACGGCCCAGCGCCGCAGCCTGCCGCTCTGCACGGCGGCGAACGTGGCCGCCAGATAGTTCTTGGTGTAGGTGTCGTGCCCCTGCGCCGTGATGAGCTCGTCGAACTCCTCGATCAGCCGCTCGACCATGCCCTTGATCAGGGCTTCCTTCGTGCCGAAGTGATAGAGCAGACCGCCCTTGCTGCATCCGGCGCGCTCGGCGACGGTCGCCAGGGTGAGCGCCTGAGAGCCCTGGTCGCAGAGCAGATTCTCTGCCGCGTCCAACAGCTCTTCCCGTCTCATGGCGGTTACTGTACCGTCTGGACGGTTTAGTGGTCAACTCGGGGATCGGGTCCCGGGCGGGCGCGGATACCCTTGGAAGGTTGACAGCGAGTGGGGGAGGGGAATGCGGTCGTGAAGCCCGCCTATCTCGATCACGCGGCGACCACGCCGATGCTTCCCGAGGCGATCGAGGCGATGACAGCCCAATTCGGCCGGGTCGGCAATGCGTCGTCCCTGCACGCCGCCGGCCGCCGCACCCGCCAGGTCGTCGAGGAGTCGAGGGAGACCATCGCCGCCGCGCTCGGCGCCAGGCCCAGCGAGGTCGTCTTCACGGCGGGCGGCACCGAGGCCGACAACCTCGCCGTGAAGGGCCTGTACTGGGCCCGTCGCGCCGGGGGCGCCGACAGGATCCTGATCAGCGCGGTGGAACACCACGCCGCCCTGGACCCCGCGCACTGGCTGAGCGATCACCAGGGCGCGACCGTCGAACTGCTCGACGTCGACGAGTTCGGCCGGGTGCACCCGCAGACCCTCCGCGACGCCATCGAGCGTGACCCGGCGAGCGTCGCCCTGGTCAGCGTGATGTGGGCCAACAACGAGGTCGGCACCATCCAGCCGGTCCACGAGCTCGCCGCGATCGCCCGAGAGCACGGCATCCCCTTCCACACCGACGCGGTCCAGGCCGTCGGCCAGCTTCCCCTGGACTTCGCCGGCTCGGGGGTCGACGCTCTGACGATCTCCGGGCACAAGGTCGGCGGCCCGATGGGCGTCGGCGCCCTGCTGCTCGCCAGGGGCGTCGACCCGATGCCGGTGCTGCACGGCGGCGGCCAGGAGCGCGACATCCGCTCCGGCACGCTCGACGCCCCCTCCGTCGCCGGCTTCGCCACGGCGGTGCGGGCCGCGGTGGCCCGGCAGGCCGAGACCTCCGCCCGGCTGACCGGGCTCCGCGACGACCTCATCCGCAGGGTCCGCCAGGCGGTGCCCGGCGTGATCCTCAACGGCGACCCGGTGAGCCGCCTGCCCGGCAACGCCCACTTCTCCTTCCCCGGCTGCGAGGGCGACGCCCTGCTCATGCTGCTGGACGCCAAGGGCGTGGAGTGCTCGACCGGTTCGGCCTGCTCGGCCGGGGTGGCCCAGCCCTCCCACGTGCTGCTCGCGATGGGCGCCGACGGGGTGAGGGCGCGCGGCTCGCTGCGCTTCTCCCTGGGGCACACCTCGACCGAGGAGGACGTGGACCGGCTGATCGAGGTCATCGGCCTCGTCGTCGAGCGCGCCCGTCGTGCGGGGATGAGCTGATCCATGCCGTACGGGTGCCCGTCGTACGGACCGCGCGCCGAATCTCGGGCGGAAGCGGTTCGTGTTTCCGGGGCTCCCGGTCCCTCGGCCGGGCGCGAGCCGGATCATGGCCCGGGGGCCTCCTGATCCGACGGGGGTGGGCGCCCGACGCGGGTAGGCTCAAGAGGTTATGAGTCTTCGTGTGCTTGCCGCCATGTCCGGTGGCGTCGACTCCGCAGTGGCGGCCGCCCGCATCGCCGAGGCGGGCCATGACGTCACCGGTGTCCACCTCGCCCTCTCCGCCAACCCTCAGTCCTATCGGACCGGCGCCCGCGGGTGCTGTACGGTCGAGGACTCGCGAGACGCCCGCAGGGCCGCCGACGTGATCGGTATCCCCTTCTACATATGGGACATGGCCGAGCGGTTCCACCGAGACGTGGTCGAAGACTTCGTCAGCGAGTACGCCGCCGGGCGCACGCCCAACCCGTGCCTGCGCTGCAACGAGAAGATCAAGTTCGAGGCGGTGCTCGACCGGGCCCTCGCGCTGGGTTTCGACGCGGTGGCCACCGGGCACCACGCGCGGATCACGGACGGTGTCCTGAGCCGCAGCCCCGACCAGGGCAAGGACCAGTCGTACGTCCTGGGCGTGCTCACCAGGGAGCAGCTCTCTCACGCGATCTTCCCACTGGGTGACTCCACCAAGGCCCAGGTCCGCGAGGAGGCCGCGCGGCGTGGCCTCATGGTGGCCGACAAGCCCGACAGTCACGACATCTGTTTCATCGCCGACGGCGACACCCGAGGCTTCCTCGCCGACCGCCTCGGCGCGGAGCACGGCCCGATCGTCGACGAGTCCGGCGAGGTCGTGGGTGGCCACGAGGGTGCCTACGGCTTCACGATCGGCCAGCGCAAGGGCCTGCGCATCGACCGCCCGGCCCCCGACGGCCGCCCGCGCTACGTGCTCTCCATCGAGCCGGTCTCCAACACCGTCACCGTCGGCCCGCGTTCGTCCCTCCAGGTCACGGCCATCGTCGCGGAGCGGCCGGTCTGGAACGGCCCGGTGGACGAGCCGCGCGAGCCACTGGCCTGCACGGTCCAGCTCCGCGCCCACGGCGAGGTGTACGGCTGCCGTGCCCAGCTCTCCGGCGGGGAGGTCCACATCACGCTGGACGCCCCGGCCACCGGGGTCGCGGCGGGGCAGGCGGCCGTGCTGTATCTCGGCGACACCGTGATCGGCTCGGCCACCATCGCCTCGGCCTCCTGAGCGCGTTCTCCGGAGTGCGTTCTCCGAGCCCGTTCTCCGAGCGCGTTCCCTGAGGGCGCGTTCTTCGATCCGCGTTCCGGGCCGTCGCGCGGGCGTGTCCTCGGCGGTCACGTCCTCGCGAGCCCGGCGTGCGGAACCGGCGCGGGTTCGCCTACCGGGCCGGCAGCGTCACGTCCCCGCGAGCCCGGTGGGAGAGCGGCTCTCCTGCCGAGGGATTCCTACGGCAGGGTGACCGACTCGCCGGGCTTGAGGCGGCGCATGTCGGCCTTCTGTTTGTCCGACTCCATCTCCAGCCACATGTCGACCAACCGGAGCCCGATGTCGTTGATCAGGCCGTCGTGGGTGGAGAAGGCGCGGGCCGGACGGACCTGGCGGAGATACTCGACCATCTCCGACGCCTTCATCCACGGCGCGTTGGTCGGCACCAGGAGCGTGGGCACCTCGACACCCGGAAGGGTGAACGCGTCGCCCGGGTAGAAGACCTCCTCGTCCACCAGGAAGCCGACGTTGCGCACGATCGGCAGGTCCGGGTGGTTGGGGGCGTGCCACTCACCGACGGCCTTCACTCCGAAACCGGCCGTGTCGAAGGCGTCGCCGTGCCGTACCACCTGGATCTTGGCGGGAACGTCGGTGAGCGTGGCGGCCACGCCCTCGTTCGTCCAGACCTCCAGGGACGGGTTGGCCTCGGCGGCCCGGCGCAGTCGGTCGGCGTCCACGTGGTCGAAGTGCTCATGGGTGATGAGCACGGCCTGTGCCCCGTCGAGCGCGGACTCCTCACTGAAGGAGCCCGGGTCGATCACGAGGACGGAGTCGTTCTTCTCCAGTCGGACACACGCGTGCCCGAATTTCGTGAGTCTCATCCCTTCACCCTACGGGCGAGGCGGATCATCGCCCCGAGGGGGCGCCGTCGCGCCTCCTGCGCGGTCTCCGGTGGCGATGCTGCGGAGCAGTCGCGCCAGCAGGCCGGAGAGCTGCTCGCGCTCGGCCGCCGACAGGCCGGAGAGCATCCGTTCCATACCGCGGAGGTGGTCGCCCACCGCGTCGCCGACGAGTTCGCGCCCCTCGGGAGTGAGCCGAACCCGTACCCCGCGGCCGTCGGAGGGGTCGGGTGCGCGGACCAGCAGACCCGCCGACTCCAGGCGGTCGACGCGGTTGGTGGTCGCGGCCGGTGAGAGCAGCATCGAGGAGGACAGGGCTCCGGCCGACAACCCCTCGGGGACTCCGGAGCGGTACAGGGTGGCGAGCACATCGAACTCTCCCCGGTTGAGACCGTGGGCGCGCAGGGTCGTGGCGATGGCGGTGCCCGCGAGGGTGTCGGCGCGGGTCAGGCGGCCGAACAGGGCCATCGGCAGGGGATCCACGTCAGGCATCTCCCTGTTCCACTGCTCGATCATCCGCTGGACACCGGCGTCCGGGTCTTCCATGCGTTCTCCTCACGTCTCGGTTCCAATAGTTTGACATCGAAATACCTTAATGCAACTATTTCTACATCGAAATTCTTTGAGAGGATCACCATGAACGACGCGCAGCGCAACGCACAGGCCGTACGGGATCTCTACGACGCCCTCACCGTGGGGGACCTGGAGGGTGCGGGGAGGGCACTCACCCCCGACTCGGTCCTGCACGTCCCCGGGCGAGGCGCCAACACCGGCGACTACGTCGGCCGCGACGCCGTGCTCGGGTTCGTCGCCCACGCGTTCGCCGCCACCGGCGGAACCCTCAAGCTCACCGTGCACCGCGTGCTGTCGGACGACGAGACGGCCGTTGCCCTGACGACCTACACCGCGTCCCGGCCCGACCGCGACCTTCCGCTGGAGAACAACCTCGCCCACGTCATGACGATGCGCGACGGCAGGATCGCCGAGGGCTGGTTCCACAGCCGTAACCAGTACGAGGTCGACGCTTTCTGGGGCGATGAGAGCGCCTGAGCAGGACGCGCTCCGGGCCGTGGTCTCGGGGGAGGGCGGTGCGCCCCGAAGGGGCATGCCGGGGATGTCCGGTGGATCGGGCCGGAGTCGTGAGGGCCGGTCCGGCGGGTCCACGCCGGAGTCGCGCGCGGGGGTGTTTCGCGGGCCTCGCGGGTTTCTTAGGACGGGACCGGAGTCGTGTGAGGGGGTGCTCCACGGGCTTCGCGGGGCGAGGCCGGAGGGCGGAACACGCGCGGGAGACTGCCGTTGGAGGCGGTGCCCCCGCGCGGTCCGATCAGTTGATCACGGGCGGTGCGGTACCGCGGTCACCACCCCACACGTCCTCGTCCTCGGTGAGCCAGGTGGAGCGTTCGCGGTCCTGGTCTCCCTGGCCCGCCGCGCCACTCATCGGCATGAACGGCATGCCGCCCATGCCGCCACGGCCGTCGGCCCTCGGGCCGCCGACACCACCGACGCCTCCGAGACCGCCGCCGGCCCCGGTGGTGCCGCCGTTGCCGACCCAGGAACTCGGCCCCGCCGGACCGTTCTGGCCGAACGCGGTGGGACCCGCGCCTCCGCCACCGCCCCCGGTGTAGGGGGGCAGACCGGTTCCGGGGCCGAGCCCGGTTCCGGGACCGACTCCCGTGCCAGGACCGAGTCCGGTGCCGGTGCCGGGGCCGCCGGGCACTGTGGGCTCGAAACCGGCCAGTTTGGTGTTGCGAGGATCATTCGGATCCAAGCCCGCGCGCGGGTCGTTCGGGTTCGGAAGTGTCGGGTCGGTGTACCCGGGCGGAAGGTTGCCGTTGCCCGGCAGGCCCGTGCCGGGAACACCCGGACCGGGAAGACCCGTGCCGGGAGCACCCGTGCCTGGGAGACCCGTACCCGGAGCGCCCGCGCCGGGACCGCCGGGATAGGCCGGGATGGAGGGGTTGGAGACGCCGGGATAGTCGCTCCCACTCGGATAGCCGCTCCCCGGGCCTCCCGGATAACCGCCCGAGAAACCGGGCAGCCCTCCGACGCCGCCCCCGCCGTAGCCGCCGGGTATGCCACCGCCCCCGGCGTAACCCCCACCTCCCGGGTAGCCTCCCAGGCCGCCCGGGTAGTTCTGGTTGGTGAGCGCGGGGTCGACCGCGCCGCTCAGCTGGGGCAGGTCCTTCTCCACGGTCGCGGGAATGCGGTCGTAGAGATTGACCAGCTCCTGGTTGAGGGCCATCAGGTCCTCGCGGGCGAAGTCGTTCGTCGACTTGTTGGTGAAGAGGTACGTGTTACCGACCTTCCCGACGGCGATGTCGTCTCCCGGAAGGAAGTCGACCCCGTCGAGGAACCCCATCGAGGGCCTGCTGTTGGCGTACTCGATGTACTTGGGAAGGACCTCCCTGCCGTAGTGGGTCAGTGGTGGCCCGAGCTGGCCGCAGCGGGTGGACAGCTCGTTGACCGTCTTGTGGACCAGTTGGAGCGCGTTCTGCGCCTCGATCGAGGCGTCACCGCTCCAGACCTGGGCGAGTTCTCCGGCGATCTGCCGGATGAGGGTGTGGCTGGCGCGCAGTGTGGACGCGGCGGAACTGTAGGCGTGGCCCGCGTCCTCGATGGCCCGCGGGTTGGTGTTCTGCAACATCATCTTGATCTCTTCGGCGCTGTAGCCGCTGTAGTGGCCACGGCTGCCGATCCCAGGGGGGCCCTCACCGTCGAACTTGATGTGGTGAAGCGCGTGGTCGTTGCCCATCGCCTCAGCTCGCCTTGTTCGTGGTGCTGGCCTGCTCGGCGTCCTGGTAGTTGTAGGCGGCGACGCGCAGCAACTCGATCGCGGCCCGGTATTTGACGATGGTGTCCTGGTAGACCGTGCCGACCTTCATGTGGGCCTTGCCCGCGGTCCTGGCGACGTCCTTGGCGGTGTCCCAGGTGCCGAAGTGGGCCTCGGTCAGGTTGGTCATGGCCCGCATGTCCTGCAGGGCGCCCTCGTTCGAGCCCTCAAGGCGCGCGACGTCCTCCTCAAGGGCCTTGAGGAGCTGCTTGATCCGGTCGCGCTTGATCTCGACGGCCGGGCGGTCCTTGTCGAGGCCCGGCCAGGGGGGCGCGACTCTGTCTTCGGGAGGTAACATGCCTCTCTCCCCGTTACTGAAGGGGCCGCGGCAGCGCCGCGACCCGGTTGGTTCTCCCCGGTGACGTGGGTCGCGGCAGCGCCGTGACCCGCCCCGTTCGTGGGGTCAGCGTGGGGTCAGCGTCCGTCGAACATCGTGACGTTGACCTTCTCGGTCGTCGCGAAGTTCTCCCTGCCGATCTCGATGACGCCACCGAGACGCTGGAGCAGTGCGGCCATCCGGCCGGACGCGGCGTCCCACTGGGCGCGGGCGCCGTAGTAGGCCGTGCGGGCGTCGCCCTCCCAGTCGCCGAGCAACCGGTCGAGGTCCCCTTCCAGGTTCTGGAGGGTCCCTTCCAACATCTGCCACTGCCGCGCGAAGTCCGCGGCAGAGCGGTCCATCTGGCCGAAGTCGACAAGAGTGCGGTCAAAGTCGCTAGCCATGGTGATCCCCGTTTCTGAGCTGTCAGCTGTTGATGTCGGCCCCGAGCCGCTGCGAGACGGCGGTCTGGTTCTCCTGGGCCGTCTCGTAGTTCTTCTGGATGTTCTTGAGCTTGATCGACAGGCCCTCAAGCTCGCGCAGGATGTTGGTCATCTCGGTGCTCCAGGCGTTGAACACGCCGTCGAAGGAGACCGCGGACTGGCCGTCCCAGCCGGAGCGCAGCTCGCCCCTGTGGCCCTCGAGCTGGGTTTTGATCTGGTTGATCGTGCCCTTGGCGTCGTCGGTCTTCTGTGACGCTTCGCCAAGCCGCGAATGGTACGCGGTGGTCCTCTGAACCACGTGACACCTCCATGGTGTTCGACTGACATGGGTCTTTCGATCATTACAAAGTGGACAACCATCGCATCTCTCACCTGTAACGAACAGATGTACCGTTGGTAACGGGGATCACGGTTGTCCCACGGGCACCGGGACTCCCGCCGCCGTCCGGCTGAGCGCGGGTCCCTGCGGGATCAGATGCACGATGTGCGCCGGCAGCGGCGCGACGTCCGCCGCCGTGTAGCCGAGGCTCGCCAGCGACTCCGTCGCGGTGATCGCGTGCCGTCGCCCCTGGTCGCTGACGAGGAAGACCGAGGTGACCGCGTCCAGCCTGCCGTTCCCCGGCAGCACGCCCACCAGCGACGCGGTGCCCGGTGGGAGCACGACCTGGTCCACCGAGTCCTGGTCGAAGCGGCCCGCCGGCGGCGCGGGAATGCGCGTGGTGCTGCCGACGGTGAGCCGCGCCCGCGTCGATCCGCGCTCGGTCTCGGCGTAGACCGCGCACACCGGCGAGGCGGGATCGGGGGCGATGACCCGGGGCATGGTGGCGGGAAGCCCCGCGGGATCGAAGCGGGTGGCCGAGCGCCGCATCCCGTTCGCGGTCGCGGCGTCGATCTCCACGGCGCGCACCGGCGCCCTGCCGTACGCCCTCTTGCTCGCCGGGTCCTGGAGCAGGAGTTCGGCCTGGGCGGGGGTGAGCGCGGCCAGGCCGTCGGGGAGCAGGACGTACCACTTGGCGGTGTCCCCCGACGTGGCCCGCACGGTGTAGATCCGGCCCGCGGCGGAGCGCCCCCCGTCGGGGCCACGCATCACCCTGCCGCGGGCCGCGAGCGCCGGGGCGCTGAAGTCGGGGCCGATGGGCAGCGCGTTGAGCCAGGCCGCGGGGACCTGCCGGGGCTGCTCCTCGGTCAGCGCCCGCAGGCTCTTCTGCGGCACCCGCATCCGCCGGTCCGACCAGAGCAGCCAGGTCTGCGAACCCTCCTGCACGACCATCGCGGTGTCCTGCCCGAGCGGGGTGCCGCCGACCGCGAAGCCGCCGACGAGCGAGGTGTGCGGGGTAGGCGTCCCCGCGGTGTCCACGCCCTCGACCACGCAGGCCGACCAGGGGGCGCGGACGAGCCGCTCGCGGGGCGGCAGCGACTCGGGGGCGCCGGGAATGCCGACCAGGAGCCCACGGGGGAAGCTCGCGAGTGATGCCGTGGTAACCGTGCGGACCTTCACCCCCTGCCCGCCGCCGAGCAGCAGCCTGGCCGAGGTCACGTTGGCGACCGGGATCATCTGCCCCCGCGTCGCGCTGTAGACGAAGGTCGCGCCCGACTCCTCCTCGACGATCACCGTCCCCGGCTCGGTGAGCGCGGTGGCGCCGCCGGGGCGCAGCAGCCCGTAGACGCCGAACGCCACCGCCACCAGCACCGCGACCAGGATGCCGCAGAACGTCGCGACGTTCTGCCTGCGCATCGGCGACTCCGGCACGTCGGGCTCGCCCTGGAGCAGGGCCATGCCCAGGCGCTGGGTCATCAGCTTGTGCGCCTGATAGAGATCACGACGGGTCTGCATCCCACCTCCGCCTCGCCGGGTGCGCGGTCGCCGACAGCATAGAAGCGTGATCGACGATCAGTGCAAAGGGCGCGAATGGTGAACGGTGCTGGTATCTGGCGTTTACCACTGTCGGCGAGCTCGCGGTCGGGATGCGCTACCGCCGGTCAGCCCGACAAACCCCTGATGGCCGCGTACACGTCCATCACCCCGAGCGCGAGCGGGATCAGGGCGAGGATCAGGCAGAACTCCAGGATGTCCCCGGCGCGACCCCAGAACGGGGAGGGCCGCCGCTGGGGGAGGAGGAGCGCCATCCCGCCCGCCACCGCCGTCGCGCACACCAGGCCGATCGTGACCGCCGGAGCCGAGCCGGGCGTGGTGAACGCCACGCCCAGGATGAGTGCGAGCAGCCCGGTCAGCCCCGAGCCGAGCAGCCAGAGACGCTGACCGGTCCCCTGGAAGACGCGGGCGCGCATCAGCAGTGCGAGCGAGAGCGTGACCAGCGTCGCGGGGGCGGTCCACCCGCTCACGGTGAGCAGGGCGGGCAGCGTGCCCAGTGCCACCAGGGCGACGCCCGCGGTGAGGCCGGTCGCGAACCGTTCGGCCTCCGTCGCGCGGCGCCGGATGTCCGCGCCGTCGATGTCGTCGGTGTCGGCGCGCAACTCCTCGGCGTTGGCGGGCAGCGCGGGCAGCGGGAGCCGCGCCAGCCGGAAGGACGTCGTCGGGATGAGCGGTGCGCAGGCGAGGGTCACCGCGGCGGCCACCGCGGCCACACCGGCGGCGGGCGCCCCGGTGAACATGACGATCGCCGAACAGATCGTCCCGATGACCGCGGCCAGTCCGACGCCGAAGAAGTTGGGCAGGCCCTCGGCGACGACCCAGCCGGTCACGGTGGCGACCAGCGCGGTCACCGCGAACCCGGCGAGCAGGTTGGGCGCTCCGAAGGCGGCGGAGCCGGCGGGGGGAGCGGGCGCGCAGGCCCCGGCGAGGAAGGCGTGGGGCAGCGCGGTGTAGCCGATGATCGCGCCGGCACGTCCGTCGCCCAGGGCTCTGGAGAGCGCGGCGCCCGCCACGACGGCGAGGATCGCGCACGCTCCGGCGAAGGCGACGACCGGGCCCCAGGGAGGGCCGCTCACCGCGAGCACCACGGCCGCGGCGACCATCGACAGCGCCGCGGTGCCCAGCCCCACGCCCCTGGTGTGCGCGGGCCGCCAGCGCCCGGTCCTTTCCTTGACGCCGGTCGCCACGGTGTCGGCGACGTCGTCGAAGACCGCCTCGGGCAGCTGGGACGAGCGGGGCAGCAGGTAGAGGACCTCGCCGTCCCTGATGCCCAGCTCGTTCAGGCCCGCGCCAGAGGGCATGGGTGCCGCGCCGATCCGCTGGAGTCCCCATCCTCCGACCGGCGCGACCTCCTCGGCGCTCTCGCCGGTGGCGGCGAGCAGGTCGGGCAGCAGATGGGAGAGGGGAAGGTCCGAGGGCACCGCCAGGTCGACCCGGCGGCGCGGGGTGACGACGGTGATGCGGCACAGGGAGATTGCGGTCACCTGGTTCACAGGGCGCATGCTAGCCACCTCCGCGATCATCCGGCACCCGGCGGGGTGGTGAGCTACCGGAATGCGGGCCAGTGCTCCGGCCTTCAGGCCGGAGGCGAAGGCTCGCGCGGGAGTGCCCGCTAGGGTGCGAGCGTGCCCTGACCTGAGTGGTTTCGCCGTCAGATCAGGGGCGATGCGGTAATGTGTTCGAGTCGCCGCCGGGCGGGCGGAGACGCTAAACGACTGTGGAGGCCCGGTAAGACCACCGCTCGCGGTGGCTCAGGTCGACGAAGCAGGAAGCCTCAGAGGTGCCGCGTGAACGCGCGGTGCGGGCTGAATCCCCGGCCTTCAGGCAGGGGAGCGCGTCAAGGTGATCCGGACTGCACGATATTTGCTTAACTCACATCGGGGGCGAAGTGGGCATAGTGGTCGTTCGGCGTCCCGAGCGACGCCCACCTCCGGCACCACCGCGCGGCGAGATCCTCCTGGAGTCGCCGCCGGAGATCCCGGAGACCACCTCGGCGGGGTTCACGCAGGTGCTCATGTACCTGCCGATGGTGGCGGGCGGCGCCGCGATGGGGCTGATGTTCGCCGGGGGCGGCGGCGGAAACCCGATCATGTACGTGGCGAGCGGCATGTTCGCGCTCTCCATGGTCGGTATGACCGTCGGTCAGATGGGCAGGGCGGGCGGGGAGCGCAAGCAGCGGATCAACGGCCAGCGCCGCGACTACTTCCGTTACCTGTCCCAGACCCGCGCCAAGGTGAGGCGCGCGGCCGCCAGGCAGCGCGAGGCGCTCGACTGGAACGGCCCCGCCCCCGACGCCCTCTGGGCGATCGCGCTGAGCGCCCGCCTGTGGGAGCGGCGCCCCTCGGACGCCGACTTCGGCGCCGTCAGGGTGGGCACCGGCTCCCAGCGCCTCGCGATCCAGCTCATACCACCGGAGTCCAAGCCGGTCGAGGACCTGGACGCCATGTCCGCCGGGGCGCTGCGCCGCTTCGTCCGAGCCCATTCGACGGTGGCCGACCTGCCCATCGCCATCTCCCTGCACTCCTTCGCCAGGGTGAGGCTCACCGGTCCCGAGGCGGCCGTCCGCGACATGGTCAGGGCGCTCGTCGGCCAGCTCGCCGTCTTCCACTCGCCGGACGAGCTCAGGATCGCGGTGTGCGCGTCCAGGGAGTGGATGGCCCACTGGGAGTGGGTCAAGTGGCTCCCGCACGCCCTCCACCCGCACGAGACCGACGCGGCGGGGCCCGTCCGCCTCATGACCGAGGACCTGGGCGAGCTGGACAGGCTGCTGGGCGCCGACTTCAAGAACCGGGCACGGTTCAAGCCGGGCATCTCCCCCGACGCGCTCCCGTACCACATCGTGATCATCGACGGCGGGCACGTCCCGCAGGACTCCCCGCTGGGCGCGGACGCGATCGAGGGGGTCACCCTCATCGACCTCGACGGCACCACCACGCCGGCGGGCGAGAAGACGATGCTCAGGCTGCGCGTCACCGAGGACCTGTTCAGCCGGGTCACCACCGACCAGGCGGGCAAGGAGGTCGTCACCCCGCTCGGCAGGCCCGACAGGTTCTCGTACCTGCAGGCGGACGGGCTCGCCAGGCGGCTCGCCCCGCTGCGCGGCTCACCGGCCGGAGCCGGGGGCGGCGACGCGCTCGCCGCCGACACCACGCTGGCCGAGCTGCTGGGACTCGGCGACCCCGCGGGGCTGGACCCGGCGCTGCTCTGGCGTCCCAGGGCGCCGCGCAACCGGCTGCGGGTGCCGATCGGCGTCGGTACCGACGGGCGCCCGGTCGAGCTGGACATCAAGGAGTCCGCGCAGGGCGGCATGGGCCCGCACGGCCTCGTCATCGGCGCCACCGGCTCGGGAAAGAGCGAGCTGCTGCGCACGCTGGTGCTCGGACTGGCCGTCGCGCACTCGTCGGAGGTCCTGAACTTCGTGCTCGTCGACTTCAAGGGCGGCGCGACCTTCCTGGGCATGGACTCCCTGCCGCACGTCTCGGCCGTCATCACCAACCTCGCCGACGAGCTGCCGCTCGTCGACCGCATGCACGCCGCCCTGCACGGCGAGATGGTACGGCGCCAGGAACTGCTCCGCGCCGCGGGAAACTACGCCTCGCTGCGCGACTACGAGCAGGCCAGGGAGCAGGGGGCCGACCTGAGCCCGATGCCCACGCTCTTCGTGGTGCTGGACGAGTTCAGCGAACTTCTGTCGGCCAAGCCCGAGTTCATCGAGCTCTTCGTGATGATCGGCCGCCTCGGCAGGTCCCTGGGGGTTCACCTGCTGCTGGCCTCGCAGCGGCTGGAGGAGGGCAGGCTGCGCGGCCTGGACACCCACCTGTCGTACCGGATCGGCCTGCGGACCTTCTCGGCGATGGAGAGCAGGGTGGTCCTCGGCGTGACCGACGCCTACGAGCTGCCCTCGGCGCCGGGCAACGCCTTCCTGAAGTTCGACACCACGGGGATGGTCCGTTTCAAGGCCGCGTACGTCTCCGGGCCCTACACCCCCGAGCGACGGGTCGTGCGGCGCGAGCGCGCCGAGGGGCGGCAGATCGTCCCCTACGGTCCCGCCTACATCGCGCCTCCCCTCCAGGCCGAGCCGGAGGAGGAACCGGAGAGCGTCGCCACGGGGCGCGACACGCTGCTCGACGTCGTGGTCCGCAGGCTGGGCGGGCAGGGTCCGCCCGCGCACCGGATCTGGCTGCCGCCGCTGGCCGAGCCGCCCTCGCTGGACCAGCTCCTGCCGCCGCTGTCCGTCACCCCGCGGCACGGGCTGACGACCGCGCACTGGCAGGGGCGCGGAGGGCTGCACGCGCTGCTCGGCGTCGTCGACCGCCCCTTCGAGCAGCGGCGCGACCCGTACTGGCTCGACCTGTCGGGTGCCGCCGGGCATCTGGCCGTGGCAGGGGGGCCGCAGAGCGGCAAGAGCACCGTGCTTCGTACGCTGATCGCCGGTCTCGCCCTCACCCACACCCCCGCCGAGGTGCAGTTCTACTGCCTGGACTTCGGCGGCGGCGCGCTCGCCTCGCTGGAGGGCCTGCCGCACGTCGGCGGGGTGGCCAACCGGATGGACACCGACCGGGTCCGCCGTACCGTCGCCGAGGTCACCGCGCTGCTCGCGCGGCGGGAGCGGGAGTTCGCCGAGCTGGGCGTCGACTCGATCGCCGCCTACCGGCGCCTGCTCGCCGCGGGGACCGTGGATCCCGGCGGTTTCGGGGACGTGTTCCTCGTGGTCGACGGCTGGCTCACGGTCCGCCAGGAGTTCGAGTCGCTGGAGCCCACGATCACCGAGCTGGCCGCCCGAGGTCTCGGCTACGGCATCCACGTGGTCGCCGCGACCAACAAGTGGTCGGAGTTCCGGCCCTCCATCCGCGACCTGTTCGGTTCCCGGGTGGAGCTGAGGCTGGGTGACGCCTACGAGTCGGAGGTGAACCGCAGGACCGCGATGGCCGTTCCCGAGGGCGTGCCGGGGCGCGGCCTCACCCGCGAGGGCCTGCACTTCCTGAGCGCGCTGCCCCGCGTCGACGGCGGCGACCAGAGCGAGGACCTGCCCACCGCCACCCGGGCGATGGTCGAGTCCGTCGCCGCCGCCTGGCAGGGTCCACCCGCTCCCAGGGTGCGGCTGCTGCCCGCCGTCCTGGCGCCCGAGAGCCTGCCGGGCCCCGAGGAGACCGGTGCGCGCATCCCGCTGGGCATCGACGAGAGCACCCTCTCGCCGGTGCTCGCCGACTTCGACGCGGATCCGCACCTGGTCGTGATCGGCGACAACGAGAGCGGCAAGTCCAACCTGCTGCGCCTGGTGGCCGAGGGGGTCGTGGCCCGCCACGAGCCCTCGAAGGCCCGCCTCGTCGTGATCGACTACCGCCGCTCGCTACTGGACGCCGCCTACACCGAGCACCGCATCGGGTACGCGGCCTCCTCGACGGCCGCCACCGAGTTCATCGGCGAGCTCAGGGATTCGCTGATCAAGCGGCTCCCCCCGGCGAACCTCTCGCCGGAGGAACTGCGTTCGCGCGGCTGGTGGAAGGGGGCGGACATCTACATCGTCGTCGACGACTACGACGTGGTGGCCTCGGGCGCCAACCCGCTCGGCGGGCTGCTCGATCTGCTGCCCCAGGCCCGCGACATCGGCCTGCACCTGGTGCTGGCCCGCGCGATGGGCGGCGCGGGACGCGCCATGTTCGACCCGGTGCTCCAGCGGCTCAAGGACATGGCCACCCCGGCCGTGATGATGTCTGGCCACAAGGACGAGGGCGTGCTGTTCGGGGTGCGTCCCCACGCGCTGCCGCCGGGACGCGCCTATCTCTCCGACCGGAGGAACGGTGTGCGCCTCATCCAGACCGCGTTCGTCTCACAGCCCGATACGGATAAGTGAACGGGAAGAAACAAAGGAGAACATTCCGCGTAACATCTCGCGTAACAATGGATGAATAGTTTCACCCCGAAAACGTGCGTAACGTTCAGGGGGCTCTCTTGTCATTTCCTCCGGAGCCGACGGATATCAGTCCGGCCGATCTGAAAAGACGTAAGGAAGACTTTCACACCGAGAGCGACGAGCTCGCCACGGCCTTCGCCAAGGCGATGGCCGACCTCGACGCCCTGGGCGCCTTCTGGGGCAACGACGAGGTCGGCCGGAAGTTCGCGGGTGCCGCGGGCGGCACCGGCTACCTCGCCGCCCGCGACGAGGCGAAGAGCCATGTCGAGGGCATCGGGAACGGCTACCGCAAGATCGGCGACAACCTGGGTCTGGTCGGCGAGAACGTCACCGGGGCCAACTGGGCGACGGTCGGGGAGATGGTCAAGGCGGTCGTCGGCCCCGAGATCAGTGCTCCCGGCGGCAAGGCCGAGCTCGAATGAGCGGCCTGGGCCTGCCCGCGGGTCCCCTGGGGGCGGTGGGGGCGTTCGCCAAGGCCAACCCGGTCAAGACCGCGATGGGGGCGGGCTCCCTCGGGGCCGCCGCGTTCGTCACGTCCATGCTCGGCGTGGGCTGGCCGGAAGGTGATCCGGACAAGCTACGCACGGCAGCGGATATCTGGGACAACCTTGCCAACACCATCGAAGGCTCCGGCACCGACGCGAACGGTGTCGCCGAGCAGGTCTGGAAGAACAACGGCGGCGCGGCCGTGCGGGAGTTCAGCACGCTGTGGACCGGCACCTTCCGGCCCTATCCCGGTGAGGTCGCCACGTTCTGCCGGGCGATCGCGAAAGCCTGCCGCGACTACGCCCAGGCCGTGGAGATCACCCGGTACGTGCTGATCGTGCTCGCCGTCCAGGCGTGGATGAACATGGTCTACACGGTGGCCTGGGGCTGGGCCACGGCGGGCATCGGGGCGGCCGTGCAGAAGCAGATCATGGACAGGTTCTTCAAGGGGCGCGCGATCCTGCAGATGAAGATCTTCAAGATCAGTGTCGAGAAGATCATCTATAACTCGTTCTACTACCTGGGTGACAGCGTGGGCTACGCGGGCGGCCAGCAGGTGCTGCAGTGGAGCATCTTCGAGCTCGCCGGGGTGAAGAAGGACCTCACCGGCAACGACGTCACCGGAGAGGGTGAGAACACCAAGCAGTTCGGCCGGGGCTTCGTCAGCAACATGGCCTTCAACGCCGCCTTCGACCTGACCAAGATCGGCCCATGGGGCAGGGCGTTCCCCAACGACGCGGCGGGCAACCTGATGTCCCGGCTGGTGGGCTCGGGGACGTACACCGTGGCGGACAACACGGTCCAGGGGGATCCCGCCCTCCCAACCTGGGAGCAGTGGGTCTCCAAGGTGATCGTGCACGGCTCCCGCGCGGCCAAGCCACCGGCCTGAGCGGGGCCGTAGCCTCGTCGGGCCTCGTTCGGGCATCGCCGTGGCCCCGCCGCGTTTCGGTCGGACCTGCGGTGGTCCCGCTGGTTTCGACCGCGGTTCGGTCGGACCTGCCATGGTCCCGCCGCGGTTCGGCCATGGCTCTGCCGTGGCCCCGCCACGGTCCGGCCGGACCTGCCCTGGTCCCCTCATGGATCCGGCCCCGGACAAAGCCCGGGGCCGGATCCACGACCAGGGTGAACCGGGGCCGACCGGTCACCTGGTCAGAGGGGTTGGTTCCTGAAGGGGTCCTCCAGGAGGGAGTTCAGCAGCGCGCCGCTCTGTTCGGCCGCGTCCCTGACGGCCTCGCCCGAGGCCGCCAGGATCGCCTCCGCGAGGGCCTCGGAGCCCAGGCGGAGAGCACGCGGGTCGATGCGGAGGGCGGCCAGCGCGCCGCTGGCCAGCACCTCCACCGACACGTGGCCGTCGGCCGCCCGGCCGTGGCCCCTGGCGTCGGCCAGGCTCCGGCCGACCTCCTCCATCCGGGTCGTCTGCTCCCCGATCACCGTGAGGAGCCGGTCCGCCTCCGGATCCCCGGTCGGCGAGTACGGTTCGTCGGACATGCCCGGCATGCTCTCCCGCTGGCCGCGCATTACCGGCAGTTCCCCCAGTCGACGGAGGCGGAGTCGGCGGATCCACCGCCGCCGAAGCGCACGCACTTGCCCTGGGCGGAGACGATGATCGGGCCGATGTAGTACTCGTGGCTGCCTCGTTCGGTATTGGCCCGGCTGCCCTGGACCTCAAGGGTGGCCCAGAGCGGGGACGCGACCCCCACGTTCTCGTTCTTCAGGGTGACCACGCAGGTGTTCTTCGTGGCGGCGTTGAAGAGCTGGTAGACCGTCCCGCCCGTGAACGGGGACTGCCGCTGCACGACGAAGCCCGGCCCGCAGACCTTCTCCGGCGTGTGGGGGTTGGCGCGCCGCGCCGGCGCGGACGACGAAGGACTCGGGGGCGAGAACGTCCACGAGGGCCTGGCCGTCTGGGAGGGCCTGAACGTCCACGAGGGCCGTGCCGTGTGCGAGGGCTTCCGGGACGGCGGGGTCGGGGACGACGTCGGCCTCGCGGCCGGATGGGTCGGCGTGAGGGTGGGGGTCGCCTGGGGCGCGGTCGGCGTCGGTTCGGGGGTGCCGGGCGGGGCCGGGGTGGGGGTGGGGCTCGGCTCAGGGGTCGGCGTTCCGGTCGGGGGTCCCTCCGGCTCGACGGTCAACGACGGGGTCGGTGTCGGTGCCGGGGTCGGCTGGGCCGCGGGGGCGGACGTCTCCGCCTCCGAGGGCAGTCCGGCCGTGGGGCTCGGCACCCCGGGCACGTTCGGAGCCTCGGTGAGCGGCGCCGTCGGCACGGGCGGAGGGTTGGTGTACATGCCGATGTCCGGCACCTGAGGCGGCTCGGCGGGGGCGTCGCTCGGCAGTTGCAGCGGCCCCACCTCGGCGACCTCGGGCTCTGGCGTCGTACCCCAGGGTACGGTCACCTTGCCCGAGGGGTTCTCGCCGGTGTTCTGTACGGGGTCCTGCCCCTGCGGCTCGTTCCGTGACCGGTCCACCAGCCCGAGCGAGACCTCGGGGAGCGCGCCGTCGGCGGAGGCCCGCTGCTCGCTCAGGGCGGTGTACCGTCCGGCGGCCCAGATCCCGAGCCCGGAGAGCAGGACGATCACACCGACGCAGGCGGCGAGCGCCATCGAGAAGTTGCCCGTCCTCGGACGGTCCTTGACCGCCTTCGCGGGTGCCGGGTCCGAGGCTCCGGGAGCGGCCGACGCGACCTGGGGAAGCTGCGGAGCTCCCCAGACCGACGTCGCGGGCTCCACCTGTCGCGGTGCGGCGGCACCGGGAACCTTCTCGCCCCGTGATGAGTCGTCTTCCCCCGTGATCCCCGTGCCCGGCCGCGCCCCCACACCGATACCCGGTGCCCCGATCTCCGTTCCGATGTCCGAGGCGGTGCCGGGGACGCCGGGGAGCCCCAGGACGCCGGAGACAGGGCCGGGAGGAGGGGGGGTCGCGGGACCGGTGGCGATGTCGGGGAGGGGAGCCGGCGCGTCCGGGACCTCCGGCTCGCCCAGCAGGCGCAGCATGGCGGCCTTGGCGTCCGGGCGCTCACGAGCTCGCCCGTCCAGGCAGGAGGCGAGGAGTGGCCTCAGCTCCGCGGGCACGCCGGTCAGGTCCGCGTGTCCTTCCAGGACCTTCTCGGGAAGCCCGCCGAAGGGCGGCCGCCCGGTCGCGGCGTGGACGACCGTGGCCGCCCAGGCGAAGAGGTCGGCGGGCTTGCTCGCCTCCGGCGCGGAGGTGGCCTCCTCGCGAATGTGCTCGGGGGCCCGGTAGTCCGGCTCCCGCTCGCCCGTGACGGGTTCGAGCCCGATGTCGAAGACGCGGGGACCGTCCGGGCCGAGCAGCACGGTGTCGGGGGTGAGGGACCCGTGGGCGAGGCCGGACAGGTGGAGGGCGGTCAGCGCGGTGAGCGTGCCGGCGGCGAACCGCTCCAGCGCGTCCCCGGTGAGCGGCCCGCCCTCGGCCACCGCCTGCCGCAGCGTGGGTCCCTCGATGTGCTCGCGGACCACGTACGGGCGGTCGTCGAACCAGCCGACCTCCAGCAGTCTCGCGGCGTGGGCTCCGGACGCGCGCTTGGCGGCGTGCAGTTCGTTGGTGATCCGCTCCCGTGTCCGGGGGTCGGGGGCCCCGGGTTCGGCGGGGAGGAGGCGGATGACGCGGATGATGTCGTCGTCGGGAAGATGTCCCAGGTAGGCGGCGTGTCCTGGATCCTGGGCGAGCCGGCCGACCAGGATGTACACACCGATGCGCTTGGGATCTTCAGCCAGTAATGGGTACAAATGCCCCATTGCATTCCTTTCAGCACAGCTGTCAATAAAGCCGCTTTAAGCTAATCGGGCACCATCCAACCAAATTTGTCGCACCAGATCGTATTTTTAGTCCTGTTCGTTACGTTTGATGGTCAATGGTTCCTGGTCGCCAACCCCTGCGGCGCCCCATCGGTATCGCGATGCCCGCCACGGTGACCAGAACGCCGACGACGAGCGCTCCCAGCGCGACCCAGATCGAGATCGAGATTGCCCGGGAATCCTCGGGAGGCGCGGGCCGCACCACGTTCCCCGGCAGCGGGGCGGCGAGGCGCGGCGCGAGCGCCACCTGCTCGGACGGCAGGATCGCCGAGACCGCCAGCAGCGGGTTGACCATCCCCGCCCCGGTGCCCGCCCCCGCGCCGCCGTCGGCGGTCAACTCGACGCGCCGCCGCACCCGCACGTTGTCCAGTCCAGGGTGGCGGGCCCGGACCAGCGCGACCACCCCGGCCACATACGGGGCGGCGAAGCTGGTCCCCTCCAGGTCCTCGCGGTAGGTCCGCCCTGCCCAGGTGCTCGTCACGTTCCGGCCAGGAGCCAGGACGGAGACGGGGGTGACGGCGTTGGAGGAGTCGGCCCTCGCGCCGTCGGGACCGGCGGCCCCGACCGAGAGGACCCCCTCGTAGGCGGCCGGGTAGGCGGGCGCGGGGGTGCCGTCCTCCTTCTGCACGTTGCCGGCCGCGGCCACCACGACCGCGTCCATGGCGAGGGCGTAGGCGACCGCGTCGCGCAGGTCGGCCTGGTCGCCCGCCTGGACCGACACGTTGATCACGTCGGCGCCCAGTTCGGCGGCCCGCACGATGGCCGCGGCCAGCCGGCCCACGTCGCCGGTACCGTCCGAGGTCTGCTTGATGGAGATCAGCTTCGCCTGCGGCGCGACCCCGGTGAAGGGCACCCCCTTCATCTCGGCCGCCGCGATGATGCCCGCCACCGCGGTGCCGTGGCCGAGACAGTCGCGGGCACCGGTCGCGGTCAGGTCGATCGACCTGACCCTCCTCAACTGGGGATGCCTGGTGTCCACCCCGCTGTCGACGACCGCGACGGTCACCCCGGCCCCCTTGGTCAGCTCCCACACCTCGGGGAGGCTGAGCCTGCGCTGGGCCCAGGACTCCCCGATGCTGGTCGTGCCGCGCCGGGGGTTGCACCTGGCGGGCGCGGACGTCCCCGAGGTTCCCGCCCCGCCCCTCGCCGTCGAAGCACCCCCCGCGGTCGCCGTACCCGCGCTGCCCGCCGAGGCCGTCCCCGCTGTCGAGGTGGTCCGCACCGCGGTCTCCGCCTCCGTACCCTTCGCCACGGCCGGTGGCGCGGCGACCGCCGCCAGCACCAGCACCGTGACGAGCATCCGACCGATCACGAAACGCCCCCAGAACGAACCAGCACGAACGGTCCCCCGAGCGAAACGGCCCCGCACCGAGACGCTTCTGGAGCGATAAGGCCCCAGAAAAGGGTGAATACCGGGCAGCACCCTACTCAGCTTGATCGCACGCCGTCACGGTGCGGCGGGATCGCCACGGCCGGAGGCGCGATCCGGCGGCCATAGGCTGGCCTGGGCGGGGGAGCCGAGCAGGCGCCGGTGGGTTCCCGCCCACGTCCCCACGCGAAACCAGGAGCAGTCTTGAGCCAGTACCCATGGGGCGAGGCCACCGCGACCGGCATCGGGTCGCATCCGGGTGAGGATCACGCCGAGGCGGTCAGGGTCGCCTTCGGGGAGTCACCCGCGCTGCCGTACCTGCCGGAACTCCCGGCCCGCGGTGTCGGCGCCGACATGATCGGGCGCACCGCGTCACTCCTGCTGGACCTGCCCGTCGAGGTGCAGCCGTCCGGCTGGCGGTTCGCCGACCGGCCGGGCCGCGACTTCAAGCGCGCCCGCGACCATCTCGTACGCGACCTCGACGGACTGGAGGAGGTGGCCCAGGGATACGAGGGGCCCTTCAAGATCCAGGTGTGCGGGCCGTGGACGCTGGCGGGGGCGATCGAGCTTCGGTACGGCGACAAGACGCTCGCCGACCCGGGGGCGGTGCGCGACCTGGTGGAATCCCTGGCGGAAGGGCTCGCCGCGCACGTCGCCGACGTGCGCGGCAGGGTGCCGGGCGCCTCGCGGATCGTGGTGCAGATCGACGAGCCCGGGCTGCCCGGCGTCCTGCGGGGTACGGTGCCGACGGCCTCGGGCTTCGGGCGGCTCGCCGCCGTCGACCGCCAGATCGTCGCCGACCGGCTCGGGGCGGTGCTCCCCGCGGAGACGTTCACGGTCGTGCACTGCTGCGCACCCGGCGTGCCCTTCGGGGTCCTGCGCACGGCGGGCGTGGGAGGGGTCTCGCTGGACGCCCACCTCATGAGGAGACGCGACGAGGACGCGATCGGCGAGACCGTCGAGGCCGGGACCGCCCTGTTCCTCGGTGTCGTACCGGGCGTGGACTCCGCGATCCCGGACGTCGGCGCGGTCGCCGAACCCGCCGTCGGGCTCTGGCACCGCCTCGGCTTCCCCTCCTCGACCCTCGCCTCGCAGGTCGTGCTCACCCCCGCCTGCGGGCTGGCCGGGGCCTCGCCCGCCTACGCCAGGGCGGCCCTGGCCACCTGCCGCAAGGCCGCCGCCGTGCTGCGGGACGACCCCGGCGAGTGATCTCGCGCGGGCGCCCGGACGGGAGCGGCGCGGGCTTGTCCAACTCGGAGCAATGACGGGGTCGCGTTGTCGGTGCCCGAAGATACGTTTGTCATGGGCCACGACTGTCTCGGGTCACGACGATGGGAGAAGCGGGCGATGGGCGCTGAGGTCGAGGGTGTGCCGGTGTCGGCGCTGGAGCGGCACGCGGAGCTGACCGAGCTGGTCGAGGAGGCCAACTGGCGTTACCACGTGCTCGACTCGCCGACCGTGAGCGACGCGCAGTACGACGGATGGATGCGTGAGCTGCGCGAGCTGGAGGAGCGGAGCCCGAGCCTTCGCACGCCCGACTCGCCCACCCAGAAGATCGGCGCGCCGATCTCCAGCGACTTCACCCCGGTCAGTCACCTGCAGCGCATGGAGAGCCTCGACAACGCCTTCAACGCCGACGACCTCGCCTCCTGGCGGGCGAGGGCCGAGCGGCTGGCCGAGCGCGACCCCGCGCCCTACCTGTGCGAGCTGAAGATCGACGGCCTGGCGATCGCGCTGCTCTACGAGAAGGGGCGCCTCACCAGGGGCGCGACCAGGGGTGACGGCCGCGTCGGCGACGACGTGACGGCCAACGTCCGCACGATCGCCAACATCCCCCACCGCCTGACCGGCGACGACGTGCCCGACGTGGTGGAGGTGAGGGGCGAGGTCTACATCCCCGTCGAGGAGTTCGAGAAGCTCAACGAGCAGCTGGTCGAGGCGGGCAAGGCGCCGTTCGCCAACCCGCGTAACTCCGCGGCGGGCTCCCTGCGGCAGAAGGACCCGCGCATCACCGCCCAGCGGCCGCTCTACATGATCGTTCACGGGGTCGGCAGGTGGGAGGGCGCCACCGCCCCCCGCACCCAGTCGGAGATCTACGAACGGCTCGGAGGGTTCGGCCTGCCGGTCAGCGACCTCTACCGGGTCGTCGACGATCTCGACGGCATCAACGCCTTCATCGAGTTCTACCGCGAGCACCGTCACGACCCGGCCTACGAGATCGACGGCGTCGTGGTCAAGGTCAACCGCATCGAGCTGCAGAACAACCTGGGCTCGACCAGCAGGGCCCCGCGCTGGGCGATCGCCTACAAATACCCGCCGGAGGAGGTCAACACGAAGCTCCGCGACATCCAGGTCGCGGTGGGCCGCACCGGCAGGGTCACCCCGTACGGCGTCATGGAGCCGATCGTCGTGGCGGGTTCCACGGTCGAGCGGGCCACGCTGCACAACGCCTCGGAGGTGGCGCGCAAGGGCGTGCTGATCGGTGACACCGTGGTGCTGCGCAAGGCGGGCGACGTCATTCCCGAGATCGTCGGCCCGGTCGTGGACCTGCGTGACGGCGCCGAGCGCGAGTTCGTGATGCCGGAGCACTGCCCGGAGTGCGGCACCCTGCTGGCGTACGAGAAGGAGGGCGACGCCGACCTGCGCTGCCCCAACACCAGGGCGTGCCCCGCCCAGCTCCGCGAGCGCATCTTCTTCGCGGCCGGGCGCAGGGCGTTCGACGTCGAAGGGCTGGGCTACGTGGCGGCCACCGCGCTGACCCAGCCGTTGCCGCCGCAGGAGCCGCCGGTCCGCACCGAGGCCGACCTGTTCGACCTGACGATGGAGCGGCTGCTGCCGATCAGGTCGGTGGTCCGCGACCCCGACACCGGCCTGCCCAAAACCGATGCGGAGAGCGGGGAGCCGAAGGTCGTCACCTTCTTCGCCAACCAGAGCGGCGAGCCGAGCAAGAACGCGGAGAAGATGCTGGAGCAGCTGGAGAAGGCGAAGACCCAGCCGGTCTGGCGGGTGCTCGTCGCGCTCTCCATCCGGCATGTCGGCCCTCCGACGGCCCAGGCGATCGCCGACGAGTTCCGCTCGATCCCCGCGATCGCGGAGGCGTCGGAGGAGGAGCTCGCCGCCGTCGAGGGCGTCGGCCCGCGCGTGGCCGCGGCGATTCACGACTGGTTCACGGTCGACTGGCATCGGGAGATCGTCGACAGGTGGGCCGCGGCCGGAGTCCGGATGGTCGACGACCCCCCGGCCGAGCAGCTCCCGCAGACCCTGGCCGGTCTCACCTTCGTGGTGACCGGCACACTCACCGACTTCACCCGTGACGAGGCGGGCGAGGCCCTGGCCGCCCGCGGCGGCAAGGTCTCGGCGTCGGTGTCGAAGAAGACCTCCTTCGTGGTGGTGGGGGAGAACGCCGGTTCCAAGTTCGACAAGGCGGTCAAGCTCGGTGTGCCGATCCTCGACGAGGCGGGTCTGCGGGTCCTGCTGAGCGAGGGGCCCGAGGCGGCGTCGGAGCTCACGGTGAAGCCCGAGGAGTAGGGGTCACCCCAGACTTGTGTCTCAAAAACGTGTGAATTGTCAGTGACAGAACGTGCGCAATCGGTTTCGCGAAGTGGCCCGTAGGCCGTACTCTCCCATAGTGAACTAATGGGGGTTTTTTACTCATGGCCGACCCAATCGACACTCGCGACACCGGACCGCGACCGGGAACGCCCCTGTGGGCCTATCTCGCCGCCGTCATCACGATGGGGTTCACCGCGCTCGTCGTATCCCTGCTGGGCACGAACGTGGCCGAGAGCGCGGAGCTCGTCCGCAGCCCGCTGTTCTGGATGCTCGCGGCCCTCATCGTGCTGGGCGAGCTGCGGCCGGTGGTCCTGTCGTCGTCGATGACGGTGGGGGGCACCTACCCGTCGACCATGTTCACCTTCGCCGCGCTGCTCCACTACGGCCTGCCGGTCGCCGTACTGCTGCAGGCGGTCGCCATGATTGTCAACGGGGCCGTCACCCGCAAGGCGATCCATCGGATCATGTTCAACATCGCGCAGGTGACGATGGCCTGCGGCGCGGCCGGGCTGGTGCTCGGGCTGTTCGGCGACCGGGCCGTCACGGTGACCGCCTGGGTGCCGACGGGCTCCGACCTGCTCGCGATCGGGCTGGCCGGGCTCGCGTACTTCGTGGTCCGGGCCCTGCTGGTCTCCGGCGCGGTGGCGCTGCACGAGCGCAGGTCGATCTACCGGGTGATCAGGACCACCATCGGCCACCAGAGCCTCGTCTACACGGGGCTGCTCGGCCTGGCCCCGCTCGTCGTGGTGGTGATGAACCACTCACCGGCCCTGGTGCCGCTTTTCCTGGCGCCGATGGTGGCGGTGTACTTCACCGCCACCATGTCGGTCCGCCGCGACCACCAGGCGACGCACGACGTGCTGACCGGGCTGCCCAACCGCAAGATGCTCGTGCTCAGCACGGAGGAGGCGCTCGCCGAGGCGCGCGACGGCGAGCGGGTCGGCCTGTTCCTGCTCGACCTCGACAGGTTCAAGGAGATCAACGACACCCTCGGGCACCCGGTCGGCGACCGGCTCCTGCAGCTGGTCGCGCACCGCCTCACCCACAGCGTCCGGCCCGGCGACGTGGTCGCCAGACTCGGCGGTGACGAGTTCGCCGTCCTGCTGCCCTCGGTGAGGGACGCCGCTGCGGCGAGGGAGGTGGCGGCCCGCCTGCGGGTGGCGATCACCGAGCCGGTCCGGCTGGAGGGCATGAGCTTCGACCTGGACGCCTCGTTCGGCATCGCCATCTACCCCGACCACGCGCCCGACTTCGAGATGCTCCTGCAACGCTCCGACGTGGCGATGTACCTCGCGAAGGAGAGCAGGAGCGGGGTCGAGATCTACGCCGCCGACAAGGACCGCAACAGTCCGGAACGTCTCAATCTTCTCGGCGACCTGCGCAGGGCGATCGACCGCTCCGAGCTCCGGCTGCACTACCAGCCCAAGCTCGACCTGGCAGGAGGGCAGGTCAGGGGTGTGGAGGCGCTGCTGCGGTGGCGCCACCCCGAGCGGGGGATGATCCCTCCGGGGGAGTTCGTGCCGATGGCCGAGCAGTCCTACCTGATGCGCCATCTCACCGGATACGTCATCGACGCCGCGCTGGAGCAGGCCGCCCACTGGTGGCACACCGGCCTGCACGAGCAGATCTCCGTCAACATCTCGGCCCGCGACCTGCTCGACTGCGCTCTCTCCGACCAACTGGGGGAGGGGCTGGCGCGATACCGGCTGCCGCCCAAGGCGATCCAGCTGGAGGTCACCGAGCGCATCCTGATGACCGACCAGGCCTACACCGACGGGGCCGTTCGAGCCCTCACCTCGCTGGGAGTGCCGCTCGCGCTGGACGATTTCGGCACCGGCTACTCCTCGCTGGTGCGCCTGCAGCGCCTTCCCGTCGCCGAGGTCAAGATCGACTCCTCGTTCGTCCGCCGCATCGGCGAGTCCAAGGACGACGAGCGGATCGTCCGCTCCATCATCGACCTGGTCCGCTCCCTCGGGCTGCGCTCGGTCGCCGAGGGCGTCGAGTCGGAGGAGGTCGCCAAGCGTCTGGCCGACATGGGCTGCGATCTCGGCCAGGGCTGGCTGTTCGCCGAACCCATGTCCGCTGCTGACGCGACCGTATGGTTGCGCGAACATCGAGCCATCGCCACCCACGACCTCGGCTTCCTGCGCCGCACCGAGATCCTCGACCCCCAGAGGGCCTAGGTCGGCATCGGGGCGGCATCGAGGACGGGCCGCCATGCCGTCGGGGACGTCCACGCACCCGGATGTCCCGGCCGTACGGCCCCGCGTTCCGCACGTGCCCCCCGATCGGCACGGGGGTGATCACCCGCTGGGCGGGAGCGGATACGGCTGCCGGCTCGCGACGATGCGGTGCGTACCGGCGACGGGGTCAGCTCCAAGCCCGGATGAGATCGTCGGGGCCGTACGCGGCGGTGAGACCGGTGCAGGAGACTCCGCCGTGTGAGACCGCGACGAGCGGAACGAGCTCGTCCGTCAGGACCGCTCGGTGTCTGGCCAGGGCGGCGAGGTCGTGGTCGTCGAACGAGGCGTTCTCCAGCCACTTGATCGACCCCAGGAAGCACAGCCGCCGGGCGATCGGCCCCCTGTCCGCACCCACGAGGTCGATCTCCACGTCGTTGCTCCTGGTCCAGTAGGAGCCGATCGCCGGCGCCTCCGGCAGCCGGTCGTCGGGGAGCAGCCGGGCCAGTGACTCGCGTATGAGAGGTTCCACGGCTCGGCCCCGCCAGGTGCTCCACTGCGAGGCGAACCGCCGTATGGTCAGGTCACCCCTGCGACGCTCTATCTCGGGCATGTGCGGCCGGACGAAGTGGAGCCAGAAGCGCAGGTAGGGGTCGGTCACGCGGTATCGGCGCTCTTTGGAAGGGCGGGTGGACAGCGGCAGGTCACCGGTGACGATCCCCTTGGAGGTGAGGAGCTCGGCCGCCCTGGAGAGGGTGCTGTGCGAGATCCCGCCCGCGCTTCTGGCGATGTTGGTGAACGTGCGCTCGCCGCTGCCGATGGCCCGGAGCACCTCACTCGCCTGGGCGGTGGAGGGGAACTCGGCCGCGAGGGAGCGCTCGGCGGACACCAGAAGGGCCGAGACCGGGTTCGTCAGGGCGGCGTGCAGATATTCCCAGAGCGACGCCCCACGAGGCCACTCCCCGCAGATAAGGGGGAGACCGCCGGTGACGAGGGCCGCGTCGAACGCGTCGGCGGCCGTGAGGCGGAGCATCTGCTGGATCTCACGGGGGTTGAGGGGCCCGACGACCATCTCGGTGCCACGCTGGTGGAAGGGGCGCTCGTAGCTGTTCAGCGCCTCCATCATGGACAGGTCGGATCCGATGAGGATCAGCAGCACGGGCTTGCGGCTGAGAAACCGGTCCCAGGCGCGCTGGAGCAGTCCCTCGAAGGCGTCGACGCGGTCCATGAGATAGGGGACCTCGTCGATCACGACGATGGACGGGTTGTCGTCGGGAAGCGCGTCCGCCAGTAGTTGCAGTGCTCCGTTCCAGGTGCCGGGTGCCGCATCGGAGAACGCGTTCCTGCCTGGCAGGTCCGACATCGCGACGTCGGCCGTGATCTGGTGGAGCTCGCTCTGGGCGTCCGCCCGTGCCGAGGTGTAGAAGAGCGACGGCAGGCCGCTGCGGGCGATGAACTCCTCGGCCAGGGCCGACTTGCCGATCCGCCTGCGTCCCCGGATCAGCACGCACCGCCCGGGACGCCCGGTCGTCGCCTCCGTCCGGACGCGGTCGAGCAGGGAGGCGAGAGCCGCCAGCTCGCGCTCCCTGCCGATGAACTCGCCCACGCCTCCTCCAATACTTCCATTGGCGATACTATCGCTGAAGATACTATCGACAGCGATAGTATCTTCAGCGAAGATGGAAGCGTACTTCCAACAAGTGCGCTTCTGTGCGATGAGGAGCGTGGTCCGCGTTCCCCTCCGGAAGGGCGCACAGCCGATCGTTCGCACGGGACGAGACGGGCGACTCCCTCCGGCGCGTAAGGTTCTCGCCGGATGTCGCCCGAGTCCGTGATGAAAGACGATTCGCGATCGGTGGCCCGCCGGGACCGTGGTCGTGGCCCCGTCCGGACCCGCACCGGCGGACTTCAGGAGGCTTCCCGCGAGAGGCGACGGCCGGGATACGGTCTGACCGCCTTGAGTAAGAGATCTTCGCTTGGTTGCGGCGGTGTAATGAGTCGGGACCCTCAGGTCGCGAGCCATAGGATGACAGTGTCCAATTGCCATTCCACGAAACGGGTTCAACGACTCATGTCCGCCATAACCCGCGACGAGGTCGCTCACCTCGCCCGGCTGTCCCGGCTGGCGCTGGCCGACGAGGAGCTCGACCACTTCGCCGCCCAGCTCGATGTGATCATCGGTGCGGTCGCCCGCGTCGCCGAGGTGGCGGCCGACGACATCCCGCCGTCCTCGCACGCGCTCCCCCTCACCAACGTCTACCGTCCCGACGAGGTGCGACCCAGTCTGACGCCGCAGGAGGCGCTGTCCGGCGCCCCGGCGGTCGAGGACGACCGCTTCCGCGTCCCGCGCATCCTCGGGGAGGAAGCATGAGCCTCATCCGCAAGTCCGCCGCGGACCTCGGCGCGCTGATCGCGAGCGGCGAGGTCTCCGCCGTCGAGGTCGCCCAGGCCCACCTCGACCGGATGGCCGCCGTCGAGCCGAAGGTGAACGCCTTCCTCCACGTCGACGCCGAGACGACCCTGGAACAGGCGCGCGCCGTCGACGCCCGCAGGGCCGCCGGCGAGGAGCTCGGCCCGCTGGCCGGGGTGCCGATCGCGCACAAGGACGTCTTCACCACCAGGGACATGCCGACCACGGCCGGATCGAAGATCCTCCAGGGCTGGAGGCCGCCGTACGACGCGACCGTGACCCGCCGCCTGCGCGAGTCCGGGCTGGTCATCCTCGGCAAGACCAACCTCGACGAGTTCGCGATGGGCTCCTCCACCGAGAACTCGGCGTACGGCGTCACCCACAACCCCTGGGACCTCTCCCGCATCCCCGGTGGCTCCTCGGGCGGCTCCTCCGCCGCGGTCGCCGCGTACGAGGCCCCGCTGTCCACCGGCACCGACACCGGCGGCTCGATCCGCCAGCCCGCCGCGGTCACCGGCATCGTGGGCATGAAGCCCACCTATGGCGGTTCGTCCCGATACGGCCTGATCGCCTTCGCGAGCTCGCTCGACACCCCGGGCCCCTTCGCCCGCAACGTGCTCGACGCGGCGCTGCTGCACGAGGCGTTCTCCGGGCACGACGTGATGGACTCCACCTCCGTCGACGCCCCGGTGCCCTCGGTCGTCGAGGCGGCGCGCAACGGCGACGTGGCGGGGCTGCGCATCGGCGTGGTCAAGGAGTTCGGCGGCGACGGCTACCAGGCGGGTGTGCTCGCGCGCTTCCACGAGACCGTGGAGCTGCTGGAGTCGCTGGGCGCGAAGGTCTTCGAGGTCTCCTGCCCGTCGTTCACCACCGCGCTCCCGGCGTACTACCTCATCGCCCCCTCGGAGTGCTCCTCCAACCTGGCCCGCTTCGACGCGATGCGCTACGGCCTGCGCGTCGGCGACGACGGCACCCGCAGCGCCGAGGAGGTCATGGCCCTGACCCGCGCCCAGGGCTTCGGCCCCGAGGTCAAGCGCCGCATCATCCTGGGCACGTACGCGCTGTCCAGCGGTTACTACGACGCCTACTACGGGCAGGCGCAGAAGGTCCGCACGCTCATCGCACGCGACTTCGAGGCCGCCTTCCAGCAGGTGGACGTGCTCATCTCGCCGACGACGCCCACCACGGCGTTCCCGATCGGCGAGCGCGCCGACGACCCCATGGCGATGTACCTGGCCGACCTGTGCACCATCCCGACCAACCTGGCGGGCAACGCGGCGATCTCCGTGCCGTGCGGCCTGGCCGACGAGGACGGACTGCCCGTCGGTCTGCAGATCATGGCCCCGGTGCTCGGCGACGACCGCTGCTACCGGGTCGGCGCCGCGGTGGAGAGGGCACTCCAGAGCCGGTGGGGCGGCGACCTGCTGTCCAAAGCGCCGGAGCTGTAGGGCTTTTCCGGGACCGTGGGGCGAGGGTTCGTGGGGCTAGGGGGAGACAGGTGACAGGGAGAACGGTGGCATGATCACTCGGATCGAGATCGACGGGTTCAAGTCCTTCTTGAGCTTCGATCTCGATGTGCCGCCCTTCCTCGCGCTGGTCGGTCCCAACGCGAGCGGCAAGTCGAACCTCTTCGACGCCGTGGGGTTCGTGGCGGCCGAGATCGAAGGTTCCGGGGGGCTGCTCGGGGCGACCCGAGGGCTGCCCGGAGAGCAGTTCCACCGGGTCGCCCACGGCTCGGCGGTGCCGGGGTTCGTCGTCTCGGTGGAGGCGCTGGTCACCCCGGAGCCGGGCTCCGTGGTCCCGGTCAGGTTCGACGTGGGCGCGGAGATGGTGCTGAAGATCCCCAGATCCAGCGGTGCCGTCGTCAGCCACGCGGTCCAGCGGATCCCCGAGGAGCTGCTGGAGCTCATGGTCGAGGACCCCGACCCGGAGGGCACACCTCGCCGTACGGTCCAGTCGTGGCGCCGATACTCGCCGTCACCGGCGGCGATGCGCCGCCGGTGCCCCTCGGCCGACCGGGGGCCGCTCGCGGCCGACGGCGCGAACCTGGCCGCGGTGCTCGGACGGATGGCGGGCACGGGGGCGCTGGCCGACCTCGCGGCCGACCTTGCCGGGGTGGTTCCCGACGTCATCGGCCTGGTGCCGCGCGTCGAGCGCGGGGAGTGCTCCTTCGAACTGCTCGTCGACGGCCAGGGAGTGGTTCCCGCGGCGCTGCTGTCCGACGGCACCCTGCGGATCCTCGGTCTCCTCACCGCCCTGCACGATCCCGACCACCCGGGCACGCTGCTGGTGGAGGAGATCGAGAACGGTGTCCACCCGGCTCGTCTCGGCGAGCTGCTCCGGCGGGTGCGCCGCCGGATCACCGTGCCCGGAGGTTCCGAGCCGCTGCGGCAGCTCATCCTCACCAGCCAGTCCCCGATCGTCGTCGCCGAGGTCTACCGGACCGAGCCGGACGCGCTCACGTTCCTCGACACCGCGGTCCGCGTCGACCCCGACAACGACCGGGTCTCGCGGGTGACCGTGGCCAAGTCGATCCAGCCGGACGGCGAGCCCGGAACGTTCGTCTCGCCCCGGCAGGTCCGCGAATACCTGGGAGCGGCGGCATGAGCAGCCGCCCCCTGGTGCCGGGACTCATCGCGGAAGGGGAGGTCGACGAGGGTTTCCTCGGCATCGTGATCTCCAGGCAGCTGCGCGAGCTCACCTGGATGTCGCCGTACGCCGTCGACGTCGAGGCGACGAAGGTCGTCTCCTGCGACCGGGAGCACCTGGTCGCCGCGCTGGAGGAGCTCGCGGCCGACTGCCACCTGGTCTTCACGCACGAGGACGAGCGGGAGCGCCGCCGCAGAGACGGTGTCCGCTATCACTCGCACTACCTGGTGCCGGTGATCGGGCTGGGTGAGACCGAGGGCTGGATGCTCGCCGACCCCGCCGCGTGGGCGAAACTGGAGGGCAGCGACCTCGGCAGGCTGCCCACGCGACCCCGCGACGTCGAGAGGATCTCCGACCCCGCGGGGGTGCTGGCCACGACCGTCCCCCGGCGTGGCAAGCCCGCCCGCGACTACTTCGAGTACATAGGACGCAACATCGACCTCGCCGTTCTGGCCCAGGTGCCCGCCTACGCGAACTGGGTGGCCGAGACGAGGAACGCGTTGAAGGGACTTGGATATCTGTGACGTTTTCTATGGAAATGGTGAACGACAATTGAGCGCCGAGAGAGCCCGACGCAGTGAGCGTAGTGGCGCGCGAGGAACGAGCGCTCCGCGTAGCGAGCGAGGAGTGGTGAACGACAATGAGCGCTGAGACGTTGATGCCGTACGACGAGGCGCTGGAGCGCTTCGAGCCGGTGCTCGGCCTGGAGACACACGTCGAGCTGGGTACGGCGTCGAAGATGTTCTGCGGCTGCCCGACCGCGTTCGGCGCCCCGCCGAACACGCACGTCTGCCCGGTCTGCCTGGCGCTGCCCGGCTCGCTGCCGACGGCGAACGCCGCCGCGATCGAGGCGACGATCCGCATCGGCCTCGCGCTCAACTGCTCCATCGCCGAGTGGTGCCGCTTCGCCCGGAAGAACTACTTCTATCCGGACATGCCGAAGAACTACCAGATCAGCCAGTACGACGAGCCGCTCTGCTTCGACGGTTACCTCGACGTCGAGGTCGACGGCAAGACCGTCAGGATCGAGATCGAGCGTGTCCACCTGGAGGAGGACACCGGCAAGTCCACCCACGTGGGTGGCGCGACCGGCCGCATCCACGGCGCCGACTACTCGATCGTCGACTACAACCGGGCGGGCATCCCGCTGGTGGAGATCGTCACCAAGCCGATCCCGGGGACCGACAGGCTCGCCCCCGAGGTCGCCCGCGCCTACGGCACCGAGCTGCGCGAGCTGGTGCGCGGTCTCGGTGTCTCCGACGTGCGCATGGAGGAGGGCTCCATGCGCTTCGACGTGAACGTCTCCCTCATGCCGCGCGGCTCCTCGGAGTGGGGCACCCGCACCGAGACCAAGAACGTCAACTCGCTGCGCAGCGTCGAGCGTTCCGTACGGGGTGAGATCGAGCGCCAGGCCGCGATCCTGGCCGACGGCGGCCGGATCATCCAGGAGACCCGCCACTTCCACGAGAACACCGGCACCACCACCTCGGGACGGTCCAAGGAGGAGGCGCAGGACTACCGCTACTTCCCCGAGCCCGACCTGGTGCCGATCGCCCCCGACCCCGCCTGGGTCGCGACCCTCAAGGCCGCCCTGCCCGAGCTGCCGGGCACGCGGCGCAAGCGGCTCCAGCAGGAGTGGGGCGTCTCCGACCTGGACATGGCCTCCATGCACAACGCCGACGCCATCTCCCTGGTCGAGGCGACGGTCGCCGCGGGCGCCCCGCCCGCGGACGCCCGCAAGTGGTGGATGGGCGAGCTGGCCCGCCGCGCCAACGAGGCCGGGCTCCCGCTGAGCGCGCTGAGCATCACCCCCGACCAGATCGCCAGGGTGTGCGCGATGGTCGCCGGGGGAGCGCTGAACGACAAGCTGGCCCGCCAGGTGCTTGAGGGCGTGCTGAACGGCGAGGGCTCTCCCGACGAGGTGGTGGCCGCCCGCGGCCTGCAGATCGTCAACGACGAGGGCGAGCTCATGGAGATCATCGACCAGGTCCTGGCGAGCAACGCCGACGCGGCCGACAAGGTCCGCAGCGGCAAGGTCGCCGCCGTCGGCGCCCTGGTCGGCGGCGTCATGAAGGCGAGCAGGGGCAAGGCCGACGCGGGCCGCGCCCGCGAGCTCATCCTGGAGCGCCTCGGCGTCTCCGGCTGACCGGGCGATCCGCGTGCGGGGTTTCCCGGAGGCTCACGCGACGGGCTGAGAGTGGCCCGCGCGTGAGGCTTCCGGGAAGCCCACGCGGAAGGTGCCGCGAGGATCTCGCGCGACGGCGTCCGAGAGGTCGCGCCGGAGGTTCCGTGAAAAGATCGCGCGACGGCGTCCGAGAGCCCGCGCCGGAGATTTCACGGCCGGTCCGCGCGAAGGTCTCTTCGATGTCGCGCGGGGTGCGTGAGGTTAGTTCGATGTGGTCTGGGCGGTTACGAGTTCGGCGTACCTGCCGGCGGTGGCCATCAGTTCGTCGTGGGTGCCGCGTTCCACGACGCGTCCGGAGTCGATCACCAGGATCAGGTCGGCGTCCCTGATCGTGCTCAGCCGGTGGGCGATCACGATGCGGGTCTGGGTGAGCCAGAACAGGTTGGACTCGATGGTCGCCTCGGTGGCGCTGTCCAGGTTGCTGGTGGCCTCGTCGAGCAGCAGGATCTTCGGCCGCGGCAGGATCGCGCGGGCGAGCGAGAGCCGCTGACGCTGGCCGCCGGAGAGGCCGCCGCCGTCGGTCAGCATCGTCTCGTACTTCATCGGCATCGCCATGATCTCCTCGTGCAGCGCCGCCACCTCGGCCGCGGCGACGACCCGCTCCAGGGGGGCGTCCGGGAGGTTCAGTGCGATGTTCTCCCTGATCGATCCGCTGAACAGGGAGGAGTCCTGGCCGACCACGCCGAACTGGCGGCGCAGGGTGCGCAGGTTGAGCTCGGAGGCCGGAACGCCGTCGTACAGGATCTCGCCCTCCACCGGGGTGTGCAGGGTGAGCAGCAGCCTGGCCAGCGTGCTCTTGCCGGAGCCCGAGGCGCCCACCAGCGCGACCTTCTGACCCGGCCGGATGGAGACCGAGACGTCCCTCACCACCCACGGGCCGCGGGGGTCGTGCCGGAAGCCCACGCCGCGCAACTCCACCGCGCCGCGCAGCCGGAGCACCTCGATGCCTTCGCTGGGTTCGGGTTCCGAGGCCAGGATGTCGGAGAGCCGGTCGAAGTGCGCGCCCGCCTGCTGCAGGCTCTGCAGGCCGGTCATGAGCGAGCCCAGCGGGGTGAGGGCGCCGAGCGCGATGGCGTTGAGCGCGATCAGCGCGCCCACGGTCAGCTCCCCGTCGAGGACCCGCCACGTGCCGAGCCACAGCAGGCCGAGCGGGGCGACCACCCGGATCGCGGACAGCGCCGCCTCCACCAGGCCCCGGGTGAGGCCGCTGCGCACGTCGGCGTTGAGCTGCTCGGTGAAGTGGGCCGACCACTGCTCCACCGCCCGGCTCTCGGCCCCGGAGGCCTTCAGCGTCTCGATGCCGGTGATCGCCTGGATGAGGCTGCTCTGCGACGCGGAGTAGGCGGTCAGCTCCCGCTGGGTGAGGAGGTTGATCCGGCGGGTGGTGGCCAGCACCAGGAGCCCCTGAGCCACGATCACCCCGGTCAGAGCGAGCCCGAAGACGGGATCCCAGACGTAGACGAGTACGAGGTAGCCGATGGCGAGCGGGCCGTCCAGCAGCGCCGCCACGATCTGGCCGGTGAGGATGTCGCGCAGTGTGGAGACGCTGGCGGCCCTGGTCAGCAGGTCGCCCTTGCCGCGCTGCGCGAAGTACCGGTACGGCAGCGTCACCAGGTGGCCGATCACCCCCTCGGTGAGTTCCTGGTCGGCGCGGGCTCGTACCGCCACCAGCAGCGCCGCCCGCAGGTAACCGATCACGAACTGGGCCACCCCGGCCAGCAGCACGGCCCCGCCGAGGAGGGGGAGCAGGTCGGCTCCCCGCGAAGGAATGACCTTGTCGATCAGCAGCTGGGAGAGGAGGGGCAGGGCCAGGCCCAGTAGTTGCAGCAACAGCGAGGCGGCGATGACCTGCGCGAGCAGGCCGCGGCGGCGCCGGAACAGGGTGCGGACGAACTCGCGCCGCCAGGCGCTCGCCATCGAGGACGTGCCGCGATGGAACCCCTCGCCGGGTTCGAAGACCAGCAGTACGCCGGTGAACCCGGCGCCGAACTCCTCCGCGGTGAGGCGGCGGCGGCCCTGCCCGGGGTCGACGAGGTCCACCCGGTCGGGTGACCAGCGCTCGACCACCACGAAGTGGTTGAACTCCCAGTGTGCGACCGCGGGCAGCGGCACACGCGCCAGGTCCTCGGGGGCGAGGGAGAAGGCACGCGCCTTCAGGCCGTGTTCGCGGGCACCCTCCACGATGGCCTTGGCGCTCAGTCCGTCCCTGCCGACCTGGAGCCGTTCGGACACCTGGTGCAGCGTGGTGCGGTGGCCGTGGTGGCAGAGCACCATCGCCAGGCACGCCGCGCCGCACTCGGTGACGCTGTTCTGCAGCAGGACCGGTACGCGGTTCCTCATCCGCCCGCTCCCAGCACGAGCGTGATCAGCGTGGCACCGGCCGCCAGGATGGCGGCCACCACGATCCACAGCAGCAGGAACGACGGACCGCTGATCACCAGCGGCATCCTGGCGGCGGCGCGGGACCGGGCATGCCGGCGCAGCGCCTCCTCCCGGTAGATGGGCCGCCCGTGGCCGCTCCCCGAGGGGGGACCGGCCGGTGAGGACGGTGTCGGCGCGGCGGGGCCGGCCGCGGAGGGGGGCCGCGTACGGTACCCCTCGTTGTCCTCCCAGTGCCTCACCCGGTGCCGGCCGGGCGCCGGGACGGCCTGTGTGCTGTCCGGATCGATCACGACCAGTGCCACTCGATCGTGGCCGAGGCGCGACGTTCCGCCAGCCAGCGGGCGAACGCGGCGCGTCCGGCGGCGGCGAGGGTCTCGGCGTCGTCGGTGGCCGGGCTCCTGGACAGGACGGCGCCGGTCAGGAAGCCGCCGTCGTGCAGCTCCACCGGGCCGACGACCCGGCCGGGCACCGCACCGCGCAGTGCCTCGGGCAGATCCGTCTCCCAGCGGGTCGCGAAGGTCACCACCGTCTCCTCCGCTGGCGTCCCCTCCCCGAAGGAGGTCAGGGCGGCGAGGAGGTCGGCCGTGGCGGCGGCGGTCACCTTCTCTTCGCCGGTGATCCACACGGCCCTGACCCGGGCGAAGGCGCCGGGGTTCGCGGCCAGGTGGCCCGGGGCGAGTTCCGCCTCCTTGTCCCGGCGGAAGCGGCGGCGGCGGGCGATCCCGGTGATGTACGCCTCGAACTGCTCGCCGGACATCCCGGCCTCGGTCATCCAGGCCAGGGTCGACGCGCGGTCGTGCAGCCCTCTGCCCCTGCGGAACTCGTCGGCCGTCGCCTGGAGGTCGGCGGCGGTGAGCGGTTCGGCGCCGGCGGCTTCTTCGGCGGCCTCGACGAGCAGGCACTGGTCGACGATCTCCTGGTACGGCGACGCGTCCCTCCGGGAGAGGGAGCGCAGCATGGTCAGCGCCTGGGGAACCGTCACGTCCACGTCGTTGACGCTGACCAGATACCCGGCCGCCCAGTGCGTCGAGTGGTCGATCAGCCAGGGCACCCCGTCCTCGGGAGGGGCGGTCAGCGCGACCGTGCCGCCTTCGGGATGGTCGAGGAGCAGGTCGTAGTCGACCACCGGGGTTCCGGGGCGCCGGTCGACGACGAGCTGTGCCCGGATCTCCGGGTGCCGCGCCGCCCACTCGCCGACGGCACGGTGGGCGTCGGCGACGCTCGCGTCGCGGCGGGGCAGCGTACGGAGCAGGGAGACCCCGGATCGCAGGGCCTGCGCGAAATCGGTCACGGTTTCTCTCCGTTCATGAGCCAGCCCGCGATCGCGTCGCTGACGGGCAGTCCGCTCCACAGCTCGACGAACCCCCACGCGCCGTTGGAGTTCAGTTCCAGGAAGACGTACTCGCCGCCGGGGGTGACGATGAGGTCCAGGGCCGCGTAGGTCAGGCCGACGTCGGCGACCAGCCGGGCACAGCGCGACGCCACCTCGGCGGGCAGTTCGTGCACGCCGTACCTGACCCGGTCGTTGTCGTAGTGCCGCCAGTCGTCCCTCGCCGTCCTGGAGGCCGACGCGTCGATCTCCGCGGCGAACACGCGCTCTCCCACGACGATCACCCGCAGCTCGACCGCCTTGGGGACGTAGGGCTGCAGGATCACCGGCTCGTGCTGGAGGCGGTGCCGGGAGGTCAGGTGGCGGCGGGTGACCACGGTCGTGAACGCGCGGTGTTCGGCGCCGTCGACCTGGAACGGCTCGGCGGTGATCTGCTTGGCGACCAGCCGCTCCGCCGATTCGTACGCTTCTGCGAGTTCGGCGGGGTCGTTGGTGTAGACCGTGTCGGGTACGGAGAAGCCCAGCTCGATCGCACGCGCCATGTGGAAGATCTTGTTGTGCGCGCGGCGTTCGTCCGCACGGCGTCCGGGCAGCCAGCGCGCGGGCAGGAGGCTCCACACCCCGTCCAGCATGAACTCCGCCTGCCGGTCGACGTGCGCGCGGTGACTCGGCTCGGCCACGGTGTCGGCCGCGGAGGGCGCGCCCGGACGGCTGCGCCAGACCGCGGTGATCCGGGACAGGTCGATCGTCTCCGCGCCGGTGTCCAGCAGCAGCCGTCGTTCCCCGCCGGTGAACGACGCGGTGATCCGGCTGCGGCTCGGGAAGTCACCGGTGTCCCACCACAGCACCGGCGTCCCCGAGCAGGTCGCGGTGGTGTTCGCGTCGCCGTTCGCTCCCACCAGGTGAGCGCCGCGCCGCCGGAGTGCGGCCACGACCCTCTCGACCGCCCCGTCACCCCGCCTGCTGATGATCAGAATCACTGTCCGGTCCCGTCTCGAAGGCGCGGCGGAACGGGCCTCCCGTCCCGCCGCGCCGTGTTCGTCCGATGCGCCGTCCGCCGAGGGCCGGCCCGCCTCACCGGGGGTGAGGTCCCGTCGGCGGGCCGGCCCGATCAGCCGCTGGATCCGCGGACTAGTACTGCCACCACTCGCACGGCAGGTCCTTCTTCCACGCGCTGACCGACCACTTGCCGCCGGACACCTCGCCCAGCTCGGCCTCGGCGAGCTCGGCACCCTCGAAGGGCAGGTCGTCAATCGTGATCTTCGACATGATCATTCCTCTCGGCCGCGTCGTCGCGGCCCCGACTGGTCCTCCGGCCTCGGTGTAGAGAGCCGGTCACCGGGTTCCCGCTTTCGGCCCCCGGTTCTACGGAGGAACCTAGGAACGATCACTTGTGGACCACTTGTGTTCCGCTTGGGGGCACGAGGGGCCGGGGGCCGTGGCCGCCCGGAGCAAAGCCCGCAACGCCACCTGGACCACCGGCGGAACCGGCCCGGTGACGGATGTCGAGGATCCTTTCGGTCGCCTGCGTGCCCCTAATCGGAAGGGCCTCTTTTATGTGGTAATTCACATTTCTGAAACTGAACAGGTGTTGACGAAATTCTTGATGGCTTGCACAGTAATCACTGCAGTCTCACCTTTAACTCCGGCATGACCTGACCTCACGATCGGAAGAACGTCGAATGAAAAAGCTCCTGGCATTCGCCGCCGCGACGTTGACGGCCGCCGCAGGGATGGCCGTTGCGGCCGTTCCCGCTCATGCGGACCCGGTGAGCAGTGCTTTCGTCCTGTCGGCGGCCCCGGCCGTGGACGCGGTGGTTGTGGCGGACGGGGTGCGCCTGCGATCGAGCCCGGGAGGGTCGACGGTCATCGGCTATCTCTACTACGGCGATTACGGGCAGATTCTCAACCCGAACTCGACGGGCGGCTGGTGCAACTTCCGGCTGGGCGCCAGGTCGGCCTCGGGATTGCCCTCCGGCACCACGGGATGGGTTTCGTGCAGCTATCTGGCAAGGGAGGACGGCTGGAAATTCAACGGACCGGCCGTCGACACCCTGCGGGAATAGCCTCCTTTCCCGGACAAGACCCGGCCGCCCGGCTCCCCACAACCGGGCGGCCGTTTCCCGTTTCCCGTTCCCCCGTTTCCCGTCGCGGGCCCTCGCGGGCGTGTCGTAGGCCCGTCGTGGGCCCGTCGTGGGCCCGGCGCAGGGGTCCGGCAGCACGTCGTGACGCCCCGCCGTCGCGTCATCCGTCCAGGAGTTTGAGGCCGATGACGCCGACCAGGATGAGCGCGAGGCAGCCGAGCCTGGCGGGCGCCGCGCTCTCGCCCAGGGCGACGACGCCCACGGCGGCGACCCCGAGCGCGCCGAGTCCGACCCAGACCGCGTACGCGGTGCCCAGGGGCAGGGTCCTGAGCGCGAAGGTGAGCATGACGAAGCTCAGGACCGCCGCCGTCACCCCGAAGAACGCCGGCCAGAACCGGGTGAACCCGTCCGAGCGTTCGAGCGCGGTGGCCCAGACGATCTCCAGTGCGGCCGCCGTGAGAAGCAGAACCCAGGCCATGGCGGTCAGGCCGTGCTGCCCGCGTCGACGGTGATGGTGGCGCCGGTGATGTTCCTGCCACCCTCTCCCGCCAGGTGCGCGACGGTGGCGGCGATGTCGCCGGGGTCGCAGTAGCGGGCCAGGGCGGTGAGGCGCCGTTCCTCCTCCGCCTCGGGGCCGTCGGCGGGGTTCATCTCGGTGTCGGTCGAGCCGGGCTGGACGAGGTTGGCCGTGATGCCCCGCGGGCCCAGGTCCCTGGCGAGGCCCTTCGTCAGGCCGACCAGTGCGGACTTGCTCATCGCGTAAAGGGTCCACCCCGGGTACGGCACGCGTTCGGCGAGGCTGCTGCCGATGCAGATGATCCGGCCGCCCTCGCCCATGTGCCGGGCGGCGGCCTGGGCCAGCACGAACGAGGCGCGCGAGTGGATCGCGAGCGTGCGGTCGACCTCGGCGAGCGTCACCTCCTCCAGCGGTCCGAACGGGGCGATGCCTGCATTACCGACCACGATGTCGATCCGCCCGAACTCGGTGATCGTCCGTTCGACCGCGGCGACGAGCGCGCCCGCGTCGGTGGCCTCCGCCGCCATGGCCAGCCCACGGGCGCCGGCGGCCTCGATCTCCTTGACGACCGCCGCCGCCCGCTCCTCCGAGCGCGCGTACGTGATCACCACGTCGGTGCCCTCCGCGGCGAGGCGTACGGCGATGGCGGCGCCGATCCCACGGCTTCCCCCGGTGACGAGGGCGACCCTGCGTGTCATGGTGTGCTCCTTAAGCGGAATTGGTTCCGTTTAACCATAAAGCGGAACTTATTCCGCTTACAAGCCTCCAGTAGCCTGTGATCGTGGACGTCGTCACGAATCCCCGCCGCGAACGGGTCGACGCGGCGCGCAACCGGGCGAAGATCCTCGCCGCGGCCGCCGGCATCGTCGCCGCTCACGGCGTCGAAGGGCTGTCGATGGCGGAGGTCGCCGCCGCGGCGGGGGTCGGTGTCGGCACGCTGTACCGCAGGTTCGGCGACCGCTCAGGTCTGGCGTACGCGCTCATCGACGAGCGGGAACGCGAGTTCCAGGCGGCCTTCATCGAAGGACCGCCGCCCCTGGGCCCCGGTGCCGACGCGCCCGCCCGCATCCGCGGCTTCCTGCACGCCCTCGCCGACAGGACGGTGGAACAGCTGGACCTGCTGGTGATGGCCGAGACGGCGACACCGTTCGCCCGCTTCGGGGGCGCCTACGACGCCTACCACGCCCACCTGTCGATGCTCGTCACCCAGGCCAGACCCGGCTCCGACGCCTACGTCCTCGCCGACGCCCTTCTCGCCCCGCTCGCCGCGCCGCTGCTCGCCCACCGCCTGCGCGAGCACGGGGTGACGGTCGAGCGCGTCAAGGCGGGGCTGGACGACCTGCTGGCCGCGTTCACTCCCTGAGCGCGCGGGCTCCTCGGTGGTTCGAGGGTGGGGCGCGCGGAGCGTGGGCCCGCGAGAACCACCGGAGGACGCCCGCGTGAGACCCTGCGACGGAGGCAGGCCACTCCACCTGACCGGGCGGGGAACGTGCCCGCGACCGTCATCGGAGAACGCAAGCCGAAACAGGCGCGGGAAAGGAAACGGGCACGGGCGTCCGTCCGTGCCCGCGTGTGCCGCATCCGGTGCGGCCGGTTCCGATCAGGCGCTGCGGCGACGGGCGGCCACCCTCCTGATGAGGGGCGTGAACAGCGCCAGAAGCGAGATGACCAGCAGCGTCGCCGCGATCGGGCTCCTGACCAGGACCGTCACGTCACCCGCACCGATCGCGAGGGCCCGGCGGAGCTGGATCTCGGCCATCGGGCCCAGGATCAGGCCGATCACCGCCGGGGCCACCGGCAGGCCGAAGCGGCGCATCGCGAAACCGAGCATGCCCAGGACGTAGAGGATGACCAGCTCCACCCAGGAGGAGTTCAGCGCGTAGACGCCGAGCGCCGCGAACAGCACGATCCCCGAGTAGAGGTAGGGCCGGGGGATCTGCAGCACCCGCGCCCAGAGCGGGGCGAGCGGCAGGTTGAGCACCAGCAGCATGGTGTTGCCCACGAACAGCGAGGCGATCATGCCCCAGACCAGCGCCGGGTTGTGGTCGAACAGCTGCGGGCCCGGCTGCAGCCCGTACTGCTGGAAGGCCGCGAGCAGGATCGCGGCCGTCGCCGAGGTGGGCAGGCCCAGCGTGAGCAGCGGGACGAGCGTGCCCGCCGCCGAGGCGTTGTTGGCGGCCTCGGGACCGGCGACCCCCTCGATCGCGCCCTTGCCGTACTCCTCGCGGGCGACCCCGCGTGCCAGCCGCTTCTCGACCGAGTACGACAGGAACGTGGGGATCTCCGCGCCGCCGCCGGGCAGCGCGCCGAACGGGAAGCCGAGCGCGGTGCCGCGCAGCCACGGCCGCCAGGAACGCGACCAGTCGGAGCGGCCGAGGAACGCCCGGCCGACCGGGATCACCTCCGGCCGGTCGTGCCGCAGCCGCGAGGCGACGTAGAGCACCTCGCCCATGGCGAAGAGCCCGACCGCGACGATCACCACGTCGATGCCGTCGAGCAGCTGGGGGACGCCCAGGGTGAGCCTGGCCTGCCCGGTCTGCTGGTCGATGCCGATGAGCCCGATGACCAGGCCGAGGCCGAGCGAGGCGAGCCCTCGTACGACGGAGCGGGACAGCACCGACGACACGGCGGTGAACGCGAGGACGGCGAGCGCGAAGTAGTCCTCGGGGCCGAAGGAGATCGCGAAGTCCACCACCAGGGGCGCGGCGACGACCAGCAGCGCGGTGGCGATGGTGCCCGCGACGAACGAGCCGATCGCGGCCGTCGCCAGCGCCTGGGACGCCCGGCCGCGTTTGGCCATCTTGTTGCCCTCAAGGGCGGTGATCATCGAGGAGCTCTCGCCGGGCGTGTTGAGCAGGATCGAGGTGGTCGACCCGCCGTACATGCCGCCGTAGTAGATCCCCGCGAACATGATGAACGCGCTCTCCGGAGGGACGGTGAACGTGATCGGCAGCAGCAGCGCCACGGTCATGGCCGGGCCGATGCCGGGCAGCACGCCCACCAGCGTGCCCAGCGTGACGCCCACCAGCGCGTAGAGCAGGTTCACCGGGGTGAGCGCGGTCACGAAGCCGTCCAGCAACAGCCGCAGGGAGTCCACTCAGATCACCCCGGACAGCAGTCCGGCCGGCAGCGTCACGCTGAGGCCTTTGACGAACAGCAGGTAGGTGAGGAAGGACACCAGGATCGCGACGGCCCCCGCGCGCAGCCGCCGGGTCGCCCCGAGGGTCACGGACAGGCCGAAGAAGAGCAGCGCGCCCGCGATGATCCAGCCGAGCAGGTCCAGCAACCCGGTGAAAGCCAGGAAGATCACGCTGACCAGCGCGACCGTACGCCAGTCGGCCCGCGCGGCCGAGTCGGCGTCTTCGGCGTCCTCGGGGTCGCCGTGACCTCCCCTGAGCACGTCGACCACGTAGAACAGCCCGATCAGCAGCATCGCCCCCCCGACGAGGGCGGGGAAGAACCGGGGGCCGAGACCGAGGACGGAGCCCGCGGCGGTGACGTCGGCGGTACCGACGATCACGAACACCCCCAGCGCGAGGACCAGCACCGCCGGCCCCAGCTCGGGCCGCCGCCACGACCACCCGGCCGCGGTCTCGGTCGCCGCCCCGCCTTCCGAGGGCGGGGCGGAATCCAGGACGGGATCGGGACCGGAATCCGAGCCCGGCCCCGGGGACACACCGGTACCGCCGTCGCCCGCGCGGGCGACGGCGGCTGGTTCGGATCCGGATCCGGATCCGGTGCCGGTGCCGGTGCCGGTGCGATCAGACGGGTCTTCTACGGGAAGCATCAGGAGACGAGGCCCATCTCCGCGATGATGCCCTTGACCTTGGTCTGTTCGGCCGCGAGGAAGTCGGCGAACGGCTGACCGGTCTGGAAGACGTCGGCCCACCCGTTCTTGAGCACCGCCTCCTTCCACGCGGAGGAATCGTGCATCTTGGTGACCAGGTCGGTGAGGCTCTTCTTCGCCCCGTCGTCCAGCCCGCCGGGCGCGACGAAACCCCGCCAGTTGGCCAGCTCCACGTCCAGGCCCCCCTCCTTGAGAGTGGGGGCGTCGACGTTGCCGAGCCGCGCCGGAGAGCTGACGCCGAGAGCGCGCAGCTTGCCGGACTTCACGTGCTCGGCGAACTCGCCGATGCCGGAGATCCCCATCGCGACCTTCTCACCGAGCAGCGCGTTGAGCGCCTCGCCGCCGCCGGAGTGGGCGATGTAGTTGACCTGCCTGGGGTCGATGCCCGCGGCCTTGGCCATCAGGCCCGCCACGATGTGGTCGGTGCCCCCGGCGGAGCCGCCCGCGATGGCGATCTTCGTCGGGTCCGCCTTCCACGCCGCCACCAGCTCGCCGAGCGTCTTGTACGGTGACCCCGCGGGGACCACGACGATCTCGTACTCCTCGGTGAGCTTCGCGATCGGCGTGGTGTCGGCCAGGGTGACCTTCGACTTGTTCTGCTCGATCGCGCCGACCATGACCAGGCCCATGGTCATCAGCAGGTCACCGTTGCCCTTCTCGCCCGCGAGCTGGGCCAGGCCGATGGTGCCGCCCGCGCCGGGCACGTTGTAGACCTCGATCTTGCGCGACGGCTCGGCGGTCTTGAGCGCCTCGCCGGCGACACGGGAGGTCTGGTCCCAGCCGCCTCCGGGCGAGGCCGGAGCCATGATTCTCAGCGCGCTCGTTCCCGAGCCACCATCGGAACCGCAGGCGGTGAGGGCGGCGAGGGACAGCACCGCGAGGGCGGCCAGTCTCCGAAGTCGCATGGTCAGCTCCAAACAAACGTCAATAAAGCGTGGTGAGGATGGTGACCCCGGGAGGTCGCCCTGTCGATGCTTTGCGTGGTTGCCGTCGTATCGGTCGTATTGGTCACGCGTCCTCGACCGCGCCGTTATCTCGGGCTGCTTTCATCGAGGTCTCCGACCAGGAGTCAACTCGTGCGACGCTTACTCGACGCCTCGCTCGGCACCCAGCTCTTCGTGTTGCAGACCGTCATCGTGTTCCTCGCGGTCGCCGGCACGGCAGGTGTCTGGATGGAGCACACCCGCGCCCTGCTGGACCGTCAGTACCGGCAGCGCGCCCTGGCGATCGCCGAGTCGGTGGCGGGGCTTCCCCAGGTGCGCGAGGCGTTCGCCCTGCCCAGGCCCGAGCTGAGCCTGCAGCCGATCGCGCTCGGGGTGCAGGCGGCGACCGGCGCCGACTACGTGGTGATCGCGAACCGCGACCAGATCCGCTACGCCCACCCCAACCCGAGCCTGATCGGCAAGAGGCTGTCCACCGACGGCTCGGAGATCCTCACGAACGGGCGGCGCTGGACCGGCGTCCAGACGGGCACCCTGGGCCGCTCGGTACGCGGCAAGGCCCCGATCTTCGACTCCTCGGGACGGGTCATCGGCCTGGCCTCGGTCGGGATCCTGGAGGAGCGCCTCGCCGACCAGCTCGGCGAGGCGCTCCCGCCGCTGCTGTGGACGGTCCTCGCCGTCCTCGTCGCCGGGTCGGGCGCCGCCGCGCTGATCGTCCGGCGGGTACGCCGCCAGACGTTCGGCCTGGAACCGGGAGAGATCGCGGCCCTGCTCGAACAGCGCGAGGGCGTGTTGCACGGCGTCAAGGAGGGGGTGCTCGCCCTCGACCTCCAGGGACGGGTCACGCTCGTCAACGACGCGGCGCGCGAACTGCTCGGCCTCTCCCGGCACGACGTCGGCCGGAGCCTGCGGGAGATGCCCCTGTCCGACCGGATGCGGGACGTGCTCGACGGCGTGGACCCCGGCGACGACAGGGTGGTGCTCCACCGAGACCGGGTGCTCGTACTCAACCGGACCCCGGTGGCGGTACGGGAACTGCAGAGCGGCTGGGTGGTCACCCTGCGGGACCGTACCGAACTGGTGCGCCTGACCCGCGAGCTCGACCGGGCGAGCACCACGACCGGCGCGCTGCGCGCGCAGGCCCACGAGTTCGCCAACCGGATGCACACCGTGGTCGGCCTGCTGGAACTCGGCGAGTACGAGACGGCCGTCAGCTACATCACCCAGACCACCGAGGCCTACAGCAGGCACGCCTCGGGCATCAGGGAGAAGGTCGCCGACCCCACGCTGGCCGCCCTGCTGCTGGCCAAGTCGGCCGAGGCGGCCGAGCGGGGCGCCACCCTGGTGCTGTCCGACGACTCCCGGGTGGAGGAGGGCATGCTCGGCGACCCGCACGACGCGGTCCTGGTCGTCGGCAACCTGGTCGCCAACGCCCTCGACGCGCTGCAGGAGACCGGGGGAACGGTGGAGGTCTCGGTCCGTACCGAGGTGGACGGGCTGTGCGTCCGGGTCGGTGACTCCGGTCCCGGGATCACCCCCGGCCTGGTCCACGAGGTGTTCAGGGAGGGCTTCACCACGAAGGCGGCCCACGCGGGGCCGCGCGGCCTGGGCCTCGCCCTCACCCGCCAGACGTGCTCACGCCGGGGTGGCTGGGTGCGGGTGCACAACGCGGGCGGCGCCGTCTTCACCGCGCTCCTTCCCACCAGGGAACCCGCCCCGCCCTCCGCGGAAGGAGCCCTCGGCGGGTGGGTCGATCGAGCGCCGCCGGCGCCCGCCCCGCCCCCTGCGGAAGGAGCGGGGGAGCCCGCCTCCACGGAACGGAAGGTGCCGAGTTGACCGGGGACACGCACGTGGGCGACATTCGCGTCCTGGTCGTGGACGACGACTTCATGGTGGCGAGGATCCACGGCGGCTACGTCACCAGGATGCCGGGCTTCACGGTCGCCGGTGTCGTCCACACCGGGGGCGCCGCGATCGCCTCGGCCGCGGCGCGCAGGCCCGACCTGGTGCTGCTCGACATCTACCTGCCGGACATGTCGGGACTCGACGTCCTCAGGAAGCTCAGGGGGGCCGCGCAACCGGTGGACATCCTGGTGATCACCGCCGCGCGCGACGTCACCACGGTCCGGGCGGCGATGCGCGGCGGCGCGGTCAACTACCTGATCAAGCCCTTCACCGCCCGCGCCCTGACCGAGCGCCTCGAACAGTACGCCGAGACCCGCAGACGCCTCGCCACCCTCGGGGACGAGGCCCGCCAGGACGAGGTCGACAGGCTCTTCGGCGCGGTCAGGGGGGTTCCGCCACCGCTGCCCAAGGGGTTGTCGGGCACCACGTGCTCCCTCGTCGCCGAGGCGCTCAGGGAGAGCGGCGGCGACCTGTCGGCGACCGAGACGGCGACGGTGACCGGTCTGTCCAGGGTGAGCGCCCGCCGGTATCTGGAACACCTGTGCGCGGTGGGCCAGGCGGAGCTCCGCCCGAAGTACGGCACGGCGGGGAGACCCGAGCATCGCTACCGATGGACAGGATGATTTGTTATTTCATTCTGGGCGGAGGCTGACCAATGTGGTTTAAGGTTGCCGGAGGTGGAAGCTGCGAAGCAGGAGGATGCGGAGGCCGTGCGGAACGCCGGAGCGTCTGTGAACCCACCGACGGACCCCTTTGAGGCAATGCCCCTTCCTTCACGCCCCGTGCCACCGGGCGCCCGCGACCCGCGACGAGCTCCCGGCACTCAGGCCGCCCAGCCCCAGGGGGGTTCGCGCCTTCCCCCCGGTGTCTCGCCCGACATCTTCGGTCCCACCGGCCACGGAGGATCCTCGGGCCCCGGCAGGCCCGGCCCCGGTGGTCCGCCACCGCCCCGTGGGACGACGCTTCCCCCCGCGGCCCAGCCCCCGCAGCCCTGGCAGATGGCCACGCCGGAACGCCCCTTCCGGCGCGACGAGCCGACGCTCGTCCCCGGTGGCGACGGCGGGTTCCCGCAACCGGAAGGGCTCCGCTACGAGGAGCCGCCTCCGCGTCGCCGTAAGGCCCGCAGGCTCTTCCTGATCGTTTTCGCCGTGCTCTTCGTCGTCGCGCTCGCCTACGCGGTGCCCGCCGTCATCATGTCCGGCAAGATGCTGCCGGGCACCACCGTGCGGGGCATCGACATCGGCGGCCTGACCGCGACCGAGGCGGCCGACAAGCTCAGGGACCGTCTGTCGGGCAAGGCCGGCGAGAAGATGACCCTGCTGGCCGCGGGCAAGCGTTACGACTTCGACCCCGCGAAGTCGGGCCTGGAGTTCGACGTGGTCGCCACCATCGCCCAGGCGCCCAGCGGATTCCCCAGCCCCGCCGAGGTCTGGCGGGCCTTCACCGGCACCACAGACCTGGAGCCCAAGGTCTCCTCCGATCTTGAGAAGATGAGAGCCGCGGTCGCCGGCCTGGCCAAGAGGGTCGACCTCAAGGTCCGCGAGGGCTCGGTCACGTTCGAAAACGTCAAGCCCGTCGTCGTCACGCCCCGCGACGGCCGGGAGCTGGAGCGGGAGGCCGCGGTCGCCGCGATCACGAAGGCCTTCCTCGGCCCGGAGAAGGAGGTCCGCCTCCCGGTCTCGGTGATCAAGCCGATGGCCGGAGCGGAGACGGTCAAGCAGGCCGCGGCCAGTGCGCGGAAGGCGCTGTCGGGACCGGTCACACTGACCTTCGCCGGCAAGCAGACCCAGCTGCCGGTGGAGACCCTCGCCGCCCACCTGTCCTTCAAGCCGGACAGCTCCGGCGGCATGAGCCCGAAGTTCGACGCCAAGAACGCGGTGGCCTCCGTGGAGGGGGACCTGATCGACTCGGCCCTCGCCCCTCGCGACCCCACGTTCCAGATCGTCGGGGGAAAGCCGAAGCTGGTGCCCGGACGCAAGGGCAAGGGCGTCGACGACGAGCGGCTCGCCACCGACGTGGCGAACATGGTCGCCCGTGACGGCGACCGGACGATCCCGGTCTTCCTCGCCACCGTCAAGCCGAGGATGTCCGACGCCGACGCGCGCAAGCTCGGCATCAAGGAGCGGATCAGCCAGTTCACCACCCCCTACACCTGCTGCCCGCCGCGGGTCACCAACATCAGGACGATCGCCAAGCTCCTGGACGGCCACCTGGTGAAGCCGGGTGAGACCTTCTCGCTCAACGGCGTCATCGGCCAGCGCGACACGGCACGCGGCTTCGTCCCCGCCCCCATGATCCAGGGCGGCAGGCTGGTCGACTCGGTCGGCGGCGGCATCTCCCAGTTCGTCACCACCATGTACAACGCGGTGTTCTTCGGCGGCCTTGAGGACGTCCAGCACATGGCGCACGAGTTCTACATCTCCCGCTACCCGGCCGGGCGCGAGTCCACGGTCTCCTGGCCCCAGCCCGACTTCCGCTGGAAGAACGACTCGCCGTACGGGGTGCTGGTGAAGACCTCCTACAACGACAGCGGGGTCACCGTCGCCTTCTGGAGCACCAAGCGTTACGAGATCGAGTCGATCTCCTCGGAGAGATACAACGTCACCCCGTTCAAGAGCGAGACCGACAGCGGCCCCACCTGCATCCCGATGGTGGGCCAGAACGGTTTCACGATCGACGTCTGGCGCGTCTTCAAGCAGGACGGCAAGGAGATCAAGCGCGTCAAGAAGACCACGGTCTACCGTCCCGAGCTCGACCTGAAGTGCGTGTCCGAATAATCACGGTGCCGGCGCGCCCTGCGCGGCCGGACGGTGCGGTCGCGAGGGGCGGCGCCACCGGCCGTACGGCTGGATAATGCGCACATGAAGATCTGGGTACCTTCCAAAGCCGTCGCCGATGTCCTGTGTGATCTCCCGGAAGTGGAGTGCGTCGTCTACGACGGCACGGAGCCGGTGCCCGAGGGCGTGGAGGAGGCCGAGGTCTGGATCCCGCCGCTCACGCCGTTGACGGATCTTCCCGGTCTGCTCGCCCGCATGACCGGCCTGCGACTGCTGCAGACCGTCACCGCGGGTGTCGACGCCTACCGGCCGCACGTGCGGGAGGGGGTGACGCTCTGCAACGCCAGGGGTGTGCACGACGCGGGCACCGCCGAGTGGGCGGTGGGCGCCATGATCTCCGTGCTGCGGGAGTTTCCCGGGTTCGTCCACGCGCAGCGCGAGGGCGAGTGGACCTACCACCACACCGGGGTGCTGGCCGACTCCACGGTCCTGATCGTCGGCTACGGCTCGATCGGTGAGGCGCTGGAGCGGCGGCTCGACGGCTTCGAGGTCGACGTCGTCCGGGTGGCCAGGACCGCCAGGCCCGGTGTGCACGGCCTGGACGAGCTGCCGGGGCTGCTGCCGGAGGCGGACGTGGTGGTGCTGCTCGTACCCTCGACGCCCGAGACCACCGGCATGGTGGACGCCGGGTTCCTGGCGGCGATGAGGGACGGCGCCCTCCTGGTGAACGCGGCCAGGGGCACGGTGGTCGACACGGACGCGCTCGTCGCCGAGCTGCGGGAGGGCCGGCTCCTCGCCGCGCTCGACGTCACCGACCCCGAGCCCCTGCCGGAGGGCCACCCGCTGTGGACGGCACCGGGGGTTCTCATCACCCCGCACGTCGCGGGCAGCAATCCGGCGTCCGTACGGCGCACGCTGAAGCTTCTCCGCTCCCAGCTGTTGCGTTACCTCGCGGGTGAGCCGCTCAAGAATGTGATCACGGGTTCGTACTGACGGGCGGGGGAATCCGGGCCGCGTCCCTGCGGCGCACGCCGAAGCCTCTCCGCTCCCAGCCGTTGCGTCACCCCGCGGGTGAGCCGCTCAAAGATGTGATCACGGGTTCGTACTGACCGGCAAAGGAATCCGGGCCGTGGCTGCCCCGTGACCTGCGGTGCGTACCGTCGGTAAAAGCGATCACCGTTGCTCGCGTGGTTATCAGATCGGTGACGACTACGGCGTTGTCACCACCCGCGCGGGTCGGACGGCACACACTGGCCCTGTGCCGGTACGAGCGCCGAGGACGAAGGACGACGCGCTCGCACCGGCAGCGCGGGCGCAGCGAGCAAGGGAAGCTGCGAAAGCGAAAAACACCAAACGACATTGATGGGCAGACGACATTGATCCGCTGGCGTGACCCCCGGGTACCGCTGACCGCCGCCGCCGCAGGCGTGGCGGGGCTCGTTGCCGCGCTCGTCAGCGGCGCTCCGGCCGTGGTCGTCGAGGCGGTGGCGGGCGTCGTCACCGCCGCGGCGGCCGCGGGTTCGCTGTTCGCCGCCGCCTCCAGACTCACCGACCGGCGCAGGGCGCTGGCCTGGCGCTGGCTGGCCGGAGGATCGCTCACCTGGCTGGCAGGGGTGGGGGTGCGGCCGATCGCGGAAGGCACGCCCTTCGTGGTGACCTTCGCCGATCTGGTGCTCCTGGCCGGTACGGCGATGCTCGCGGTCGGCACCGCGCTGTCGGCGGCGAGACCCGCGCGGGGGCACGCCCTGCTGCGTGACCTCGCCGACTCCTACGTGTGCGCCGCGGCCATCATGGTGATCGTCTGGGTGTCGCTGGTGGGTCCGCTCTACGGCACCGGCGGTGACGCGGGCGACGCCGCGGTCACCTTCGCCTCGCCGCTGTTCTGCCTGATCCTCGCCAGCGTCGTGGGCCCCGCCGTGGTGCCGATCCGGCGCTCGGCCTGGCCGGTCGGCCTGGCCGCGCTCGCCGTGCTCGCCGCGATCGCGACCTCCGAGACGATCACTGCGGTGGCCCGGGTGAACGGCGACACGCCGTCCCTGACCTGGGTGTGGCTCGCCCCCGCCGCGTTCCTGGTGCTCGCCGCGGTCCCGTGGAGCGGGCCCGCGACGCGCTCTCCCGAGCCCAGTGACGACGAGCCGTTCGTCAGGGAGAGCACGTCCTCGCTGATCGCGGCGGTGCCGCTGTTCCTCGTGGGGGCGGCCACCGTCGTCGTGCTCCTGCGCGTGATCAGCGGCGGGGTGCAGGGACCCCCGGCGGTCCTCGCCTCGGTGTGCGCGTCGATCGTCGCCGTCCTGACGGTACGCCTGTTCGTGATGCTGATGGAGACCGGGCGGATGCGGAGCCTGCTGCATCTCGGCGAGCGGCAGCTGCGGGACCTCGCGGAGAGCGCGGGAGACGTGGTCATGCTGTGCGGCTACGACGGCGTGGTGCGGGAGATCGGCGAGGGCGTCGAGATCACGTACGGCTACCGTCCGGACGACCTGGTCGGCCGGAAGATCTTCGACTACATCCACCCCGAGGACGTGCCGGGGATCCAGGCGGCGCTGAGCGCGATGAGCCTGGAGGAGGAGGCCGAGGAGGGGCCGGGCGCCTGCATGGTCGCCTGCCGGGTCCGGGCCTCCGACGGGACGTGGCGGCCCGCCGAGTCGGTGGCCACCCGGCACGTGCGCGGCGACGACCTGCTCCTCGTCACCACCCGCGACATCAGCGACCAGGAGGCCCTGCGCAGCCAGGTCGCCCATCTCACCTTCCACGACGGCATCACCGGCCTGCCCAACCGGGCCTACTTCGAGGAGCGCACCCGGGAGGTGCTGGCCCGTCCCGGCGCGAGCAACGTCGCCGTGGTCTTCCTGGACCTGGACGGCTTCACCGCGGTGAACGACTCGGTCGGCCACGCCAGCGGCGACTACCTGCTCGGCCAGGCGGCCCGCAGGCTCCGCGCCGCCGTACGGGCCGACGACACCCTGGCGCGCTGGGGCGGCGACGAGTTCGCGGTGCTGCTCGAGGCGCCGGTCGACGCCCAGACGGCGGTCGACCTGGCCGAGCTGCTGGTCCGTACGGTCTCGTCCGAGCCGTTCCGGGTCGCCGACCGCGACGTCGCGCTCACCGCGAGCGTCGGGGTGGCCTTCTCCACCGCGGACGTCTCCTCCGCCGACCTGATCCGCAACGCCGACGTGGCGATGGCGAGGGCGAAGGAGCTGGGCGGGCGCAGGGTCGAGGTGTTCGCCGCGCACATGCACGCCGACGTGGTACGACGCCTGGAACTCGCCGCCGACCTGCAGCGGGCGCTGCTGGAGAACCAGTTCGCGATCGAGTACCAGCCGGTGGTCGACCTGGCCACCTCGCGCGTCACCGCCGTCGAGGCGCTGGTGCGCTGGTGCCGGGGCGGCGAGTTCGTCCCGCCCGAGCAGTTCCTCGGCCCGGCGGAGGACACCGGCCTGATCGTGCCGCTGAGCGAGTGGATCCTGCGCGAGTCCTGCAGGGAGGTGGCCGCCTGGCGTGCCTCCTCCTGGGAGATCGGGCTCTCGCTGAACCTCTCGGCCCGGCAGATCATGGCGCCGCGCTTCGTGGAGACCGTCGAGGCGGTCCTGGCCGAGAGCGAGCTGCCGCCCAGCGCGCTCACCCTGGAGGTCATCGAGGAGATGCTGGTCGAGGACGCGGAGGAGACCATCACCCGGCTCTCCGAGCTGCGTGCCCTCGGCGTCCGGCTCGCCATCGACGACTTCGGCACCGGGTACGCCTCGCTGGCGTTCCTGCGGCAGCTCCCGGTCGACATGATCAAGATCGACCCGTCCTTCGTGTCCGGGCTCGGCCGTGACGAGACGCTCACCCTGCTCACCCGTACGATCGTGCGGCTGGGGCACGACCTGGGGTTGATCGTGGTCGCCGAGGGCATCGAGCGGCCCGAGCAGCTGGAGTTGCTGCGCGAGATGGGCTGCACCCGCGGCCAGGGGTTCCTGGTGGCGCGCCCGATGGCCGCGCGCGGCGTCGACTCGCTGATCCGCACCAGCCTCTCCACCCTCGGGACTCCCGCGTGACCTCACATCTCGGACTCTGAGATATGTGTCCCATGAATTTGACGCGGGGGTACTCCGTCGGCCAAGGTGGAGGCATGCAGATTCACCGTGGGATTCTCGTAGTACTTCGCCGGCGCGCGGGCCGATAGCGAATCACTACGACCTGCGCGCCGCCCCAGCTCCGCCGTCCAGGCGGGATGGGGCATTTTTTATGCCATTAAGCATGTTCAGCCACAAGGAACGAGCCGATGACCGAACAGATGACAGGAGCCCAGGCCCTCGTGAGGGCGCTGGAGCTCGTCGGGGTCGACACCGTGTTCGGGATCCCGGGCGGCGCGATTCTCCCCGCCTATGATCCTCTCTACGACTCGACCAAGGTCCGGCACGTGCTCGTACGGCACGAGCAGGGCGCGGGGCATGCGGCTCAGGGATACGCGCAGGCCACCGGCAAGGTCGGGGTGTGCATGGCCACCAGCGGTCCCGGCGCCACCAACCTGGTCACCCCGATCGCCGACGCCTACATGGACTCGGTCCCGATGGTCGCGATCACCGGTCAGGTGGCCAGCGCCGCCATCGGCACCGACGCCTTCCAGGAAGCCGACATCTCCGGCATCACCATGCCGATCACGAAGCACAACTTCCTGGTCATCGACCCGAACGAGATTCCCAGGACGATCGTGGAGGCCTTCCACATCGCCTCGACGGGGCGTCCCGGGCCGGTGCTGGTCGACATCGCCAAGGACACGCTCCAGGCGAAGATGACCTTCGAGTGGCCGGTCGCGATGCAGCTGCCCGGCTACCGTCCGGTGACCCGGCCGCACTCCAAGCAGATCCGCGAGGCGGCGAAGCTGATCGCCGAGGCGAGGCGGCCCGTCCTCTACGTGGGCGGCGGCGTGCACCGGGCGGGGGCGTCGGCGGAGTTGCTGGAGTTCGCCGAGCTGACCGGCATCCCCGTGGTCACCACCCTGATGGCGCGGGGCACCTTCCCCGACAGCCACCCGCAGCACATGGGCATGCCCGGCATGCACGGCTCGGTCTCGGCGGTCGGCGCGCTGCAGAAGTCCGACCTGATCATCGGGCTCGGTGTCCGCTTCGACGACCGGGTCACCGGCCAGCTGTCCAGCTTCGCGCCGCACGCGAAGGTCGTCCACGCGGACATCGATCCGGCGGAGATCTCCAAGAACCGGCACGCGGACGTCCCGATCGTGGGCGACTGCAAGGAGGTCATCTCCGACCTGATCGCCGCGGTGCGCGGCGAGGGGCGCAAGGGTGACTACGCCGACTGGTGGACGGCGCTCAACGCCTACAAGGCGACCTATCCGCTGGGCTACACCGAGTTCGAGGACGGCTCCCTCGCCCCGCAGTACGTCATGGAGCGGCTGGGCGCGCTCGTCGGCCCGGACGCGATCTACACCGCGGGTGTCGGCCAGCACCAGATGTGGGCCGCGCAGTTCATCGGCTACGAGAACCCCGGCACGTTCATCAACTCCGGCGGCGCGGGCACGATGGGCTTCTCCGTCCCGGCGGCGATGGGGGCCAAGATGGGCCGCCCCGACACCACGGTGTGGGCGATCGACGGCGACGGCTGCTTCCAGATGACCAACCAGGAGCTCGCCACCTGCACGATCGAGGGGGTGCCGATCAAGGTCGCGATCATCAACAACGGTAACCTTGGCATGGTCAGGCAGTGGCAGACGCTGTTCTACAACCAGCGTTACTCCAACACCGACCTGCAGACGGTCCGCCGCATCCCCGACTTCGTCAAGCTCGCCGAGGCCTACGGTTGCGTGGGGCTGCGCTGCGAACGCCCCGAGGACGTGGACGCGACGATCAAGAAGGCCATGGAGATCAACGACGTGCCGGTGGTCGTCGACTTCGTGGTGCACCAGGACGCCATGGTGTGGCCGATGGTCGCGGCCGGGACCAGCAACGATGACATCAAGTTCGCGCGCGACATGGCGCCGGTCTGGGACAGCGAGGACTAGGCATGAGCAGGCACACGCTCTCCGTGCTGGTGGAGAACAAGCCCGGCGTGCTCGCGCGCGTCGCGGCGCTGTTCAGCCGCAGGGGTTTCAACATCGACTCGCTCGCGGTCGGCCCGACCGAGCACGCGGACATCTCCAGGATGACCATCGTGGTCAACGTCGCCGACCTGCCGCTGGAACAGGTCACCAAGCAGCTCAACAAGCTCGTCAACGTGCTGAAGATCGTGGAGCTCGACCCGGCGCAGTCGGTGCAGCGCGAGCTCACGCTGATCAAGGTGCGGGCCGACTCCGACAACAGGTCCAGCGTGCTGGAGCTGGTCAACCTGTTCCGGGCACGCTGTGTCGACGTCTCCTCCGACGCGGTGACCATCGAGGTCACCGGCACTCCGGACAAGCTGCAGGCCTTCATCAAGGTCCTGGAGCCGTTCGGCATCAAGGAGCTCGTCCAGTCGGGCATGGTGGCCATCGGCCGCGGTGCCCGTTCCATCACCGACCGTTCTCTCCGGGCCCTGGACCGGACCGCGTAACGCTTACGAGAAACCCGAAAGGTTAAGCAAGTGACTGAGATCTTCTACGACGACCAGGCCGACCTGTCGATCATCCAGGGCCGGCACGTCGCCGTTCTGGGATACGGCAGCCAGGGCCACGCCCACGCGCTCTCGCTGCGCGACTCCGGCGTGGACGTGCGGGTCGGCCTGCCCGAGGGCTCCAAGAGCAAGGAGAAGGCGGAGGCCGACGGCCTGCGCGTGCTCACTCCCTCGGAGGCCGTCGAAGAGGCCGACCTGACCATGATCCTCGCGCCGGACCACATCCAGCGCCACCTGTACGCCGACCACGTGGCCCCGAACCTCGTCGAGGGCGACGCGCTCTTCTTCGGGCACGGCCTCAACATCCGCTACGGCCTCATCGAGGCGCCCGAGGGCGTGGACGTGGCCATGGTCGCTCCCAAGGGTCCCGGTCACCTCGTACGCCGTCAGTACACGGCGGGTCGCGGCGTGCCGTGTCTCGTCGCGGTCGAGAAGGACGCGAGCGGAAACGCCCTGGAGCTCGCCCTGTCGTACGCCAAGGGCATCGGCGGCACCCGCGCCGGCGCGCTGAAGACGACCTTCAAGGAGGAGACCGAGACCGACCTGTTCGGTGAGCAGGCCGTGCTGTGCGGCGGCGTCTCCGAGCTGATCAAGGTCGGTTTCGAGACCCTGATCGAGGCGGGCTACCAGCCCGAGGTCGCCTACTTCGAGTGCCTGCACGAGATGAAGCTGATCGTCGACCTGATGTACGAGGGCGGCATCCACAAGATGTACTGGTCGGTCTCCGACACCGCCGAGTACGGCGGCTACTCCCGCGGCCCGCGCATCGTGACGCAGGAGACGAAGAAGGAGATGCAGCGCATCCTCGCCGAGATCCAGTCCGGCGAGTTCACCAAGGAGCTGGTGGACGAGTTCGACGGCGGCCAGAAGAAGTTCACCGCCTACCGCGACGAGCTCGCCGAGCACCCGATCGAGAAGACCGGCGCCAAGCTCCGCCCGATGATGAGCTGGCTCAAGTAAAGGTTCGGGTGACGGCGCTCATGTGACGGCGCCGAGCCGAAAGCAGCGGCCCGTGCCCCTGGTGACGAGTTCTCGTCACCAGGGGCACGGGCCGTTTCACACCGGGTGCCTCGCGGTCCGGTTGTGCCTGATCTCTAGTGCTTGGCGAAGTTCTGGGTCCAGTAGATGCCCCGGGAACTGTTCGCCACGCCCACCCCGAGGTGGGTGTAGGCGCAGTTCATGATGTTGGCCCGGTGCCCGGAGCTGTTCATCCAGGCGGTGACCACGTCGGCCGGGGTGCGCTGGCCCATCGCGATGTTCTCGGCCCAGGCGCGCATCGGGCTGAATCCGCTCGCCCTGATCCGGGCGGTCATGTCACGGCCGTCCTGCGAAGTGTGGCTGAAGTAGTTCTTGGCCGCCATGTCGTCCGAGTGGCCCTGCGCGGCCGAACGCAGCTGCGGGTCGGAGATGAGCGGGCCACAGCCGCCCTTCTGCCGCTCGGCGTTGGTCAGGCGCACCACTTCCTCGGACAGGGAGGATCCCGGTGCGGAGCTGGGAGTGGAGCTGGGGGCGGTGGTGGGCTTGGTGGGGGTGGCGCTGGCCGACGGGGTCGGGGTCGGCCTGGGGGTGGTGGTAGTGGTCGGCGCGGGGGTGGGGGCCGGGGCGTCGGTGGGGGAGCAGCCGAGCCTGACGGGCTTGGAGCGGCCGCTGTTTCCCCGGTAGTCGGTGACGACGGCGTAGTAGACGCCTGGAGCGCAACGCAGTCTCACCGTCACCCGTCCGTTGGTGCCCTTCCGGGACGCGCTCTTCACGATCGGGTCGGCCCCGGGCACGGCGCGCTTGACGCGGATGCGGACCAGGGCGGTGTCGTCGCAGCCGAGTCGCGCGGCGGAGGCCTGGATCCGTCCCGCCGCGGTGACGTACGGCTTGGCGGCGTACACACGGCACTCGGCCTGGGGAGCGGACGCGGCGTGAGCCGTGGCGATCGGCGTGCTGATGGCCGCCAGGCTCCCGAGGCAGAGCAGTGCCGCCCCTAGCGGTCTGCGCATGTCGGTTCCTCCGGTTGGTTAGACGCTGGATGGCCCCCGCATTCTGTCGGTGACAGATCCGTCTTGTCAGCAAATTCCGGACATTTACTGTGAGCCCCAGGTAAACCAGAGTGATCGCATAGGCGTCTGTGGTCGGTGGTGCTCCTGTCGGCAGCAGGGACGCCCGAGAGCTGAAATATCCCTCCACGGACCGCCTGAGCTGGATATATGCCGTATGGAGGGATGCGGCCCCGTGGAGATCACCCGGGCCGGACGGCGGCCCCGCCGCCGGACTATCTCGGACCGACAAGAGGCGAAATATTCTCGCCTTCCGGCGATCGCGAGGTTCCGGGGCCTACCGGGCGCACACTCGCTGCGATTGAATGTGGCATGGTCTCCCCGGCGCCCTCACCCGCCGTCGTCACCGTGTCGCGCGGCGTGCGCGTCGGCTACGGTGTCGGCTCGATCTGCACGGCGACCTTCTCCACGGTCCCCGGATTGCTGCTGCTGTTCTACATGACGAACGTGCTCGCGGTTCCCGCGTGGATCGCCGGCATCGTGGTCTTCCTGCCCAAGCTCTGGGACATGTTCATCAACCCCTGGGTGGGGCAACGCTCCGACCGGACGGTCTCCCGCTTCGGCGCTCGCCGTCCCTGGCTGCTCATGGGCGCGGTCACCCTGCCGGTGACGTTCGCCCTCACCTTCGCGGGCCCCCCGCTCACCGGCCTGTCCGCCGCCCTGTACGTCGCCTTCTTCTACTTCCTCACCGCGACGGCCTACGCCTTCTACGAGGTTCCCTACAAGGCGATGCCCGCGGAGATGACCGACGACTACCACGAGCGCTCCTCGCTGCTGCAGTGGAAGATGGTCTTCGTCGGCCTGGGGATCCTGCTCTCCGGGGCGGTCGCGCCGGTGATCGCGGGCACCGAGGCCTCCGGCTACCGGACCATGGGTCTGGTCGTCGGAGCCGTGCTGCTGCTGTCGATGCTCGGCGCCTTCTTCGGCACGGCCCGGGCCCCGATGATCGCGCGGGCCGAGACGGAGCCGTCGATCGCCGCCCAGTTCGCCGCCGCCCGCTCGAACACGACGTTCATGGTGCTGCTCGGCCTGAGCTGCGCCCAGATGTTCGCCGCCGGAGCCATGCTCGCCGGAGCGCCGTACCTCGCCACCTACACGCTGGGTGACCCGGCGGCGACCACCACGCTCTTCCTGGGCATCGTCGGCCCGTTGCTGATCACCATGCCGCTCTGGGTCCGGCTGTCCAAGCGTTACGACAAGCGCGGCGCGATGATCCTGGCGTCGGCGCTGTTCATGGTGGGCGCCGTCGGGATGGCCTTCGCCGGTCCGCTCGGCTGGGCGTACGCGCACGCGTGCGTGTTCCTCGTCGGCATCGGCTACGCCGGGTTGCAGCTGCTGCAGTTCTCGATGCTCTCCGACGTGATCGTCCACGACGCCCTGGTCACCGGCAAGCGCAGGGCAGGGGTGTTCACCGGGCTCTGGACAGCCGCGGAGACCGTGGTCTTCGCGTTCGGCGCGCTCGTACTCGGCTGGCTGCTGGGCGCGACCGGATTCGTCGAGTCCGACCCCTCCACACCGGTCGCCCAGCCCGAGTCGGCGACCACGGCGGCACTGTACGGCTCAACGCTGCTGCCCGCGATCCTGATGGGGCTCAGCATCCTGCTGACCATGCGCTACGCCCTGACGGCGGCGAAGATCAAGGAAGCCCAGGAGGCTCAGGAGGCCGGAGCGGCCGAGGTTCAGGAGGGCTGAGAGGGCTCCCACCCAAAGCCCGTAGTCGCGCACGGGTCCCGGCCAGGGGACGCGGTGTGCGGCTCAGGGCGGCCCGGACGCGGGTCCAGGGCGGAGATCAATCCAGGGACGGCCGGGAGGTGGCCGGCCAAAGCGTCTAAGGCGTGATCATCAGGAAGCCGCAGTCGCCGAAGGAGACGACGTCGCCCGGCCGCACCTTGGCCGGGCCGACCAGGCGCCAGTCGTTCAGGCGGGTGCCGTTCAGCGAGCCGAGGTCGACGAGGACCCAGCCCTCCTCGTCGCGGCGGAGCTCGGCGTGCACCCGGGAGACGGTCAGGTCGGCGAGGACCAGATCGCAGGCCGACCCCCGGCCCACCACGTAGCGGGTCCTGCCGTCGCCGGGCAGCGCGAGCCGGGGCAGTCGAGGGCGCCGCCAGGCCGACTCCACCCGCTTGGTGAAGTCGGAGGCCGAGGCGACGGCCTCGGTGACCATGCGGCGAAACCGGCCGCGTTGCGGCAGATCGGCGACCAGATTGTCGAGCTCGCCCTGGTTGCGTGCGCGCAGGGCCATGTCGACGCGGCCGAGGAAGGTGTCGTGCGACAGATGCCCCTCGACGGCACGGTCGCGCAGCTCGTTGATCGCGCGATCACGGTCCCCGTCGGAGGCACGGGCCGGGGGATGCGTCGAGCTCATCCTCCGAGTATCGGCCCCGAGGGCGGAGCCTGTCCAGAATATGCAGATCTCTTGCGTCATGAATACTGCGTATGCATACTCGGTATCCATGGCGATCCGACAGGGGCTTCTCGCCCTGCTGAGTCAGGGGCCTCGTTACGGCTATCAGTTGCGTGCCGAGTTCGAGGCGTCGACGGGGGCGACCTGGCCGCTCAACATCGGCCAGGTCTACACAACGCTCTCCCGCCTGGAACGCGACGGCCTGGTGAGCCCCGGTGAGCAGGACGAGCAGGGCCGGGTCGTCTACTCGATCACCGAGGCCGGTCTGGCCGAGATGGGGCGATGGTTCAGCACCCCCGTCGCCCAGTCGGACCGGCCTCGGGACGAGTTGGTCATCAAGCTCGCCCTGGCGGTCACCGCCGCCACGGACGTGCGGCCGATCATCCAGGCCCAGCGCACCGCGACCATGCGCACGTTGCAGGCGTTCGTCCAGGCCAGGCGCGCGAGCGTCGAGAACCCCGCACAGCGGCTGGTACTCGACTCGATGATCTTCCAGGCCGAGGCCGAGCAACGCTGGCTCGACCACTGCGAGGCCGTGCTCACGGCCTCGCCTCGGCCGCGAAGGCCCGCGGCCGCGGAAAACCCGGACGCATAGGTTCCGGACGCATAGGTCCCGGACACGGAAGTTCCGGATGCGAGATCCCCGTGCGGGTGACCTCCCGACGCGTGATCCCCAGACACAGGAGACGGACAGTTGACATCCTTACCACGACCACGGCCAGGGACCCGCGCGCCGGGGGTGCCCAGATGACCTTCGAACCGGTCGTCCGGCTCGCGGACGTGACCCGCACGCACGGCGACGGGCCACAGCGCGTGACGGCGCTGCGCGGGGTGAGCCTCGACGTCGGCGCCGGAGAGCTCGTCGCGGTGATGGGCCCCTCGGGATCAGGTAAGTCCACCCTGCTCAACCTCGCCGGGGGCCTCGACCTGCCCACCTCGGGCTCCGTGGTCGTGGAGGGTACGCCGCTGGCGAGCCTGCGGGCCGGGGAACTGGCCGGGCTCCGGCGCAGGCACGTCGGTTACGTCTTCCAGGACCTCAACCTGATCCCGTCGCTCACCGCGCTGGAGAACGTGACCCTCCCGCGCGAGCTGGACGGGATCGCCTTCGGGAACGCCCGCCGCGAGGCGATGGAGGTGCTCACCGAGGTCGGTCTGGGCGAGATCGCCGACCGTTTCCCCGAAGAGATCTCCGGCGGCCAGCGTCAGCGGGTCGCCATCGCCCGCGCGCTGGTGGGGGAGCGGCGGCTGATCCTGGCCGACGAGCCCACCGGCGCGCTCGACACCCCGACCGGCGACGACATCCTCCAGCTCCTGCGCACCCGCTGCGACGCGGGAGCCGCCGCGCTGCTCGTCACCCACGAACCCCGCTACGCCGCCTGGGCCGACCGGGTGGTCTTCCTGCGCGACGGCGAGATCGCCGACTCCACCGTCACCCCCCTGGAGAGCGCCCGATGAGCGAGCGAACGGACGCGCGGGACACGTGTGCGGATCTCCGGCCACCGTACGGCGAAGCGGCCCTCCGGTCACCGGGTGGGGCGGTCGCATGAGCGCCCTGCTCGCCGCGCTGCGCATCTCCCGCAGGGACATCCGGCGCGCCAGGGGGCGCAGCGCCCTGATCATGGTCATGATCGGCCTGCCGGTCCTCGTCATCACGGGCCTCCTGGCCTTTCTCGAGACCTCGAACATCAACCCCCGCGAGGGCCTCACCGCGAACATCGGCGCCGCCGACGCCCGGATCACGGTGAGCGGAGTCCGGGGAAAGGTGGAACAGGACGTCGAAGGTCGGGTATGGGTGGGTTCTGGCCAGCCCCCTCACACCGCGACGCGGCCCTGGACACAGGGGGAGGTGGCGAAACTCCTGGAGCCCGGCACCCGGCTCCTCCCGTTGAACGAGGGCAGCGTCGACTACCTGAGCAGTGATGGCCGTGACCACGTCTCCGTGCTGGAGACGGACCTGCGGGACCCCATGACGACGGGCATGTACCACCTGCTCCGGGGCCGCTTCCCGGCCTCCGCCCAGGAGATCGCGGTGACTCCGGAGATCCTGGAGAGGGGAGCCCGCCTCGACGCCCCGCTGCAGGTCACGCGGGACAGGAAGGCGATGAGGGTCGTCGGCGTCGTCGAGCACCCGCACCGGACCCGCGGGGCGAAGATCGTCGGACTCCCCGGCACCCTGCTCTTCGCCGGCCACGGCCTTCGCGGCACCGGCTGGCTGGCCGATGCGCCGCAGCCGGTCACCTGGGCCACCGTCCAGCGGCTGAACGCGGCCGGGCTGCTGGCCGGGTCCCGCGCCGTCATCGAGGATCCGCCCGACCGCGTCTGGCTCTTCACCCCTGACTCCTACCAGGTGGACAGGACCGTGGCGATCGGGCTGGCCGCGGTCATGATCGTGCTGGAGGTGGTGCTGCTCGCAGGCCCCGCCTTCGCGGTCGGCCTGCGCCGCCGCCGCAGGGAACTCGCACTGATCACCGCGCAGGGCGGCTCTCCGGCCCACCTGCGCCTCATCGTCCTGGCCGACGGCGTCGTCCTCGGCGGCGGGGCCGCGCTCGCGGGACTGATCCTGGGCCTGGGCCTGGTCGCGCTCTCGGCCGCGCTGGGGGCGGGCAGGCTGGTCGGCGCGGTCGGCCCGTTGGAGATCCCTTGGATTCCGGTCGTGGCCGTCGCCCTGCTCGGGGCGGGCAGCGGGCTCATCGCGGCCCTGATCCCCGCGGTGCAGGCGGCCAGGCAGGACGCGGCGGCGGTGATCGGCGGGCGCCGGAGCGCGGTGCGCGACCGGGTGGGCCGCCCGGTGCTCGGCCTGGTCCTGGTCGCCGCGGGGGTCGCGGCGACCGTCTTCGCCGTCAGGTACGACGTCATCTGGGTCCTCGCCGCCGCGGTCCTGTCGCAGCTGGGACTGGTCGCGCTGACGCCGAGGTTGGTCAAGGGGGCCGCGAGCCTGGTCGCGCGGCTTTCGCTGCCCTTACGCCTGGCCGCACGCGACGCCGCCCGCCACCGCGTTCGCACCGCGTCCGCGGTCGCGGCGGTCATGACCGCCACGGCCACGGTCGTCGTGGCCGGCATCGCGACCACCAGTTCCTTCGCCCAGCGCCGGGACGCCTTCCAGGTGATCGCCCCAGCAGGAACCACGAGGATCGACGGCGAGGGACTCGACGCCGACCGCTGGAGTGCGCTGAGGGCCGCCGTCGAGCGGACGCTGCCCGGTGTGCCGCTCATCGAGGCCGCCAAGCTCAGGAACGCCGAAGGGGAGAACGTCGAGATGGCGATCCAGCGAGCCGACGAGTACGGTCCGCAGTACTCCGTCGCGGGTCTTCCGATCGGGGACGAGCGGCTGCTCACCCTCGTGCAGGGGCGGCGGGACCCGGCGGCGGCGGCCGCGTTCGCCTCGGGCAAGGCCGTGGTGTTCGACCCCGGGATGGTACGGAACGGAAAGATCACCCTGATCCTGGAAGGGAGGAGAGGGGAAGCCGATCCTGTTGAGATCGCGGTTCCCGCCGTCCTGGCCCGTCCCGCCGACCCCGGGTACGGTGTGGCGGTGCTGCCGCTCTCCGTCGCGGAGAACGCCGGGCTGAGAGCCGAACCGCGCGTCCTGTACATCGACCCGGCTGCGCACAGGCTCACCGCCAAGCAGGTGGCGACGCTGGAGTGGGATCTTGTGACGGCGGTCCCCAAAGCCGAGTTCTACGTCGAGGTCACGAGCGGATTCCAGGACGACAACACCTCCTGGCTGGTGCTGCTCCTGGGGGCGGCGCTCGTCCTGGTGCTCGGTGGCACTTTCGTCGCCACCGGGCTCGCCGCGGCCGACATGCGGCCCGACCTCGCGACGATGGCCGCGGTCGGGGCGCCGCCGGGCACGCACCGGCTGGTCGTCGCCGGGCAGGCCGGATTCATCGCCGGGCTCGGTGTCCTGGTCGGCACGGTGGCCGGTTGTGTGACGGGGATCGCCGCCACCTGGCCCCTCACGGTTGGGGCACCCGGGACCGTCCTCATCCGGTCCGGCGAGCTCTCGTCCTTCTCACCGATGTCGCCGACGGTCGAGATCCCCTGGCTCCTCCTCGCGGCCGTGGTGGTCGGCCTGCCGGTGCTGGCCGCCCTGGTGGCGGGGGCGTTCACCCGGCCGAAGGTGACCCTGACCCGCAGAACCGGCTAGCCCCACGTGCCGCCGTCCGAACCGGAGACGCCCCGGCCCCGTCGGATCGGATACGGCTTCTGACCCGCAATGATGCGGCACATGCGGAAAACCGGGCTAGCGGCCGTGACGTCTCGTGGCGGACGAGGAGGCGCCTTCTCGCGCCACCTCGTCCGCGGCCGTTCTCCGGGACCGCCTTTCCGGCACGTCACCACCGTGGGACGCGCCGTGGTGACCGGTCAGTCGGTGACGTCGGCGCAGACCACGTGGGCGCCCAGCTCGACCATCCGCTGCTCGCTGCGCGCGTCGGCGACCCTGGCCATCAGGATCGGCGCCTCGCTCGCGGCGAGCTGGGGCAACCTGGCGCGCACCCCGCGGTGGATGTCCCTGACCACGTCCTCGGCCGCCGACATGTGGACCTTCACGTGCAGCATGATCCCCGGGGCGCCCGAGGAGGTGCCGGCCTCGGAGATCCACACGTGGTGGACGAGCGGGTAGTCGACGAGCAGGTGCGAGATCGCGGCACGCAGCGCGGGCAGGATCGGGTGGTCGCACCGGCGGTATCCCGGGTCCACCATCTGCATCGGGCCCGACAGGTGGGGCCGAGGCGCCGGGATCCACGGCTGGGAGGGCGCCGCCGGCACCGGCGTTCTCTGCGGGCGCGCGGGCGCGGGACGCGAGACCGTGGCCATCGCCCCGGTCGCGTACGCCGTCGGCGCCGCGCTCGACAGCGCGGGCGTGGGGCCGCTGCGCGTCGAGAGCAGGTATCGCTGGAGGTCCTCGATCGGCACGGCCGCGGCCGCCGGACCCGCCGCGTCGATCACGATCTCCCGCACGCCGGTGACGCGCTGGATGTCGAGGATGGTGTCGGCGTCGCACGCCGACAGCGAGTGGCTGCCGCGGTGCCGCGCGTAGGTGTCCGCCGAGGTGTATCCGAGCAGGACACGATCACCGGCCTGGGTCGTGCCGAGCACGACGGATCGGTCGGGTCGCACGGCAACCAGGAGTCCCCATTCGGCCAGCGCCGCAAGCAGCCGGTGCGGGTCGCCGTGCTGCGCGAGCACGTTGCCGAGAGCGGGGTTCCCGATGCTCATATGAGGAACGATAGGTAGTGGACCACGGCTTATCAGGGTAATCGCGAAGTTTTCTTGGGATCAATACCAACTTGAGTTTTGGTGCATGAGATCTGTCAAGGACGGGTAATCGCCTCGTGGGTCGCGAGGTCCCCTCACGTCCCACGAGTCGCCGGAGCCTTTCCGAGGGGTTCTCCGTCGGCGCGAGGCGTCTCGGATCGCGGGACACTCGTGAACGCGTTCACAAGCGCCGATAGACTACGTGAGGTCCGTGCACCCCTCACCGTCTAGTAAGGATCCAGCCTGTGAACAAGCCCGTAGTACTGGTCGCTGAGGAACTTTCCGAGGCTGGTCTCGCGGTTCTGGGCGCGGACTTCGAAGTCCGCCACACCGACGGCGCCGACCGCGCCCAGTTCCTGCCCGCCCTCGCCGACGTGGACGCGCTCATCGTGCGCAGCGCCACGCAGGTCGACGCCGAGGCGATCGCCAACGCTCCCAGGCTCCGCGTCGTCGCCCGCGCGGGCGTCGGCCTGGACAACGTCGATGTGGAGGCCGCCACCAAGGCCGGTGTCATGGTCGTCAACGCGCCCACCTCCAACATCACCAGCGCCGCCGAGCACACCGTCGCCCTCATCCTCGCCTCCGCCCGTAACGTCGCCCAGGCGCACTCCGCGCTCAAGGGCGGCGAGTGGAAGCGCTCGAAGTACACCGGGGTGGAGCTCGACGAGAAGGTCGTCGCGATCCTCGGCCTCGGCAAGATCGGCCAGCTGGTCGCGCAGCGCCTCCAGCCGTTCGGTGTCGAGCTGATCGCCTACGACCCCTACCTGCAGCCGGCCCGCGCCGCGCAGATGGGCGTCCGGCTGGTCTCGCTCGAGGAGGCTCTGAGCGAGGCCGACTTCATCACGGTGCACCTGCCCAAGTCCAAGGAGACCATCGGTCTCATCGGCGACAGGGAGCTCCACGCGGTCAAGCCGAACGTGCGCCTCATCAACGTCGCCCGGGGCGGCATCATCGACGAGAACGCCCTCTACTCCGCGATCAAGGAGGGCCGCGTCGCCGGCGCCGGCATCGACGTGTTCCCCAAGGAGCCGGTTACCGACAGCCCGCTCTTCGAGCTCGACCAGGTCGTCGTCACCCCGCACCTGGGCGCCTCCACCCACGAGGCCCAGGAGAAGGCGGGCACCCAGGTCGCGCGCAGCGTGAAGCTCGCCCTCGCCGGGGAGTTCGTGCCGGACGCGGTCAACGTCCAGGGCGGTGCCGTCGCCGAGGACGTCAAGCCGGGTCTGCCGCTCGCCGAGAAGCTCGGCCGGGTGTTCACCGCACTCGCGGGCGAGGTCGCCACCAAGCTCGACGTCGAGGTACGCGGCGAGATCGCCTCCCACGACGTCCGCGTGCTGGAGCTGGCAGCGCTCAAGGGCGTCTTCACCGACGTGGTCGAGGACTCGGTCACCTACGTCAACGCCCCGCTGCTGGCCAAGGACCGGGGCGTGTCGGTCGAGCTGGTCACCAGCTCCGAGAGCCCCGACTGGCGCAACGTCGTGACGGTCCGCGGCGTTCTCGCCGACGGCCGCACGGTCTCGGTCTCCGGCACCCTGTCCGGGCCGAGGCAGATCACGAAGATCGTCGAGGTCAACGGCTACCAGATGGAGATCGAGCCGACCGACCACCTCTCGTTCTTCACCTACACCGACCGTCCCGGCATCGTGGGCGTGGTCGGCCGCATTCTCGGCGACCACTCGATCAACATCGCCTCGATGCAGGTGGCCCGTGACGCCAAGGGCGGCAAGGCGCTGATCGCCCTCACCGTCGACACCGCGATCCCGGCCGAGGTGATCGACCAGATCAGCGCGGAGATCGGCGCCGACAGCGGTCGCTCGGCCGACCTGGCCGACTAGCCCCGTTTCCCGCGCGTGCCGCGTCGTCGCGGTTTGATCCAGGACGACATGCGATCACCCCGGACCGATCGGGGAGCGCGTGCGGGAAACGCGACGGTGGTCCACCGGTGTGGCCGCCGCCCCGATGACCGGGGCGGCGGCCACATCTCGTCTCAGTATGTGAGAAGTGTGTACGCCGGACGAGACGGTGTTTCCGTGAGCAGGTAACCTGGAATCAAATGCGCCAGGTTCTCGTAATTCTTACCTGCCGCGGCGAGGCCTGACAGGGGCAGGCCGGCGACTCGCCGCGGTGTCGTGGCGCTTGCCGGCTCCAAGCCCCCGTCACCGGTCCGTGATCCGGGCCCTCGACATCAGGCCTGGTCGGAGTCCCGACCGGAGACTTGACCACCTTCCTTGCTCGCGTGCGACCGAGACGAGATTCGCCATGTACGACATGTATCCCTGGAACCGTCCCGAGGAGACAGAGGACGAGGCCATCGACGCGCTCCAGACCGCTCTGGACCGCAGGGACAACGGTGGTGCCCCCACCCGCTGAGCCCGTTCTCGCCGTCACCGGGGTCTCCACGGCCTCCCGGCGGCGATCCTCCGGCGTGTCTCATCCGCCGGGCACGATTTCGGTCGCGAGCTCGACCCGCTTGGCCAGCTGGACCCCCTGCGGGTCGGGGCGGACCGCGCCGGAGAAGGCGGCGCGGCGCCAGGAGCTGAGCTTCTCCTCCTTGACGACGTCGCCGCTCCGCGGGGCGTGAACCATGTAGCCGGGCTTTGTGATCATGCCGACATGGCCGAGGCCGCTGAAGAAGACCAGGTCACCGGGCCTGAGATTCTTCCAGGCGATCTTCTTGGAGAAGGCGGCGTACTGGTCGTTGGTGACGCGGGGGAGCTTGATCCCGGCGGCGCCGTAGGCGCGGAGCATCAGGCCGGAGCAGTCGAAGCCGCCGTTGCCGGTGCCGCCCCAGACGTAGGGCGTTCCGCGCTTGGACATGGCCCACTTCACGGCCTTCTGCCAGGCGGGCCTGACAGCCATGGCCTTCAGCGTTTCCTTCAGCGTGGGGGTTTTGAGCGCCGCGGGCCCGGGGGCGGGGGGCGGGGAGGCGGCCAGGGCGGCGGTCGAGGTCGCGCACACCGCGGCGCCGGTGAGGATCAGGGAGGCGGAGATGGACAGGACGCGGGGGAGAACTGTGCCGGACAGGATGATTCCTTCCATAAGGCCGGCCGGGTGAGCTGTCGGGCTCGGGCGTGGAGGTCGCCCTACGGCGCGAGAACGCGCTGATTCGCCCCAAGGGATCCACCTGATGACGACCGGGAACGCGCTCCGGGGGAGGAGCGGCGTTCTCGGGATGCGGTAGATCCCGTAAAAAAGTGGTTCCCCGGCTCCGTGTGGGCTCGGTCAGGGGGTGGCCCGTACGGATTAGGCAGTGATGTGAATGGGAGGACAATAACGAAACCTCCCGAAACGGTCAATGCATAGCAAAAAAGGATAAAACGATCAGAGAGCTCGCCGTGTGGACACGTCCGCAGAGTGAGACCGGTGTTCGATCACCGAGACGGACCGGTAGGGTGCCTGCATGGATTCGCGTAACATTCGCCTGGCGGTCATCCCCGGGGACGGAATCGGAGTCGAGGTCGTCGCCGAAGGGCTGAAGGTCCTCGAAGCGGTCGGCACGAAGGTGGAGACCACCACCTACGACCTCGGTGCCAAGCGCTACCACGAAACCGGCGAGACCCTGCCGGACCCGGTCCTCGACGAACTGCGCGGATACGACGCGATCCTGCTCGGCGCGGTCGGCGACCCCAGCGTGCCCCCGGGCATCCTGGAGCGCGACCTGCTGCTCAAGCTCCGCTTCCAGCTCGACCACTACGTGAACCTGCGCCCGGTCAAGCTCTTCCCCGGCGTCGAGACGCCGCTGGGCAGGTCCGGCCCCGAGGACATCGACATGATCGTCGTCCGCGAGGGCACCGAGGGCCCGTACGCCGGAGCGGGTGGCGTGATGCGTAGGGGCACGCCGCACGAGATCGCCACCCAGGAGTCGCTGAACACCGCCTACGGCGTCGAGCGCGTCGTGCGTTACGCCTTCGACAAGGCGCTCGGCCGCCCCCGCAGGAAGCTGACGCTGGTCCACAAGACCAATGTGCTCACCTATGCCGGCGACCTCTGGGCCCGCACCTTCGACCGCGTCGGCCTGGAATATCCCGAGGTCCAGACCGACTACTGCCACGTCGACGCGGCCTCGATGTTCTTCGTCAGCCAGCCGGAGCGCTTCGACGTGATCGTCACCGACAACCTCTTCGGCGACATCCTCACTGACATCGGCGCGGCGATCGCCGGTGGCATCGGCCTGGCGGCGAGCGGCAACGTCAACCCCGACCGCACCGCGCCGAGCATGTTCGAGCCGGTTCACGGCAGCGCCCCCGACATCGCGGGCCAGGGCAAGGCCGACCCGACCGCCACGATCCTGTCGGTCGCCATGCTCCTCGACCACCTCGGCATGGCCGCCGAGGCCGCCAGGGTCGAGCAGGCCGTCGCCGACGACCTGGTCGACCGGGCTGCCGGACGGGCCGGCCGGACCACCCGCGAGATCGGCGACGACATCACCGCCCGAGTAGCCGGCTGAGGAAGCCGCCTCCCTCGACCCCGACGCGCCTGGCGGCTCACCTGAGCCGCCAGGCGCGTTTTTTGTTTCTCCAGCACTGCCGGTTTTCGGCATAGATGGAGTAGTTTCCCGTTACCCGGTCCGACGCAGAATGGACCCAAGGGTAAGCCAGACCTCAAGAGAAGGATCCGTGCGATGACCACCGCTCAGAAGCTCAGCTTCGACGTGCAGCTCTCCGACCACGCTCGCACCGCGGCAGAGCGCGAGCAGGTAATGGCGAGCCCCGGGTTCGGTCAGGTCTTCACCGACCACATGATCTCGATCGACTACACCGAGGGGGAGGGCTGGCACGACGCCAGGCTCATGCCGTACGGCCCGCTCAGTCTCGACCCCGCGACGTCGGTCTTCCACTACGCGCAGGAGCTTTTCGAAGGACTCAAGGCCTACCGCCAGGAGAACGGCGCGATCGTGACCTTCCGGCCGGAGGCGAACGCCGCCCGCTTCAACAGCTCCGCGCTGCGGATGGCCATGCCCGAGCTGCCCGAGGAGACGTTCGTCGAGTCGCTGGAGCTGCTCGTCCAGACCGACCGCGAGTGGGTCCCGACCACGCCGGGGCACAGCCTCTATCTGCGCCCCTTCATGATCGCCACGCAGCCGGCGCTCGGTGTCAACTACCCGTCCAGGAGCTACAAGTACATGGTCATCGCCTCTCCGGCGGCGGCCTACTTCGGGGGCGGGCAGGCCGTGACGGTCTGGCTCTCCACCGAGTACACCCGCGCGGCCCCCGGCGGCACCGGTTTCGCCAAGTGCGGCGGCAACTACGCGGCGGCCTTCGTCGCCCAGCGCCAGGCCGTCGAGCAGGGCTGTGACCAGGTGGTCTGGCTGGACGCGGGCGAGCACCGCTACGTCGAGGAGATGGGCGGGATGAACCTGTTCTTCGTCTACGGAGACCGCCTGCTCACCCCGGCACTCACCGGCACGCTCCTGCCCGGCATCACCCGTGACTCGATCCTCTGCCTCGCCTCCGGCCTCGGCCTCCAGGCCGAGGAGGGGCGACTGTCGGTCGAGGAGTGGCAGCAGGGCTGCGAGACGGGCGAGCTCACCGAGGTCTTCGCCTGCGGCACCGCCGCGGTCGTCACCCCGGTCGGCTCGGTCAAGGGCGCCGACCGCGCCTGGACGATCGGCGACGGCACCCAGGGGCCGGTCACCTCGAAGATCCGCGAGGAGCTCGTGGGGATCCAGTACGGGACCCGTCCCGACCCGCACAGCTGGGTCCACAAGATCTGCTGACCACCTTCCATCGACGTCGAGGGCGACGGAGCGTGCGGCTGGGTCCACACGATCCGTTGCCCCCGTTTTCCGCACGCGTCGCGTCGTCGCCGGTCAGCGGTCGTGTCCGATCCGGTGCGACGAGTGATCGCTTCAGGTTGATCGAGGTCGCGTACGGAGTACAGGGCCGATCCCGTGCAGGAGGGGCCCGGTCGAGGCGTCCGGGGACCTCGCTCGGCAGGAGCCCCGGCCTCCCACCCGGCCGGGTCTCCCACCGAGCGGGCCTACCCTTCGGTCAGCTTGCCGGTGTCGATCGTGAGGTTCCAGGGAGCGGGGAGCTCGAGGGGCTCTCCAAGGGTCACCTGGTGTTGCTGCTGGTAGCCCCTCTCCCCGGGATGGCTGAGGAGCCGGGCGAGATTCTGGGTGGCGTCGATCACCAGATAGAGCGGAACCCCCGCGATCGCGCAGTTTTCTGGTTTGGTGACGTGGTCGTCGCTCCGACTGCTGGGGGAGACCACCTCCACGACGAGCAGCGTCTCCTCCGCATAGACGTTCTCCTCGTCCCACATGCGGGGAAACTTCGGCACGACAAGGAGATCGGGCCGATAACGATCTTTCTGGACGCCCAGGAAGAGCTTGACGTCGTATACGGGGTGCCAGCCCTGTTCGGTGGCGAACGGAATGAGCTGGATCAACAACTGCAGGATGCTCTTGGCGTGGTTGAGTGTGGGCAACTCCCTCACCACGATCCGGCCGTTGATGATTTCGACCTTACGGTCGGGCCACTGGTCGCAGGTCCTCTGGTAGTGCGCTTCGAGCTCCTGATGGTTGGTGGACACGAGCTTCGCCTCGCGGCGTTCCAGGGTCTTGGCCATGAGCTCATCCTTCCCTCCGCGCGGGTGGGCGCAACGTGTTTGTCACATCGCTTACAGTAATCGGAAGGGTTTTCTTCTGCCCACGATTAGGGAAAGTTTTCGTCAGTGCTTTCGAATCATGGTGAGGCCGTCGGCGATGGGAAGCATGATCGAGGTGACTCGCTCGTCGGCGCTCACCATGTCGTTGAACTCGCGGATGTGTCGCACGGTCTCGTCGTCCCTGGTGGGATCGGCGACGTGCCCGCTCCACAGGGTGTTGTCGACGAGGATCACCCCGCCGGGGGCCAGACGCGACATGAGGATCTCGTAGTAGACGGGATAGTTGACCTTGTCGGCGTCGATGAACGCCAGGTCGACGGCCGGGTGTTCTGGAAGCTCGCGCAGCCGCTCGGCCGCGGGCCCGATCCTCAGCTCGATGCGGTCGGCGACCTGCGCCTTCTCCCAGTAACTCCGGGCGATCGCCGTCCACTCCTCGCTCACGTCGAAGCAGGTGAGCCCGCCGCCGGGGGCGAGCCCCCTGGCGAGGCAGATGGAGGAGTAGCCGGTGAAGGTGCCCACCTCCACCGCGTTCCTGGCGCCGCAGAGCTGGGCGATCATGGTAAGGAAACGCCCCTGGTCGGGGGAGATCTGCATGGACGCGTTGTCGCCGGTCAGCTCGCGGGTCTCGACGGCGAGGGCGTCGAGGACGTCGTCGGGCTGGCTGGTGTGCGCGAGCAGATACTGCCCCACGGTGGGGTCGAGGTAAGTCGCCTTCATGGGGCCCATTCTCGCCCGTGCCGGACGGCGACGGGGGTGATTCCAGGTCGTGTCCGGTGCCGTGCGGGCACGCCGTAGGTCTCGGATCCTGAGATCAATGTGTCAGATGGCGTCGGCGTGTGGCAGACTCCGAAGCATCATGTTCTACGGTCTGCTCATTATCGGCAGGCGCGCCGGCTGAAAAGGGACACCGCCGGCGCGCAGACCTCTCACGTCCGTGAGGGGTCATTTTTGTTTCCAGAAGCCGAAGAGCGCGCGGCGAATCATCGAACCGCGAAGGAGATTGACATGGCCGACGATCGTTTCCACGTGTACGACACGACTCTCCGTGACGGTGCCCAGCAGGAAGGGCTCAACCTCACGGTGGCCGACAAGCTGGCCATCGCGCGTCACCTGGACGGTCTGGGCGTCGGCTTCATCGAGGGAGGCTGGCCGGGAGCCAACCCCAAGGACACGGAATTCTTCAGGCGCGCTCAAACAGAGCTCGACCTGAAGCACGCGCAGCTCGCCGCGTTCGGCGCGACCCGCCGGGCAGGTGTGAAGGCAGCCGACGACCCGTTGGTGGCCGCGCTGCGCGAATCCGGCGCGCCGGTCGTGACCCTTGTCGCCAAGAGTCATGACCGGCACGTGGAGCTGGCCCTCCGCACGACCCTTCAGGAGAACCTCGCGATGATCCGCGACACGGTCTCCCACCTTCGTGCGGAGGGCCAGAGAGTCTTCCTCGACGCGGAACACTTCTTCGACGGCTACAAGTCCAATCCCGACTACGCGCTGGAGGTCCTGCGCACCGCCGCCGAGGCGGGAGCCTCGGTCATCGCGCTGTGCGACACCAACGGGGGCATGCTCCCCGACGAGCTGGCCGAGGTGGTGCACGCGGCCGTCGGGACGTCGGCGAGGATCGGCATCCACTGCCACGACGACACCGGCTGCGCGGTCGCCAACTCCCTGGCCGCGGTCAAGGCGGGCGCCACCCACGTGCAGGGCTGCGCCAACGGCTACGGTGAGCGCTCGGGCAACGCCAACCTCTTCACCGTGGTGGCGAACCTGCAGCTCAAGCGGGGATTCGACCTTGTGCCCAAGGAGGCACTGGCCGACATGACCAGGATCGCCCACGCGATCACCGAGGTCACCAACGTCACCCCCAACTCCCACGCCCCCTACGTGGGCGTCTCCGCCTTCGCGCACAAGGCCGGGCTGCACGCCAGCGCGATCAAGGTCGATCCCAACCTCTACCAGCACATCGACCCCGCCGAGGTCGGCAACGACATGCGCATGCTCGTATCCGACATGGCCGGACGCGCCTCGGTCGAGCTCAAGGGGCGTGAGCTGGGCTACGAGCTGTCCTCCGACACCTCGCGGGAGCTGGTGAACCGGGTCAAGGAGATGGAGTCGAAGGGCTACACCTTCGAGGCCGCCGACGCCTCCTTCGAGCTCCTGCTGCGCGACACCGTCGCGGGCGAGAGCAGGCGCCACTTCCAGGTCGAGTCCTGGAGGGTGATCGTCGAGCGGGCGCGAGGCGGCGAGGTCGTGAGCGAGGCCACCGTGAAGCTGCACGCCAAGGGGGAGCGGATCATCGCCACCGGCGAGGGCAACGGCCCGGTCAACGCCCTCGACCGGGCCGTGCGGCTGGGCCTGGAGCGGCTCTACCCCGAGCTGGCGGGGGTCGAGCTGATCGACTTCAAGGTGCGGATCCTGGAGGGTACGCACGGCACCGACGCCGTCACGCGCGTGCTGGTCACCTCCAGCGACGCGGCCGGGGAGTGGTCCACGGTCGGCGTCGACGAGAACATCATCGAGGCCTCCTGGCAGGCGCTTGAGCAGGCGGTGACCTTCGGGCTCCTGCGCGCGGGTCACGCCGTCTGACAGCCGCCCGCCACAGCCCTCGGGGGCGGCGGGCGCTGTCGGGAAAGGGCCGCTGGGAGACCTCCCCACGGTGAACGGGCGGGTGCCGGTAGGCATCCGCCCGTGTCGTCTCCGGCGAGGAGAGCCGTCAGGCTCGGCGGGAAGGCCGCCGGAGAGGACTCTTCTCGGGCGTCGGCGGGGAAGGCCGTCAGGAGAGGTCGGCACCGCGCACGCGGAAGCTCACCTGGCCCTCCGAGGTCTCCAGGCTGACCTTGCCGCCCGAGCAGGAGAGCGACGGCCTGTTGGTGCCGGGCACCACCACGGTCAGCACGGCGTTGCCCGAGGCGGGCGAGACGACCGTGGGGGCGGGGTGTCTCAGCAGGTAGGAGGAGGAGACCCAGCCCTGGTAGGGGTTCTTCTGCCCCTGGACCACCTTCAGTCCCGAGACCGGCTTGCAGGACGGCATCGAGACCTGGACGAGCGTCGCCTTCCAGCCCGTCTTGTCCTTCACCACGACCTGGCCGCCACTGCTGGAGACGGTGGACAGTTCGTGGGAGAAGTGCCAGAGGTTGCGGACCTTCGAGCCCTTGGGAACCGTGTCCAGCACGGCCATCACGTCCTCGCGGTGGTTGACGAGCACCGAGCGGGTCCTGGGCACGCCGTAGGCCCTGTCGGTGAGCCGGTAACTCTGCCGGTCAGTCCCGATCGAGGACCTGCTCAGCGCGGTGGCGGTCTTGCCGCGGAATTTCGCCCCGGCCACCATCGAGGTGTTGTGGGCCTCGGGGGACATCGTCCAGTGGCGGTAGCCGCTGTTCTCGTAGGAGTCGAAGCCGGCGTCGACCAGGACGTTACGGCCCTGGGCGTAGTAGGTCACGCCCAGGTGGTCCTCGTGGCCGTGATACTTCATGCCGGGCCCGAAGCGGATGGAGTAGAACGCCGACTCGGGCTTGTCCCAGGCGGTGCGCCCGTAGACGTAGCCGCCCCGGAACACCCGTACGGCCTGCTTCGGGTGGCTGTAGCCGACCGGCCGCACGTCCGCGCCGCCGTCGCCGATCGGGACCATGAACCCGTCGGGCTGGGTGGAGTGGGAGATGAAGTCCTCCAGCGACTTCCAGCGTCTGGAGATGTCGGCGGGCACCTTCCGCTTGCAGGCCCTGATGTCGTCCATCGCGACCTTCAGGCGGTCGTAGACGTAGAGCGCGTAGCGGGGGGCCTGCTCGCGCAGCGCGCCCTGGGAGTCGACGTCGAGCTTCACGGTCTCGGTGAGCCGCCTGATCGCGAGGCTGGACCACTGGTCGCGGCCGTAGCGGCAGCCGATGCCGAGCAGCGCGATGTCCTGGTCGATCCCGTGGTTGTGGCCCTTCTCGTAAAGCTTGGGGTCGGAGAGCATCTTCGCGTGCTCGGCCAGGCTGCCGGAGAGCCACGACCCACTGACGTGCTTGCTGAGGCAGACCAGGGCGGGGGCGCGCAGCGCGATCGGGTGCTCCTGCCAGGCGTACGGGCTGGTCTTCGCGCCGCCACGGGGGTTGTCCGCCACCCAGTCCTTCGCGATCTCGACGGCGCGCGCCAGGTACGCCTCGTTGCCGTTCGTCTCGTAGTCGGCGACGAGACGGCCCATCCAGCGCAGTGAGTGGAAGACCATGCTCCACGAGCGGTTGCGGTAGGGGTCGGTACGCCAGTTGACGTCCTTGCCGATCTTCACCGGGTCCAGGGCGAGGAAGGCGAGCTCGCCGTTCATGATGTCCGCCCCCGTCGGGGTGGCGGGGAGCCAGTCGCCCTGGCACTCGGTGGTGCGTTTCGCCTCCCTCGCCTCCGCGGTACCGGCTGTGACGCCGCAGGTCATCAGGAGGATGAGGGAGAGAGCGAGTGCTTGTGTGCGGCGGCGCACGCCAGTTCCTTCCGGGCCGAACGAGGGAGGTGGATCATGCTGTCCGAATCCCACCAAACCGGTCAAGCTGGGATGGTCCCTTCCGGAACATCGTTAGCAACTAGATGCGGGTCTCCCAGTTTCCTCACAGCCGTCACGCGATCCACAGAGGTCACAGCGTCGGTGCGGTCGGTGCGGTCGGTGCGGTCGGTGCGGTCGGTGCGGTCGGTGCCGCTCGTGTCGCCGTGCTGCCTGTATCGTCCGCGCCGCTCATGTCCGTGCTTGCCCATGCTTGCCCGTGCTTGCCCATGCTTGTCTGTGCCCGCTCGTGTCGCCGCGCCGCGTCCGGTGTCGCCTGCGCCGCTCTCCACCCTCACGGTACGGGCGATGGGCCCACGTTCGTTCCGTGGCGTGATTCCATCGATCGATGGCCCTCCGACCACTCGCGCAGGTCCTCGCGTTTCGGCAGGCTCGGGGCATGAGACTCGCCGACATCGTCATCCCCGGCACACCGGCCGCACGCGGCGCGCTGGAGGTGGCGACCGCCTACTGTTCGCCCGCCCTGCTCAACCACTCCGTCCGCGCCTACCTGTGGGCGGCGGCCTACGGCGCGATGAACGGTATCGCCTTCGACGACGAGCTGCTGTACGTCGCCTCGATGATGCACGACATCGGCCTCGTGAAAGAGTTCGACAGCCACACCGTGCCGTTCGAGGAGGCGGGGGGTCACGTCGCGTGGGTCTTCGCCGCCGGGGCCGGGTGGCCCGTGGAGCGCCGCATACGCGCGTCGGAGATCGTCGTACGCCATATGTGGGACAAGGTGGATCCCGAGCAGGACCCCGAAGGGCACCTTCTCGAACTGTCCACCGGACTCGACATCTCGGGGCGGGGAGTGGAGAACTTTCCCGCGGAGCTCCGCGCCGAGGTGCTGGAACGCCACCCCCGGCTGGGCATCGGCCCGGAGTTCACCGCGTGCTTCGTCGACCAGGCCGCGCGCAAGCCGGACAGTCTGGCCGGGCGGTTCGTTCGCGCGGGGGTCGCCGAGCGCATCGCCGCCAACCCCCTTGACCGCTGAGGACTCCCCACCGGGAGCCCTCGTCGCCCCCGTCAGGCTCCCGGTGCGGGACCGGTGTTCTGGACGACCTCGAAGGACCACAGCTCGGCTTCGGTGGCGGCGGGCCCCTGCCCGTGGCCGTGTCCCTGGGCCGGACCCGCGCCCTGGCCGTGCCCGTGTCCCTGGGCCGTGCCGTGGGCGTCGCCCTGTCCTGTTCCCTCGCCCGCCTCGGCGGCGGCCTGGGCGTGGCCCCGCTGGAAGGCCTGGCTCTCGGTCCAGCGTTTGAAGTCCTCCTCGGAGCGCCAGCGGGTGTAGACCAGATACCGGTCGCCGCCGTCCACCGGGCGAAGCAGCTCGAACCACTCGAATCCGTCTGCGGACTCGACGATCCCCGCCCGCCCGGAGAAGCGGCGTTCCAGCTGCTCGCGCATCTCCTCGGGCACCGTCAGCACGTTTATCTTCACGACCGAAGGCACATCGTCTCCTCGAAGCGTTGGTTTCCCTGATCACTCTATGATCGGCGCTCCGTCACGCGGGTCAGACGACGGTCCTTGAGCGGCGCGGCGCGTTCTCCAGGCTCACCCGGGCGACGGCGGGTATGTGTTCGGTCTCCAGGGCCTGGCGCATGTGCGGGATGACCACTCCGCCCAGCTGCTCGCGGACCGCGCTCATCGGCGCGTCCTCGGCGACCGTCATCCGCATTCGTACGGCCGGGTGCTCGCTCGTACCGACCATCGCGGCGGTGGCGTTGATGATCGCGGGGTGCGTGCCCGCCTCGGCGGCCGCCGCGTCGGTCACGCTGCCCGTGTCGACCTCGGTCACCCCGCCGGGGCCGCCGTCCAGGCGCATGCCGCCCAGCTTCCCGCGACGTCCCTGTGCGAGCAGCCAGCGCAGGCCGAACAGTGCAAGCACGATGCCCGCCGCCGCGATCAGCCACCACATCCACGGGTCGTAGGTGGCGAACGGCTGGCGTACCAGGCTGTCCACGAGCGGGCTGTCCGCGGGAGCCACCGTCCGCGGAAACGCTCCCGCGCCCCGTGCGATCGCGAGGGCGCTGAGGACCATCAGCGCCAGCCCCACGATCAGCAGTCCCAACCGGTTGCCCTGGGCGGTCTTGTCGTCCATGAGGCTCACTTCTCTCGCAGATGCACGTGGACGGGATACTTCCAGACGGGGGAGAGCGCGGTGATCCGCATGTTCACGGCCTCCCGTACGGCGTCGGCCAGCCCGCGGGTGTCCCGCATGCCGCTGTCGGCCGCGACGTGCACGGCCTTCCCGTGCAGCCGTACCCGGGCATGCTCGATCCCCTGCACCTGTTCGGCCGCGTGAGCCAGCGACCGGGCGAAGCCCCGGCGCTGCATGCCGATGGCCAGATCCTTGTCCCCGGTCCTCACCGGGATCATCGTGGGCCTCCCCGGGATGATCGCGAGCAGTACCAGCAGCAGGCCGAGCAGGCCGACCAGGCCCGCGCCCGCCATCATTCGCGGGTCGTTCCACGGTGTCGACGTCGCCCAGGCCAGGATCCGGTCGTACGGCACCAGGCGGAGCGGGCGGCCCAGCAGCGCGGAGATGACCTCCAGCGCGAGGAGGAGGCCGATCACGGTCATCAGGACGGCCGTGATGACCGAGGGAAGTACCCGGCGCGGGCGGAAGGCCCTGATCGCCGCGCGATCCGCGGAGGAGTTCTTCGCCACCGTGCCGTACGTCGGGGGCGCCGGTTCCGTCGTGCCGTACATCGGCGCGGCGGTGCCGTACGCCGGCGTGGTGGGTTCGGTGGTGCCGTGCGCCGGTGATGTGGCGGGTTCCGTGTCGCCGTATGCCCGTGGTGTGCCGGTGTCGTACTCCGGTGGTGCGGCCGGTCGCGCACGGGGTGGGGGCGTCGTCTCGCCGGCCGGTTCCGCGCCGGGGACCGGCTCCGCCGGGTCGGGTACCTGCCTGGCCATCATCGCTCCTCACGTAGCGGGACGATGTCCTCGGTGGGGTTGTCGTCGGGATCGTCGGTGGGTGTCGCGGCCCCTTGCGAGGGCCTGGCGACGGACTGCCCGGTGTCGCGCGCCGGGTTCTCCGCCGAGCGTTCCAACGGTGGCTCCTGCGGGTTCTCCGCCGAGCGTTCCGGTGAGCGCTCCTGCGGGTTCTCTTCGGCCGGTACGGCGTCCGGGGCCCGCGAGGTCTCACGGTCGCCGCGGGCGGGAGCCACGCTGGTGACGTTGACGTCGATGTGACCGACGTCCTTGCCGGTGAGGGTCATGACCCGTTCGGCGACGTGGCGTCTGACCTCCTCGGCCACCTCACGGATCGGGGCCGGATACTCGACCGTCACGTCGAGCTGGAGCGTCGCGAGCTCACCGTCGAGGGTGGCGTGGGTGCCGCCGCGAAAGAACAGCGGCTTCCACTCACCGACCTCCCGTACCCGTGGCACCTCTCCGGCCGCGTGGGCCGCGATGCGCGACACCACCTGGTCGGATATCTCGGTCCTGCCGCGTCGCTCGGCCGGTACGCCCCGCCATGACGGCTGGGCGGGCACGGCGGGCAGCCCGGTTTCGCCGGGAACGGGGTCCTCTCGCCCTGCGGGCGGCGCGGCCGTTCCCGAGGACGCGGGACGGTGCTCGACGGGGGTGTTCATCGCCGTCTCGCCGCCAGCCGGGAGAGGTCGACCTCTCCGGTCTCCGCGAAGCGACCGATGAGGAGTCCGATGGCGCCCAGTACGAGCACCAGCAGGAACGCGCTGAGGCCGCCGAAGGCCGCGGCGAAGCCCAGAAGGACACCGACGATCATGCCGACTACGGACCACACTGGGAAACTGCTCATCTCAAACCTCCGATATGGACGTTTACCGGTCGATCGCCCACCATTGGGGCGACCGCCGCTCGCACCGCGTCGGCGATCTCCGGAATCGGGCGCCCCAGCCTGACGACGACCGAGACCTCCACCTCGTTCTCGCGCAGCGCGACACCCGGGAACCGTTCGCCGGGCAGATAGGTCGCCACGGTCCCGAACGGCCCGCCCGACAGATCCGCGACGTCGGGGCAGCGCAGTACGGCGTCGGCGATCCTGTGGGCGAGGCCGGCCGTCTCGCGGGCCGGCGCCTCCTGCTCACGGGTGGCGACCGTCCCGCGCGGCGCACTCGTGGCCTCCCGGCTCCGACCGGCCGGTTCGCGGGCCGAGGCCTCCGGTCCGCGCGTGGGTGCGGCCTTCTGCCGGGGTATGGCGGGCGGCCTGCGGGACGGATCCTCGGGCCTGTGAGCCGGCATGGCCGTCGCGGGTGTCGGGGTGTCCGGTCTTCGTGCCTCCGGTTTATGCGCTTCCGGCCCGCGCGCGGGCTCTGTTGTTCCTCGTCCGGGTTCCCCGTGCGCGTGCGTGGGTGTCCCGCGGCCGGGATCAGCCGGTGCCGGGGGCGTGATGATCTCGCGGCCCGGGTCCTTCGGCTCGCGACCCGGTCCCGCCGCACCGCCTTCCGGGCCTCTCACCGGACGCGGGGCTCCGACTCGGACGACTCCTCCGAGGAGTCCCTGTCCTGGTCGGGCATGCGGACGTCGGAGACCTTGATGTTGACCTCGGTGACCTCAAGGCCGGTCATGCGCTCGACCGCCGTGATCACGTTGCGGCGTACGGCGGCGGCCAGGTCGGGGATCGCGATCCCGTACTCGACGACCACTTCCAGGTCGGCGGCGGCCTGCCGCTCGCCCACTTCGACCGATACGCCCTGGGTGGCGCTCCTGTCGGCGCCGACCATGCCGCGTACCGCGCCGAGAGCGCGTGCCGGGCCCGCTCCCATGTTGTGCACGCCAGGGATCTCCCTGGCCGCGAGGCCCGCGATCTTCGCTACGACCCCGCTGTCGATGGTGGTGGTCCCCTTCGGTGTGACCAGGCCACTCTGGGATCCGGGACTGTCGGTGCGTGCCCGGGGCACCGTGGCCTCGTCGCCCTTGGGCCTGTTCACCGTGCTGGCTTCAGTCACGTCCGTTCCTCCCCCCAAGGGAAGACCTTTCTGGCCCCCCGATACTTCTGAGGCGGTCATACCCCCCATATAGGCATAAATCAGGACATAGTCTTTCTTGGATTAAACATGGCAATATCCAGGAAATCGGACCTACAGGTACATGTGGCCTCGGCCCCCGGGCGGTGAGATGGGGCGGCCCCGGTACGGTCCGGCGGGATCCGGAGCCCGACTAGCCTTGTCGTGTGCGTATAGCGAGGTTCTCCACAGGAGACGGTGTCGGGTTCGGGGTGGTCGAAGGTGGCCCAGGGGAGGAGTTCATCTCCGGGATCTCGGGTCACCCGTTCGGGCCGATCCAGTTCACCGGCGAGCGATACTCGCTCTCCCAGGTCAGGCTGGTCGCGCCCATGCTGCCCAGCAAGGTCGTCGCGATCGGCAGAAACTACGCCGACCACGCCAAGGAGATGGGCGACGAGGTCCCCGACGAGCCGCTCGTCTTCCTCAAGCCGTCGACCTCGGTGATCGGCTCGGGTGAGGCGATCGCCTATCCGACGACCCTCTCCCAGCGGGTCGACTACGAGGGGGAGCTGGCGGTGGTGATCGGCAGGCTCTGCCGTGAGGTGCCCCGCGAACGGGCGCACGAGGTCATCTTCGGCTACACCTGCGCCAACGACGTCACGGCGAGGGACCTGCAGAAGAAGGACGTCCAGTTCACCCGGGCCAAGGGCTTCGACACCTTCTGCCCCCTCGGCCCGTGGATCCAGACCGAGCTCGACCCGAGCGACATCGGCATCGTCACGTCGGTGAACGGCGAGGTCAAGCAGAGTTCCCGCACCTCCAAGCTCATGTACGACATCCCCGCGCTGATCGCCCACGTGAGCGCGGTCATGACCCTGATCCCCGGTGACATCGTCCTCACCGGGACCCCGGAAGGGGTCGGCCCGCTCAGCGTCGGCGACGAGGTCAGCGTTTTCATCGAAGGAATCGGCACTCTCAGCAACCGGGTGGTCTCCCGTGATTAGGGTTCGTTTCGCCCCCTCGCCGACCGGCATGTTCCATGTCGGCGGCGCCCGCTCCGCGCTGTTCAACTGGGCCCTGGCCGAGCAGACCGGCGGAAAATTCGTGCTGCGCATCGAGGACACCGACGCCGCGCGCAATCGGCCCGAATGGACCGAGGGCATCATCTCGGCGCTCGCCTGGATCGGCGTCAACGACGACAGCCAGGCCTTCGAGGGCCCCTACTTCCAGTCGTCGTACGAGGAGCAGCACCGCGAGGCCGTGGCCAAGCTCGTCGCCGGCGGCCGGGCCTACTACTGCACCTGCACCCGCGACGAGGTGAAGGCGCGCACGGGCTCCGAGCACCAGGGCTACGACGGCTTCTGCCGCGACCGTGGCCTGAGCGAGGGCGCGGTCCGCTTCCGCACCCCCGACGAGGGTGTCACCGTGATCCAGGACCTGGTCCGCGGCACCGTCGAGTTCCCCAACAACGCGATGGAGGACTTCGTCATCGCGCGTGGCGACGGATCCCCGCTGTTCGTGCTGGCCAACGTCATCGACGACGTCGAGATGCGGATCAGCCACGTGGTCCGGGCCGAGGAGCACCTGTCCAACACGCCCAAGCAGCAGCTGCTCTGGGAGGCGCTCGGCAACACCCCGCCCACCTGGGCGCACGTGCCGGTCATCGTCAACGAGAAGCGCCAGAAGCTGTCCAAGCGACGCGACAAGGTCGCCCTGGAGTCCTACCGCGAGGAGGGCTACCTGGCCGAGGCGATGGTCAACTACCTGATGTTGCTCGGCTGGGGCCCCGGCGACGACCGGGAGATCATGCCCTGGTCGGAGATGGTGCCGTTGTTCAAGCTGGAGGACGTCAACCCCTCCCCGGCGTTCTTCGACGAGAAGAAGCTCCGCGCGTTCAACGGTGAGTACATCCGGGCGCTGCCCCTGGAGGAGTTCGTCGCCCGATGCGAGCCGTGGCTGGAGCCGGGCTGGGACCGCGAGACCTTCGCCAAGGTCGCCGAGCTCGCCCAGACCCGCATCGCGGTCCTGTCCGAGATCACGGCGAACGTCGACTTCCTCTTCCTCGACGAGCCCGTCTTCGACCAGGCCTCGTGGGACAAGGCGATGAAGAACTCCGCCGCGGAGATCCTCACCGGCTATCTCGCCCGCATGGAGACGGTCGACATGGATCCCGAGTCGCTGAAGACCGCGCTGGAGGAGGTCGGCCTCGAACAGGGCCTCAAGCTCGGCAAGGCCCAGGCTCCCGTGCGCGTCGCCGTCACCGGCCGGACCGTGGGCCTGCCGTTGTTCGAGTCGATCGAGGTCCTCGGCCGTGAGCGCTCCATCGAGCGTCTCCGCGCCGCCCTCGCGAGGCTCCAGGCCTGATCGGGCTTCGCGGCTTCGGACGGGCTTTCGCAGCCGACCCGAGGCTTTGAGGGACCCGGAAGAGAATGAGGCCCCGGGCCCGGCCGGGCCCGAGGCTCTGGAAAGGCTTCCGGCCTGCCCGGCCTGAAAAGGCTGATGGCCCGCCCCGGTCTCTGCCCGGGGCGGGCCGCCGCTTTCTCTCGCCGGTTCCCCGCGACCGCGGTCACGGGAAGGATCTCAGGACGGGGAGCCCGAAGGACGTCCCCGTTCCGTGCCCCGCCCGGCGAGCTCGTCCCAGAAGCCGAGGTTGTGGGCCGAGGCGCGGTCGAAGGGCTTGATACCGCCCTGTCCCGGGGACAGCTCCTGCACGTACGGCGTGCCCTGTCCGGGACGCACACGCTTCCAGACGGGCAGTCCCGGCCGGTTCGGGTCGCCGACGGCGGCGAACCGCGACCAGTAGTCGATCATCGTGTCCCCGAGTCGCCGCTGCGCGGGGGTGAGCGGGGCGGACTCCCAGCCGACCCCGAAGAGGAACGACAGCTCGGAGCCGTGCGAGGCGAGCGGCCTGATCCCGTTGGGCAACGGGAAGAGCTCGGGAGCCGTACGGTCGGTGAACTCGTAGGAGAAGGTCGGCACGTGCCGGGCGAGCAGCAGGTCGGTGTCGCGCGCCGGCCACGCCCAGTCGAGATCGCTCATGACGGCCGAGACCGCCTGGAGGGGCGAGCCGCCGTGGGCGCTCAGCGGGTAACGAGCCAGGATGTCGGGTCCCGCGGCGCCGTACCTGTCGTTGACGGCGGTCTCGTACTCGGCGGCCGTCATCGGCGGGAATATCAGCGAGGTGAACAGCGTGCCCTCGTCCCGGGTGATGCCCGTCAGTACCGGCACCCGGTGGAATCGGCCCTCCTGGAACACCTTCGCGGGGTCCTCGGGCAGCACCGCGTTGCCGTACCCCGGCAGCGGGAGGGACTCCTGGGCGAGCAGGTCGGCCACCGGCCTGCCCCGTAGGCAGGCGAGCGCGGTCGCAGGGTCGGCGCACCCCAGCCCGGTGGCGAGGAACTGTCCGTAGCCCTCGTGGGAGGCTCGGGGCACCCAGAGGGGCACGTCCAGGACCGGCCTCAGCGGAGTCCCCTCGAAGCCTCCCGCGTCGCACGGGGAGCTCTGGGTGATCGCCCGGTGGAACAGCCCGGCCGCCGTGGGGGAGGCGAGCTGCGCGCACACCGAGTGCGACCCCGCGGACTCACCGGCCAGGGTGACGTTGCGCGGGTCGCCGCCGAAGGCCGCCGCGTTGCGCCGCACCCAGCGCAGGGCCGCCTGCTGGTCCTCGATCCCGAACGCCCCCGAGTTCTCGAGCCCGGGATACCCGAAGAACCCGAAGATCCCCAACCGGTAGTTCACCGTCACCACCACGACGTCGCCCCGCACGGCCAGCCTGCGGGCGTCGTAGTCGCTGCCGGCCCCCTTCGTCAGGCTCCCGCCGTGCAGCCACACCATGACGGGCTTGGGGCGTTTCCCGCCGCTCGACGCCGGCGCGGTCACATTGAGGTAGAGGCAGTCCTCCGCCTCGCTTCCCGGCAGTCCCCAGACGTCGGCGGTCTGCGCGCACCGGTTGCCGGGCGCGGTGGCGTCGCGCACCCCCTGCCACGGGGTGACGGCCCGCGGTGATCGCCAGCGCAGTTCCCCGACCGGCGGCGCGGCGTACGGGATGCCCTGAAAGAGCCGGTGATCTCCGGCCTTCACACCCTTCACCCAGCCGGCGTCGGTGCGCACCTTCACATCCCCGCCCGGCCCGCCCGTACCGGCGGGGGCGGTCGAGACGGCGGGGGTGGCCCGCGGTGTCCCCGCAGGCTTCTGCTGTGCCGTCACCGGGGTCGCCGTTCCCAGCAGAAGGGCGCCTGCCAGACCGGCGACGAGCACGACGCCCGTCCTTCGCTGTAGTCGTCTCATGGCGTCCACGATGCCCGTCGCCCGCGTTCTCGCGCATTGGGTCTGTGGTCCCGGCCGGGGTGTGGGAAGCCACACCCCGGCGCTGCGCCGAAGCATAAACCGGCAGGTCATCCCCTCGAAGCCCTCTCGAGGACCTCGGGTGATCCTTGAGGAACCTCCGCGACGCGGACGCCGCACGGGGTGAGGGGGCCGACGGCGGAGCTTCCCGAGGGACCGGTTACGGGGCCAGCAGTCCGCGGCGCTTCAGCAGGGGCTCGATGCGCGGGTCGCGCCCACGGAAGTCGCGGAAGGCGTCCATCACGTCCCGCGAACCGCCGACCGACAGCAGGGTGGAGCGGAAGTGATCGCCGTTCCCGCGTTCCAGGCCGCCGTTCTCCTTGAACCAGTCGACGCTCTCGGCGTCGAGCACCTCACTCCAGATGTAGGAGTAGTAGCCGGCGCTGTAACCGCCCACCCCACTGAAGAAGATGTGGGCGAAGTAGTTGGTCCGGTAGCGGGGCCTGACCAGCTCGAAGGCGATCCCGTTGCGCTCCAGGGCCGCGTTCTCGAACGCCTCGGCGTCCTCGACGCTCTCGCCCGCCGCCAGCTTGTGCCAGGACCAGTCGAGCAGCGTCGCCGCGAGATACTCGACGGTGGCGAAGCCCTGGTTGAACTTCTCGGCGGCCTTCATCTTCTCCAGGAGCTCGGCGGGCACGGGCTCACCGGTCTCGTGGTGCCTGGCGAAGTTGGCGAGGATCGACGGCCAGGTGGCCCACATCTCGTTGACCTGCGAGGGATACTCCACGAAGTCGCGCGGCACCGCCGTGCCGGAGACCCGGGGGAAGCGCACGTCGGAGAAGAGGCCGTGCAGGGCGTGGCCGAACTCGTGGAAGGCGGTGTTGACCTCGTCGAACGTGAGCAGCGTCGGCCCCTCGGTGGGCTTGGTGATGTTGAGGTTGTTCATCACCACGGGCCGTTCGCCGAACAGGTGCGACTGCTCGACCAGGGCGTTCATCCAGGCGCCGCCGCGTTTGGTAGGCCGGGCGTACGGGTCGAACAGGAACAGCCCGAGCGGCGAGCCGTCGGCCTCGAACACCTCGAAGACCCGCACGTCCGGGTGGTATCCGGCCAGGTCGTCCCGCTCGGAGAAGACGACCCCGTACAGCTCGCCCGCCGCGTGGAAGACGCCGTCGCGCAGCACCCGGTCCAACTCGAAGTACGGACGCAGGTCGGCGCCGTCGAAGTCGTACCTGGCCTTGCGCACCCGCTCCGCGTAGAAGGACCAGTCCCACGGCTCGATGGGGAAGCCGGCCTGCTCGCTCAGCGCCTCGGCCTCCCGGCGGGCGTTGGCCACCGCGGGTCCCACCAGCTTGCCGAGCATCTCCTCGACGGCCTCGGTGGTCTTGGCCGTCTGGTCGGCGACGGAGTAGGCGGCGTGGCTGGGGTAGCCGAGCAGCGCCGCCCGCTCGGCGCGGAGCGTCGCCATCCTGGCCGCCAGCTCGAAGTTCTCAGGAGCCCGGCCCGTGGACAGCTCGTACAGCCTTCTGCGGGTCTCCCTGTTGGTCAGCTCAGCGAGGGCGGGCTGGTTGGTGTGGTTGAACAGCGCCAGGACGTACGAGCCGTCCTTCTCGATCGCCTTGATCGCGCTCTCGGAGAGCCCGTCCAGCAGCGTGGCGTCCTCGACGACGAGCGCCGAGTCCGTGGAGGCCGCGAGAAGGTTCTGGGTGAAGGTCGTGGAGAGCTTGGTCAGCTCCTCGTTGAGCTCCCTGAGACGCTCCTGGTCGGCCTCGGACAGGTCGGCTCCGGACCTGACGAAGTCGACGCGGTATTTCTCCAGCAGCCACGCCTCCTCTGCGTCGTCGGTGGTCACCTGCTTGATCCGGGCGTACAGGGAGCGGTTCAGACGGATGGAGTCGGCGTGCTGGGTGAGCCTGGGGGAGATCTGGGTCTCGATCTCCCGGATGCCGTCGGTCGCGTCCGAGGCGGAGAGGCTGGAGAAAACGACCACGGTCCGATGGAGGATGCGTCCCGAGAGCTCCAGGGCCTCGATCGTGTTGGCGAACGTCGGGGCCTCCGGATTCTCGGTGATCTCCCGCACCTCACGCAGTTGGTCGGCCATGCCGCGCTCGAAGGCGGGAAGGTAGTGCTCCTCCCTGACCAGGGCGAACGGCGGCAGCCCGTAGGGCAGCTCGCTGGGGGTGAAGAACGGGTTGTCGGTCAAGGTGGAAACTCCTCACATGCGGCTGGATCTCCCCAGCAGCGTTACACGGTGGACCTTCGTGGCGACAGCCCGGTGATACCGCGATTGGGCCTACGGCAATCGTTTTGGTCTTGACCCCCAACCTGGGCTATTCTTTCGGAGTCGCCAGGGAGCCCCGCAAGGGAGTCCAGTGCGGTGGGGTATGGTGTAATTGGCAACACGGCTGATTCTGGTTCAGTTGTTCTAGGTTCGAGTCCTGGTACCCCAGCTGCATCTTCTCAGGAAGATGTTGCGGGTTCGGTCCCCTCCGAATCCGATGACAGTGTGTAGGGTCCCGTCGTCTAGTGGCCTAGGACGCCGCCCTCTCAAGGCGGTAGCGCCGGTTCGAATCCGGTCGGGACTACCACTGTCTCTCGCAAGGCTCCGTCGTCTAGTGGCCTAGGACGCCGCCCTCTCAAGGCGGTAGCGCCGGTTCGAATCCGGTCGGGGCTACATCACGAACCCCGGAAGCGACCGCTTCCGGGGTTTTTGCATTTCCGGATTTCTCGAATTTCCCACGCACCCGCTCGCGAGCGTGCACGGCGACCATCTCGCCGCCCCGCTCGATTTACCTCACGGATTCCCGGGCCCGCTCCCGGCCCTCGGTCATCCGGGCCCCGGGAACGGGGCCGGCCCCTGGAGGCTTTGAGAGCCTCGGAGAACGAGACCGGGCTCCAGGCTCCGAAACGGAGCCTGGAGCCCGGTCTTCGGGAACGTGGGGTTAGTTCTGCCCGGAGCGGGCCTTGAAGAGGGCCCGCTTGGCGGCCTTGCCCACCTGCTTGTCCGGGTGTGCCTTGCCGATCGCCTCCAGCAGCTCCTCAAGATGCGGGTGCGGCACCTTCCAGATCACTTCGAGCAGGCTGACGAGATTCGGCACGTTGCCGATGTCGTCAAGGCTGCTGACGAACTCCGGGCGGCCGAGACCCGCGGAGATGGTCAGCATGTCGAGGATGAGCCAGTGGGTGTCGGCCTGGGTGGGCGTGGGGGCGTCCTCGACGCCCAGCTGGGCGAGGTGGGTGGCCGCGTACGGGCGCAGGGACGGCTCGTCGAGGGCCTCCCGCCACGCGGGCACGGCCACGTCACCGAGCGAGCCGACCATGCTGGCCGCCTGGACCCGGATCAGCGCGTCCGCGTCGTCCTCGGCCGCGGCCTCCAGCAGGTCCCTGGCGGCCTGCTCGGGGGCGCGCAGCTCCATCCAGGCCGCGAACTCGGCGTCCGCCTCCTCCTCGGGAAGCTCGGCGCCGAAGGAGAGCAGGTCGAGAGCCGTCATCGCGTCGATGGCCGGCCGGGCGTCCAGCTCGATGTCGGCGTCGTCCACGAGGTGGACCACGCCTTCCATACCGAGCGGCGTGAGCCGCACCTGGTCGTGCTCGACCTCGACCATGCCGTATCCGATCAGCCAGTCGAGCACGGGGTTGAGCGGGTCGCCGTACTGCGCGGTGGCGTCGGCCCAGGCGTCGGCGCCCAGGTCGTCGTACTCGGCGGCGGCCTCGGCCAGCTCGGTGCGCAGCTCGGCCAACGGCTTCGAGCCCGTCGCCAGCAGCACCCGGACCAGCAGCGCCCTGGTCAGCCCGGACAGGGCGATCGTGGCCTCCTCGTCCTCCAGCTCGGGGTCGCCGTAGTCGATGGAGTGCAGGCCCGCCATCCACGCGTCGAGGGCGTCGTCGTCCTCCTCGAAGGGCCACTCCGCGGTGTCGGCGTCGACACTCACGGTGTCCTCCCCCTCGGGCTGGAGGAAGTCGAGGTCGATCGCGAGGTTCCAGATGTTCCAGAGCGCGGGGACGGAGTCGGCGAGCGAGGCGCCGGGCTTCTCCGGGACCGGGAGCCCGAGGACCGCGAGGGCCTCGGTGATCTCGGTGTCGTCGAGCAGGCTAGTCTCGCCCACCCGGCGCTCGGAGCCGACCCAGACCGCGAGGTCGCGGGCCTTGGTGATCAGGGCCGCCTCGCGGGTGGCCGCGGCCAGCTCGCTGTCGGGCCGGAGCCTGATCGTCGGCAGCTCGGAGAGCTCGTCGGCGAACGGCTCGAAGTCGCCGAGCCCTTCGGACTCCTCCTCGTCGTACTCCTCGTCCTCGTCCTCCTCGACGACGAGCTCCTCCATGGCGTCGACGAAATCGTCTTCGAGGCGGTCGAGCTCGGAGAGCAGGTCGCTCAGCGAGGCCGAGCCCTTGGTGAGGCGGTCGGACTCCGACAGGAAGGTCAGGTAGGCGCGGATCGCGGGCACCATGCCGTCGGCGGCGGCGTCGGGATCCTCGACGACCTGGGGCATCCGATCGAGGAGCACCGTGCGCAGGTCGGACTGCTTCCACCGGCCGACGTCGTCGGAGGCGATCAGGCGGTGCCACAGGGCGACGGAGCCCACCAGGTTGGAATCGCTGCCGGGCGCGTTCTCACGCGCCCAGAGGATGAAGTTTTGGAGCAGGGGACGCAGTTCAGCCGCGGCTGCCTCGATGCGATCTGTCACCTTCCCAGCCTAGGGGGCCGCGGGGGTGCTCGCCTCCTCATATCGCCCGCCGGTCGGCGGGTGTCAACCGGCGCGCGGCCCGGGCCCGGTCTCCGGTCCCGCGATCCGGCCGTCGAGGGCCGAAACCGCCCTCACCGCGGCGAACGGCGGTGATCCGCTCGCCCTCAGTTGGCGCGGCGCATCGACTCGGTGATCCGCTCGGCGGCGGTGACCACGGGGGCGGCGTGGAGGCGGCCGGGGGTGCGGGTCAGGCGCTCGATCGGGCCGGAGACCGAGACCGCGGCGACCACCTTGCCGCCCGCGCCCCTGATCGGCGCCGAGACGCTGGCCACGCCCTGCTCGCGCTCGCCGACGCTGTGCGCCCAGCCCCTGCGCCGTACGCTCGCCAGCGTGGCGGCGGTGAACTTGGCCCCGCGCAGTCCCCGGTGCAGGCGGTCGGGCTCCTCCCAGGCGAGCAGGATCTGCGCGGCGGAACCGGCGAGCATCGGCAGGGCCGAGCCGACGGGCACGGTGTCGCGCAGCCCGCTGGCACGCTCGGCGGCGGCCACGCAGACCCGCTCGTCACCCTGGCGGCGGTAAAGCTGCGCGCTCTCGCCGGTCAGGTCCCTCAGCTGGGTGAGAATCGGGGAGGCGACGGCGAGCAGCCGGTCCTCACCGGCGGCCGTGGACAACTCGGACAGGCGCGGGCCCAGCACGAACCTGCCCTGTGTGTCGCGGGAGACGATGCGGTGGTGCTCCAGCGCGACGGCGAGCCGATGGGCGGTCGGCCGGGCCAGGCCGGTGGCCTGAACGAGCTGGGCGAGGGACGCCGGTCCCGCTTCGAGGGCATTGAGCACGAGGACGGCCTTGTCCAGTACGCCGACTCCGCTAGAGTTGTCCATACACCGATACTGCAGTCTCGACATATGAGAAAGCAAGTGGGAGTGGGACAGCCGATCGCAAGGAGGCGACATGGGCCGCACGCTCGCGGAGAAGGTATGGGAGCAGCACGTAGTACGACGTGCCGAGGGAGAACCCGACCTGCTCTACATTGACCTGCACCTCATTCACGAGGTGACGAGTCCGCAGGCGTTCGACGGCCTGCGCATGGCCAATCGCCCCATCCGGCGTCCCGAGCTCACCATCGCCACCGAGGACCACAACGTCCCGACCGTGCGCGGTCCCATCGACGACCCGGTGTCGCGGGTGCAGGTCGAGACGCTGCGCAAGAACTGCGCGGAGTTCGGTGTCCGGCTGTATCCGATGGGCGACGCGGGGCAGGGCGTGGTCCACATCATCGGCCCGCAGTTCGGTCTGACCCAGCCCGGCATGACGATCGTGTGTGGTGATTCTCACACCTCCACCCACGGCGCCTTCGGCGGCATCGCGTTCGGCATCGGCACCTCCGAGGTCGAGCACGTGCTGGCCACCCAGACGCTGCCCGCCTACCGGCCGAAGACGATGGCGATCGAGGTCTCCGGCGAGCTGCCGACCGGCGTCACGGCGAAGGACCTGATCCTCGCGATCATCGCCAAGATCGGCACCGGTGGCGGCCAGGGCTACATCGTCGAATACCGCGGTGAGGCGATCCGCAGGCTCTCCATGGAGGGCCGGATGACCGTCTGCAACATGTCCATCGAGGCGGGCGCCCGCGCGGGCCTGATCGCCCCCGACGAGACCACCTTCGAATACCTCAAGGGCCGTCCCCACGCGCCCTCCGGCGCCGACTGGGACGCCGCGGTCGCGTACTGGAAGACGCTGGTGACCGACGAGGACGCCGTCTTCGACACCGTCGTGGAGATCGACGCCTCGACGCTCACCCCGTTCGTCACCTGGGGCACCAACCCCGGCCAGGGCGCCCCGCTGGGGACGTCCGTGCCGCGCCCGGAGGACACCGGCGACCCGGCCGCCGCCGCCCGTGCCCTGGAGTACATGGGTCTGACCGCGGGCACCCCGCTCCGCGAGGTGCAGGTCGACACGGTCTTCGTGGGCTCCTGCACCAACGGGCGCCTGGAGGACCTGCGTGCCGCGGCCGACGTGCTGCGCGGGCGCCAGGTCGTCACGCGCACGCTGATCGTGCCCGGCTCGATGCTGGTCAAGCTCCAGGCCGAGCAGGAGGGGCTGCACGAGGTCTTCAAGAACGCGGGCGCCGAATGGCGCGAGGCGGGCTGTTCCATGTGCCTGGGCATGAACCCCGACACCCTCGCCCCCGGCGAGCGCAGCGCCTCGACCTCCAACCGCAACTTCGAGGGGCGTCAGGGCAAGGGCGGCCGTACGCACCTCGTGTCCCCGCAGGTCGCCGCCGCGACCGCCGTCACCGGCAAACTCACCGCGCCCGCCGACCTGTAAGGAGTCCTCGCGATGGAAGCGTTCGTCACCCACACCGGCCGGGCCGTGCCGCTGCGCCGCAGCAACGTGGACACCGACCAGATCATCCCCGCCGTCTGGCTCAAGCAGGTCAGCCGGACCGGTTTCGAGAAGGGCCTGTTCTCCGCCTGGCGCGAGGACCCCGACTTCGTCCTGAACAACCCCGCCCACGAGGGTGCCACGATCCTGCTCGCCGGACCCGACTTCGGCACCGGTTCCTCCCGCGAACACGCGGTCTGGGCCCTGCAGCAGTACGGTTTCCGTGTCGTGATCGCGGCCCGGTTCGCCGACATCTTCCGTAATAATTCCACCAAGATGGGCCTGCTCCCGGTCGTTCTGCCCGGCGAGACCGTCGAGGCCATGCAGGCCGCGGTGGAGGCGGACCCCACCCTGGAGATCACCGTGGACCTGGGGGAGCGCCAGGTCCGCTGGGGCGGGGAGACCGTCGCGTTCGAGATCGACGACTACACGCGCTGGCGGCTCATGGAGGGCCTGGACGACATCGGGCTGACCCTGCGCAACGCCGATGCCATCGGGACATACGAGAATGGTCGGCAGCCATGGCTGCCGACGACCGTCTGACGCGTTCAGAACACGAGCTGGCGTGGCGGTTGCGCGAGGCGCACCGCCACGTCCGGTCTCTGCCCGTCCCCGCCGAGGAGAGAAAACGTCTCGCCCGGCGTCTTCTCTCCATCTGCGATATGGCCAAACGCGACCTCGAACACGCCGCCGGGCGCCTTGATTTGTTCCTTCTCAGTATTGATGTCGTGGTTTCGGATACGCCGAGCACTGGAAACATTGCGGAAGGTGATTGAGTCATACGGCTCCGTCCCCTAATTTCAAGCGGGCAAGGGGTTTCTCGTCGTGATCGTTGATGAGAGATCTGTGATGAGACCCCTCGCCGTGACAAATCGGGTGAGACGGGTTTTCTGCCTCGTGACCCACTCCCGGACATCGGTAAGCAGGGGGAGCAACCTTAATGAACAAAAAGGAACTCGTCGACGCCATCGCGGATCGGGTGGGCGACAAGAAGACGGCCACCGAGGCCGTGAACGCGGTGCTTGACGCCATCCAGACCGCCGTCGCGAGTGGCGACAAGGTCTCGATCACGGGGTTCGGCGCCTTCGAGATGGTGCACAAGCCGGCCCGCACCGCCCGCAACCCCTCCACGGGTGCCGAGATTCACGTCGCCGAGAGCTGGGGGCCGAAGTTCCGGCCTGGCTCCGACTTCAAGGAACTCGTCAACACCGGCGGCAAGAAGTCGGCGAAGAAGCGGTAGGTCTCGGGCGCGGGCGCCCGGACTCCCGTGACGGGAGTCCGGGCGCCCGGCTTTTCCGCCGTGCGGCCCGCCCACCCGAGAGTTTTCCCGAAGCCCTGTCCTCGTCTTCGCGGCCGATTCGCGACCGAGCTGCGAGGGTCGTCTTTCCGGACTATCCGGGCAGCGGAAAGGTCGAGAGGGTGACGTAGGTGACGTCGTCGCCGTCCATGACGATGTTGACCCGCTGGCCCGACCTGAGCAGCCGCAGCGGCCCCGCGTCGAACGCCGCCGCCTCGAACGGGATCGGGGTCCCGTCGTCCAGGAAGACCGACCCCGACCGGGTCGCCGGATCGAAGTCCCGCACCGTCGCCTGCATCCGTCCAGCCTAACCGCCGTCCCGGTTCGACGCCGAGATCCTCCGCGCCATCGCCAGCGTGCGGGGGCCGACGCCGAGGGCGAGCGCGAGGCGCAGGTCGTCCGGGGTGTCCACGTCGTGGCGGACCGACTCCACGTCCTGCACGGAGAGTTCCTTCGCGCCGCGCCGCAGGTGCCGCTCCCGCGACTCGCCGCCGAAGCCCGGCGTGAACGGCACCGTGGGCCGTACGCCGTAGAAGGTGGTGCCGATCTCGGTGGCGTCGGGCAGGAACGCCTGGTCGAACTCCGCGGCGGCGATCAGCACGCGGGCCAGTTCCGCCGGACGCAGGGCGGGGAGGTCGGCCTGGAGGGCGCCGACGGGGTCGCCGGGCGCGAGCCGCGCCGCCTCCAGGGCTCCGTGCCGCAGGGCGGCGTTCAGTCCCGCCTCCGGATCGCCGACCACGTGCGCGCCGACCTCGCCGAGTGCCTCGGCGGCCACCGGGTCGCCCGTCACCACGACCACCCGCGCGACGAGTGCGCAGCTCAGTGCCGCCTCGACGGTGTCGCAGGCGATCGCCACGGCCAGCGCGGCCCGGTGCGGGCCCGCCGCGGCCGACAGGCGGGTCTTGGCGGCGACCAGTGTCTTGACCGGGACGACGAGGGTCCAGCCGGAGCTATCCGAAGCAGACATAGCCTTAAGCATCCCGCCTCGACATCCCCCGGAGCGAACCGGGAGACTGAGGCGCATCCCGCTCAGATGGAGGAGCCCATGAGACGCCCCGGATGGCCTTCGCGATTCTGGGTGGCCTTCGCCGTCGTCATCGTCAAGCCGATCTCGTGGCTCCTGGTCAAGAAGGACTGGCGTCGCAGCGACCGCCTTCCCAGGACGGGCGGGATCATCATGGTGACCAACCATCTGTCGTGGCTGGATCCCATCCTCGTCGCGCACTTCCTCTACAACCACGGCCGCTGGCCGGTGATCCTCGCCAAGTCGGGTCTCTTCTCCGTGCCGCTCGTCGGTCACCTGGTGAGGGTGATGCAGGCCATCCCGGTCTACCGGGGGAGCGCCGACGCGGCGCGCTCGCTGGAGGAGTCGCGGCGGCGGCTCGCCGCCGGGGCGTGCGTGATGTTCTACCCGGAGGGCACCTGCACCCGCGACCCGGACTTCTGGCCGATGGAGGGCAAGACCGGCGCGGCCAGGCTCGCGCTGGCGACCGGCGCGACGGTGATCCCCGTCGCCCACTGGGGAGCCCAGGAGATCCTGCCGTACGGCGCGAAGAGGCCCCGCCTGCTGCCGCGCAGGACCTTCAGCGTGCAGACGGGGCAGCCGGTCGACCTGTCGAAGTACGCGGGAGATGAGGGGGAGTCGCCCTCCGCCGACGTCCTGCGCGAGGCGACCGCCGACATCATGGCGGCGATCACGGCCCAGCTGGCCGAGATTCGCGGGGAGAAGGCACCCGAGACGCCGTTCAGGCGACCGTCCGACAACTGACTTCGGCGTACGGTGTTGACATCCCCCCTCCGTAAGGGGAGGGGGTTCCCACGGTCGCCCGTGAGAGTTCCTGATTCACCACCGGTCGCCCGCCAGGAGAAATCCCTTGAGGTCCTACAGCAACTCCGCAGGCGTTTCGCCCCTCCGCCGTCCTGGTGGTGAGGGCGCCGCAGGTCTCCCCCGTGGTGGCCTGGTCATCGCCGGACCCGGTGCGGAGCCGTACGGCGCCGCGCCGCGCCTTCCTGCCCGCCCCGAGGCGGAGGTTTCCACGCCCGAGGAGAACCGATGACCAAGGCGGCCGTGTTCGGCACGGGCTCGTGGGGGACGACCTTCGGCATGATCCTCGCCGGGGCGGGCACCCGGACGACGCTGTGGGGACGCAAGCCGGAGATCGTCGAGGCGATCGACCGGCGGCACGAGAACCCCGACTACCTGCCGGGCGCGGTGCTGCCCGAGACCCTGCGCGCGACCGTCGACCCCGCCGAGGCCCTCGAAGGCGCCGACTTCGTGGTGCTCGCGGTGCCCTCCCAGACCCTGAGGGAGAACCTGACCCGCTGGAAGCCGCACCTGCCGCCCGACGCGGTGCTGGTCAGCCTGATGAAGGGCATCGAGCTGGGCACCACCAAGCGGATGAGCGAGGTGATCCGCGAGGTCGCCGAGGTGCCCGAGGAACGGGTCGCGGTGGTGTCGGGACCCAACCTGGCCGGTGAGATCGTCCGGGGCCAGCCGGCCGCCACCGTGGTCGCCTGCACGGACGAGCGGGCGATGGAGCGCCTGCAGGAAGCCTGCTACCTGCCGCCCTGGTTTCGCCCGTACACCAACCCCGACGTCATCGGGGTCGAGCTCGGTGGGGCCGTGAAGAACGTGATCGCCCTGGCGGTGGGCATCTCGGCGGGGATGGGACTCGGCGACAACGTCGGGGCGATGCTGATGACGCGCGGCCTGGCCGAGATCTCCCGGCTCGGCGCGGCGCTCGGCGCGGACCCGCACACCTTCGCGGGCCTCGCGGGCATGGGTGATCTGGTGGCGACCTGCACCTCCCCATTGTCCCGGAACCGTACTTTCGGTGAGAATCTTGGGCGAGGCATGACGCTGACGGAGGTCATCGCCGCCACGAAACAGACCGCCGAGGGGGTCAAATCCTGCGAGTCGGTGCTCGAACTGGCGAGAAAACACGATGTGGAGATGCCGATCACCGAGGTGGTGGTGGCTGTCGTCCACGACGCGATGCCCCCCAGCGAGGCCGCGGTGCTGCTGATGTCGCGGACTCCCAAGCCGGAACGGTACGGCCTGTGAACGGACGGCGTGGTCGATGAACAGACGGATGCGCAGACGCAAGGGCGAGAACACCCGGTCGGTGCACCTGCCCGCTCCCGAGCCGCCGCCGCAGGACCCGCTCGGCCCTCCCGTGTGGCGCAGTTCCGCGTGGTACTTCGGTGACTCCGCCCAGTACGCGGAGGCGTTCGACGACAAAAGCCCCGGATACGCCTACGGCCTGGCCGACAACCCCACCACCGCCTCCTTCGCCTCGGCGGTGGCCTCCCTGGAGGGTGCCGCGGCGCCCGAGGACGTGGCGGGCCAGGCGTTCGCCTCGGGGATGGCCGCCGTCAACGCGGTCCTGATGACGTTCCTGCGCGCGGGCGCGCACATCGTGGCCCCCACCCCGCTGTACGGCGGGACCCACTCGCTGATCACGAATGTGCTGGCCAGGTTCGGGGTCGGCGCGGACTTCGTCGGCTACGGCGAGCTGTCCCGGGTGCGGGCGGCGGTCAAACCCAACACGAAGATCATCTACGCGGAGACGCTGTCCAACCCCACCATGGCCGTCTCCGACATCCGGGGCCTCTACCGGATCGCCCGCGCCGCCGGGGCGCTGCTGGTGGTCGACTCCACCTTCGCGACCCCGATCGTGTGCCGTCCCCTCGAACACGGCGCCGACCTGGTGATCCACTCCGCGACCAAGTATCTCGGCGGCCACGACGACTGCGCCGGAGGCGTGGCGGTGGGCCGTCCCGACCTCATCGCCCAGCTGCGCGAGGTCAGGATCGACACCGGGGGCACCCTTTCTCCCGACGACGCGTTCCTGCTCCGCCGGGGTCTGGAGACCCTGACGCTGCGGGTCCGCCGGATGTGCTCCACCGCGATGGTCTTCGCCGCCGCCGTGGCCAAGCACCCCGCCGTGCGCCGGGTCGACTACCCGGGACTGCCGGGACACCCCGGCCACCAGCTCGCCAGGCACCTGTTCGACTCGGGCCCCGAGGGCACGAGATACGGCGCCTGCGTGACGATCACCCCGCGCGGCGGCTACGACGCGGGAGTGGCCCTCGCCGACGCGCTCAAGCTCGTCCCGATCGCCACCTCCGCCGGAGGGACACGCACCAAGGCCGCGCACGTGGCCTCGGCCGCCCACGGGCGACTCGGTGAGGGATCCGGGGTCGACGCGGCGGCGGTGCGCTTCTCCATCGGGCTGGAGGACGCCGAGGATCTGATCATGGACGTGACCAAGGCGCTCGACTCATTACCCCCATCGGGTAGGTAGGCGCGTCTAACAGCTGGATTGCCCCCTAACAGGGGGTAGATTCGGTCATCATGAGTGAGCAGCACGAACCTCTACCGAGGGTCGCCGTCGTCTTCGGCGGTCGCAATTCCGAGCACGCCGTCTCCATTCTCGGGGCGGGAAGTGTGCTGGGGGCCATCGACAGATCCAAGTACGAGGTGGTCCCCATCGGGATCGCCCAGGACGGCCGGTGGGTGCTCGCCTCGGGGGAGCAGCGCTACGAGATCGAGAGCGGCGAACTGCCCGCCGTCGACGCGGCGGGGGCGACCCTCGCGCTCGCCGCGTCGACGGCGGGCGGCGGCTCGCTGGTGGCGTACGACCCCGGCAGCATTCCCGTCGAGCTCGGCCAGGTCGACGTCGTCTTTCCCGTGATGCACGGCCCCTTCGCCGAGGACGGCACGATCCAGGGGCTGCTGGAGATGGCGGGGGTCCGCTACGTCGGCTCCGGGGTGCTGGCGAGTTCGGTCGGCATGGACAAGTCCTACATGAAGCTGGTGCTCGCCGCCGCGGGCCTGCCCGTCGGCCCGTACGTCACGATCCGCGACCGCGACTGGCAGGCCGACCGCGGCCGGGTCCTCAAGGAGGTCCAGGAGCTCGGCTGGCCGGTCTTCGTCAAGCCCGCGCGTGCCGGGTCCAGCCAGGGCATCTCCAAGGCCGCCAACCTGGAGGAGCTGGAGCGGGCGATCGAGTTCGCCCGCGAGCACGACCCCAAGGTGCTGGTCGAGGCCGCCGTCACGGGCCGCGAGATCGAGTGCGCGGTGCTGGAGTCGCCGGGCGACGAGGCACCCAGGGCGAGCCTGCCCGGCGAGGTGCTGGTCCACGGGGACCACGAGTTCTTCGACTTCGAGGCCAAGTACATCGGGAGCGACATGTCCTTGTCCGTGCCCGCCGACATCCCCCAGGAGACCGCGGAGGAGCTGCGTGCGATGGCCGTCCGCGCCTTCGAGGCGCTGGGCTGCGAGGGCCTGTCCCGGGTCGACTTCTTCTTCACCCCCGAGGGGCGGTTGATCGTCAACGAGATCAACACGATGCCGGGGTTCACCTCGATGTCGGTCGCGCCACAGCTGTGGGCCGCCACCGGGGTGCCCTACGCCGAGCTGGTCGACCGGCTGATCCAGCTCGCGCTCGAACGCTCACCCGGTCTGCGGTAGGGCGCTCTTGATGGGGGCCGCGAGATCGATCAGCACGTTCTGCGGGGTGTGCTCCCGCGCGATCGTCACCTCGACGTAGGCCTCCCTGCCGATCGCCGTGAACAGCGTCGGCCTGGCCGGGTCGGCGTACCACGCCACCCCGTCGATCTCGGGCACCTGGTCGGTCGGTGACATCCTCACCGGTCGCGGCACTCCGCAGCGCAGGGCGATGCGCGCCTCCCCCCACACGGCGACGTAGGGGGAGGCGGGGGTGGACTCCGTACGGTCCGCGCCGTCGAGCGTGCGCGGGAGCCGCTCGGCGAGCGCCCGGCACGCGGCGGCGGCCGGCCCCTCGGGAGTCGGTGGCTCGACCCGGACGGCGCCGCCGCAGCCCGCCAGGATCAGCAGGGCGCAGGCGCACGCCGTCCGGCGGGCGAACCGCAGTGGCATGTCACGTTCCATGGGTCGGATGCGGGAGCCGGGAACCCGGATGTGAGACCGGGCGCCGACTCGATTCGCGAACTCAGATGTGGACGATGGGACACGTCAGCGTACGCGTGATCCCCTCCACACCCTGGATCTGCGCCACCACGAGCTTCCCCAGCTCGTCGACGTTGCGGGCCTCGGCGCGCACGATGACGTCGTACGGCCCGGTGACGTCCTCCGCCTGGGTGACACCTGAGATACCGGAGATCTCCGACGCCACGTTCGCGGCCTTGCCGACCTCGGTCTGGATAAGGATGTAGGCCTGCACCATAGCGACCTCCCGGGCGATTGGATCAGTGCCGAAGGGCCACCGTACCCTGTGATGAACGGGAGGTGTGTCATCACAGTCGGAGATCTCGGCGAATTCGGGGTTGTTGCACGTATTGCCGGACGTTTGCCACAAGGTAGGACCGTATTGCTCGGTCCTGGGGACGACGCCGCGGTGGTGAGCGCTCCCGACGGACGGGTCGTCGTCACGACCGACCTATTGATTGAGGGTAGGCACTTTCGCCGCGATTGGTCCAGTGGCTACGACATCGGCCGCAAGGCCGCCGCGCAGAATCTCTCCGACGTCGTGGCGATGGGGGCCGATCCCACCGGTCTCGTCGTCGGTCTCGGACTGCCCGCCGACGCCACCACCGACTGGCTGGACGACCTCACCGACGGCTTCCGCGACGAGTGTGATCTCGTCGGCGCCGCGGTGGCGGGCGGCGACATCACCCGCTGCGACCTCGTCGTGGTCGCCGTCACCGCGCTCGGCGACCTGGGCGGCCGGGCACCGGTCACGCGCTCGGGGGCCCGGCCCGGTGACGTGGTCGCCTTCGCGGGCCGTCTCGGGTACGCCGCGGCCGGGCTCGCACTGCTTCGCGCGGGATCGACAGGACCGGCGGAGTTGATCGACGCCCACCGCCGTCCGCTGCCCCCCTACGCACGGGGCCCGGAGGCCGCCGTGCTCGGCGCGACCGCGATGCTCGACGTGAGCGACGGCCTGCTCCAGGATCTCGGCCACGTGGCGGCGGCGGCCGGGACCGCGCTCGTCCTCGACCCGGAGGCGTTCGCCGTCCCGCCGGCGATGCGGGAGGCCGCCCGGCTGCTCAACGTCGATCCGCTGGAGTGGATTCTCTCCGGCGGCGACGACCACGCCCTCGCCGCGACCTTTCCGGCCCACCTACGGCTCCCGGAGGGCTGGAACGTGGTGGGTCACGTCGTCGAGGGGGAAGGTGTGCAGGTCAAGGGCCTTCTGCTTGATCGCGGAGGCTGGGATCACTTCCGGGAGTGACATGTACCACTTCCTGTGATGTTTGTGAAAATTGCGACAAACGGTTATCTAACTGGTATGAAGATGGGCGGTCGAGATTCCCTCGAGAAAGGGGCCATATGGGCCGCCACGGCGCGAATGGGGAAGAGGCTCTCCCGAACCGGGGTAAACGCAGGCCGGAGTCCACTCCGGAACCGGGCCCCAGGGACGAGCCGCTCGGGCGCCGGCTCCGTCCCGAGGAGTCGGTGAGCACCGAGACCCGGACGGGTTTCCTGGGATCGGGATGGACTTCGGAGTCCGAGCCTTCCGACACGTCCGCGACGTCCGTGACCTCCACCGCGCTCGACCCGTGGCCCGAGGACGAAGAGGGGGCCGGCGGGCGGGTCAGGAAGGCGCTGCTGATCGTCGCCGCGGTGGCCGTGGTGCTCGGCGGGACCGTGGTCGGCGTCCGGGCCCTGGCCGGTTCCGAGAGCCCTGCCGACTGCCCGCCCGCCGGTTGCGTCGCGGCGTCGAACCAGCCGTTACCGGAGGCGGACGACACCGGCCTCGCCGAGGAGCCCGCCGAGGAACCGACGCCGGACGACGAGCCCTCGGAGACGGGCGACGAGACTCCGGAGCCCGAGGACGGGAAGGCGAGGCCCACAGCCGCACCTGACCGGCCCTCCCCCCGCAGGGGGGACGGAGGCACCACCTCCACCCCCCGGCCCACGCCGACGCCGAAGGCCACCCGCGCGCCCCTGGACGTCGACGCCCGGCCCGACGACTCGTCGCCCACCGACGAGCCCGGCTCCGCCCCCGAGCCCCTCGTCGTCGGCGAACAGACCCCCGCCCCCGCCGAGCAGCCCCTGAGCAGCGCCGGACCCGATCCCGCGCCCAGTGAGACGACCTTCGTCGCGCCCCCGGCCGCGGGAGGCGCCGCGATCACGGTCGGCGCCGGCGTGGTGCGGGAAAGGTCGCGGACCTACACCGTCGAACTCGTGGTCGCCGCGAACGAGAACGTCGCGAACCTGACGGTGAGCGTGCCGGTCAGCGGTGAGGTCTCCTCGGTGAGTGGGGCCGGCTGGGAGCAGGTCGACGGCGACCTGGTGATCGAGTCGCGCAAAAGCCTGAGGGCCGGTGAGAAATTCGTCGTCACCTTCACCGCGAGCGGTGACGCGGAGATCCCGGCGAGTTGCCGGAGCGACCAGGGAGAGTGCTCCATCGCCTGACCGGGGTGTCGCTCATGGCGCAGCCCTCTCAATCGCCCACACAGCCCCAACAGGGCCGTAGACGGCCGTTTGTCTCCGTAAACCGGCAGAGGGGCGCTCGGAGGGCTCTGGGGCGGCGAGAACCCCCAGGGGCAGGGAGCCCTCGGACGTCGAGAGGTCCCGCGCCGGGGACGGGGAAACCAGGGGAGCGCTTCGCGGCCGGAGCGACGCCGCGTGGACGACGCCGCGTGGACGACGCCGCGTGAACGACGCCGGTTGGGCGCGACTGGTTGGATGGGAAACATGACCGTTTTGACTCCCCCTCGCGTGCTGACCGTCGCCGGCTCCGACTCCGGAGGCGGCGCGGGCATCCAGGCCGACCTGAAGACCATGCTGGCTCTCGGCGTACACGGCATGAGCGTGATCGCCGCGGTGACCGCGCAGAACTCGATGGGCGTGCAGGGCTACTGGGAGCTTCCTCCCGAGGCGGTACGTGCCCAGCTCGACTCGGTGCTCGGTGACATCGGGGCACAGGCGATCAAGACCGGCATGCTCGCCTCACCCGTACTCGTGGAGACGGTGGCCGAAGTGCTGGCGAGGCTGGACGTGCCCGTCGTGGTCGATCCCGTCGGGGTCTCCAAGCACGGTGACGCGCTCCTCGCCCCCGAGGCCGTGGAGACGGTGAAGTCGCGCCTGCTGCCCACGGCCACGGTGGTCACCCCCAACCTGTGGGAGGTCCTGCAGCTCACCGGGGTGAAGGTCGAGGACGAGGCCGACCTGCGCCGGGCAGCGGACGCGATCCTGGAGCTCGGGCCGAGGTGGGCGCTCATCAAGGGGGGCCACCTGCCGGGAGCCCCGATCGACCTGCTGACCGACGGCACCCGGGAGTTCCGCTTCGGCGCGGAGCGCCACGACAACCGGCACACCCACGGCACGGGCTGCACGCTGGCCTCCGCGATCGCCTCCCACCTCGCCCTCGGCGAGGACGTCCCGGCCGCCGTGGAGAAGGCGAAGGCGTACGTCACCGGCGCGATCGCGCACGGTTTCCCGCTGGGAGCGGGCATCGGTCCCGTGGACCACGCCTGGCGCCTGCGCGTCTCCCCCTGACCCCCACGCCCTCTCATGCGGGGACGGCCTCGAAAAAGCAGGGCGGCTTCCGAGGCGGGGCGCTCCCGAACGATCGAGTGCTTCTCAAGGCCAAGTGTGGCGAGCCGAACGCGAGGGCTCGCGAGGCGGGGCGTTCCCCGAACGGGCGGCCTCGACCGGAAGGGCCTCGGCAGCAGGAGGGAAGCCCTCGGGGAACGACGAAGCCCGCCGCCCTGTCGAGAGGGCGGCGGGCTTCGCGAAGGTCTGGCTAGCGGGTGACCTTGCCGGCCTTGATGCAGGAGGTGCACACGTTCAGCCGCTTCGGCGTGCCGTTCACCACTGCGCGCACGGGCTGGATGTTGGGGTTCCAGCGGCGGCGGGTGCGGCGGTGCGAGTGGGAGACGTTGTTGCCGAAGGTCGGCTTCTTAGCGCAAACGTCGCAGACGGAAGCCACGGTTCGCTCCTTATATCAGTCGAGAGGCTCGATCCGCCGCACTGGCGGCGGTCATCGGGCACGCCGGGACGACCGGCTGGCCACACGAGGATATCCGATGTCCGGCCCTGCACGCGAACGCGAACCGCGGCGAACGGTCGAACGGGGATAATCTCCGGAGGCAACCGTAGCGCATCACAGGACGAGCGCGAGCAGAAGCGGGTTTTGAGCTGGAACATCGGCCGCTTTCCGCTCTCCAAGGGGCAGAAGGCGCGTTCCAGGACGGGCGTGAGCAGGTGCGGGAGAGCAGGAGGGCAGGAATGCTGCAGGTTCTCGACCCGCCCGCGGTGCGCAGGTGGTCACGGCTCGCGGCGGAGACGCTGGGAAGGGCGCGTGAGGAGATCGACGCGCTCAACGTCTTCCCCGTACCCGACGGCGACACCGGCACCAACCTGCACCTGACCATGCTCTCCGCCGCGGAGGCGCTCGACGGGCTGCCCGCCGACGCCGGTGCCGAGGCCACCTGGCGGGCGTTCGCGCAGGGGGCGCTGCTCGGCGCCCGGGGAAACTCAGGAGTGATCGTCAGCCAGGCGCTGCGCGGCCTCGCCGAGGTGCTCAGGGAGGCCGAGGGACGCGGCGCGGACCTCGGGCGGGGCCTGGTCAGAGCCGCCGAGCTCGCCCGAGCCGCGGTCTCCAGACCGGTCGAGGGCACGATCCTGAGCGTCCTGGCGGCCGTGGCGACGGTGGTGCGCGACGGGCGGGAGGACCTCGCCTCGGTCGCGAGAAGAGCGGCCGGGGAGGCGCGCTCCGCGCTCGGCCGCACCACCGGGCAGCTCGACGTGCTGGCCCGTGGCGGGGTGGTCGACGCGGGCGGCGCCGGTCTGACGATCATCCTGGAGAGCCTCGCCGCCGTCGTCACCGACTCCTACACCGGGCGGGTGGACATCCCGGCTCCGGCCCACCGGGTCGTCCCCGAGACCGTGGCGCGGGCGGGGGAGGGCGCGGACGGGCCCGGCTACGAGGTCATGTATCTGCTGGACGCCGGGGAGGAGGAGGTCGCCGCGCTGCGCGGGGAGCTCGACGCGCTCGGCGACTCGCTGGTGATCGTGGGCGGGGACGGCCTGTGGAACGTTCACGTCCATGTGAACGACGCCGGCGCGGCGATCGAGGCGGCGACGAGGCTGGGCCGCCCTCACCGGATCAAGGTGACGTACCTGGTCGGCTCGGGCAGGATCCACCCGGCCGCGCGGGGGAGGGGCGTGGTCGCGGTGGCCGCGGGACCCGCGCTGGCGGCGGTGTTCGAGGAGGCGGGGGCCGTGGTCGTCCGGCGCGAGCCCGGATCGAGCCCTCCGCTGGCGACGGTGCTCGCCGCCATCCGCGAGGCGGGCTCCGAGGTCGTGGTCCTGCCCAACGACAGCGGGACGCGCGAGGTCGCGGCCGCCGCGGCGGAGATCGCGAGGGAGGAGGGCCTGGTGGTCGGCGTGCTCCCGACCAGGGCCTCGGTACAGGGCCTGTCGGCGCTCGCCGTCCACGACCCGCTGCGCCGCTTCGACGACGACGTGGTGGCGATGACCGAGGCCGCCGCGCACACCCGCCACGGGCACGTCTGGGTGGCCGACCGCGAGGTGATGACGAGCGCGGGCCTGACCTCGCCCGGTGACGTCCTGGGGGTGGTCGACGGCGACGCCGCGCTGATCGGCACGGACCTGGTGGCGACCGCGCTGGAGGTCGTACGCCGTATGGTCTCGTCGAGCAGTGAGCTGGTGACCGTCCTGGAGGGCGTCGACGCGCCGGAGGGGCTCGCCGGCGCCGTGGCGGACCACCTGGCCGAGACCAGGCCGGACATCGAGGTGGTCCGCTACGAGGGCGGGCAGGGCGGCTACCCGCTGCTCATCGGCGTGGAGTGAGACGGCGCCGAGCGGCCTGTGAGCGGCACAGTGAGCGGCCCGGTAAGTCGTGCCGGGTGAATTCTGTCGCCTCGGCACGGTAGAAAACGGGGGTGACGAGCTTCGACGAGCCGCTGGCGAAGGCGCTTGACCCCAAGACGGCCAAGCTGCTGGAGAGCGTTCTCGACCTGCGCACCGTCGGCGACCTGCTGCGGCACTACCCGCGGCGCTACGCCGAGCGGGGCGAGCTGACCGATCTCGACGACCTGCGGGTCGACGACCACGTCACCGTGGTGGGAGAGGTCACCAGGGCCATGCGCAGGCCGATGCGCAACAAGGGCGGCACCTGGCTGGAGGTCGAGGTCGCCGACGCCCGGGGCAGCAAGATCTATCTCTCGTTCTTCGGCAAGACGTCCCACATCGCGGAGACGCGGCTGAAGCCGGGCAGGCGCGGCATGTTCGCGGGGAAGGTCGGCGCCTTCGGCCAGGGCGAGAAGCGCAAGTGGCAGCTCTCCCACCCCGAGTTCGAGATGATCGAGGAGAGCGAGGCGGGTGCGGAGGACTTCGCCGCCGCGCTCGTGCCGATCTACCCGGCGGGCAAGGACGTGACGCCCTGGGCGATCCGCAGGGCACTGGGCGTCGTCCTCGACACGATGGGCGAGCTCGACGACTCGCTCCCCGCGGAGCTGCGCGCCCGGCACAGGCTCCCAGGCCTGTCGGAGGCGCTGCTCGCGATCCATCGCCCCCGTGACCACGCCGACGTGGCCAGGGCGCGCAAACGGCTCAGGTTCGACGAGGCGTTCCTGCTCCAGGCGGTGCTGCTGCAGCGCCGGATGGCCGCGGCCTCCTGGCCCGCCACGCCCCGGCCCGCGATCTCGGGAGGGCTGCTCGCCGACTTCGACGGGCGGCTGCCGTTCGAACTCACCGAGGGGCAGCGCGACGTGGGCGAGGAGATCGCGGCCGACCTGGCGCTGCCCCACCCCATGCACCGGCTGCTCCAGGGCGAGGTCGGCGCGGGCAAGACCATCGTCGCGCTGCGCGCGATGCTCCAGGTGGTCGACGCCGGAGGGCAGGCCGTGCTGCTGGCACCCACCGAAGTGCTCGCGCAGCAGCATCACCGGTCGATCTCGGCCATGCTCGGAGACCTGGCCACCGGCGGCATGTTCGGCGGCACCGCGGTCGCCCTGCTGACCGGCTCGCTGGGCGCCGCGGCCCGCCGCTCGGCCATGCTCGACGCGGCCTCCGGCGCGGCGGGCATCGTCGTCGGCACCCACGCGGTCCTGCAGGAGCGCGTCCAGTTCGCCGACCTCGGCCTGGTCGTGGTCGACGAACAGCACCGGTTCGGCGTCGAGCAGCGCGACGCGCTCCGCGAGAAGGCCGGGGGCGGCCGCCCGCACGTGCTCGTCATGACCGCCACGCCCATCCCGCGCACCGTCGCGATGACGGTCTTCGGCGACCTCACGGTCTCCACGCTCTCCCAGCTGCCCTCCGGCCGTGCCCCGATCACCACGCACGTGGTCCCCGCCGCCGAGAAGCCGCACTTCCTCGACCGGGCCTGGACGCGGCTGCGCGAGGAGATCGAGCTGGGCCGCCAGGCCTACGTCGTGTGCCCGCGCATCGGCGACCTGGAGGGAGACGAGGGCGACATGTCGAAGGCCGACGACGAGCGCAGACCGCCGCTGGCGGTGCTCGACGTGGCCGAGGCGCTCTCCGGGGGGCCGCTGCACGGGCTGCGTACGGAGGTGCTCCACGGCAAGCTGCCGCCCGAGGAGAAGGAGGCGGTGATGAGGGCCTTCGGCAGGGGGGAGATCGACGTGCTGGTGGCGACCACGGTCATCGAGGTCGGCGTCGACGTCCCCAACTCCTCGGTCATGGTCATCATGGACGCCGACCGCTTCGGCGTCTCCCAGCTCCACCAGCTCCGCGGCCGGGTCGGGCGCGGTGGGCTGCCCGGTCTGTGCCTGCTGGTGACCGACTCTCCGGGGGGCACGCCCGCGAGGGCACGGCTCGACGCCGTGGCGGCCACCCTGGACGGCTTCGAGCTGTCCCGTGTCGACCTGGAACAGCGCAGGGAGGGTGATGTGCTCGGTGTGGCCCAGTCGGGGCGCAGATCGTCGCTGAAGATGCTCAGGCTTCTGCGCGACGAGGACGTCATCCACGCCGCGCGCCTGGACGCCGAGGCGATGCTGGAGGCCGACCCCGAGCTCGCGGGTCATTCCGTGCTCCGCGCCGAGATCGACAGGCTCCTCGCGGACGAGCGCGCGGAATATCTGGAGAAGACCTGATGGGGCGGGTGGCGAGGTGTCCGCGGGTTCTTCTCGAAGCCGGGGGCGTGCACCGGCCCCTGTGCCCAACTGCGGGGACGGCCTCCCCCCGAATGCCGTCCCCGCTTGGGCCCACTCCCGGGTCAGGTGCCGAGAGCACCGGCGTGCGGAAGGGCTCACGATCACGCCGGTCGGCCTCCCCCTGGGTCACTTGGAGGCCGCAGGAATCATCATGCAAGGGACCGGCACCGGACGGAACGACCCTTACGCTTTCGTCGCCACTCCTTGCCCACTCTTGACCTAGATCACCTATCAGGACCCTTTTGACCTGCGGTTATGTGATGCGTCGCGACACGCCGGGGTGCGTACGACGCCCCTGGGCCCGCGGCGTGGACGACGGCGGGAACGGCACTGAGAGGATGGCCGGGTGAGCCGAGTCATCGCGGGAAGCGCAGGAGGACGGCGGCTGGCCGTGCCACCGGGGCGGGGGACCCGCCCCACCAGTGACCGGGCGAGGGAGGGGATCTTCTCCACCGTGGGGTCGCTGATCGGCCCGCTGGAGGGGTGCCGGGTGCTCGACCTCTACGCGGGCTCGGGGGCGCTCGGGCTTGAGGCGCTCTCCAGGGGAGCGGATCACGCGCTCCTCGTGGACTCGGACGCGAAGGCGATCCGGACGATCAGGCAGAACATCGCCTCGCTGGGACTGCCGGGAGCCGAGGTCGCCGCCGACAGGGTGGAGCGCCTGCTGGCGAGGGGCCCGGGGGGCACAGGAGACGCCGGAGACGCCGGAGACGCAGAGGGCGCCGGGAGACCTTACGACCTCGTCTTCGCCGACCCGCCGTACGCGCTGGTCGCCGAGGAGGTGGACGCGATGCTCGTGTCGCTGCGCGACCGGGGCTGGCTGGCCGAGGACGCGCTGGTCGCGGTGGAGCGGGAGAGCAGGGGGAAGGGTCTGGTCTGGCCCGCGGGGTACGAAGAGGAGAGGGTCCGTCGTTACGGCGAAGCGTCCGTTTGGTACGGTCGCGCCGCCGGGAATCCTTAGAGCAGGGGGTCCACCTTGCGTCGCGTTGTCTGTCCGGGATCCTTCGATCCCGTCACGAACGGTCATCTGGACATCATCGGCCGGGCTTCCCGGCAGTACGACGAGGTTGTCGTGGCCGTACTGATCAACATCGAGAAGAAGAGCCTCTTCACGGTGGAGGAACGCATCCAGACCCTCCAGACGGTCACCAAGGAGTACGGGAACGTCCGCGTGGACAAATTCCACGGCCTCCTGGTCGACTACTGCAGGCAGCAGGAGATCCCCGCCATCGTGAAGGGGCTGCGCGCGGTGAGCGACTTCGACTACGAGCTCCAGATGGCGCAGCTCAACTACCGGATGTCCGGGGTGGAGACCCTGTTCATGGCCACCGGGCCCGAGGTCTCCTTCCTGTCGTCCAGCCGCATCAAGGAGATCGTCAAGTACGGTGGGGACGTGGCCGGGCTGGTTCCTGATCTTGTACAGGAACTCCTGGTCGAACGGCTCAGGGGCTAGGCCCTGCTATTCTCTTGTTTCGGCCTTGCACGACGGCGATGATGCGCCATGCCTAACGAGAGCGAAATGACTCAGCACCTTGACCCCCGCGCCCCATGGGTGATCTCCACCCATGATCTTGGGCGGCGACCAGGGTCGATGCGCCGGATGAATCTCGCGCTCCCGGCACCGGCGGACATCGGCGTCGACATGATCGGCGTCCCCAAGGACGCCGACGTCGAGCTGGACATCCGGCTTGAGGCGGTCATGGAGGGTGTGCTCGTCACGGGCACTGCGCAAGCCCCGCTGCGGGGGGAGTGCGCACGCTGCCTGGAGCCGGTCATCTCGCGCAGCGAGGTGGACTTCCAGGAGCTGTTCTTCTACTCGGCAGAGGATGCTGCCGAGAGTGACTCGCTTCTCGACGGTGAGCTTCTCGACCTCGAACCCGTGTTTCGCGACGCGGTGGTGCTCACACTGCCGTTGAGCCCGGTCTGCAGTGAAGACTGCGCCGGGCTCTGCGTGGAGTGCGGTGTCAGGCTGGCCGATGCCGAGCCTGACCACGGCCACGAGGTGATCGACGCCCGCTGGGCGAAGCTGCAAGGTCTGGTTCCGGAACATAACAACGATCAGGAGAGCTGACGTGGCTGTCCCCAAGCGCAAGATGTCGCGGAGCAATACTCGCTCCCGCAGGTCGCAGTGGAAGGCCGCCGCGGTTTCGCTCGTGAGCTGCCCCCAGTGCCGCTCGCCGAAGCGTCCGCACGTGGCGTGTCCGACCTGCGGCACTTACAACCGCCGTCAGGTGATCGAGCCCTCCGCCTGATCGCATTCTGACCGACGGATGCCGACCGGGCCCTCCACGGGTCCCGGTCGGCGTCAACGTCTGCGCCCTCTGCGATGGCGGTCCGCCCGCGGCTGTGGTGGACGCCGGGGTTCGCGGTAGAACGCGTGCCCTCCCGGCGCCCACCACATCTTCGGGCATCTTCCTTTCCCTACCTTCGCCATCGCGCATTCGCTGAGAGAACGTGCGAGGAGAAGTCGTGGGTACAAGCGTCAAGCCTGTCGCCGTGGAGTTCGTCAAGGAAGAGCTGGAGCGCATCCTTCTGGTGCGCCTCGACATCGCGATCCTGGAGCGGGCGCTGACGCACCGCTCCTACGCGTACGAGAACGGCGGCCTGCCGACCAACGAGCGCCTGGAGTTCCTCGGCGACTCGGTGCTGGGCCTCGTCGTCACCGACACCCTCTACCGCAACCACCCTGACCTGCCCGAGGGGCAGCTCGCCAAGCTCAGGGCCGCGGTGGTCAACATGCGCGCCCTCGCCGACGTGGCCCGCACCCTGGGTCTGGGCCGCTTCCTGCGGCTCGGCCGGGGCGAGGAGGGTACGGGAGGGCGTGACAAGTCCTCGATCCTCGCCGACACCCTTGAGGCGCTCATCGGCGCGGTCTATGTGAACAGGGGCCTGGACGAGGCGTTCCGCGTCGTCCACCTGCTCTTCGACCCCCTCATCACCCGCTCCGCCTCGCTCGGCGCCGGGCTCGACTGGAAGACCTCCCTGCAGGAGCTCACCGCGTCCGAGTCGCTCGGCGTGCCCGAATACCATGTTGAGGAGAGCGGTCCCGATCACGCCAAGTCCTTCACCGCGGTCGTCCGCGTCGGTGGCGAGGCCTACGGTTCGGGGGCGGGGCGCTCGAAGAAGGAAGCCGAGCAGCAGGCCGCAGAGGCCGCCTGGAACCGCATCCGCGAGGACCGCGAGCGGCGCGAGGCCAGCTGATCCGTCGGCTGATCCGTCGCCAGAGGAGGGACGCATGCCCGAGCTGCCCGAGGTCGAGGTGGTACGCCGAGGCCTGGAGCGGTGGGTCTCCGGCCGGGTCGTCGCCCGCGCCGAGGTGCTCCACCCGAGGGCGATCCGGCGGCACGTCCCCGGCGCCGCGGAGTTCTCCGCCCGGATGGAGGGCCGCACGATCGGTCCCGCCGAGCGCAGGGGCAAATACCTGTGGCTCCCCCTGGGGGGCTCGGACGCGATCCTCGCCCACCTCGGGATGAGCGGTCAGTTGCTCGTCGTGGAGCCGGACTCGGCGCCGGAGAAGCATCTGCGCGTCCGGATCGGCTTCGCCGACGGCGGTCCCGAGTTGCGTTTCGTCGATCAGCGGACCTTCGGCCACGTGCTGGTGACCGGTATGACCCAGGCCGGCGGCCGTGCGGTGCCCGAGCCGATCGCGCACATCGCGGCCGACCCGTTCGAGAGGCACTTCGACGACGACGGGTTCGCCCACCGGCTGCGCGCCAGGCAGACCGAGGTCAAGCGGGCGCTCCTGGACCAGTCGCTGATCAGCGGTGTCGGCAACATCTACGCCGACGAGGCCCTCTGGCGGGCCAGACTGCACGGCGCCCGTCCCACCGCGACGCTGACCGGACCGAAGGTGGCCGAGTTGCTGGCCGCCGCCCGGGGGGTGATGTCCGCGGCCCTGTCGGAGGGCGGCACATCCTTCGACAGTCTTTACGTGAATGTCAATGGGGAGAGCGGTTATTTCGACCGTTCCCTCGCGGTTTACGGTCGGCGCGACGAACCCTGCTCCCGGTGCGGTTCCCCGATCGTCCGCGAATCGTTCATGAACCGTTCCTCCTACAGTTGCCCCCGCTGCCAGCCCAGGCCCGGGAAGGTCGCGGCATGACGGAGGTACGGCTCACCGCCTGGGTGAGGGGCCGGGTGCAGGGGGTGGGTTTTCGCTGGTGGACGCGTGCGAGGGCGCTCGAACTCGGTCTGGTCGGCTGGGCGCGCAACACCGAGGACGGCCGGGTCGAGGTGGTCGCGCAGGGTCCGGAGAAATCGTGTGCCAGGCTGCTTGAGCTCCTCAGGGGCGGTGAGACTCCCGGTCACGTCGCCGGAGTCGTCGAACGCTGGAGTGAGACCAAGGGGGGTGTCGAAGGTTTTGTCGAGCGCTGACCGCTTCCCCAAACCGCCCAAAATGAGGTATAGTTGACTGTCGAGAGTGCCTACTGGTGCATCCACCTGGAGCGTTCAGCTTGACCGTCTCCCTCACCGGTGCGACTCTTGATAAAGAACCACGCGCACCCCTCCCGCGGCAAAGAAGTGCGCGAACCAGTCTGGTCACTCAGCGTGGAGGACCCTTTACTATGGCGAAGGCTCTACTCGGCCACGTCGGCGGTCCCGACCCTCGTATGGTCTCGGAAATGCGCCGCCTTCAGCAGCGCATCCGTGATCTGGAGGGAGAGCTCACCCGGCTCCAGGCCCAGAACGACGAACTCGCGGCCAACACCCGCGATGAGGAGTTCAACCGTCTGCAGGATCGCGAGCCGGCCCTCACCTAACGGGGGCCGGGGCGGAACACACTGTACAGGGACGCCTCGTCGGGGCGTCCCTTGTCATAGCGATACGCACGTCACATCCGTTACGTGCGCTGTACATGTCGTGCCAGGAAGGCCAGCTGCTCGGGTAACACCCTGCGGCGGTAGGCCGTGTCCTGGCACCCTTCTGTGATGCCGCCTTCGGCGGTGGCGCCCAGTGCCTTCAGGCCCTTCAGCATGGTCTGGGTCTGCCGGGCCCACGCGTCGCGCTCACCGCAGCCCAGCCAGACCGGGATGTCCACGAGCTCGCGCAGTGGCGCCTGCGCCGCGCTCACCGTCGGCGACGCCGCGACCACCGCGGCCACCTGCTCAGGGCCGAGCTCCGCGGCGAGCCTCAGCGCCCCGGCGCCGCCCGACGACCACCCCATCAACCCGATCTTCGTGGTGTCCATCCCGTTCGTGTTCAGGTACGGCAGCAGCGTGCCGGGGATGTCGGCGGAGGGCCAGTCGTCGATGGAGACCACCGCGAAGCGCCCGCCTCCCGCGGCCAGGTAACGGTCGATCGCGTACACGTCGAACGGCGTGCGCGCGTCACCCGCGGCCCCGTGAAGCATGATCACCGCGGGGAGCCCGTCCCCCGCCCCTGGCGGCAGCCCGATGATCACCCGCCGCCGGTCGACCCGGCTGCGTTGGAGCGTTCCAGGAGAGGTCACCGGGGGCTCGGGGACCGCACCGCAGACGATCTGGGCGTACGCGCCCCGGATGCCGTCGGGGCCGGCCGCCAGGGCGGCGCCACCGAGGCCGAGGGCGGTCAGCCCGCCCACGAGGAAGGCGCGTCGCCTGAGATGTCCCCTGTCGCCCGATGGGTGTGATGGAGCCTCGTCCCCGCCGCGTTCCGCGTCCATGCAGGGCACGATAGGCGGTGCGCAGGCGGGCGCGGGTGAAGAACGGTAGTCTTCCCGCGTGACCGCAGCAGTGGGCTGACAGTGGGCTGACAGGGGCAGACGCGTTCACCGGTGCCCGGGACGCGGCGCGTGACACGCCGGTCGGCGCGGCCGCGCCATGAATGGGGGGGTTCGTTGTATCTCAAGACCCTTACCCTGCGCGGGTTCAAGTCCTTCGCCTCGGCCACCACGCTCCGGTTCGAGCCGGGCATCACCGCCGTCGTGGGTCCCAACGGATCCGGCAAGTCCAATGTGGTCGACGCCCTGGCCTGGGTCATGGGCGAGCACAGCGCCAAGTCGCTGCGCGGCGGCAAGATGGAGGACGTCATCTTCGCCGGCACCTCCTCGCGGGCCCCGCTGGGACGCGCCGAGGTCACGCTGACCATCGACAACACCGACGGCATGCTCCCGATCGACTACACCGAGGTGACGATCAGCCGCCTGATGTTCCGTGCGGGCCAGAGCGAGTACGCGATCAACGGTGACACCTGCCGCCTGCTCGACATCCAGGAGCTGCTGTCCGACTCCGGCATCGGCCGCGAGATGCACGTCATCGTCGGGCAGGGCCAGCTCGACCAGGTGTTGCACGCGGGACCCGAGGAGCGCAGGGCGTTCATCGAGGAGGCAGCGGGTGTCCTGAAGCACCGCAAGCGCAAGGAGAAGGCGCTGCGGAAGCTCGACGCGATGCAGGCCAACATGACCCGGGTCCAGGACCTCACCACCGAGCTGCGCCGCCAGCTCAAACCGCTGGGCCGCCAGGCCGAGATCGCCCGTAAGGCCGCCGTCATCCAGGCCGACCTGCGTGACGCCAGGCTCCGGCTGCTCGCCGACGACGTGCTCACCCTGCGGACCACCCTGGAACGGGAGATGGCCGACGAGGAGGCCGTCCGCACCCGCCGCGCCGAGGTGGAGACGGAGCTGGAGCAGGGCCAGGTCGCCGAGTCGGAGCTGGAGTCCGCCGAGGCCGAGGCCCAGCCGCGCCTCGCCGCGGCCCAGGAGACGTTCTTCCGGCTCTCCTCCCTGCGCGAGCGCCTCAGGGGCCTGGCGGGGCTCGCCGCCGAGAGGCACCGGCACGCCACCGAGACCGCCGTGGAGCGGCGCGGGCGCGACCCCGAGGACTTCGAGCGCGAGGCCGAGGAGGTCCGCGAACAGGAGCGGGTCCTGGCCGAGTTGCTCGAAGGGGAGCGGGAGTCGCTCGCCGAGGCGGTGGCCAGGCGTGCCGAGACCGAGGCCGCGCTCGCCGCCGAGGAGCGGCGACTCGCCGCCGAGGCGAGGGCCGCCGCCGACCGGCGCGAGGGCCTGGCCAGGCTCAGGGGGCAGGTCGGGGCCGCGCGCAGTCGGGCGGGGGCCGCGGAGGAGGAGATCGGCAGGCTGAGAAACTCGCTGCGGGAGGCCGAGCAGCGCGCCGAGGAGGCCCAGGCGGAACACGAAGGCCAGGAGCGCGCCGAGCCGTCCGCCGACCCCGCTCTCGCCGAGGAGCTGGAGATCGCCCTGGAGACGGTCGAGCAGGCGAGGGAGTCCGTCGAGTCGGCCAGGGCCGGCGTCGAGGAGGCGAAGGCGGCCGTCGCGGGCCCCAACTCAGCGCTCGGCGCCGCCAGGGCCGCCCTCACCGCCGCACGCGAGGCCGACCAGCGGGCGCAGCGCGAGGTGGCGGCCCTCGGAGCGAGGTTCGAGGCGCTGGAGATGGGCCTGGCCGGTGGTGCCGACGGCGGTGCCGCGCTGCTCGCCGCCGACCTGGCCGGGGTGCTCGGCCCGGTGGCGACCATGCTGTCCGTGCGCCCGGGCGCGGAGGTGGCCGTCGCCGCCGTGCTCGGGGCCGCGGCCGAGGCCGTCGCCGTCGATTCGCTGCGGAGCGCCGCCGACGCCATCGAGTTCCTCAGGGGCCACGAAGGAGGCCACGCCACCCTCGTCATCGCCTCCGGCGGGGCGGGGAAGACCCCGGCGGGCTCGCCGGTGCCGGTGACCGGAGCCGAGTGGGCGATCGACCTGGTCACGGTCTCCCCCGAGCTGCGGGCCGCCGCCGCCCACCTGCTCGCGGGCGTTCTGGTCGTGGACGACCTCGCGACCGCGAGCAAGGCGGTCGAGCAGTGTCCCGAGCTGCGGGCCGTCACCCGCTCCGGTGACCTCCTGGGATCCCACACCGCCCGCGGAGGCTCCGGGGGCGGCACCTCCGCGTTCCAGATGCGGGCCGCCCTCGACGAGGCCGCCGCGGACCTCGCCGAGGCCAGGGTCGCCGCCGAGCTGGCGGGAACGGAGCTGGAGGAGACCGCGGAGGCCGAGGCGGAGGCGCAGCTCGCGGTCGAGGCCGCACAGGCGCGGGTCGCCGAAGCGCAGACGGGCGTGCAGAACGCGCAGGCGGGGGTGAACGCGGCGCAGGCCGCGCTGGACCGGGTGAGGGCGAGGCAGCGCGAGGCGGACCAGAAGGTCGCCGCGGTGGCGAGGCGGCTCGCCCAGCTGGGCGCCGCCGCCAAGGCGGCCCGCGACGAGTGCGAACGTCTGGCCGGGGGCGTACGGGCCGCCGAGGAGGCGCGCGACCGCGACGCGGCGGGTCTCGCGGAGCTGGAGGAGCGGCTCGCCGCGGCCGACGGCGCCAAGGAACTGGAGACCGAGCCCAGCACCGACCTTCGCGACGAGCTCGCCGAGATCTGCGCGACGGCGAGGCAGGACGAGATGGAGCTCCGCCTCGCCGTACGGACGGCGGAGGAGCGGGTCAGGGGCATCGAGGGCAGGGCCGACGAGCTGACGCGCGCCGCCGAGCGTGAGCGCGAGGAGCGTTCCAGAGCGGCCGAGCGCCGCGAGTGGCGGCGCAGGCAGGCCAGGACGGCCCAGGCGGTCGTCCGGGGCGCCGAGCTGGCGCTGCGCGCGCTGGAGACCTCGCTGGAGGCCGCCGCGGGCGAGCGCGACGAGGCGGAGCTCGCACGCGGGCAGATCGACGCCTCGCTCAAGGCCGTGAGGATCCGGGTCAGGGAGCTCTCCGGTGAGCTGGACAAGCTGGTCAACCGGGCGCACGGCAGCGAGGTGGCCCGCACCGAGCAGCGGCTCCGCCTGGAGCAGCTGGAGGGGCGGGCGGTGGAGGAGTACGGCGTCGAGGCCGACACCCTCATCGCCGAGTACGGCCCCGGCGAGCCGGTTCCGACGGCCGACGGCGACCCCGTTCCCTACGACCGCGACGAGCAGCTCAAACGGGCCAGGGCGGCCGACCGCCAGATGTCCCAGCTCGGCAAGGTCAACCCGCTCGCGCTTGAGGAGTTCGCGGCGCTTGAGGAGCGGCACTCGTTCCTCACCTCGCAGCTGGAGGATCTCAAGAAGACCCGCCGTGACCTGTTGCTCGTGGTCAAGGAGGTCGACGACCGGGTCGAGCAGGTCTTCGGCGCCGCCTTCGCGGACGTGGCCCGCGAGTTCGAGACGATCTTCACGCGGGTGTTCCCCGGCGGTGAGGGCAGGCTGCTGCTCACCGATCCGGAGAACATGCTCACCACCGGCGTCGAGGTCGAGGCGAGGCCGCCGGGTAAGAAGGTGAAGCGGCTCTCGCTGCTGTCGGGCGGTGAGCGGTCGCTGACGGCGGTGGCGTTCCTCGTGTCCATCTTCAAGGCGCGTCCCTCGCCGTTCTACGTGATGGACGAGGTCGAGGCCGCGCTGGACGACACCAACACCCAGCGCCTGCTCACCCTCTTCGAGGAGCTCAGGCAGACCTCGCAGATCATCATCATCACCCACCAGAAGCGCACCATGGAGATCGCCGACGCGCTGTACGGGGTGTCGATGCGCGGGGACGGCGTCACCCAGGTCATCAGCCAGCGCCTGAGGGAACACGAGTCCGTCTGAGGGTGCTGTCGAGGAAACCGGTGGCGTTCGCGGAAACCGAGGGAAACCCGGGAGAAAAGGCCCGCCGACCGGTCGGGGAGCGTGAGCCGGTCCCGGGCGTCGGCCAGGAGCGTGAGCCCGGTCCTGAGCACCGGGGTGTCGGAGCATCCCGGGGCGTCTGGAAAACTGTGGTCTTGTGGAAGCCTATCTCGGCATAATCGCGATCATCGTCGTCATCGCCCTGCTGGCGGCGGGCGGCATGCTCCTGCTGTTCAGGTCAGGGGGTAGGACCGCGCCGCCGCCGGTCCGGCCGCCGGAGGCGCCGTCGATCCCCGAGGAGACGAAGGCCCCCGGCCGGGGCTCGGTCGTGGACGACGACGCGACGACGACCACCGTGCCGCCGCCCGCCAGGCCGGTCGAGCCGGAGGTCACCGTCGTCGCGCCGGTGATCGAGATTCCGCCGCCGTCGGCAGGACGGATGGCACGGCTCCGCGCCCGGCTGGCCAGGTCACAGAGCACGCTGGGCAAGGGGCTCCTCGAGCTGCTCTCCCGCGACCGTCTCGACGACGACACCTGGGACGAGATCGAGGAGACCCTGATCACCGCCGACGTCGGCGTGGCGCCGACCCGGGCGATGGTCGACGAGTTGCGCACCCGGGTGAAGGTGCTGGGCAGCCGGACGCCGCAGGAGGCGCGGGCTCTGCTCAGGGAGCAGTTGCTCGTCCAGATCGGCGCCGACATGGACCGCACGCTGCACGTCACGCCGCACGGCGAGCGTCCCGCGGTGGTCCTCGTGGTCGGCGTGAACGGCACCGGCAAGACCACCACCACCGGCAAGCTGGCGCGTGTCCTCATCGGCGACGGAGGCAAGGTCGTGCTGGGCGCCGCCGACACCTTCCGCGCCGCCGCCGCCGACCAGCTGCAGACCTGGGGAAATCGTGTCGGAGCCGCGGTCGTGCGCGGACCCGAGGGCGGCGACCCCGCCTCCGTGGCCTTCGACGCCGTCGCCGAGGGCATCGCGGAGAAGGCCGACGTGGTGATCGTCGACACCGCGGGGCGGCTGCACACCAAGACCGGCCTGATGGACGAGCTCGGCAAGGTCAAGCGCGTCATCGAGAAGAAGGCCACGGTCGACGAGGTCCTGCTCGTCCTCGACGCCACCACGGGGCAGAACGGCATGCGTCAGGCGCAGGTGTTCGCCGAGGTCGTCAACATCACCGGCATCGCCCTGACCAAGCTCGACGGCACCGCCAAGGGCGGCATCATCATCTCCGTCCAGCGCGAGCTGGGGGTCCCGGTCAAGCTGGTCGGCCTCGGCGAGGGACCCGACGACCTGGCCCCGTTCGACCCCGAGGTCTTCGTGGACACGCTCCTCGGAGAGTGAGGGGAGGGGTCAGCGCGGAGGGCGCTGCGGCAGGGTGCCGATGGGGACGACGAGCGGGGTGCCGGTCACCGGGTCCTCGATGACCTTGGCGTCCAGCTCGAAGACCTCCGCCAGCAGGGTCTCGGTGAGCACCTCGGCCGGAGGGCCCGCGGCGACGACCCTGCCCTCCCGCATGGCGACCAGGCGGTCGGCGTAGCGGGCGGCGAGGTTCAGGTCGTGCAGGACCATCACCACGGTGCGGCCCAGCTCCCCGTGGAGCCTTCGTACCAGCTCCAGTACCTCGATCTGGTGGGCCAGGTCGAGGAAGGTCGTCGGCTCGTCGAGCAGCAGCAGGTCGGTGCCCTGGGCGAGGGCCATGGAGATCCACGCCCGCTGCCGCTGCCCGCCGGACAGCTCGTCCAGCGGGCGCTCGCCCAGATCGAGCAGTCCGGTCATGGCGAGGGCTTCGCCGACCGCGGACTCGTCGTCGGAGGACCACTGGCGGTACCAGGTCTGGTGCGGGTGCCGTCCCCTCGCGACCAGGTCGGCGACGGTCAGTCCCTCGGGAGCCGAGGGAGCCTGCGGCAGCACGCCCAGGATCCTCGCGACCTCCCTGGAGGGCATCTTGTCGATGCGCTTGCCGTCGAGCAGCACCTCACCGCCCGACGGCCTGAGCAGTCGTCCCATGGCGCGCAGCAGCGTGGACTTGCCGCATCCGTTCGGCCCGATGATCGTGGTCACCGTCCCGGCCTCGATCCCGAGGTCGAGACCGTCGACGACGACGCGGTCCCCGTACCCCAGCCTGACGTCGAGGGCTTGCAGTCTCACTGGCGGGCCTTTCTGCGCACACGGACGAGGAGATAGATCAGGTAGGGGGCGCCGAGGACCGCGGTGACCACGCCCACCGGAAGTTCGACGGGGGTGAACGCGGTCCTGGCGACCAGGTCGGCGCCGGTGGTGAGGACCGCGCCCATGAGGGCGGAGACGACGAGCGGGGGCTGTGCCACTCCCGCCAGGCGCAGTGCGATCTGCGGGGCGGCGAGGGCGACGAACGCGATCGGCCCGGCCGAGGCGGTCGCCGTCGCCGCGAGCAGCACGGCCGCGAGGATCATCACACCCCTCGCGAGGTTCATCCGTACGCCCAGGCCGGTCACGGTGTCGTCGCCGAAGCGCAGCGCGCCGAGTGAGCGGGTGCCGAGCAGTGTCGCCGGGACGAGGAGGGCGAGCGCGAGCGCGACCGGCACCACGTGCTCCCATCCCCGGCCGTGCAGCGAGCCGCTGATCCAGACCATGGCCCGGCTGCTGTCGTTGACGTCGCCGACGGTGAGCAGCCAGTACTTGAGGTTGGTGCAGATCGCCGAGACCCCGATGCCGATCAGGACGAGGCGGTAGCCGTCCAGGCCGTCGCGCCAGGCCAGCGCGTAGACGGCCAGCGCTCCGGCCAGCCCGCCCAGCAGGGCGACGAGGGGGATGCCCACCTCGGCGAGGGCGCCGCTGGTGCCGCCCCAGGTGTTTCCCGCCGCCACGATGACCGCGACCACGGTCACGCTCGCGCCGGTGGTGACGCCCAGGATGTCGGGGCTGGCCAGCGGGTTGCGGGCGACGGCCTGGGTGATCGCCCCGGCGAGGGCGAGCGCCGCGCCGACGAGGGCGCCGGTGAGCGCGCGGGGGAGCCTGAGCTCCATGATCACGAAATGGTCCGGGCCGTCGCCGGTGATCGCGCGAAGGACGTCGAGAACGCTCATCGGGATGTCGCCGAGCCGCATGCTGAGCGCCATGAACAGCGCCGTCATCGCCAGCAGGACGAGCGCCGCGACGGTGGAGCGCGGCCGGAGCGGCCAGGAGGCGGGTCCGACGCGCAGGGCGCGTCGTCGGGAGGGTCGAGGGGAGAGCACGGTGGGGGCGGTCACAGCCGCACCGGCTTCCTGCGTCGCACCAGGACGATGAAGAACGGCGCCCCGGCGAGGGCGAGGACCACGCCCACCTCCAGCTCACCGGGGAAGGCCACCACGCGGCCGATCACGTCGGCGAGGAGCAGGGCGGCGGCGCCCGCCAGGCCCGAGTACGGCAGCAGCCAGCGGTGGTCGGGGCCGGAGAGCGGCCGGGTGAGGTGCGGCACGATCAGGCCGATGAAGGCGAGCGAGCCGCAGGCCGCCACGGAGGCGCCGCTGAGCAGGGTGATGGCGGCGATGCCGACGGCACGGGTGAGGGTGATGTTCTGCCCGAGCGCGCGGGCGACGTCCTCGCCCAGGGAGAGGGCGTTGAGGCCGGGCGCGTTGAAGAGGGCGAGGAGCAGGCCGGCGGCGACGAACGGGAGCACCTGCCAGGCCACGTCCGCCCCCCTGGCCGCTATGGAGCCCGCCTGCCAGAAGCGGAAGACGTCCATGGCCTGCTCGTCCAGGAGGACGAGTGCCGAGGTGAGTCCGTACAGGAACGCGCTGACCGCGGTGCCCGCGAGGGCGAGGGTCACCGGGGTGGGGCCGCCCCTGCCGCCGGCCATGCCGAGGGTGAAGACCCCCGCGCTGGCGACGAGGGCTCCGGCGAGACCGAACCAGATGTAGCCGTACGGGCTGGTGACGCCCAGCGTGATGATGCTGAGGACCATCGCGAACGCGGCACCCTGGGTGACACCGAGCAGCCCGGGATCGGCGAGCGGGTTGCGGGTGTGGCCCTGCATGAGGGCGCCCGCGACACCGAGGGCGATCCCGGCCATGACGCCGATGGCGGTCCTGGGGATCCGCAGCGACCGCACGACGATGTCGTTCTCGGTGCCGGTGGGGCCGGTGAGCGCGTGCCAGACGTCGGCGGGAGGCACCGGTTTGGCGCCGACGGCGAGGCTCAGCACGACCGCCGCCGCGAGGACGGCGAGCGATGCGGCGAGGACGAGCAGGCGGCGCCGACGGGTTTTACCCGGACCCGCGAGGGGGGCGGGTCGTGCGACGGCCACCGCGTTGATCACCTGACCTCCCCTTTCTTGCCCGAGCCGGTACGAGTATGCCAGTTTAGGTATGGCTAAGCTAAATAAGGCTGACCTTAATTTGAAGAAGGAACCGATGAAGATGAGAGCGTTGCGCGTCCTGGCCCTCGGAGTGGCGGGAGTGGTGCTGTCCGGCGGTCTCGCCGCCTGTGGTTCGACCACCTCGGGAAGTGCGGGGGAGACCTCGGGAGGCGCGGGCGCGTCCGCGACTCCCGGGGCGAGCGACGCGGCGGCCTACCCCCGGACGGTGAAACACGTCATGGGGGAGACCGAGATCCCGGCCCAGCCCAAGCGGGTCGTCGCCCTCGACCAGAGCTTCGTCGACGCGGTGCTGACCCTGGAGACCGACGTCGTGGGGTTCACCAGCTACCGGGGCATCGACGACAAGCTGCCGGGATATCTCGCTCCGGTCCTCGGTCACGCAAAGGAGGCCACGTCGGTCGGGACCCTGGAGCAGCCGAGCCTGGAGCGGATCGTCGCGCTCAAGCCCGACCTGATCATCTCCGCCAAGGTCCGCCACGAGGCGCTGTACGACAAGCTGGCGCAGATCGCGCCGACGGTCTTCAGCGAGACCACGGGGGCGATCTGGCAGGAGAACCTCAAGCTCGTGGGCGAGGCCCTGGGCAAGGAGGATCTCGCCGAGCGCAGGCTCACCGAGTATCGGGACCGCGCCGCCAAGATCGGCGAGTCCATCAAGGCCAAGGAAGGCGAGCTGCCCACCGTCTCCATCGTCCGCTTCGCGGGCGAGCCGACCGTCCGCCTGTACGTGGAGAACTCCTACTCGGGACTGGTGCTCAAGGACGTCGGCTTCCCGCGTCCCGAGGACCAGCCGACCGTGACCGACACCATCATGGTTCCGATCAGCCAGGAGAACATCTCCCAGCTCGACGCCGAGCACATCTTCGTCGCGGCCTACGAGGACCCGGCGGTGAAGCCGGTGAAGGAGAAGTTCGAGGCCAACCCGCTCTGGGGCAGGCTCAAGGGCGTCAAGCACGACGTCGGCGACACCACCTGGATGAGCGCCGTCGGCATCCAGGGAGCGCACTCCATCCTCGACGACCTGGCGACGTTCTTCGAGGTCGACCCGGCGAGGGCCGCCTGACCTCCCGTCCGGCGCCGTGATCGGCGGTGGGCCCGCGAGCCGAGACGGGGCGTTCGGGTGAACCTGGGGGTGTGCCGATCCGTCTCTTAGGGAGAGATTAAGTCCCCAACGTGCGGGAAGCGGGGAGACGTGGAGATGGGTGTCGGAGTTTCTCGGGGCGGGGGTCTCGTCCCGCCGGTCGGCCTCGGCCGTCCGGCGGCGGGTGCCCGGGCTGTGGCGGTCGACGTTTACCCCCACCCAAAATGGGCTGCTACCTGGGGTTATGTGATGATAGACACATCTCCTACCGAATCGGGAGAACGATGTTACGATACTGAGACTTGTCCGGCTGTAGGGCGTGTCGCACCCGCCGTTGGCACAGCCAAAGATCAACCCCCTGACCACGTGAAGCTTTTAACGGCCTCCTTACGAGGTGCCTGCGAGCATCGGATACGCCGTCAGAAGGGGTGCGTCACCACTTTGCCGGACAGTAATTGGGGGGAAAGCGCGAGGGGGGTCCAATGATCACGATGACGGAAGAGCAGCGCCAGGACTGGTTCGAACGCGACGTCGTGCCGGTCACCAGTCAGCTCTACGCATCCGCGATGCGTCTGACCCGTAACACCGCCGACGCAGAGGACCTGGTTCAGGAGACCGTCACCAAGGCGTTCACCTCCTACCACCAGTTCCGCGAGGGCACCAACCTCAAGGCGTGGCTGCACCGCATCCTGACCAACAACTTCATCAACGACTACCGCAAGAAGCAGCGCTCACCCAAGCTCTCGGCCACCGAGGAGATCGAGGACTGGCAGCTCGCCGCCGCCGAGTCCCACACGTCCAGCGGTCTCAAGTCCGCCGAGACCGAGGCGCTGGAGCAGCTGCCCGACAGTGCGGTCATGAACGCCCTGCGCTCCCTGCCCGAGGACTTCCGGGTGGCCGTTTACCTGGCCGACGTGGAGGGCTTCGCCTACAAGGAGATCGCCGAGCGGATGGGCACCCCCATCGGCACGGTCATGTCCCGCCTTCACCGGGGCCGTCGCCAGCTTCGCACGATGCTCGAAGACTACGCCCGCGAGGAGGCCGGTCTCCGCGTGTCCGAGGAGGTCCAGGCGGCCTGACGGCCTCTCCGCTTCCGATCCTTCCCGCCGTACGGCCCGCACCCCACCGGGGTGCGGGCCGTACGCGCGTCCGGGGGTCCCGGTCCCGCGTATCCGGGTGCGTCGGCGAAGAAGCGGTCAATCCAGCGTCATGTGGAGCCTCACCCGCAGCTCCCCGTCCACGCCGCGCACCTGCACCAGGTCGCAGAGCTGGCGGCTGATCCAGAGCCCGTAACCGCGTGGTGACCCCGGCTCGGGCGGGAGGTAGCCGGGCAGCGGAACGTCCAGGTCACCGCCGCCGGAGTCGGCGATCTCGCACACGATCTCCCCGCCGGCCGTCCAGATGGACGCCCGGCCGTGTCCCGCCCCGTGCTCCACGCTGTTGGCCGCCATCTCCGAGACGCTCAGCACGAGTGAGGCGATCAGATCGCGTCCCAGACCGGCCCGGCTCGCGTGGTCGGTGACGAGCGTGCGCAGCCGTCCCAGCTCTTCCAGGGTGAAGTGGGTGACCACCGCGGACGGCGGCGTGTCGGGGAGGGGGAGGTCGTCTCCCGGCAGGGTGAACCGCTCCGGGGGGACGTAGCGGTCACTTTTTCGCAGGCCGGCGCCGGTCAGCTCCGTGGGATGGGTGCGGAGGACATGATCGAGCGCCGGCGTCTCGTCGTACAGGCACCACATGCTGACTGGGACCCCGGCGAACGCGGCGTTGAGCACCGACTCGTAGCGGATCCACTCACGAACCTGCCGCTCGGTCCAGCCTGACCACACCGGCTCCCCGATGACCAGCGGCCGCTCCCGCTGCCGGACGTAGTCGTGGAAGGCGGCGAGGGTCCGCGTCGGGTGGGTGTACCACTCCTCGGCGGGGCGGCGGTCGATGAGGCGGGCGTCCGCGCCGAAGGCGTCACCGATCAGGTCGAGTGCGCGCTCGCCCGTGACGACCAGGATCCGCCGGCCCTCGCGGAGGGCACCGGCGATCAGGGGCTGGAGGAGTCCAAGAAGGCCGGAGTCGGAACCGTACGCGACAGCCGTGTGCGCGAACGGCCCGCCGGAGTCGAGGAACGCCCGCTCGGGCTGCACGGGGATGACCGTAACAAGCGCCCGGCTTCAACACAACAGAGTCAGTTCGCGACATCTCGCGACATCGTGTCAACCGGACGCGATCAGCGCGACCGCGGTGAGGGTGAATCCGATCCCCACCATCTGGACCGTGTTGAGCCGCTCTCCCAGGAAACGGCGGGCGAGCAGCAGGGTGCTCGCCGGATAGAGCGAGACCAGGACGGCGACGAGGCTGAGCATCCCGCGCTGCTGGGCGAGTACGAAGAGCACGTTGGCGGCCATGTCGAGCACTCCGGCCGCGAAGATGACGGGCAGCGTGCCGGGTCCGGGACGCGAGAGGCGGCCGACGGCGAGGGCCGACAGGGCGATGAAGGTGACCGAGATCAGGCGCGCCCCGAAGAGCGGCCACATGCCGCCGTCCGCCGGAGCCTGGGCGATGATGATGAAGAACCCGCCGAAACCCGCGCCGGCGGCGAGCGAGGCGAGGATCGGGCGGTACCCTCCGCTCGCCTCCCCGTCCGAGGAGCCGCGGCTCACCAGCAGGACCGCGAGCAGCGCGAGGACCACCCCGGCCAGCGCGACCGGTTCGGGGCGCTCCCCGACGGCGAGCCCGAACAGCACGGGCAGCGCCGCGGAGAACGTCGCGGTGATCGGCGCCACGACCGACATCACGCCGCCTGCCAGTGCCCGGTAGAACAGCACGACCCCCGCCGTGCCGCAGAGGCCGGAGGCCGCGCCCCAGGCGAGGGCCGCGGGTGAGGGGCGCTCGGGCAGGAACGGCAGCAGCGCGGCGATCAGGGCGAGCCCGGCGAGCTGGGAGAGGAGCACCACCGCGAGTACCCGTGATCTGCGGGTGGCCAGCCCGCCGAGGAAGTCGGCGGCGCCGTACACCACCGCGCAGGTCGTCGCCAGCACCACAGCCGTCACAGGTCACCTCGGTTCAATGGAGTGTACTGAAAGTACAATATACGTAGTGCAATAGACTGCAAATCGGGTTCACTACACTGAACTCATGGACCCAGAGACGATCACCGCCGCGGTCGCCAACAACGTGCGGGCGCAGCGGGCGCACCGGCAGATGACCCTCGACGAGCTCGCCGCGCGCTCGGGAGTGAGCCGGGGCATGCTCGTCCAGGTCGAGCAGGGCAGGACGAACCCGAGCATCAGCACGCTCACCCGCATCGCCGACGCGCTCGGGGTGACGGTCGCGCGAATGGTGGAGGTCTCCGACACCCCCGTGGTCCGGGTGGTCAGCGGCGCCGACGTCGTCACCTTCCCGCACGGCGTCTCCAGCACCGCGCGCCTGCTGGTCGGCACCGACGCGCCCGCCATCCTGGAGCTGTGGGACTGGCGGCTCGCTCCCGGCGACCACCACGACGGCGACGCCCACCCTCCGGGCACGCGTGAGATGCTGACCGTCCTCGAAGGGCGGCTCACCCTCTCGGTGTACGGCAAGAATCACGTCGCGGAGACGGGCGACGCGGTCGTGTTCAGCGCCGACCGCCCGCACCGGTACGCCAACGAGGAGGACACCCCCCTGCGGTTCATGATGGTCGTGACCGAACCCCGCGAGACGCCCGACCGCTCCTGAGCCGTCGAGCGGACCGGCCCGCACCCCGCCCGGCCGACACCCGACCGTTTCCGAGGCCCGGCAGGCGCGTGCCGCACGATGTCCTGGCCACCTCGCATATGTGCGGTCCGCCTGCCTTGGGCACTTTGAAGCTCTAACCGGCCCCATCGGATGAGACGGCCACCAGGTGCGTATCTCTCCGGATCTGGCGTGAAGTGGCGCGTCGGTACGGGTAACCGGCGGTCGATGCCCCATCCTGGTGGAATACCCGGTCATGATCTTGCGGGGGGACCCGGCCGGGCTGCTCGCTGTCCCCGCGATGCTTTCGGGGGGAAGCATGCGGGTATGGCGGGTGTGGATCGTGCCGGTGGCGTCGCTGCTCGCGCTCTGGGGATGCACCTCCCCGGTCACCATGGTGGGTTCGGTGGAACGGGCGACCGTGACGTCTCCCGCCCCCACGGGACCGGAGAAACCCGCTCCTGCCACCGTCCCCGGGCTCGGACCCGGCGCGGCACGGCGGCACTGGGCGTGGGACGACCTCCCCGTCTCTCCCCGGGCGCGCCGCATCGACTGCGAGCGAAGCAGGTGCGTGGCGCTCACCTTCGACGACGGGCCGGGGACCTACACCGAGTCCCTGCTCGACATCCTCGCCAGGCACCGGGCCAGGGCGACCTTCTTCGTCGTCGGACGCATGGCCCTGGGGGACGGCGAGAACACCCTGCGCAGGATGGTGGCCGAGGGACACGAGCTGGGCAACCACACCTGGGACCACCCGCAACTGCCCCTGCTGTCACAGGCCGGGATCAGGGAGGAACTGGGCCGTACCCAGTGGCTCGTCAAGCAGGCGACCGGGGTCGCGATGATCCTCATGCGCCCGCCGTACGGGTTGACCGACACCCGGGTCGCCACCGAGAGTCGCTATCTGGGGCTCGCCCAGATCATGTGGGACGTCGACACGCTCGACTGGCGTGACCACGACCCCGCGGTCATCGCCCGGCGCGCGGCCCAGGCCGAACCGGGCTCCATCGTGCTGATGCACGACATCCACCTCTCCACGATCCAGGCCGTCCCCCGGATGCTGGACGAACTCGCCGCCAAGGGCTACAGGTTCGTGACGCTGTCCGAGTTGTGCGGCGGACGCCCCAGGCCGGGGAGGAAGTACTACACGAGCCGGGACGGCCACACCGCCGACGAGGAACCCGAGGAGGAAAGGGGCGGAAAGCTCCTGGGAGAGTCCGGCGAAGAAAGGGGCGAAAGGCGCGGGAGAGTCCCGGGGAGGGAGGGGTGACGCGCCAGGGAGAAAACTCGGTGGAAGGCCCGGCGGAAGAGGCGTGAACCTTTCGCACCCGTTTCCCGACTGTCCAGGGCGAGGAGGCAGGGTGACCGACGAATTGCTGGTGGTCCGGTGCCGGCTCGGCGAGCGTGAGGCGTTCGCGGAGCTGGTGAGGGCCTGGCACGATCCGGTGTGGAACTACGTGCGGCGCATGCTGGGGCCCTCGCGGGCCGACGACGTGGCTCAGGAGGTCTGGGTGGCCGTGGTGCGCGGGCTGCCGCGCCTGAAGGAGCCGGGCAGGTTCGTGCCCTGGCTGTTCACGATCGCGAGGCGCGCGGTGGCCGACAGGCTCCGCGAGGAGTACGCCAGACCCGAGATCCCGATGGAGGAGGAGCGGGCGTCCGCCGATCCCGTCGATGCCGTCGCCGCCCTCGTGGACCGTGCCGACCTGCTCGCGGGTCTGGCGGACCTGCCGGTCAGGGAGCGGGAGGTCCTCGTGCTGTTCTACCTGCAGGACCTCTCCCTGGAGGACTGCGCGCAGGTCTGCGCCGTCCCCGTCGGCACGGTCAAGTCACGCCTGTCCCGCGCGCGGCGCATGCTGCGCGAACAGCTCACGGAGGAGGGATACCGATGAACCCCGATGACATGATCGCCAGGCTGTCCGGCCCGTTGTCGCTGCGCCGCCGGATCGCCCACGTCGTGGCGCTGCTCGGAGGCCTGGGCGGGGCGCTGTTCGTCGGCCTGCTGTGGGCCACCGAGCCCGCCCTGCCCGGCCGTACGCACCTCGCCTTCGGCGCGCTGGTCGCGCTCGGCCTGGCCTGGGCCGGTTACGGGGCCTGGGCGCTGAGCCGCAGGACCCCGCTGTTCGCCCTCGACCGGGTGATCGCCGCCTGGCTGGCGGTGGCCGCGACGGGCCTGCTGACGGCGGGAACGGCCGTGGTCGCCGTCAGCAGGGGCACCTGGACGGGCATGGCGGGGGTCGCCGTCGCCGCGACGCTGACCGTCCTCGCGGTGGCCCTCCTGCTCAGGGCCCGCGCCGACCGCGCCGCCCTGCTGCGACGTAAGCGCGAACTCGGCGGCTGAGGCCCGCCGCGGCGAGGGCCGCGGCGAGGCAGGCCATCGGGACCGACGGAAGAACGTAGCGGTGATCGAAGTCGAGCACCGCGACCGGGGCGAGGAGCAGGAAGACGGCCGCGGCCCATGGCAGCAGGGCCGGGCGCCGCCGCCCGACGGCCCCGACACCGCCCAGCAGCAGGAGCGCGCCGAGCAGCGGGCCGTGCAGGACCCCGGGGTAGTGATAGGCGCCGAGAAGGCTCCCGTAGGGCTCGACCGACGACATCCCCCGGATGTCGCCGTCGTACTCCCGGCGCACCTGGTCGATGAGCGGGAAGGCGGGCAGCGGCCAGGAACCGACGGGGAACGTGAGCGCGGGGGAGACCCGCAGGGGATGGCGCACCGGGGTCGCGGCGAAGGTGAGCGAGGTATCGCGGACGACCTCGCGGAGATAGTCGAGCGGCTGCGCGGCGATGGCGCGCAGCGCGAAGGACCTGGCCAGGTCGTTGTGGGCGAACCGGCCTCCCGGCAACCTGTTGAGTGAGGCGTCGGCGGCCCAGACGTACTCGGAGGCGGCGTCGACCACCGTGCCGTTCGGGCAGAGCACCGCCTCCCTCGCCGGTGGTCTGATCACCGAGCAGTCGGCGAACGTCATCGTGCGCGCCCACAGCGCCACGCCGTCGGAGCCGCTGAGTGCGAACCGCCCGTGGTGCTGCTGGTACCAGCCCGCGTAGGCGGCGAGCGGCAGCAGCCCGGCGGCGGCCAGCGCGACCACCCGCTTCCAGCCGGCCCGCCGCAGGAGCAGGTGGAGCAGGACCAGACCGAGCAGCGGCACCGCGACCGTGCGGGTGAGCCCGGCCAGCGCCAGCAGCAGGCCCGCCACGGCGGCCGCCCGCGCCGAGGGCCTCGCCCGCCACATCAGGACCGTGAGGGCCGCGGTGATGAGGAAGATGAGCTGGGTGTCGGAGAGCACGGCGTGTTCGAGCCGCAGGAACGCGGGGTTGAACAGCAGGGGCAGGGTGGCCAGCGCCGCACCCCACCCGGGGAGCGCGTGACGGCGCAGCACCAGATAGATCATCAGGGCCGTGCCCAGGCCCATCAGGTGCTGCAGGCCCGCGACGAGCCAGACGCTGTGGAAGGGCAGCAGCAGCCTGAGCAGGAAGGAGTACCCGGCCGGGTGGAACGCGCCGGACGGCTCCAGATGGACCGCGGTGTTGAGGTAGGTGAAGGAGTCGTACCAGTAGAGCTGGGCGGTGTCGTAGCCGAGCATGACGAGGACGCGGAGCCCCGCCGCCAGCGCGATCGCGACGGCGAACGGCAGGTGACCGCCGAGGAGGCGGTTACCCGGCGCGCTCGGTCCTGGCGCTGTGGGTACGGTCGTGACGCCGCCGGGTGAGGCGAGCATGGCTGGTTCCCCCGATTCAGGGCCGGAGAATTCCGGCACGGTGGGAGCAGTCCAGCGAGTGATCGATAACCTTGACGTCACCGAATCCGGTTATGCCCGCGTTATGCGGCCTGTGGCACGCTGGCGCGATTCGGCCCAGGGGGAGGCACACTGTGCGGGTTTTGGTCGTCGAGGACGAGAGAATGCTCGCCGACTCGATCGCGGAAGGGCTGCGCGGGGAGGCGCTCGCCGTCGACGTCGCCTACGACGGGGAGGCGGCGCTGGAACGGCTACGGCTGCACGCCTACGACGTGCTCGTCCTTGACCGGGACCTGCCCGGCCTGCACGGCGACGACGTGTGCAGGACCGTGGTCGCCGAGGGCGGCGAGGTGCGGATCATCATGCTCACCGCGGCGGGCGACGTGCGCTGCAGGGTGGAGGGACTCGCCCTGGGCGCCGACGACTACCTGCCCAAGCCGTTCGCCTTCGAGGAGCTGACGGCCCGCGTCCACGCACTGGGCCGCCGGGTGCGTCCCGCCGACCCGCCGGTGCTGGTACGGGCCGGCATCAGCCTGGACCGGGCGCACCGGCAGGTGTTCCGCGACGGCCGCTATGTGCCGCTCGCCCGCAAGGAGTTCGGCGTGCTGGCCGAGCTGCTGCGCGCCGGAGGGGCGGTGGTCTCCAGCGAGACGCTCCTGGAGAAGGTGTGGGACGAGCACACCGACCCGTTCACCAACACGGTGAGGACGACCATGATGAAGTTGCGCCGGAAGATCGGCGATCCGCCGGTCATCGAGACCGTCACGGGAGTGGGATACCGCATTCCATGAGGATGAGCGTTCGTTTCCGGCTCGCCGTCATCTGCGGCACGGTGACCCTCTACATCGGCGTCATGCTGGTCGGAGGGCTCGCCTTCCTCGTACGGCAGAGCCTGGAGCCCCGCGACGGGTTGCGGCATCCCGCGTACATCCGGGTCGCGGCCTTCGACTACAGGCCGGAGCATTCCGAGTACCGGGTGGCGGAGCAGCGCGTCGCGCAGGTGAGGCGCGTCTACCAGGCCGACACGATCAACAAGGTCCTCACCCTGGGCGGCCTCGCGGTGTTCGTGAGCGCCGGGATCGCGACGGTGACCGGCTGGCGGGCCGCGACCTGGGCGCTCCGCCCCGTCAGGGAGGTCACCGCGAGCGCGCGGCACATCGCCCAGAGCCATGATCTCAGCGGGCGCATCACCTACGCCGGGCGCGACGACGAGGTCAAGGAGCTCGCCGACATCGTCGACATCATCGTCGGCCGCCTCGCCCGCTCCTTCGACGGTCAGCGGCGCTTCGTCGCCAACGCCTCCCACGAGCTGCGCACCCCGCTCACCATCAACCGCACCCTGGTGGACGTGGCGGTCAGGCGGCCCGACGCGACGGAGGACGTCAAGCGGCTCGGCGAGTCCCTGCTGCTGGTCAACGCCCGCCACGAGAGGCTGATCGACGGCCTGCTCGCCCTGACCGAGGGCGAGCAGGCGGTCCTCGACCGCCGCCCCTTCGACCTGGCCGACGTGGTCGAGCACGTGCTCGACCTGGCGGGCAAGGAGGCGGGAGAGCGCGAGGTGACCATCCACCGGTTGCTGGACCCCGCGCCGACCGCCGGTGAGCCGGTGCTGGTCGAGAGGCTCGTGCAGAACCTTGTGGAGAACGCGATCCGGCACAACCACGCCGACGGCGAGGTGTGGGTCTCCACCCGCTCGCGCGCCGACCGGGTGGAGTTGGTGGTGGCGAACACCGGGTTGCCGGTGCCGCACTACGAGATCGAGACGATCTTCGAGCCGTTCCGGCGGCTGCACGGCGACCGGCTGCGCTCCGAGCGTGGCAGCGGTCTGGGATTGTCGATCGTGAGGGTCGTCGCGGAGGCCCACGGCGGCACCGTGACCGCGAGCTCCCGGGAGGAGGGCGGTCTGACGATCGCCATCGAGCTGCCGCGCGAGAGTCCCTGACGCCCGGTCGTCGTACCGGGCGCGATTCCGCGACCGGTTCCTTGGCGTGGGGAGTCCTCCCCGAGGCCTTTGGGGGCCCGATTTGGGTTGGTCCGGTATGGCTCCTTCTCCCCACGGGAGCCGTACCGGACGAAGACGTCAGGTGAGCAGTGTCACGAGCGCGGTGAAGGCCACCCACGCGAGCAGCAGGGCCAGGTGCATCCGGCCGGTCAGGACCTGCATGGCGATCCCCCCTTTCTACCGGGGATCCTGCCCGGCCGCTCTTGGAAGGCGGTTGGGAGTCACCGGTTCCCGGTGATCACGCCGCAGGCGATGCGCCCGCCGGAGTCTCCCGCCTTGAGGGTTTCCGCGTCCGGACCGGTGCCGGGGGTCGGGTCGGCCGGGTGGCTGTAGCGGTCGGGAATGTTGGAGTGGTTGTCCGGCAGGGCGTGGATGACGATGGCACTGCCGTCGCCGTCGAAGAGCTGTCCCACCTTGAAACGATCGGTCACGACGGTCGCCGCACCGGTGCCGTCGGCGGCGACGAGGAGGTTGGGCAGGTCACCGGAGTGGTTGCTGTGCTTGACCGGCGGGATGGTGAAGTGCGGGCCCGCGCTGGCGAAGGGGCTGCCGGTGACCGGGTCGATCGACTTCGGGTCGCAGACGCCCTTCATGTGAACGTGGAAGCCGTGGTATCCGGCCGACAGGCCGCCGACGGTGATCGTCAGCTTGGACTTGCCGTCCGGCTGCTCGACGATGCTCAGGGAACCGACGTTCTTCCCCGCGGTGTTCTTGATGACGGCTTTGGCCGACGCCTGGGGCCTCGGCGACGACATCGGTGAAATCTGCGACATATGTGACATGTGCGACATCTGCGATGTCGCCTGGGCGGCCGGAGCCGGCACCGTCGTCCCAAGCGCGACGGCCAGGGCGAGACAGGTTCTGTGAAGCATGAGATATCCCCCCGTACGAGTCCCGGGCTCCCCGAGGCGGCGGGGAGACCAGTACAGGCTTCCTACCCCAGGTGAGGGCGGGAACCGGGGGCACCACGCCGTCTCATCGGGCAAAGCCGTGCCGCGCGAGGCCGTCCGGCGCGTGACCGGGCCGTACGGAGGCGTGCCGCCCGAGGCCGCGTCGGACGAGCGCGACGAGGAGGTCGTACGAGACGAGACCGTCCCGCCGGGGCCCGGCGGGACGGGGGTGGTGAGCGGTGAGGATCAGTTGGCGCGCTTGGCGCGGGCGGTGGTGCGGGCGCGGGTCGAGGCGTCGAGGACGACCTTGCGGATGCGCACGTTCTCCGGCGTGATCTCCACGCACTCGTCCTCGCGGATGAACTCCAGCGCCTGCTCCAGCGAGAGCTGACGCGGCGGGATCAGCGTCTCCGTCGTGTCGCTCGTCGAGGAGCGCATGTTGGTGAGCTTCTTCTCCTTGGTGATGTTCACGTCCATGTCGTCGGAGCGCGAGTTCTCACCGATGATCATGCCCTCGTAGACCTCGGTGGTCGGCTGGACGAACAGGACACCGCGCTCCTGCAGGTTCAGCATGGCGAACGGGGTCACCGGGCCCGGCCGGTCGGCGACGAGCGAGCCGTTGTTGCGGGTGCGCAGCTCGCCGAACCACGGCTCGTAGTCCTCGAAGACGTGGTTCACGATGCCGGTGCCGCGGGTCTCGGTGAGGAACTCGGTGCGGAAGCCGATCAGGCCGCGGGCCGGGACCACGAATTCCATGCGGATCCAGCCGGTGCCGTGGTTGGTCATGTGCTCCATGCGGCCCTTGCGGACGGCGAGCAGCTGCGTGATCGCCCCGAGGTATTCCTCCGGGCAGTCGATGGTCACCCGCTCGACCGGCTCGTGGACCTTGCCGTCGATGAGCTTGGTGACGACCTGCGGCTTGCCGACGGTGAGCTCGTAGCCCTCGCGGCGCATCTGCTCGACCAGGATGGCGAGCGCGAGCTCACCACGGCCCTGCACCTCCCACGCGTCGGGGCGGTCGGTCGGCAGGACGCGCAGCGACACGTTGCCGACGAGCTCCTTGTCGAGCCGATCCTTGACCATGCGGGCGGTGACCTTGGAGCCTTTGACCCTGCCGACCAGCGGAGAGGTGTTGGTGCCGATGGTCATGGAGATCGCGGGCTCGTCGACCGTGATGAGGGGGAGCGGGCGCGGGTCCTCGGGGTCGGCGAGGGTCTCGCCGATCATGATGTCCGGGATGCCGGCGATCGCGATGATGTCGCCGGGACCCGCCTCCTCGGCGGGCTTGCGCTCCAGAGCGTCGGTCATCAGCAGCTCGGTGATCTTCACCCGCTGGATGCTGCCGTCGGTGCGGCACCAGGCGACCTGCTGGCCCTTCTTGATGGTGCCCTGGTGGATGCGGCAGAGCGCGATCCTGCCCAGGTAGGAGGAGGCGTCGAGGTTGGTGACGTGTGCCTGCAGCGGGGCCGTCGGGTCGTACACCGGGGCCGGGATCGTGTTCTTGATGACCTCGAACAGCGGCTCCAGGTCCTCGGAGTCCGGCATCGCCGCGTCCTCGGGACGGTTGATCGAGGCGCGCCCGGCCTTGGCCGAGGCGTAGACGATCGGGAAGTCGATCTGCTCCTCGGTGGCGTCCAGGTCGATGAAGAGCTCGTAGACCTCGTCCACGACCTCCTTGATCCGGGCGTCGGGGCGGTCGACCTTGTTGATGCACAGGATGACCGGCATCTTGGCGGCGAACGCCTTGCGCAGCACGAACCGGGTCTGCGGCAGCGGCCCCTCGGAGGCGTCGACGAGCAGCACGACACCGTCGACCATGGACAGGCCCCGCTCGACCTCACCGCCGAAGTCGGCGTGGCCGGGGGTGTCGATGATGTTGAGCGTCATGCCGCCGTGCTTGACGGCGGTGTTCTTCGCGAGAATGGTGATCCCCTTCTCGCGCTCAAGGTCGTTGGAGTCCATGACGCGGTCGTCCACGTCCTGGTTGACGCGGAAGGCGCCCGACTGCCAGAGCATGGCATCCACGAGAGTGGTCTTGCCGTGGTCGACGTGCGCGATGATCGCGATGTTCCGCAGGTCGTCGCGGCTGTTCAAAGGCATGATGGAGTCTCACTCTGTGATCGTGGAGGCTGACCGCGGACTGTGCGGCCCTCCTATTTTAGTTGATCCGGACAATCGCTCTCACGTGTCCGGCAGATGAAGGGCGTCAATTCACCCGCAGGACACCCTCCGACCCTCCGGCGGAGGGCTGCGGGAGGTACGGCGGATCGCGGCTTGGCCCTGCCACGGCGAGGGGGCGACCGGGCCGGGGGGTGACCGGGGCGCGGACGGGGGTGACCGAGGCGGACCGGCCGTGACGGGGGCGGACCGGTCGTGACCGGGGGGCGGAAGGGGTGCGCGCGGGGCGCGGACGGGGCGCGGAAGGGGGACAGGCGGGGCACGGACGGGCGCGGAAGGGGGACAGGCGGGGCGCGACCGGGCGGCCGGCACTGCCTAAGCTCGGATCCATGCCTCTCGCACCCTCGTTTCCCGCGATGCTCAGAACCCGGGACAACCTGCGGATAGACGCCGCCCACACCCCCTCTCGCGGCGCGGCCGATCTCGGGATCGTCCTCGCCCACGGCTTCACCGGATCGCTCAGGGAACGCGCCACGCGCCGCATCGCCCACGTGCTCAGCGGGTTCGGCGGGGTGGTGGCGTTCGACTTCAGGGGACACGGCCGTTCCGGAGGCATGTCGACCGTGGGAGACAGGGAGATCTTCGACGTGGAGGCGGCGGTACGGCACGCGCGGGCGATCGGCTACCGCAGGGTCGTGACCGTCGGGTTCTCCATGGGCGGGGCGGTCGCCGTACGGCACGCGGGGGTGCTGGGCGGCGTGGAGGCGGTGGTGTCGGTGAGCGCGCCCGCCCGGTGGTACTACCGGGGGACCAGGCCGATGCGCCAGGTGCACTGGGCGATCGAGAGGTCGGCCGGGCGGCTCGCCGCGCGGTTGGGCAAGCGCACCCGGATCATGAAGGGCGTGTGGGACCCGCTCCCGCTGGCGCCGTACGAGGCGGCGGCGAAAATCTCACCGGTGCCGCTCCTGGTCGTGCACGGCGACGCGGACCGGTTCTTCCCCCTCGACCACGCGTACCAGATCTACGAGGCCGCGAACGAGCCGAAGGAACTGTGGATCGAACCCGGTTTCGGCCACGCGGAGACGGCGGCGACACCGGACCTGGTCCGTCGCGTCGGGAGATGGGCCGCGACCCGTTCCGGCCCCCCGGAATGTCTATCCTCATGAGGATTGACCGTATGGCGAAGGCGACGTGACGAAGGCGACGTGACGACAGCGGGCAGAGACGACGGCCGCGGGTAGTGGCCTGGGCAGCGGCGCGGGCAGTGGCCCGGGACGGCGGCGCGGGCAGCGGCGAGGGGACGGGGCAGGACGCATGCGAAGCATCTACGTTGCGGGTCTTGGGCGGGGAGACGGCAGACAGATCGTCGAGCTCGGCATGATGGAGCTGCTGAGCGGGCGGGCCGACCGCACGGGGGTGTTCCGGCCGATAACCGGTGGCGGCGAGGACCGGGTGATGGAACTGCTTCGGGCCAGATACCGTCCCGCGGCCTCGGCGACCGGGGTGAGCGCGGAGGAGGCCGCGGAGATCTACGCGGAGCGGGGCGCCGAGGAGCTCATCGGCCGCCTGGTCGCCCGCTTCCACACCCTGGAGCGCGAGTGCGACGCCATGCTGGTGCTCGGCAGCTTCTTCGACACCGACGACCTGCCGCGCGAGCTCGCCTTCAACGCCCGCCTCGCCGCCGAGTTCGGCGCCCCGATGATCGTGGTGGTGGGCGCGCACGGCGACGACGCCGAGGAGATCGCGACGGAGATGCGCACCGGCTACCAGGTCTTCTCCGACCTGGGCTGCACCGTGCTCGCGGTGATCGCCAACCGGGTGCCCGAGGGCACGGTCATCGAGTGCGACCTGCCGGTGCCCCACTACGCCGTGCCGGAGCACCCCTCGCTGTCGGCGCCGACCGTCGGGCAGGTCATGCGGGCCGTGGACGCCGAGCTCATCCAGGGCGCCGAGGACGGCCTGCTCCGCGACGTGCTCGGGTTCGTCTTCGGCGGGGCCACGCTCCCGGTCTTCCTTGAGCACCTCGTAGACGGCGCACTCGTGATCACACCGGGCGACCGCGCGGACCTGCTGCTGGTCTCGCTCGCCGTCGAGGCGGCCGGTACGGCGAGACCCGCCGGAGTCGTCCTCACCGTGGGGGAGCGGCCCAGCGAGGCCGTGATGGAGCTCACGGCCCGCCTCGCGCCCGGCGTGCCGGTGCTCGCGGCCAAGGAGGGCAGCTTCGCCGTGGCGACCACCCTCGCCGAGCTGGAGGGGCGGCTGACCGCGGACAACCCCCGCAAGATCGAGACGGCCCTCGGCCACTTCGAGGCGCACGTGGACGCGACCGGTCTCGCCGACAGGATCGAGCTGACCCGCTCGGAACGGGTCACCCCGATGATGTTCGAGCACACCCTGCTGGAACGGGCGCGGGCCGACCGGCGCCACATCGTGCTGCCCGAGGGCGAGGAGGACCGCATCCTGCGAGCGGCCGACATCCTCCTGCGGCGCGGCATCGTCGACCTCACCCTCCTCGGCAGGGAGGACGTGGTGCGGCGGCGGATCGGCGACCTCGGCCTCGACCTGTCCGGCGTGACCGTCGTCGACCCGCTCACCTCGCCGCTGCGGGAGTCGTTCGCCGAGGAGTACGCGGCGCTGAGGGCGCACAAGGGGATGACCTTCGAGCCGGCCATGGACGTCGTCGCCGACGTCAACTTCTTCGGCACGATGATGCTGCACCGGGGCATGGTGCACGGCATGGTCTCCGGAGCCGCGCACACCACGGCCGCCACGATCCTGCCCGCCTTCCAGATCATCAAGACGGTGCCCGACACCTCGATCGTCTCCTCGGTCTTCTTCATGTGCCTGGCCGACCGGGTGCTCGTCTACGGCGACTGCGCGATCAATCCCGACCCCGGCGCCGAGATGCTCGCCGACATCGCGATCTCCTCGGCCCGTACGGCGAGGCGGTTCGGCGTCGAGCCGAGGATCGCGATGCTCTCCTACTCCACCGGAGAGTCGGGCAGCGGCGCCGACGTCGACAAGGTCCGCGCCGCCACCGCCCTGGTCGCCGAAAGGGCACCCGACCTACTGGTCGAGGGGCCGATCCAGTACGACGCGGCGGTGGACGCCAGGGTCGCCGCCGCCAAGCTGCCCGGGTCGCGAGTCGCCGGCCGGGCGACCGTGCTGATCTTCCCGGACCTGAACACCGGCAACAACACCTACAAGGCCGTGCAGCGCTCGGCCGGAGCCGTCGCGGTCGGGCCCGTCCTGCAGGGACTGCGCAGGCCGGTCAACGACCTGTCGCGCGGAGCCCTGGTCACCGACATCGTGAGCACCGTCGCCATCACCGCCGTACAGGCGCAGGAGGTCACCGAATGAGCGAACGAGTCGCGCGGACGACCGAGGTCTCCGGCCTGGACGGGGGTGCCGGCCGTAGGAGTGACGCGGGCCGGGTGGGTGACGCGCTCCGAGGGAGTGGTGCGGTTCAGGGGAGTGGTTCGGTGGTGGGTGGTGACGCGGGTCGGGGGAGTGGCCTGGAGAGGGAGGACGGCGGGGCCGGGGAGCCGGGCCGGGTGCTCGTCCTCAACTCGGGGTCCTCCTCGCTGAAGTACCGGCTCCTGTCCGGCGCCGAGCGGCTCGCCTCGGGAACGGTGGAGCGCATCGGCGAGCCCGGCTCCCCGGTACCCGACCACCGGGCGGCGCTGAGGGTCGTCGCCGAACGGCTGTCCGCCACAGGCCTGGGACTCGACTCGCCGGAACTCACCGCGATCGGGCACCGGGTGGCGCACGGGGGGACCGCCTTCACCAGGCCCACCCTCATCACCGACGAGGTGGCGAGAGGGATCGAGCGGCTCATCCCGCTCGCGCCCCTGCACAACCCCGCGAACCTGGCGGGCATCGAGATCGCCCGGCGGCTCCGCCCCGACCTGCCGCAGGTCGCCGTCTTCGACACCGCCTTCCACGCCACGATCCCCCCGGCCGCCTCGACGTACGCGATCGACCGCGAGGTGGCCGCGCGGCTGGGCGTGCGGCGCTACGGCTTCCACGGCACCTCACACGCGTACGTCTCCCGACAGGCCGCACTCCTCGCCGGCGGGCCCGAGGCCAACGTGATCGTCCTGCACCTCGGCAACGGGGCCAGCGCCTCGGCGGTGTCCGCAGGGCGGTGCGTGGACACGTCCATGGGCATGACCCCGCTCGAAGGGCTCGTGATGGGGACCCGCAGCGGCGACCTGGACCCGGCGGTGGTCCTCTACCTGGCGCGTACGGCGGGCATGTCCCTCGACGAGATCGACGCGCTGCTCAACCGTCGCAGCGGCATGCTCGGCCTGTGCGGGGACAACGACATGCGCGCGGTGACGGAGCGGGTGGCCGCGGGGGACCCCGACGCCGAACTGGCCCTCTCGGTCTACTGCCACCGGCTCCGCAAGTACGTCGGCGCCTACTACGCCGTCCTCGGCACGGTCGACGTCATCGCCTTCACCGGCGGTGTCGGCGAGAACTCCACCCTGGTCAGGGAGCGGGCGCTCGCCGGTCTCGGGGCGCTCGGCATCGCCGTCGACCCGGTGCGAAACGCCCGCGGCGACACGCTCATCTCCGCCGACGGCGGGGCCGTGAAGGTCGCGGTGATCCCCACGGACGAGGAGTTCGAGATCGCCCGCCAAACTCTTTCCGTCGTTTCCCGAACCTTTCGCGGCTGAAAGACGTCTATCACGACAGCGGATGGATCGAATCCGCCGTGAGAAGTACACGGGACCCGAATCATCGTTCGGGGATCGTCGTAGGCCATACTTCTCGTAGTCGGATGGTCGCCCAGCGTCGCGGGGGTGCGTTGGGCGGCCGTCCGGCGGTGTGCCCGTACGGCTCGTCGCGAGCCGTACGGGCACACCTGGGGGTGGTCAACGAACCGACCCGGCAACCGCGGAAAGGTGTGCGCCGTACGGGCACACCTGGAGTGGTCCCCTCAGCCCAGACGGGCGATCGACTTGTACTCCAGATAGGCGGACAGCCCTTCCGGGCCCAGTTCGCGGCCGAGGCCGCTGCCCTTGAAGCCGCCGAAGGGCGAGCTGTTCTCGATCATGAAGAGGTTCACGCCGTAGGTGCCGGTGCGCACCTGGCGGGCGATGTCCATGCCGCGCTCGGTGTCGGCGGTCCACACCGTCCCCGCCAGGCCGTAGTCGCTGTCGTTGGCGATGCGGACCGCGTCCTTCTCGTCCTCGTACGGGATCACGGCCAGGACCGGCCCGAAGATCTCCTCGCGGGCGATGCGCATCTCGTTGGTGGCCCCCGCGAAGACGGTCGGCGCCACGTACCAGCCGCGGTCGTAAGGACGCTCCAGGCCGCCGACGACCGGCTTGGCGCCCTCGTCGATGCCGATCCTGATGTAGCTCTCGACCCGCTCCTGCTGTCGCTTGGCGACCATCGGGCCGATGCCGGTGGCCGGGTCGGCCGGGTCGCCGACCGGCATGCCCCGCACCATCGCCGAGACCGCGTCCACGACCTCGTCGTAGCGGTTGCGCGAGGCGAGGATACGGGTCTGGGCGACGCACGCCTGGCCGTTGTTCATCAGCGAGGCGATCGAGAGGAAGCCCATCGCGGAGGGCAGGTCGCAGTCGTCGAGGATGATCGCCGCGGACTTGCCGCCCAGCTCCAGGGTGCACCGCTTGAGCTGCTCGCCGCAGATCGCCGCGATGCGCCGTCCGGCGGCGGTGGAGCCGGTGAAGGCGACCTTGTCCACGTCGGGGTGGGAGATCAGGTACTCGCTCGTCTCGCGCCCGGCGGCGACGATGTTGACGACGCCGTCGGGGATGCCCGCCTCTTTGATCATCTCGGCCAGCAGGTAGGAGTCGAGCGGGGTCTCGGGCGCGGGCTTGACCACGACCGTGCATCCCGCGACGAGGGCCGGGGCCAGCTTGATCATGATGACGAACTGCGGGACGTTCCACGGGACCACCGCGGCGACCACGCCCACCGGCTCGCGGCGGACGGTCACGCTGCCGAACGTTCCTGGGCGCTCCTCCTCGACGGGGAAGGTCTTGCCCAGCTCGGCGTAGTACTGGAGCATGCCGAGCGGTTGCGGGGCCTGCGCCAGCTGGGAGAAGGTGATCGGCGAGCCCATCTCCAGGGTGATGAGCTCGGCGATCTCGCCCTGGCGGGCCGCGTAGATCTCGGCGAGCCTGCCGACGACGGCCGCGCGCTCGGCCATCGTCATCCGGGGCCACGGGCCGTGGTCGAACGCCTGACGGGCGGCGGCCACCGCCCGGTCCATGTCGGCGGGGGTGCCGTCGGGGACCCGGCCGACGACCTCCTCGGTGTGAGGGGAGACGACGTCGATGACGCCGGTTCCCGCGGGGGCCACCCAGTCGCCTCCGATGAAGAGCGTGTCGTGCTGGCGCATGATGTGTTGCCTCCTGGTGGGCGGGCCAGAGTCGCGATTCTCGGATGGTCTCATCCGCCGGGGAGGGCGCCACGCGCCCTGCCGATGCTTGAGACGCTGTTTGAGACCGAATCATGTTCTACCGCTGATGACAAGAGTCGCCGGACGTCTCCGGCGTCCTCGTGGCGTCTTGGCCGGGTCCTCGCCGGATCTTCGTCACACTCCCCGCCGCGCTCTTCGTGATGTTCTTGGCGGCGGCCTTTGTGGCGGTCTTGGTGGTGCTCTTCCCGGCTCTTCCCGGTGCGGATGGCGTGGTGTGTTCTGTGCGAGGATTCACCGGAGTGACGGGAGTTGCATGTCCTGCAGCGCTTGGTTAAATCACCCTAAAGAGGCATATAGTTCACCAATGGTGCGCGAGTTCCTTCGTTCCGGTGGCGAGCGTCAAGATCGCCTTCTATAGTTTCGCTCCGTCTATGAGGGTGCTCCGGAGGTGAGCGAAGCGTGAGGCCGACTCGCGCAGCCGCATTGGCTGTAACACTCACCGTGATGCTCCTGTCGCCCGCCGTCGCCGGAGCCGCGCCCCTCCGGACCGCCAGGCCCAACCCCGAGGCCGAGCTCAAGAGGCTCACTCAAGAGGCCGCCGCGATCAACAAGAGTTACCGCGGTCAGGTGCAGAGCCTGGAGGAGACCCGGGTCCAGGCCGGCAAGGCCACGACCACCGCCAAGGGCCTCAGGCGCGCCCTGGCCAGGGCCGAGACCGACGTCGTGCGCTTCGCCCAGACCGCCTACATGGGCGGCGCCCTCGACGACGGCAGCCTGCTGAGCTTCCAGGGCGACGCCAACCAGGCCCTCAGTCAGGCCGCCACCATGTCCCACCTGGCCAGCCGCCGAGCCAGCCAGCTCAACCGGGTCAGGGACCTCATCAAGAAGGCCAAGACCGCGGAGAAGTCCGCCGACACGAAGATCGCCAAGCTCAAGAAGGACATCGCCGACCTCAAGCGACAGCGGGTCAGGATCGAGAGACTCCTGGCCAAGTACGGTTTCCAGACTCCCTCGGGCAACGGCGGCCTGACCCCCCGCACGGTCACCATGCGCAACCTCGTGCTGCAGAACTTCCCCATGCCCTACGGCTACGGCTGCCTGCGCCCCGGCGACCCCGGCGAACACGGCAGCGGCCGGGCCTGCGACTTCATGATGAGCTCCGGCGGCAGCGTCCCCGCGGCGGACGCTCTGGAGCGCGGCAACCGCCTCGCCCAGTGGGCCATCGACAACGGCAACCGCCTCGGGGTCATGTACATCATCTGGCAGCAGAAGTACTACGACGTCCGCACGGGCGCCGGATGGAAGATGATGTCCAACCGAGGCGGCAACACCGCCAACCACATCGACCACGTCCACATCTCGATGTTCTGAGCTGCCGGGCTCCTGACCTGCGGTGATCTCATTGTGATGGCGGAGCATGTGGAAGCCGTTCTCACGCGTCGTCGGGATGCCCGCCTTGATCAGGGCGGGAATTCCGGCAGCCGAAGCCATTACGGGCGGCACGCCGATGACCGCCCGCAAGGCGCCTTTGCGGAAGACGGACCGGGCACGGGACGGGCAAGAAAAGTTTCGAGCTTTCCCGAGGTTTTCGTTATCCGCCCGTGGCCTGAGGGTCTCCTTTGTGGCGGCACATGCGAGCGCCGCCAGATGTCCCCTCCGAGATTTCCCAACAGGACAAGGACTTCATTCACTATGAGCACAACCGCCTCGCGCGGCATCCGAGCCGGACGCGCGTCCGTCGTACGCCAGGTCCGCCGCCTGTCGCTGGCCGGTGTTCTCGTCAGCCTCCTGGGCGCCTCCATGGTGAGCGTCATCTCCCCGGCCGCCGCGGCCGAGGTGCCCCTCTCGCAGGGCCGTACCGCCATCGCCTCCTCGGCGGAGCGCGGTGACCTGTCGGCCGCGGCCGCCGTCGACGGCAAGGCCGGCACCCGCTGGGGCAGCAAGTTCAGCGACCCACAGTGGCTCGCGGTCGACCTCGGCAGGTCCACCGCCATCAAGAAGATCGTCATCAACTGGGAGAACGCCTACGCGACGGCGTTCCAGATCCAGACCGCCGCCGGCGGTGACGGCCCCTGGAAGACGGTGCACAGCACCACGGCGGGCAAGGGCGGCGTCCAGACCATCAACCTGTCGGCCACCGGCAGGTTCGTGCGGCTGTACGCGACCAAGCGGTCCAGCCAGTACGGCGTCTCGCTGTGGGAGTTCCAGGTCTTCGGCACCGGCTCGGGCACCACGAACCCGACCTCGACTCCGAAGCCGACCATCACCGCGACGCCCAAGCCGACGTCCAGCGCCACCCCGACCAGCACCGCGCCCGCCGCCGGCTGGGTGCCGGTGAACCAGGCCGCGTGGAAGAAGGCCCTGGACATCTACAACAAGGTCGCGCCCCAGGCGGTCCCCGCGGGAATCGTGAGGGTCCCCGAGTTCCACACCAACTGCACGGTGGCCAACGAGGCCAAGGACGACCCGATCGTGCTGCCCGGCCTGGTCGGCGCCTCCCACCTGCACACCTTCTTCGGCCCGAAGGTGTCGGCGAACACCACGACGGAGGACCTGCTCAAGAGCGCCACGACCTGTGACGCTCTTGGGGACAACAGCGCCTACTGGGCACCGACCCTGCTGAAGAACGGCAAGCCGGTCCCGATGAAGAACTTCCGCGTGTACTACGGCTCCCGGCTCAAGGACCCGTCGGAGGTCGTGCCGTTCCCGCCTGGCCTGCGCGTGGTGCAGGGCGACGCGAAGCGGCAGGTGGCGACGCCGAAGGGTGCCTCCGGCCAGTTCTGGTGCGCCGGCAGTGCGGAGACCGGCCGTAGCGCCGACGGCAACTGGCCCGTCTGCGCCCCAGGCGGCAACCTGATCTACCAGCTGACATTCCAGGATTGCTGGGACGGCAAGCACATCGACTCGCCCGACCACAAGTCGCACATGGGGCCGGCCAAGAACGGCACGTGCTCCGGTGACTACCCGGTCGCGGTCCCCAACCTCTCGTTCATGCTCGGCTACGACTCTCTCGGCGGTGACGGCCTGGCGCTGTCGTCGGGCCTGCCGTCCTCGATCCACGGGGACTTCATGAACGCGTGGACGCCGGAGACGCTCGGCGCGCTCGTGAAGGTCTGCCTCAACGCGAAAGCCAAGTGCGGCACCACGCCGGGTTGGGGTCGCTGACCGATCCCCGCCACCACCTCGCATGACATGCCGTGCCGGCGGCCCCGCCTCCCGTGGGGCCGCCGGCACGGCCGCTTGGCGGTGATCCCGCGTTCCGCGGGGCCGCCGGCACGCTCGTTTGGCGGTGATCGGCCAACGCCCTCGCCGGTACCACCAGTACGAACAGTGCGACGACGGCTCACACCGGCGCGCCACCGCGATTCCCCTCGACGCGGCCCGGCCGTCAGAGGTTGTCCACCGGAGGCCTCGACTATTGAATCCGGGGTATCGCGGTCGGTCACGTCCCGGTGCGGCCGCCACTTCGAGAGATCACCGCAGGTCGGTCGCGATGACAGATCAGGTCTCGATGCTCTGAGATTGCTACAGGTACCGGTACCTGTAGCAATCTCAGGTCGAAAATGGATACCGGTACCTGTTCTACCGCTGTTGAGGGACCGCTGTCAGGTGGTGGCGCCGGTTACGGTGCTTCCGGACTTGGTGATGTAGTACGTGAGCTGCTTTCCACTCCAGAAGTGGAAGGTCAGGGTGATGCGGCCGTCGTTGACCTCGGCGAAGAACTCGGGCTTCAAGATGATGCTGTTCGCGTTGTAGTCGGGCTGGAAGCTCTGCCAGAACTCCTTGTAGGTGGTCCAGTTGGCCGGGCCGGCGGGGCTGCCGTCGGCGTACTTGGCCTCCATCGTGGCGAGCTGGTCTCCGCGGAACTGGGTGGGAATGGTGAACGAGCCGGTCGTGCCGCTGGCGGCGGACTGGGTCGGTGTGTCGGAGCTGATGATGCTGATCGACCACGGCACTCCCTGGGAGAACCGGGCCTCGATGGTGGAGTTCACGCCGTAGGCGCGGTTTCCGGCCAGCCGGGTGAGGGCCGAGGCGGTGAGGGTGAGCGTGTTGCCGGAAACGGTGTAGTCGGTGCCCTGGGCGAGGTTGGTGCCGCCCTGCCGCAGGCCCTGGAACGTGGTGCCGTTGGGGTTGAGCGTGAGTGTCCGGCTGGTGATCGTGCCGGTCCGTGGCAGGTACACCTGATCGGAGGAGGCCGTCCCCGAGCGTGTGGTCCAGCTCGCCTTGAACATGTCGTAGACGCCTTGGTCGCGCCACTTCAGTTCGTCGCGGTTCAGGAACTGGCCCGCGTCCCAGACCATGGTGGTGAGGTTCCGGATCCGGGCGTGATATCCGACCGCCTCCAGGTACTTCAGGAACTCGCCCCGCTCGATGATGCCGGGCCGGGTGTGATCCCAGCTGAGGAGTGCCCACTCTCCGATGATCACGGGGATTCCGCGGGAGACGAATGTGGTCCGTACCCGGTCGAAGGAACCGACGAGGTCCTGTTCGACATTGCTGTCATATCGGGTGCCACCCGCGATGTTGACGCTGAACGGCCACCAGCCGTAGAAGTGGACCGTCGCGGCCAGGTTGGGATCACGCAGCGCGGTGATGGTGGCGTTCAACGCGTCCAGCCGAGCCTGCTCGCCACTGGTGTGCAGGGTGGGCAGCACGAGAAGCCGGGTGGCGTTGCCTCCGCCCGACTGCCGCACGAGGTGGACGAACTCCGTGTTGAAGGTGTTCGTCACCTGGTCGCTCTGGTCGTCTCCGGACGTGCCCGCGAACTGCGGCTCGTTGATGCTCTCGAACACCAACTTCGGCGAGTGGTTGCGGAAGGTGCCGGAGATCTGCCGCCACAGGGCCTTGTACCGATTCATCACGGTTGTGGAGTCGGCCGGGTAGCCGTTGATCCACTGCCATGAGTCGTGGTGGAGGTTGATCATCACGTAGAAGTCCTCGGCCAGCGACCAGTCGACGATCTGACGGACGCGGTTCAGCCAGGCGGTGTCGATGGTGTAGTCCGGTGCGGGGCCGTGGTGGTTGCTCCAGGTGATCGGCAACCGGATGCTCTTGTACCCCTGGGACCGTACGTGCCGGAGCAGGGTCTGGGTCGTCAGCGGATTGCCCCAGGCGGTCTCGTCGGGAATCGCGTCGAGAGTGTTGCCCAGGTTCCAGCCGGGTTGCATCGCGGCCACGGTCGCCATCGCGTTCCCCGGCTGCGGGGTCGGCGAGGGGGAAGGGCTCGGCGAAGGCGACGGCGAAGGCGAAGGCGACGTGGACGGGGACGTGGACGGACTGGGAGACGGTCCGACGTTTCCCGAGCATGTGACGCCGTTGAGGGTGAACGTGGCGGGCGCGGTGTTGCTGCCCGACCATGAACCGTTGAAGCCGAAGGAGACCGAGGCGTTGGTCGCCACGGTCCCGTTGTAGCTCATGTTCGCGGCGGTTGTCTGCGCCCCGGACGAGGTGGTCGTCGCGTTCCATGCCTGGGTGATCTGCTGTCCCGATGGGAACGTCCAGGCGAGCCGCCAGGTGTTGACCGGGTCGCCGAGGTTGGTGACGTTCACGTTGGCGGTGAACCCGCCCTGCCATTGGGACGAGACCGTGTACTCCACGCGGCATCCGGCAGCGGCCTGGGCGTTGAAAGCCGTCATCGTGCTCACTGTGAGCAACGCGATCACGGTGGCGAGGGCCGCGCCGATCCGTGAGCGGGCTCTTCGTAACCTGTGCGGTTTCACGGTTGTCCTCCTTCGGGCGCGTCAACCTTTGACGGCGCCGATCGGCACTCCTTCGATGAAGTGGCGTTGGACGAACGGGTGGGCGGCGCGACGCTGAGGACGACGACAGCCGTCTTGATCGCCTCGGTGGGCGGCGCGGTGGTGTCGGCGGAAGCGCCGGAGTTCAAGGTGGCCACCATGCGAGCTCCATCCGATTGGAGAGAAACTTTCTGGCGGTTTGAGCGAAAACATTAAATAAGGAGGTGGAGTGGTGCTGTCTATCCCCGGGCGACATGCTCGATGAGAAGGCCCAGGTTGGACGCGGCCGGCCCTGCACTGATCTGGAGGACAAAAGAGCAGGCCAAGAGCCTCATAGGCTCCGCCGTGGTGGTCGCCCGCAGCGACGAGGGGCGAGGAACGAAGAAAATTTTCTGGCTGTGATGCGCTGAATGTTTCAGACTGGTGATCATCCGATGAAGGAGCTGGCGAGTGAACATGCGGAAACCTGCGGCGGACCTCTGGACCGACGGCACGTTCGTCAACCCGGTGATCTCCGGCATGCACCCGGACCCGAGCATCTGCAGGGTCGGCGACGACTACTTCCTGGCCTGTTCCAGCTTCGAGTACTTCCCCGGCGTACCGATCCTGCACAGCCGGGATCTGGTGCACTGGGTACAGATCGGCAACGCCCTGGACCGGCCGAGTCAGTTGTTCCTGCCGCCCGACACCCCGTCGTCGGGCGGTATCTACGCGCCGACGTTACGGCACCACGATGGCCGCTTCTGGTTGATCACCACCAACGTCGGTCCTGACGGCGGTGCCATGTTGTTCTCCAGCATCGACCCCGCGGGACCGTGGTCGGATCCGGTCCACGTGCCCGGGGTCGGTATCGATCCCGATCTCGCCTGGGATGAGGAGGGCCGGTGCTGGTGCACTTTCGCCGGGATCCAGCAGGTACGCATCGACCCGGAGACCGGGCACCATCTCGGCCCGCTGCGACCGCTGTGGTCCGGCACGCCCGGTGCCCAGGCTCCCGAGGCTCCGCACCTGTACCGCATCGGAGAGCACTGGTACCTGCTGATCGCGGAAGGCGGGACGGAGCGGGGCCACGCCGTGGCGATCGCGCGTGGGCCCGCGCCCGACGGGCCCTTCGAACCGTGCCCCGCCAACCCCATCCTCACCCACCGGGGCACTGCGCTTCCCATCCAGAACACCGGGCACGCCGACCTGGTCCAGGCCCCTGACGGGTCGTGGTGGATGGTGCTTCTGGGCGTACGCCCGCGCGGAGGGACGCCGGGTTGGCACGTGCTCGGCCGGGAGACCTTCCTGGTTCCGGTGACATGGGCCGACGGATGGCCCGTGGTCGGTGAGGTCGCGCCCCTCATGGCGGCGCCGCCCTGGCCGCCGCACCCCGTCGTCGTGCCGCAGAGGGACGACTTCGACGAGGAGGTCCTGGACCCTCGTTGGATGTCGGTACGTTCGCGGCCGGTCGGCGATTGCTCGACGACGGAACGACCTGGATGGCTCACCCTGCATGCCCGCGACGTCTCGCTCGACGGTCCGGGCGTCACGTTCGTCGGCCGACGTCAGGAGCATCTGTCCTGCCGCTCGCGCGTTCTGATCGACCCCGCCGAGGGACGCGGCGGGCTCGCGGTCCGCCTCGACGAGCGCCATCACTACGAGATCGAAGCCGAGGACGGAGAAACGCGGGTCATCGCGCGGATCGGCCCGCTTCGCACCGTCGCGGCCGTCCGTTACACGTCCCCTGGGCCGGTCCGGCTTCGAATCGACATCATCGCCACCCGGCAGGAGGAGCAGCATCCCCGGAAAGAACCCGATAAGCTCCGTTTCGGGATAGAAGACACAGACGGCGGGTTCGACGTGCTGGCCGAACTCGACGGCAGATACCTGTCGACGGAGGTCGCCGGTGGCTTCACCGGGCGCGTGATAGGTCTCTACGCCGCGGCGGGCACCGTCCGGTTCGACTGGTTCGACCACGAGTCGCTCGACGAGGACGCACGGCGCCGTTCAAGCGAAACCCGACGGGTTGTCCTTGCGCCGTGACCAGGCCCGCGACGGCTCACCGGGCGAGAACGAAACAGCGAAGAAGGGGGCCACGTTGTCGTACGCCGAGGCGGGCGGCCCGGTCGCAGACAGAGAGCACCCCGCAGGCGACCCCACGCGTCCCGTGACCATTTCCTACATCGCGGAGACCGCCGGAGTGTCCGTTCCGACGGTCTCCAAGGTCATCAATGGCCGTGCCGGTGTCTCCGCTGACACCCGTGCCCGAGTAGAGGCGCTGATCAGCGAGTACGGCTATCGGAAGAGTAACCGTAAGAACATGATGGAGCTCGTCTTCGGCGAGCTTGAGGACATGTGGGGCCTGGAGATCATCCGAGGAGTCGAGCGGGTGGCCCGTGAGCAGCGAGTAGGTGTCGTGCTGACGGAGTTCGGCCCTCGCCAGGATTCCACGGAACATCCGATCGACGAGACCCTGGCCCGCCGCCCGGCATGCGTCGTGACGGTGGCCCAGCTGTCGGAGGAACAGCGGAACCAATTGCGGGCCAAGGACATTCCGTTCGTGGTCTTCGACCCCACCACCGAACTACCGGACGGTGTCCCCTTCGTCGGAGCGACCAACTGGGCCGGCGGACGGTCGGCCACCCGGCATCTCATCGAACTGGGCCACCGGCGCATCGCGATGATCGCAGGCCCGGACCGTGTCCTGTGCTGCCGCGCCAGGCTCGACGGCTACCGCTCCGCCCTGGAGACGGCGGGCCTGTCGATGGACGACAGCCTCGTCGTACGTGCCGAACTCACGAGAGAGGACGGCCGTGAGGCGGCGATCAGACTGTTGGGAGGCAGGGAGCGGCCGACGGCGGTCTTCGCCTGCAACGACCTTCAGGCGCTCGGGGTGTACCAGGCTGCTCGCGAGCTGGAATTGCGGATTCCCGGAGACCTGAGCGTGGTCGGCTTCGACGATCTGCCGGTCGCCGCATTCGTCGACCCTCCGCTGACCACCGTCCACCAGCCACTGACCGAGATGGCCGTTACGGCCACCGAGTTGGCGCTCGCTCTTGGCCGCGGCGAGGAAACGCAGCAGGTCGGCCTCGAACTGGCAACCACGCTGACGATCCGGGAGAGCACCGCCCCGCCGCACCACGATGACTGACCGGTCGGTAGAGGAGACCGTTCGCTCAGGTACGCCTTCAGAACGTGATGAATCCATACAACGCGAGATGGTTCGACTTCGTGCCGCCCACCGTGTGGCCGATGCTCGACGGTTGCACGGCACCCTTGACGAACAGGTAGTCGATCTTTCTGGAGCCGGAGGTCGCCTTCGTGCCGTAACCGGTCATGCCGAAGCCGCCGAGCGTCGTCGGGGCGATGTCCGTGCGATTGGCGTCGATCCCGATCACGCGGATGGTCGACGCGTTCATCGGGTTCGTGGCGTCCGCGCCGATATGGATGCCGGATTTCGCGATGCCCGCGGAGCCCGCGCCCGCGCAGGCGTTCGCCCCGTTCTGTTCCGGGAGGTGCATGGTCGCGGCGAACACCGGTGTTCCCGTCGCCTTGATCGATGATCGAATGGCATTGCCGCAGACTACCGATTCTCCCGGCGCTGACAAGGCGAACGCCACAGATAACGGACGATGGTCTCGTCCCGTGTTAACTCCTCCCGGAACGATCTCTCAGGGCGTCGCGACGGTACGGTGTGCCGATGGGGGACATCTACGAACTCGTGCTGTCGGTGAACATTCGTGCTGACGTGACCGACGACGAGCTCGCCGAACTGCGGTGGCACATGGGGCAGGGGCCACGACCTGAGCGGCTGCCGATCGGCTCTGACCGATATGTGGAAACCTGTCCACTCGGTGATCCCGACGACCCCGATTGCGAGTGGGAAGACGCGGATGTGGAGCCCGTGTTCGCGCAGCGAGGCGCTGCCTGGCGGGTAGGGGGTGCGCTCGTCGCCGAGTTGGTCGCGCGAGAGCGATCGGACGGCTGGGCGCTGACGGTACGCCAAGAACTCCATCCCGACGACTTCTACCGGCTCAGGACACTGCTGGACTGGCTCGGCCGGTGCTCGGTCGGCGCACCTGCCGACGGTGTCGAATCCTTCGTCGGCTACCTGCGCTTCCACGAGAGCATCGAGATCGCGCCACTCGTTCTCGTGGACGGGCGGATTCGCATGCCGGAGGACATCGAATCGCATACTCCGCACTGGGAGGACGCCACGCTGTGACCGTGATTCGCCGGAAGGCCGAGAGCCGCGGCTACTGACCCCGGAGCGCGGTCACGAGGAAGGGGATCAGGTACCGGGGCGGTTCGCCCAGGAGCACGGCCAGCTCGTTCTCGGTGACGCTGAGGGTGAATGCCGAGCCTCGTTGGCCAGGGTTCCATCCCTGTTCGACGGCCCGCCGGATGCATCCGGTGACGAGGGCGGGGCGGACCGCGATCGTCCGTTCTCCGAGCCAGTTGTCCGGCCGGGCGCAAGGAAGCGACACCGCGAGAACACACCCCGGCTCCTCGGCCCGCTCAACGGTGACGGTGAGGGGACTCCAACCGTTGCCCTGGTGGTAGGTGGGCTTGTGCCGGACGCGCCAGCGGAAGGCGGTGCCGTCGACGCTGATGAGCCGTGAGCCCTTTCCGGGCATCGCCACGGGCGCCTCCAGTTGTTTTGCGCATGATAACGTTCCTCCGAAAACAGCGTACTCGTCGGTCCGTTAATTTGCCGTGGATAATGCACCTGACGAGTGTTGGGGTTACCTCGTTCCGGATGTCACGATCGGCTCGGCGGGTCGCGTCCGTACGGAAAAACGCCGATGCCGAACCTGTTGAAGTCGTTCGTGAGATCCTTGTCGGGTCCTGCGGCGTCCGCGGTGCACCGCGAGTGCATGCGGAGTTGACGCCGGAGTCGGGAGTCTGACATCGCGCCGCTGGTGAGCGGGCCGCTGGGGACCTCGCGGGCGATGGCTCACCGCCTGGCGGGCGCGACGGATGAAAGTTTCACGATGTCTCATCGTGATGGTGAGAGTTTGCCGCGGCAAGAGTCCAGGTAATGCGCCGAGTGCGCTCGGATGTCCGAGAAATTCGGCCCACCCTATTGACGCGAGGATCTCCGTCGAATGTACTCCACAGTATCTTCAGCCGCGAATCGCTGTCAGACGGGCCATTTATGTTAGCGCTAACATCGCGACCTGGCCTGTCGTCCCGGCGCCGTCCGATCGCGATTTCTTCATCGAGAGAAGAAGGCATGATGTTTTTCGGGACCCTGAGAAGGTCGCTCGTGATCGGTGCGAGCGCGCTGATCGCCATGACGTGGCCAGTCGGCGCCGGTACGGCCGAGGCCGCGGCGGCACAGTCATGCGACATCTACGCCGCGGGCGGCACGCCGTGTGTGGCGGCGCACAGCACGACCCGTGCGCTGTACGGCGAGTACAACGGTCCGTTGTACCAGGTCAGGCGCGCCTCGGACAACGCCACCCGCGACATCGGCGTGCTGAGCGCGGGCGGATACGCCAACGCGGCCGCGCAGGACTCGTTCTGCTCCGGCACGACCTGCCTCATCACCATCATCTACGACCAGTCCGGCCGCAATAACCGGCTCACCCAGGCGCCGCCCGGCTTCTGGCCCGGCCCCGGTCCCGGCGGATGGGACAACCTCGCGAACGCGACCGCGGCGCCGATCACCATCAACGGGAACAAGGCATACGGTGTCCGCGTGGAGCCCGGCACCGGCTACCGCAACAACAACACCAACGGGGTCGCGACCGGTGACCAGCCCGAGGGCATCTACGCCGTCGTCGACGGCACGCACTACAACCAGTGGTGCTGCTTCGACTACGGCAACGCGCAGACGGACGGCCAGGCCGACGCCCGCGGCATCATGGAGACCGTCTACTTCGGCGCCAACAAACAGTGGGGGTACGGGGCCGGAGCCGGTCCCTGGATCATGGCCGACATGGAGTGGGGACTCTTCTCCGGGGTGAACGCGGGCTACAACAACCTCCCGTCGATCAACCACCGCTTCGTCACGGCCATCGTCAAGGGCGAGCCGAACCACTGGGCGATCCGGGGTGGGAACGCGCAGTCGGGCGGTCTGACGACCTACTTCGACGGACCGCGTCCCAGCGGCTACCACCCGATGAAGAAGGAGGGCGCCATCCTGCTCGGTATCGGCGGCGACAACAGCGTCTCCGCCCGCGGCACCTTCTTCGAGGGCGTGTTGACCTCCGGTTATCCGACGGCCGCCACCGAGAACGCCGTACAGGCCAACATCACCGCCGCCGGTTACGCGCCTGCGGGCGGCGGTAACCCGCAGCAGAACGTCCAGATCGTCGGCGGTCAGTCCAACCGTTGCATCGACGTGCCGAACTCCAGCACCGTCAACGGCACCCAGGCGCAGATCTGGGACTGCGGGAGCGGCACCAACCAGCGGTTCACCTACACCGCGGGCAAGCAGTTGCAGGTGTATGGCAACAAGTGCCTGGACGCCTACGGGCAGGGCACCGCGAACGGTACCCAGGTGGCCATCTGGGACTGCAACGGTCAGGCCAACCAGCAGTGGAACGTCAACGCCAACGGCACCGTCACCGGCGTGCAGTCCGGCCTGTGTCTCGACGCGAACGCCGCAGCCACAGCGAACGGCACGAAGATCATCCTCTGGTCCTGCAACGGCCAGGCCAACCAGCGATGGACCCTGCGCAGCTGACGCCGACCAGCCGGTTCGGCGCATGAGGGCGATCGGGTGAAGCGCCTCGGGCGGAGGTCCGGACACCTGGGAGGGCTACGGCTCCCCGGGACGGGCCTTCGCCCGCTGTCGTGAATACGCGGCCGGGACGGTTTCGAGGTCGGTGAGTGGTCTCACGGTCGGAATGTGCGGCGGTAGGTGTCCGGCGGTACGCCGATCGTGCGGTGGAAGTGGCGGCGCAGGGTCGTCGCCGTGCCCATGCCCGCGGCCGAGGCGATGGCCTCGACGCTGTCGTCCGTGCTCTCCAGCAGTTCCTGCGCGCGGCGGATCCGCTGAGTCAACAGCCACTGCAGCGGGGTGGTGCCGGCCACCGAGCGGAAGTGGCGGGTCAGGTGGCGCGAGCTCATGTTCGCCTGGCGGGCCAGGTCCTCAACGGTGAGAGGCTGGTCCAGTCGTCGCATCGCCCAGGTGAGCAGCTCGGCCAGGGGGTGGCCGTCCTGGGCGGGCACCGGTGTGGTGACGAACTGGGCCTGGCCGCCGGCCCGGTGGGGCGGTACGACCAGGCGGCGGGCGACCACGTTGGCGATCGCGGAGCCGTGGTCGCGGCGCACCAGGTGCAGGCACAGGTCCATCGCCGCGGCCTTGCCCGCGGATGTGAACACGCTGCCGTTGTCGACGTAGAGCACGTCCGGGTCGACCTCCACCCGGGGGTAGCGTGCGGCCAGTTCCTCGGTGTGAGCCCAGTGCGTGGTCGCGCGCAGCCCGTCCAGCAGGCCGGCGGCGGCGAGCACGAACGCGCCCGTGCACAGGGAGACCACCCGCGCGCCCGACGCGTGAGCCGCGCGCACCGCCTCGACCAGGTCGGCCGGCGGGTCCTCGTCGACGTCCACCAGGGCGGGGACGATCACGGTTTCGGCGTGCGCCAGCCGGTCGAGCCCGCAGTCCGGCTCCAGCAGGAACCGGCCGACCCGGACGGCGTGCGTGCCGCACACCCTGACGTCGTACCAGGGGCCGGGCAGTGCGGCCGGGGCGGAGCCGAAGACCTCGTAGGCGAGGGCCAGCTCGAAGTGCAGCATCCCGTCGGTGGCGGCGACCGCGACGGAACGCGGGACAGGGCTCATGTCGGGAATTGTACGAGTCATGTCATTCCAGACACTGGCCCCGATGGGGCAACGGGGACAGGATTTCGGCGGTGGATCACTTCGAGTACGCGGGGAGCAAGCATGGGATCGGGTCGGAACGTGGCGGTGTTCGGCGCCTACGGGCACACCGGGCGGTTCGTGGTCGCGGAGTTGCGGGAGCGCGGATACGTCCCGCTGCTCCTCGGCCGTGATCAGGACAAGCTGGCGGCGCTGGTGGAGGCCCACCCCGGACTTGAGAAGCGGCAGACGTCGGTCGAGGATCCGGCCTCGCTCGACCGCGCGCTGAAAGGCGCGGTCGCCGTGATCAACTGCGCCGGGCCCTTCGCCGCGACCGCCGCCCCGCTCATCGAGGCGGCATTGCGCGCCGGCATTCCGTATGTCGACGTGGCCGCCGAGATCGAGGCGAACGTCGACACGTTCGCGCGCTTCGCGGAGCGCGCCCGCGCCGCGGGCACCCTGGTGGTCCCGGCGATGGCCTTCTTCGGCGGGCTCGGCGACCTCCTGGTCACCGCCGCGATGGGCGACTGGACGGCGGCGGACGAGGCGCACATCGCCTACGGCCTGAGCAGCTGGCACCCCACCGGCGGAACGCTCGCCTCGGGCGTGGTCTCGGGGCAGCGGCGAGGTGGTCGCCGTGTTCGCTTCACCGGTGGACGGCTGGAGTATCACGACGACGCCCTGCCGATCTTGGAGTGGCCCTTCCCTGCTCCGCTCGGCCCCCAGAGCGTGATCGGAGAGTTCACCATGGCCGACGTCGTCACCGTTCCCAGCCACCTGGCCGTCCCGGAGGTGCGCACCTACATGACCGCCAAGGCGGCCTCGGACCTGTCCGCTCCCGACGCCCCGGCTCCGACCGCCGTCGACGAGCGTGGCCGTTCCGCGCAGACCTTCGTCGTCGACGTCCTCGTCCGCTCCGGCGGCACGGAACGCCGGGTGACCGCCGCCGGTCAGGACATCTACGCCATCAGTGCGCCGCTCGCGGTGGAGGCCGTCGACCGCATCCTCAGCGGCCGGACCAGGGGTGTCGGCAGCGCCGGGACCAGCGGAGGTACCGGAGTCATCGGCGGCGCCGAGAGTTCCGGCGGTGCCAAGGGCAGAGGGAGCACCGGCGGCGCCGGGAGCGCTGGGAGTGCCGGCGTCGCCTCCGCGGGCGCGGTCTTCGATGCCCCGGACTTCCTCCACGCCCTGTCCCCGCACCTCTCGCTGTACGCCCCGCTCGACGGTCGCCGCTGAGGTTTCGCGCGGACGCAGGTACGGTCAGCGGGCCGGAGGCCGGGGGCGGTTCCACCAGAGGGAGAGGGCGAGGGCCGCGGCGACGAGGAGGCCACCGCCGGTGGCGAAGGCGGCGGCGGTGTCGACCTGTTGGCGGATGACGGTGAAGGTGCCGGGGAGGGCGTCGAGGGCGTTTTGGAGCTGGTCGGCGTTCTCGGCGCGGTGGTAGGAGCCGCCGGTGGTCTGGGCCATCTGTTTGAGCGCGGGCTCGTCGATGGTGCGGGGGTTGCGGCCCCTGTCGAATCCACCACGGCCGCCTCCCCAGCCACCGCCCCAGCCGCCGAAGCCGCGGCCGTCGAACTGTGAGTTCTCGCAGACCATCGGGGCCGGGTCCGTGGTGCCGAAACCGATGGTGAAGACGCGGACGCGGCGCAGGGCCGCCTCCTGGGCGGCGACCTGCGGGTCGACGCCCTGGATGTTGGCGCCGTCGGTGAGTACGACGATCGCGGCACCGGCGTAGCCCGACCCGCTGTCGCCGGGGTCCGCCCCGGTGGGGGCGACCGACGGGTCGACCTCCGCGATCGCGTCGATCGAGGTGAGCACGGCCTGCCCGATCGCGGTGCCACGGGACACGGTGAGGCCGTCCAGCGCCTCGATCAGCGAGTCGGTGTCGTCGGTGGGCGGGACGAGCAGGCCCGCGGTGCCCGCGAAGGTGACCAGGCCGATGCGCGGCCCGCCCCGCTGTGACTCGATGAACTCGGCGGCGGCCTTCCTCGCGGCGGTGATGCGGTTGGGATCGACGTCCGTCGAGCACATCGAGCCGGAGGTGTCGAGCGCGAGCAGGATCGTCGCCGAGGTCTGCGGCACCGGGACCGACGCCTGCGGTCGCGCGGCCCCGACGGCGAGCAGCGCGAGCCCGACTGCGAACAGTGCCGTGGGGATCTTCCGCGTCCAGAGCGTACGACCGGGCAGGGCGCCGCGTACGAGCGCGATGGAGGTGACGCGCACGGCGGCCCGCCGACGGCGGCGGCGCGCCCACTCGCGGACGGCGAAGATCAGCGGGATGACGAGGAGGGAGAGCAGCGCCCATGGCCACGAGAACGACACTCAGATCACCCGCCCGGTTCGGAGTACGGTGAGCGCCGCGTCTGCGGCCATGGGAATGACACTTAGATCACCCGCCCGGTTCGGAGTACGGTGAGCGCCGCGCCCGCGGTGAGCAGGGCGAGGGCGAGTCCGATCAGCCCGCCGGCGAGCGGCAGAGGCTCGTCGGAGACGGTGACCCGCAGGTCGATCGTGTCGGCGATCCCGTCGAGTCGCGCGGTGTCGGAGGCCGGGTGGTAGGCGCCACCGGTGGTCTGCGCGATCAAGGTGAGGGTGTCCTCCTCAAGCGAGGTCTGCAGACGGTAGCCGTCGACCTTCACCGTCGCCCCGGCCGTGGTGCCGACCCCGACGGTGTGGATGTGGACGCCCGCCCGCTGGGCCACCGCGGCGGCCTGTTCGACGTCCCCGCCCCCGTTCTGGCCGTCGGAGAACATCACGACCGTCGCGGACGGCCAGTAGCCGATGTCGGGCGCGGGGCCGTCGCGGCCGACGGCCACCTGCTTGCCGGTGATCGCCGACAGGGAGGCCGTGATGGCCGCCCCCAGCGAAGTGCCACCGACGATCTTCAGCCGGTCGATGGCCTTGAGCGCGACGGAGTGGTCGGCGTCGGGCCGCGCGGTGGTGAGCGCACCGCGTTCGAACGCGACGACTCCGATGTCGACGCTGTCGGGCTGCGCCGCCACGAACGCGCGGGCCGCCCGCTGCGCGGCCGCGAGCCGGGTGGGCGCGACGTCGTCGGCCCCCATGCTGTTGGAGACGTCGATGGCGAGGATGACGGTGCCCGCGGTCCGCGGGACCGGCACCATCGCCGCAGGTCCGGCCGCGGCGACCGCGAGTATCCCGACGCCGGCGATCACCAGGCCGACACCGAGGTACGCCTGGCGGCCGCCGGGCACCGCGACTCCGGCGGCGGTGAGGGCGGTCGTTCTGCGGCGTGCCGAGACGACGGCCGCCCAGGCGAGCGCCGCCGTGAGGAGCAGTCCGACGGCGAGCAGCAGCGGGAAGGACAGCGTCACGAGGCCTCCTTCGCCGGCCTCGGGTATCCGTTGACGACCTCGTGGTTCCGGGTTCGATCGACGGTGCCGAGGTGTTCGGTCGTGGTGGCTTGGTTCCGGGTTCGGGTGATGAGTTCGGCATGCTCGGTCGTTGCGGCTCGGCTCCGGGGCCGATCGATGGTTCCGACATGCTCGGTCATGGCGACCGGTCCCTGGTCCGGGCGACGACTTCGACGAGTGCCTCGCCCAGGTCGCGGTCGGTGTCGATGCGGTGGACGGGCACCCCCGCCCGGCGCATGCCCGCCTTGAGCCGGGCGTCGCGGGCGTCGACGGCGGCGCGGAGGCGGACCCGTAGCAGCGGGTCGGCGGAGTCGACGACGAGTTGCTCGCCGGTCTCGGCGTCCTCGACCACGATCAGCCCGGCCTCGGGCAGTACGTCGTCGGCCGCGTCCACGATCCGCAGGGCGACCACCTCGTGCCGCCGGGCCAGGCGCTGGAGCGAGCGTTCCCAGTCGCCGTCGCCGATGAAGTCGGACAGTACGACGATGAGTGCGCGGCGGCGCGCGAGCCGCCCGGCCGCGTCGAGCATCTCCGCCAGGTCGGTGGTGGTGCCGGAGTGCGTCTTGGAAGCACGTTTCGGCTCGGCGTCGGCGCGTACCTTGAAGGCGCGTTTCAGCGTGGCGCCGACGCCGGTCCTGGCAGTATGTTCCGGTTCACCGCCGACGCCGGTCTCGGGAGTACGTTCCGATTCACCGCCGACGCGCGTCCTGAAGGTGCGTTTCGGTTCTGCGCCGTCGCGCGCCCCGGAGGTGCGTTCCAGTTCGGCGCCGATCCGCAGCGCGTGCCGCCGGGAGGTGCCGGGTGGCACGACGCGCGGCTTCCCGGTGTCGAAGAGCAGGGCGCCGACGCGGTTGCCGCCCCGGCCGAACAGCCGGGCGAGGACGAGCGCGAGTTCGGCGAGTACGTCGTGCTTGCCGCGTCCCGGCCGGCCGGCCGTCATCGACGCCGACCGGTCGAGGACGAGCCACACCGTCAGCTCACGGTCCTCGGTGAACACTCGCAGGTGCGGATCGTCCAGCCGTGCGGTCACGTTCCAGTCGATGTGCCGGGCGTCGTCGCCTTCGCTGTAGGCGCGTAGCCCGGTGAAGTCGATTCCCGAGCCGCGGTGCGCGGTGCGGTGGGCGCCCTGGAGCCGGCCGTCGAGCCTGCGGACGACCTTCCACTCCAGGCGGAGCAGGAGTTTTTCGGGGGCGGTGGCCATGGCGGTTCAGCGGTTCTGCAGGACGACGTCGGGCGTACGAACGGCCCCGAGCACCGCGGTGATGATCGCGTCGGTGTCGACGTCGTCGGCGAGGGCCTCGTAGGACAGTACGAGGCGGTGGCGCAGCACGTCGAGCGCGATCTCGGACAGGTCGTGCGGCAGCACGTAGTCGCGGCCACGCAGGAACGCCAGAGCCCGGGCGCCCGTGACGAGCGCGATGGACGCCCGCGGGCTCGCGCCGTGGGTGACGTACCGTTCCAGCTCGCCGAGCCCGGCCATCGCGGGGGAACGGGTCACGGAGACGAGCCGTACCGCGTAGTCGACGATCGCCAGGTCGACGTACACCTGCTGGGCGCGGGCCCGCATCGCGATCAGGTCCTCGGCCGTCACCGTCGGCTGCGGCGGCTCGGGCGGGCGCAGCGCCCGTTCGACGATCGCCCGCTCCTCGACCTGTGTCGGATAGTCGACGACCACCTTCATCATGAAACGGTCGACCTGCGCCTCGGGCAGCGGGTAGGTGCCCTCCGACTCGATCGGGTTCTCCGTCGCCATGACCAGGAACGGCTCGGGCACCCGGAACGTCTCGCGGCCGATCGTCACCTGGTGCTCCTGCATCACCTCCAGCAGGGCGCTCTGCACCTTGGCGGGGGCGCGGTTGATCTCGTCGGCGAGCAGCAGGTTCGCGAACACCGGGCCGAGCTCGGTTTTGAACTCCCCGGAGTGCTGGTGGTAGACCCGCGTGCCCACGAGGTCGGCCGGTACCAGGTCGGGGGTGAACTGGACGCGCTGGAAACTGCCGGCGATCGCGGCGGCCATCGACCTCACCGCGAGCGTCTTGGCCAGGCCGGGTACGCCCTCGACGAGCAGGTGGCCACCGGCGATCAACGCGACGGCCATGCGTTCCAGCAGGACATCCTGCCCGACGATCGTGCGTTTGACCTCGAACAGCACCTGTTCGAGCGGATGGGCCGACTGGGAGAACCTGGTCGAGGTCATCGTGTTCCTTCCGGCGTGGAGACCCCCGCCTTGAGGTGTGGGGAGGAAGTCAAATGGCGTCCCTTCTCGTGACGCCGCGGTCAGATCTGGGGTCCGTCACCCGGCGGCCCGTCGCCTTCGCCGCCGCCCAGGGCCGCACCGATCGGCACCGCGAACGCGATGCCGGCGAACGCCTCGTCGTTTCCCGGGTCGGCGATCGAGACGACGACCCCGATGACCAGGCCGCGGGCGTCCAGGAGGGGGCCGCCGGAACTGCCGGGGTTCACGGAGGCGTCGAACTGGATGAGCCCGTTCGGGCCGCCGTCATTGGCGGTCCGGTTCAGGCCGGACACGACGCCGGTGGAGACGCTGTAGGTGAGGCCCAGCGGATTGCCGATCGCGACGACGGGCGCGCCCACGGCCGCGGTGCCGCCGAGCGTCGCCGGGACGACGATCTCGGGCAGCTTCTCGGGTTTTAGGGTCGCGACGTCGAGCTTGGGGTTCGACGACGCGACGACGGCCTTCGTCCTGGTGCCGTCGGCGAACGTCACGGTGACCTTCCCGGCGTCTTTGCCGGAACCGCCTTTGTCGGAGGTGCCTTTGACGACGTGGTGCGCCGTCAGGATCGTCCCGTCCTCGGCGGCGATCACTCCGGTTCCGAGCGACTTCTCGGCCTGGATGACCACCACCGACGGCCCGACCCTCTTGAAGACGTCGTTCACCGTGAGCGTCGCGCTGGGCGTCGGTGTCGCGCTCGGCCCGGACGCGGCCTCCTCGCCGTTCCCGCCGCTGCTTCCCAGCCAGTACGCGAGCAGCGCCACGACGACGAGCGTGACACCTCCGACGACGAACCGCCCGGTCCTTCCGGCCACGGTTTTTTGAGCCCTGGCCGCGTCGGTCTCCTGCGGCATGGGCTCCATCTACCCATACTCATTAATCTCAGTCGAAAGTGCTACAAACTCTGCCTGGGAACTCCATGGGAACCGGGGGCGTGCGGAGGTCAGAGGGCGCCGACGGTGAGAGCTTTCTGGGGGAACAGGTTGTCGAACACCGCGGCCCGGTCGAACGCCATCGCGCGGGTGCGGGCGCGCTGTTCCAGGTCCTGGCGTTCGGTGGCGGACATCTCCAGGACCACCCGGTCCACGGCCGCGGCGAGGCCGCCGATGTCCCTGGGCTCGACGATGACGGCGGTGTCGCCGACCGCCTCCAGGGTCCCGCCCGTCCTGGTCGTGACGATCGGTCCGCCTCCGGCCAGCATCTTCTCGGCGAGGGCGATGCCGAACGTCTCGACGAAGTCGGGTTCGGGTTTGGTGGGCAGGACGTAGGCCGCGCAGCCGCGCATGAGCAGTGGCTTCTCGTTGTCGTCCACGTCGGTGAGGATCGTCACCCGGTCGTCCTCCTTGGCCAGCGCCCGTATCTCCTTCAGCGCGGGCCCGGTGCCGGCGACGACCAGCTTCACCCGCGACCGGCAGCGCATCCGGCCGTAGGCGGCCATCAGGTCGTGGATGCCCTTCGCCCGGGTCACCCGGGACAGGAACAGGATGTATCCGTCGCGCTCCAGACCGCGTTTCGCGAGCGCGGCGTCCACGTCGGCCGGATCCGGGTCGAGGAAGGCGGAGGAGTCGATGGGCGGGTAGCTGACGGTCACGCGACGCCGGCACTGCTCGGCGAACGTGGTGCCGCAGTGAGCGTCCACCTGCTCGGCCGAGGCGACGATCTCCTCCCGGGTGTACTCGGAGACCGCGACGACCTCGTCGTTGGCGAGGAACGTGGTGAACAGCACGGTCGCCGCGCCGAACCGGCCCTCCCGCAGGCAGGACCGGATCACGTTGGTCACGTCGGAGCCGACCGCCTTCGCGACGGTGTGCACGTCGGGCGCGAACCCGGCGGCGCGCGCGGAGGTGACCGCGTCCATGACGACCGAGGTGTGCGGCACGAGATACATGGACAGGCAGGTCGTGGGCACCGGTTCCGCGAGCAGTTCGACGAGGCGTCCGGTGAGTCCCGCCTGGTGGCGCCCGTCGGGCACCCGGTAGTCGCCGACCGCCTCGGGACGCTCCACGGTGATCCCGGCGCTGTACGGCAGCAGCCGGTCGAGCGGCTTGAGCGGCAGTCCGGCCGCCTGCAGCGCGGGGATCGGCCAGGTCAGCAGGCGTACGTCGTCGAACCCGCGGGTCAGTGCCACCTCGGCGAGGTTGCGGGCCTCGCCTGAATGGCCGCAGATGACCGGGTCGGCCCTGACAACGATGACGAGACGGCGGCGGGGGTTGGTCATCGTGCTTCCTTCGTTCTGGCGGGCGGATCTGAAAGAGACGGGGGGCGGACCTCCCGCCCCCACCCGGACGGCTCCGGGCCCAGCCGCAGGTGCAACACACCGCCCCGATGCACGGTGGCGGCGCTCAGATGCGTCGCGTTCATGGGTTCGCCGTTGAGGGTCGCCGACTGGACGTACTGCGCCGGCGGGTCACGGTCGATGCCGTCGACACCGATCGGCGTCTCGCGGTGCCCGCTGGTCTCGATGACGAACTCGTTGCCACCGGCCTTGAGCACGGCCCCGGAGAACGCGGGCGCGTTGACCAGGAACAGGTTCTGGCCGGCGATCGGGAACAGTCCCAGCGACGCCCAGACGTACCAGGAACTCAGGCCGCCGGAGTCGTCGTTGCCGGGCAGCCCGCCGGGTCCGGTGCCGAACTGCCAGGTCAGCGCGGCCTGGACCACCTCGGCCGTACGGTCGGGCCGCCCCGCGTAGTGATACGCCCACGGCGCTTCCATGTCGGGCTCGTTGTTCAGCCCCTCGAACCGGTTCAGGGCGTATCCGGCCGCCATCTCCGCAGCCTGGGGGCGCCGCCCCGGCTGTGCCACCGGTGCGGCGTCGAAGCCGAAGAACCTGTCCAGCATGCCGATGAAGGCCCGGTCTCCGCCCGCCAGGGCGATCCTCGCGGCCATGTCGTGCAGCAGCCGGAACGAGTAGTTCCACTTGCCGCCCTCGTAGAACTCCGAGTCGCGCAGCAGTCCCGTACTCGGGTCGAAGGCGTTCACCCACCGGCGGCTGCGGTCGTCGAGATCGTCGGCGAGGCGCCGGTCGTTCATCGCGCGGGCGACCTGCGCCGTGCAGTGGTGGCCGTAGGCGAGGTCGAGGGTGTGGGTGATCGGGTGCACCACCCCGTGCTCGAAGAACTCCTCGCCGTACAGGCGACGCAGGTCGTCGACCATGTGCACGAGCGCCCAGTTCCAGTCCAGGCCCGCCCGGCCGAGAGCGTGGGCGTCGGCCAGCGCGGTGTGCGCGAGCGCGCTCGCCTGGCGGTAGAAGCGGTCGGCGCCGCGAGCCATCCGGTAGCCGATGGGGAAGTTGCCCTCTTCCTCGCAGACCCGGATCAGCGACTCCAGCAGATGCGCGGCCCGGTCGGGGACGATGGCCGCGAGCAGCGGCAACTGCGTCTTGTAGATGTCCCACATGGTGCACACGTCGAACGCGAACGGCCCGGACGTCGGCCAGAACGGGCTCTCGTCGTCGGCGAAACACGGCTTGATCAGCGAGTGGTAGAGCGCCGTCGCGAACACGGTGCGGCGGGCCGGCGTGCCCCCCTCGACCTGAACGCGGTCGAGGTGGTCGCCCCAGCGGACCCTGGTCTTGGACCGCACCACGTCGAACGCCGGCCGGGCCCCGCACTCGCGCTCCAGGTTCTCCCGCGCCTGGTCGCACCCGCGCAGCGAGAACCCGAGCCGCACCTCGATCGTCTGCCCAGGCTCGGTGGGACCCATGAAGAGCATGCCGAAGGGACGCAACGTGGTGTGCCGGATGCTGTCGAAGTCCAGGCGGGTGCCGCCGTCGATGAGCCGCCGGTCGTACCAGAGCATCTGCCGCCAGCCGGGAGCGTCGACGTCCAGGTACACCGAGAGCGGGACGCCCTCCATCGCCACCGTGCCCTGGGCCCGGCCGTGGCCCATGCTCTCCACCTGCGCACGCAACGGCACGGTGCGGCCGTGCTCGATGGCGAGGCCGCCGCAGGACAGGTCGACCACCACGCGAGCGCTGCTGTGCCGGGGGAACGTGTATCGGTGCACGGCGACCTTGGTGCCCACGGTGAGCTCGCAGCGGATCCCGGTGTCGAGGGTGGCCGCGTAGTAGCCCGCCTCCGCCACCTCGTCGTGCAGCGGCCAGGCCTCACCCAGCGCGTCCAGCGGCTGCACCATCGGGGTGACCCGGACGTAGTTGTAGTACTTGCGGATCGCGCCGGTGCCCGACTGCTGGAAGTGGGTGAACCCGGACGCCTGCAGCCGCTCGAACATCTCCTCGGGGACACCTTCGGTGTTCTTGGTGTATCTGCCGTAGCCCGTCGGGTACGCGCCGGAGTAGGCGCAGGCCGACACCATGCCCAGCGGTGACGTGGCGCCCGGATGGGTATTGCCCACCTGCGGTTTCGGCCACCACCAAGTGGCGGCCAGACCATGTGCCCGAGGCAGGTCGGTGGCCGCTACGCCGATGAAGGGATCAACATTGTCGAGGATGGCGGGACTCTACCCAGACGCGATACCGCCGTAGGTTTCGGTGAGGTGAAATCCTGTGTCCGGAGTCACAAAAGACCCGGATCGGCCGATGATTTCCGGGATCTTCCGCGACTCTCGGGACCACCGCGACGGTGTGCGGGTCCGCTCGGCGAACCGGTGCCTCTCACCCGGCCCCGGGCACGCTCGGGATCATCGGCTTCTACGACGACGTGTCTTCGGGATCTTCAGGCCTCATGGCGGTGGACAGCTTGGAAAGGCCCTCGACGGCGGCGTTCGAGACCCCGACGATCTCGGAGAGAGAGGGGCCGCGCCCGGAGAGGCTCTCCAGCACCGCCTCGAACGGCCCGCCGAGGTCAGGGGGCGAGGCGCTTCCGGCGGTCACCCTGACGTCGTCCTGCCGCCCCGAGATCTCGTACACGCCGTCGGGACTGCCCACGAGTTGGAAGGACACCTGTGGGAGGTCGCCGAACAGCGCGGCGACACCTCCGGCGAACAGCAGGCCGTACAGGGCGGCGAGGCGCCGAACGGTGACGTCCGGCGGGCCGTCCGTCCGCAGGGTCTGCGACATGTCGCGCTCGTGGAGCCAGGTGTCCCACAGCACGTGCAGGGACCGTACCGACCACAGGGTCTCGCGACCCGCGACGTTGCGTTCCAGGGAGGAGTCGCCCTTCTCGATCCGGGCACCGAGGCTGTCGTACTCGTCCTCCGTCACCGTCAGGAGCGCCTCGACCGTCTGCTCGGGGGACCGGCCCGCGGAGTCCTGGAGCCACAGGTCGGGAGTCGAGGTGGGATCGAACGATCCGAGCCCGTTGAAGCGGGTGTACCCCGACTGGCCGGTGAGCTCGGCGACGTGATACTCCGCCACATCGACGATGTGGCGGACGACATCGTGAACGGACCACTCCGTGCAGTGCGTCGGAGCCGCCCAGTCGGATGGCGTCAACTCGGCGAGGCGACCGGCGAGGCTCCTGCGCTGCGTGTACAGCGCCTCGCGCATCACCTCTGGGCCGCAGCTCAATCCCGCCCTCTCGGTGAGTGTCAGCCGGCTCGAATCAACGCTCACGAAGACTCCGCTCGTTTTCTCGGGGGTGCGCAGGGTATCCGGCCGGATTCGCGTCTGTCGAGGATCTTCGCGGCCATCCGCTCGTCGAACGCGTCACCCGAGGAAGTCCGCTGGATTACCCCTTCCGCCGCTGTCGAGCCGCCTCCCCGATCACAGGTGAAGCGACGTCGTCGGCCGCCGAGCGCGATCGTCAGTCCAGGACCGCGCCGCAGGTGATGTTGAGCACCGTCCCCGTCATGGTGCGTCCCCAGTCGGAGGCGGCGAAGACGGCCACGTTGCCGACGTCCTCCAGCGACGCCGCCCGCCCGACCAGGGTTTGCCCCACGATGTCCCGCACGATGTCCTCGCGCTCGTCGAGGTGGGCGGGGATCGTCTCCGGCAGGCCACCGGTCCGCAGGGTGACGACGCGAATCCCGTGAGGGCCGAGCTCGACGGCGAGCTGGCGTCGCATGGACTCGACCGCGTCCAACGAGGTGAGCAGACCTCCCAGGTTGTAGCGTCGCGTCGCGCTGTGGTCGCCCGCCCCGCCGAAAAACATGATCACGCCCGACCGCCGCCCGATCATGTGCCGGGCGGCCGCGCGCGAGGTGAGGAGTTTTGAGCGTACGGCGGTCACGACCGGGCTCAGGTAGTCCTCCAGGGACATGTCGACCATCGGCGTCCCCTGCACGTCCGTGTCCGCGATCACGTTGAGGGAGACGTCGATGCTTCCCGCCTCCGCCGCGACGGCGGCCGCGTGCTCGTCGACCGACCTCTCGTCCAGCGCGTCGACCTCGGCGGTCTCGGCCGCGCCTCCCACGGCACGGATCCGGTCGGCGACCCTCTCCAGGGTCGTCAGGGTCCGTCCGGCGAGAAAGACGCGTGCCCCCTCGCGGCCGAACGCGCGGGCGACGGCACCCCCGACCGAGCCGCCTCCGCCGTAGATGATCGCGTTCTTGCCCTTGAGCGACATGGTCCGCCTCCTGTGTGTCGAATGGGTGGTGTCGCCGCGTACAACCCGTGGAGGGCGCCGAACTCATCGCCCGGCGTCGAGATTCCGCCCGACACCGAGACTGCCCGGCGTCGAGACCGCCTCATGGTGGGATCATCCGGCGCCCAGACCGCTTCACACTGAGACTGCTTCACCCGAGACCGCTTCACACCGCGATCGCCTCATGCCGGAAGCGGTGGGCGCCGGATCAGTCCGCGATCTCGCCAGGGAGGCCGAACATGGGGAAGATCTCCGGCGTCAGGAACGAGACGATCTCGGCGATCCTCGTACCCCGCAGTGTGAGCAGGTCGAGCCCGGTCGCGGCGTGGACCTTCCTGCCCTCGTCCCACATGTAGGTGCCGAACGCGAGCTGCCCGTTCGCGTACGTCGGCAGGAAGCGCCACCGGCCGGTCAGCGGTCCCTCGATCAGGAAGGCCCTGATCCTCTCGTGCCCCTCGTACCATTCCGTCAGCGGCGGCATCGCGTATCTGGCGTCGTCGGTCAGCATCGCCACGATGGCCTCGACGTCTCCTGCCTCCCACGCGGCGGCGTACCGATCCGCGATCTCCCGGAGCTCCTTCCCGTCCGGGGAACGCCGGTCGATGTCGGGAAGCCGTGGGCCGATCACCTTGCGGGCCCGCTGCAGCGCGCTGTTGACCGAGGCGACCGTGGTCTCCAGCAGGTCCGCGACCTCGCGTGCCGAGAACCCGAGGACCTCACGCAGGACCAGGACGGCCCGCTGGCGAGCCGACAGGTGCTGGAGCGCGGCGACGAAGGCGAGTTCCATGCCTTCGCGGGCCATGTAGCGGGCCTCGGGGCCCGGTCGCTCGTCGGGGTACGGCTCGATCCACGAGGTCTCGGCGAGCGGCGCGGCACCCGGGCCGAAATCGGTGGGGAGCTCCCGGCGGCCCCGGCGTTCGATCAGCGTGAGACACCTGTTGGTCGCGATCTTGTACAGCCACGACCGGATCGAGCCCCGGTCCTCGAACCGCTCCAGGCTCCGCCAGGCACGCACCAGCGTCTCCTGCACGGTGTCTTCGGCATCGTGGACCGATCCGAGCATCCGGTAACAGTGCGCGTGCAGCTCACCGCGGAACGGCTCGACCAGCTGCCCGAACGCGTCGGGGTCACCCTTCCTCGCGGCGTCCAGAAGCCGCGCTCCGGGCGCGTCGAGCCCGGACTTCCCCTCGATCTCGCTCATCTCGCGGAACCTACCGGCGAGCCCTGACAGTTCGCCGGGCGGTGCTGCGAGGGGTCAGCAACGGTCGCGTTTGACGCAGGTGGTCGAGGCGTTGAAGAACTGCCAGATGCTGAACCTTCGTACGTAGAGGGGGGCGGAGGCTCGACCGAGCACCTTGATCCGCCTGATGCCGGTCTGCTTGTTCATCGTGACCTTCACGCACGTCAGGCACGCCCCGTGGTATCCCGGCAGGACGAAGCGGGAGATGGACGCGGCGCGGTGCCCCAGCCCTCGGTTGGAGAGTCCCAGCCCCACCTCCCGGTAGATGCGCCTCGACCCCTTGAGGTTGAACGCGCCGGAGCCGATGATCGCGTGGTTCGAGTTCGGGGGGCAGTGTACGAATATCCGGACGCTACTGGCCTGGCGGGGCCACGTGGGGACGACGCGGAGCGAAGGGACCTTTTTCAGCCACGGGGGGATGGTGTTCCTGCCGCCGAAGGGAGGCAGCCAGACCGTGCTCTTGGTCTTGCTCTTAATGGTCGCGGTCGCGGTCGCGGTCGCGGTCGAAGTGGCGTTCACGGTCGCGGTGGCGCTGGCGGTGGCACTGGGGGTTGCCGTGGCGAGGGGGGTGGGGGTGAGCGTGGGAGTCGGGGTGGGTGCGGCCTTGGCGCCGGCCGTGGCGGCCGGGGTGGGGACGGCTTTGACACTGTTCGTGGGGACGGGTGCGGGGGTGGGGGCGGCGTTGGCCGTGACGACGGGGGTGGGGAGGGCCTTGACGTCGACCCTGGTGGTCGGCGCGGGAATGGGCGGGGCGATCGGCCTGGCGGCGGGTGTGGGAGTGGGCGGGACGACCGGTTCGGCCGGGGTGCTCGGGGCCGCCATGAGAGTGGTGGCCACTCCGATCCGTATGGCGAGACGCATGCGCTCCTCCTGTCTGACGCCCGGGTCGCTGTACGGTCGTCACGTGGCGTGACGTGGGTGTCGGTGGAGGGGATCCGCCCGGCGGTACGAACCGGAGGGGAGCATCGCGCGTGCGCCCTGACCAGGCTGATCGTCTCGATTATGCCGGTTGTGACGCACAGTGGGGGGAGCCACGCTGGTACGGACCCGATCGTGGCCGTACGCGGGTATGGTCCGCTTCCCCGGTGGGCGACGTGTCCCGTGCCGGATGATCTGTACGATCCGGGTGGACGCACCGCTTCCCCAGCGGCGACGTATCCCGCGTCAGCCGGACACCGCGCGCAGCGCGCCCGGGCGGCGGCCGGTGAGGCGGTCGAGTGCGGCGGCGGTGGCGTCGTCCGCGGGGAGATGGACGATGAGGCGCTGGTCGTCGTCGGCGGGCAGTTCGAGGGTTTCGTACGCCAGGCGCAGCTCACCCGCGTCGGGGTGGACCAGTCGCGTGACGCCGCTGGACTTCGGGAGGCCGGGCAGGGTGTCCACCCGCCCGGCGAAATCCGCCCCGGCGGTGACGGCCAGCTCGTCGGCGAGTGTGGCGATGTGCCAGTCCGCCCTGAACGGCCCCTGCTTGAGCGCGGCGACCTGTTCGTCGGCGACATGCTCCCAGTCGGGGTAGGCGGTCCGTGCCCGGCTGTCGGCGAACACGAAGCGGGCGAGGTTCGGCGGGCTGCCGTCCAGCAGGCCGATCGGCCGCGCCAGCCGGTCGTACCCCGTCGTCCAGGCGAGGATCTCGCTCAGCCGGTTGAGCAGCAGGGCGGGGGCGGGCTCCAGCCGGTCGAGCAGTGCCCGTACGGTGGGGCGGACCGCGCGGGCCGGCGTCGTCGCGCCCATGCAGGTGAAGCCGCCGTCGGCCGACTTGGAGAGCCGGTGCAGGTGGACGCGTTCGCTCGTGGTCAGCCGTAGCGCGGTGGCGAGCGCGGACAGTACGGGGGTGGACGGGCGGCGGTCTCGTCCCTGTTCGAGCCGGGTGAGGTATTCGACGCTGACTCCGGCGAGCGTGGCGAGCTCGGCCCTGCGCAGGCCCGGCGTGCGGCGGCGGGAGCCGGTGGGCAGCCCCACCTCGGCGGGGGTGACGGCTTCACGGCGGATGCGCAGGAACATGCCCAGCTCGTTGTCGCTCACGTTTCGAACGTAACAGCCGTGGCCGCCGTGGTCGTGGCCCTGTCACTACCAGCCTTGGCCCGGTCTTCCTGGTCTCCACGCCGCCCGGCAGGTTGGGGGACGTGATCTTCCGGTCACCCATGAACCCCTATCTCCAGCAGGGAGCACAGACATGCCCAGTGAGACCCTCAACCTCACGGTGATCATCGGTAGCGTGCGGCAGGAAAGGTTCGGCCCCGTGGTCGCGAACTGGTTCACCGAGCGGGCCGAGCGGCACGGCCGGTTCGCGGTGGACCTCGTCGATCTGGCGGACACGCCCCTGCCGCTGGAGCTGCCGCCCCTGCCACCGGCGCTCGAACCCGACATGGCCCGCCCCGCCGAGATGGCGGACCTCACCCGGCGGATCGACGCGGCCGACGCGATCGTCGTGGTGACACCGGACTACAACCGCAGCTTCCCGGCCTCGCTGAAGGCCGCGATCGACTGGCACTACACCGAGTGGGCGGCGAAGGCGGTCGGCTTCGTCGGCTACAGCGGGGGGAGCGGCGGCCTTCTGGCGATAGAGCAGTTGCGGCAGGTCTTCGGTGAGTTGCACGCCCACACGGTCCGCGACTACGTCAGCTTCCCCCGGTACTTCGAGCTGTTCGGCCCCGACGGCGACCTCAAGGAGCCCGAGAGGTACGACGCGGCCGCGAAGGCGATGCTCGACCAGCTTCTCTGGTGGGGCTCGATCCTGCACGACGCCCGGCGCGACCGCCCGTACGGCGCCGAGGGGTAGGGCCCCCTCGAACAGCCGTTCGCCGTACGGGTTGGGAACCCCCGGGGCCGGCCGATGGGGCGGGCCGGCCCCGGGGGTTCCCGGGTGTCATCGGTGAAGCAGCTCGAACAGCGTGAGCCACCGGTCAGGATGGACGAACGCCACCACGGTGTCACGGTCGACCCGCGCCTCCGCGAACGCGGCGTCGACCCGGTGGGGCGCGTACCGCATCCGCAGCGAGGCGTGCAGCGAACCGCCCAGCCCGGTGAAGCCGTACTCGACGAACTCCCGCCAGGCCGCGTCCCGGCCGCCGGGCAGCAGCGGGACGGGACGCGACTCGATCCGCAGGATCGCGGAGTCGACGGCGGGCACCGGCCGGAAACTCGCGCGGCCGACGTGGCCGGCCAGTTCCCAGGAGTGGCCGGGCCACGTCAGCACGGTCAGCCTGCTCCAGCGGCCGAAGTCGCCGGAACGTTTGCGCGCGTACTCCAGCTGGGTGAGCAGGGTCGCCGAGGTGAGCGCGGGCGCGCGCAGGCACCAGTCGACGATCTTCGAGGTGATCGAGTACGGGATGTTCCCGGCGACCGCGAACGGCTCGCGCGGGACCCGCGCGGCCAGGAAGTCGCCCCTGACCACCTCGATCCGGTCGTCGTCGCGGGTGCGGGCGGCGAGTTTGCCCGCGTGCAGCGGGTCGATCTCGTACGCCACCACCCTGGCGCAGCTTCCGGCGAGGGCGAGGGTGAGAGCACCCTCTCCCGCGCCGGGCTCCAGGACCAGCTCGTGCGATCCTGCCGCCTCGGCCATCCGCCGCACGGCGTGCGGATCGACGAGGAAGTTCTGCGAGAGGGTGCGTCTGGCGCGGTCGCGGTCACTGCGGCCACCGCCGTTTTTGACCTTTCTCTGGGTGTGTGAATGGTTTCCGTGCGCGAAGGAGTGCGCCACAGCTTTTCGCCCTTTCGGGTCCGAGGTGAAGGAAGGTCTCGGAGGCCCTGGGCGCGCGTAGGGAACGCGTGAAGAACGGAAGGAAGGTGAAGGTCCCCTAGCGGGCCGGAGGCCGGCTGTGGCGGGGACGGATCACGTAGCCGGCCGTCTGGCAGGCGAAGTACAGGCACATGGCCCTAGACGGTACGACCCGTCTCGTGTCAGCACAACGGGTTTTTCCTTCGGCGCGGCACACCGGGGTCGGCTCGGGAAAGGGCGCCCCGGCGCCTCGCGGGCGACGAGGGGGTCGGCGTGGGCGGCACGGGCGGCACGGCCGGGCGCGGTGAGGGGGCCGCCCGCGCCGCGCGTCACGACGGGGAGGGCGTGCCGCGCGAGATGCGGTCGCGCAGCCAGTGGTAGGAGGCCTTCGGGGTGCGCGTACCGGTGGGGAAGTCGACGTGCACGAGCCCGAAGCGCTGGCTGAAGCCCTCGGCCCACTCGAAGTTGTCCAGCAGGGACCAGACGTAGTAGCCGCGCACGTCCACCCCCTCGGCCCGCGCCCGCTCGACGGCCTCGATGTGGCCGTCGAGGAAGGCGATCCTGTCCTGGTCGTCCACGGTCCCGCCGGGGCCGGGCTCGTCGGGCTGGGAGCAGCCGTTCTCGGTGACGTAGACCGGCGGGAGTGCGTCGCCGTACCGGGCTTCGAGGCCGCAGAGCAGCTCGCGCAGGCCGTCGGGGACGACGGGCCAGCCGAAGGCGGTGGTGGGGTAGCCGGTGACGCCCACGTCCTCGAAGGGGAGGCCCTCGCCGCTGGGCGCGGCGATCCGGGTGGGGTTGTAGTAGTTGATACCGATGCCGTCGAGGGGCGCGCCGATCAGTTCCAGGTCGCCGTCGCGCACACAGTCGAGGCTCACCCCGTACGCGGACAGGTCGGGATAGGCGCCGAGGAGTACGGGGTCGTTGAACAGGCGGTTGTGCAGGGTGTCGTAGGCGTCGGCGGCGGCGAGGTCGGCGGGGTCGGGGGAGGCGGGCCAGACCGGGGTGCAGTTGTTGGTGATCAGGACCTTTTCCGCGCCGCGCGCCCTGAGCTCCCGCACGGCCAGGCCGTGCCCGAGCAACTGGTGGTGGACGGCGGGTAGCGCGTCCAGGACGAGGGTCCTGCCGGGGGCGTGGGTGCCCAGGGCGTAGCCGAAGACCATGTGGATGAAGGGCTCGTTCAGGGTGATCCACAGGGGGATCCGGTCGGCGAGTCTGTCGGCCACGGCCGCGGCGTACTCGGCGAAACGGTAGGCGGTGTCGCGGTTCAGCCAGCCGCCCTCGTCCTCCAGGGGCTGGGGCAGGTCCCAGTGGAAGAGCGTGGCCGCGGGGACGATGTCCTTCTCGTGGAGCGCGTCGGTGAGCCGGTCGTAGAAGTCGAGGCCCGCCCGGTTGATCGCGCCCCTGCCGTCCGGCTGGACGCGTGGCCAGGCGATGGAGAAGCGGTAGGAGTTCACCCCGAGATCGGACAGCAGCGCGATGTCCTCCGGCCAGCGGTGGTAGTGGTCGCAGGTCACGTCGCCGGTGTCACCGTCGCGGACGCGGCCGGGCCGGTGGGAGAAGGTGTCCCAGATCGAGACACCTCGCCCGTCCTCGGCGACGCCGCCCTCGATCTGGTAGGACGCGGTCGCCGTACCCCACAGAAACATCCCGACCTCCAGATAGCGCGAGTCTGGCTCATGTTAATCCCTCGGTCTGTCCGTGGGGGATGATGGGGAGATGACGAACGTCTCCGGGGGAACGCTTCGCCGTCGGCCCGCCCAGCGCCGCAGCCTGGAACGGGTGGAGCGCATGCTGGACGAGTGCGCGCGACTGCTGGACGAGGTCGGCTACGAGGCGCTGACCACCAAGGAGGTCGCGCGCCGCGCGGAGGTGCCCATCGGCACCTTCTACCAGTTCTTCCCCGACAAACAAGGACTCGTACGCGCGCTGGCGCTGCGCAACCTGGAGGCGTTCCTCGGCCGGGTCACGGCCAGGCTCTCCGAGGTGCGGCTGTCGGAGTGGACGGAGATGGTCGACCTCGCGATCGACGAGTTCGTCGCGATGAAGCGGTCCACGCCGGGCTTCGGGGTCGTCGACTTCGGCGAGGTGCTCGCCGCCCCCGGCGGTCCCGCCGTCAAGGGGACCAACCGCATGCTCGACGCCGCGCTGGAGAACAACGCCATCGTGGCCGACCGGCTCCGTACGATCATCGTCGAGGTGGTCGGCACCCCGATCGGACCCGAGCTGGACCGGGTGCTCTTCGTCGCGGTGGAGGCCGCCGACGCGGTGCTCAAACTCGCCTTCCGCTCCCTGCCCAACGGGGATCCCGACCTGATCGTCGAGTGCAAGCACCTGGTCCGCCGCTACCTGTCGGCGCACCTGCCCCAGGACTGACCCGCCCTCCCCGTCAGCGGGCGGCCTCCAGGCGGGCGCGGTGCTCGTCGTCGAGCTTGAGGTCCAGGGCGCCCAGGGCCTCCTCCAGCTGGGCGGTGGAGGTCACGCCGACGATCGGGATCGTCTTCACGTCACCGCCGATCAGCCAGGCCAGCACCACCTGGTTGACGGTCGCGTTCAGCTCACCCGCGATCTCCCGCAGCACGGCGAGCCCGCGGGTGGTGCCCGGGTGATCATAGATGTCCTGGATCGGGCGGTCCTCGCGGGTGTAGGCGCCGAACATGAGCGTGTTGTACGCCCACAGGGTGAGGTCGGACTCCGAGCGCAGATAGTCGAGCATGTCGTCCTGGGCCAGGACGTGGCCCCCCTCCCGCAGCGACACCCCGGGCCGGGGGCGCAGGTAGGTGTGGCGGAGCTGCACGTTCGTGTAGGGCGGCCAGCCGTTCGCCCGCGAGACGGCGCGGGCGCGCTCCAGACGCCAGGCCGGTACGTTGCTCGCGCCGATCTCGCGGACCTTGCCCGCCTGGGCGAGCTCGGCGAAGGCGCCCAGGGTCTCCTCCAGGGGAACGGAACGGTCTTCGAGGTGCGCCCAGTAAACGTCGACGTGGTCGGTGCCCAGCCGTCGCAGGCTGCCCTCGGCGGCGGCGGCGATCACCGGGGCGGACAGGCCCTCGGCGGAGTCCAGGGTCCGGTCACCGGGGACGGTCGGCCGCCCGCCGCACTTGGTGCTCAGCAGTATCCGGTCGCGGTTGCCCCGGGCGGCCAGCCATCGGCCGATGGCGAGCTCGCTCTCGTCGCCGGTGGCGCCCTCGTTCCAGAACGGGTAGTTGTTCGCGGTGTCCAGCAGGGCGCCTCCGGCGTCGACGAACCGGTCGAGGATCGCGAAGACGGTCTTGTCGTCGACCGTCGTGCCGAAGGGGATGGTGCCCAGAGCGAGGGGGATGTGAGTCATGGGCACCACCTTGAATGCTGGAGTGAACTCCAGGGCAAGTGGATGGCCGGGAAATGATGGAGAAAAATTGTTTGTGATGGCCAAGAGGGCATAGGTAGGGTTATGCGTGGTTTATCCCCTGGCTTCTCCGCAGGTGGATATGCCAAGGCTCTGAGCCGGTGTGGGCACACCGGATCGGGGCCGTTTTTGGTTGTGCCGATTCGTCGGTGGCGACAGGTCGGCAGGGGCGACTTTTCGGTTAGGCGGTTATTCGATGGGGGCCACGAGTGTGAGTGTGTACACACCGAGACAGGTGGTGGAGGAGACCGGCTTCAGCCTCGACACGCTCCGCTACTACGAGCGGATCGGGTTGCTTGAGTCGATCGACCGCAACGCGGCCGGGCAGCGCAGGTTCACCGAGAAGGACGTCGGCTGGCTCGGTATGGTCCGCTGCCTGCGCGACACCGGCATGCCGATCGCGGAGATGATCCGCTTCGCGGAGATGATCAGGGAGGGCGACCACACGGTCCACGACCGGATCGCGCTGCTCGAAGCACACGACCGGCGGGTGCAGGAGCAGGTCGAGAACCTGCGCGAGCAGCAGCGGGCGATCCGGAACAAGATCGCTTACTACCGCTCGGTGGCCGACTAGAAATCGCGGGGCCCGCCCCGGCGGGAGGTCGGGAACCGCGCGGCCCGCGTCGGTGGTCAGGCGGGAGGTCGCGCGGCCCGCGTCGATCCGCTCTCCCCGAGAACCGCGCGGTCCGCGTCGGTCCGCGTTGATCCGCGTCGCCCCGCGCCGTCGGGGGCCGCGTGTCCGGGTCGGTGGAGAGCCGTACGGCCGCGCGGTCCGCGTCGGCGTGACCCCTGAGGTATATGGCCGTTCAGAAGTCGTACGACGGCTTTGCCCCCGGTCGAGGTGCCCTTTTCGGTCCGGCTGTTAAACCGGTATCGAGGTCGGGTGTCCGGGGAGGGGTCATGATCGCACCGCGGGCACGCCGGATCAACATTCCGCTGCGTCACGTCGCCCTGATGTGCGGGGGGATGCTGTTCGCCCTTCTCGCCAGCGTGACCTACCTCCAAGCGCTGGACTCCGAACGGCTCAACGAGGACCCGCGCAACCGGCGGACGATGATCGCGCGCTTCGAGAACCCCCGGGGCAGGATCCTGCTCCGCGACGGCACGGTCGTCGCGACCAGCCGCAAGGCCAGGAACGCCGCCTACCGATACCGAAGGGTCTATCCCGGCGGTCCGCTCTACGCCACGATCACCGGGCACTTCTCGCTCCGCGGCACCGGCGGCGTCGAGCAGGCCGAGGAGGCACTGCTGTCGGGGAAGGACCCCCGGGTGAGGGTGCACGGGCTGGTCGAGGGCACTCGCGACGGCGCCACACTCAGGCTCACCGTCGACCGCGGTGCCCAGCGGGCCGCCTACGACGGGCTGCGCGCCACGGGAAGGCCCGGTGCCGTTGTCGCGATCGATCCTCGCACCGGCGCGATCCTCGCCATGGTCTCCCTGCCCTCCTACGACCCGAACCTCTACGCGAGCTTCGACGCGGCCATGCTCGACATGACGGACAAGCGGCTGCGGGGCGACCCCGCGGACCCGCTGCTGAACCGGGCGATCCAGCGGACCTACCCGCTGGGATCCACCTTCAAGGTAATCACCAGTGCGGCGGCGCTCGGCTCGGGGCGGTACGACCTCGACACCCGCGTCGGCGCCCCGAGGTCCTTCCACCTCCCCGGCACCGGCACCCACCTGCGCGACGGCCGCGCCGCCTGCGGCGACGTCGACCTTCCGCTGCTCCAGGCGTTCAGGCTCTCCTGCGACACCCCCTTCGCGAAGATCGGGATCGACCTCGGCCAGGACGCGCTGCGCGAGCGGGCGGAGGCCTTCGGGTTCGACACCGACGACCTGGAGGTGCCCATGCCGGTGACCAGGAGCGTCTATCCCTCCGAGCTGGACGACGCGCGGACCGCGATGTCGGCCCTGGGGCGGTCCGACGTCCGGGCGACCCCGCTCATGATCGCGATGATCGCGGCGGCGGTGGCCAACGACGGCTCGCTGATGCGCCCCCACCTCGTGGACGAGGTCCGCCTCGCCGACGGCGCGGTGATCGACGTGACCGAGCCCTCGCCGTACCGCCGCGCGGTCGGCGCCGAGGAGGCGGAACGGCTCACGGAGATGATGATCGCCGCCACCGGCAGGGAGGGAACCGGCGCCGCCGCGGCCCTCCGGAGGATGAAGGGCGCGGGGAGGACCGGCACGGCGGAGAACGTCCCCCCGGGGGAGGACCACGCCGTCTTCAGCGGCTTCGCCCCCGCGGTCTCCCCTCGGATCGCCGTCGGAGTGCTGGTCGAGGGCGGCGGCCCCGACAGGCGGGCGGCATCGATCGCGAGGGGCGTGATCGAGGCGTTCCTCGGCGGTCAGGCCGAGTAGGCCCTCGCCTGGAGGCCGTAGAGGTCGGCGTAGAGGCCGTCCAGATCCATGAGCTCCTCATGGGTGCCGTGCTCGACGACCTCGCCGTGGTCGAGGACGTAGATCCGGTCGGCGTAGCGGACGCTCGCCAGCCGGTGGGTGATGAGCAGCACGGTGCGCCCGTCGGCGTGCTGCCGGATGCGTTCGAACAGGGCGTGCTCGGCGCGGGCGTCCAGGGCGGCGGTGGGTTCGTCGCAGATCAGCAGCGGAGCGTCCCTGTGGAACCCCCGGGCCACCGCGATCCGCTGCCACTGGCCGCCCGACAACTCCTGGCCGTCCTTGAACCGCCGGTCGAGCAGGGTGCCGTAGCCGTGCGGCAACTCGGCCACCACCTGGTCGGCGCCCGCGACCTCGGCCGCCGCGACGAGCGCCGGCTCTCCCTTGTCGGTGCCCATGCTGATGTTGTAACGGGCGGTCAGCGGCCAGCGCGTGTGGTCCTGGGCGATGACCGCGATGCGATTGCGCAGCTCGTCGGGGTCGACGTCCGCCAGGTCCGTGCCGTCCCAGCTGACCCGGCCACTGTCCGGTTCGTACAGACCCGACAGGATCTTGGCCAGCGTGGTCTTGCCGGAACCGTTCTCCCCGACGAGGGCGATCACCTCCCCCCTGCCGATGGTGACCGTGAGCCCCCGGAGCGCGGGCTCCGCGGCTCCCGGGTAGGTGAAGACGACGTCCTCGGCGGTGATCCGCTCGAAATCCTCCGGCGCCCGCGCCGGGCGTCCGGCGGGCAGCCCGCTCTCGGTCTCGGCACAGAAGTCGAGGAAGTCGGTGAAGTACAGGCCCTCCTCGTAGAGGCGGTTCGTGGCGTGCATCAGGTTGGCGAGGTAGGTCTGGCCGGAACGGATCGCGAGCACCGCGGTGCCCGCGACCGCGAGAGGGACCGCGCCCACCGCGAGCAGCACGCCCAGGGCGACGTAGACCACGGCCGTGCCGACGCCGCCCAGCGCCTCGCCCACCACCCGCGCGAGGGCCTGGCGCCGTGCCAGTCCGAGCATCACGTTCTGCTCGGCCGTCGCCACCGCGTCGTACATCCGCATCAGGAAGCCGCGCATGGTGAACGAGCGCACCTCCGCGGCCGGCTCACGCTCGGCCAGCAGCTCCGCGATGATCCACTTACGGCGCCTGGCCGGGATCAGGGCGTACATCGTCGTGTAGCGCATGCGCGCCGCGCGGACCGCCGCCCACGCGTCGGGGAGCACCGCCAGCACCAGCAGAGGCAGCAGGACCGGGTGGAGCACCCCCAGCACGCTCGCCGCGGCGACGATGCCGATGAGCGCGGTCAGCGTGTTGATCGCCGTGCTCACCACCTCGTCCGCGACGCCGACCCCACGCGACCTGGCCCGCTGGAGCGCGTCGTGGAATTCGGGGTCGTCGAAGGACGCGAGGCCGACCCGGCTGGTCAGCCCGTACAGACGTTCCTCGGCGATCCGGCCGACCTGGGGTTCCAGCCGCGACTGTGCCCAGCCCGCGCCCGCCTGCGTGAGGGTGCGCAGCGTCGCGGCGACACCCACCAGGATCAGGCTGGGCAGGGCGGCCCGCACCCGCTCGGGGGTCGGTCCCGCCTCGAACAGCGCCGACAGCACCCCCGTCGTGGCGAACAGTCCGAACGCGGTGAAGATCCCGCCCAGCAGGCTCAGGGTGATCGCGACGACGGTGTCACGGGGGCCGGCCAGCCACGCCAGTCTGACGGCCTGCGACACCAGCGCGGGAAGCCTGCGGGCTATGGTCAGGAAGCCGACCTTCGTCATCTTGTCGGTGTGGGCGTACCAACCGGAGACGCTGATCTCGCCGATCTCTGGAGCCGGGTCGGCCGGGGAGTCTGTCATGGGAGCAGTGTGAGTCGACGCACCGGTGATGGCCATCGGATGGCCGAGGGCGGCCAGGGCTGGGCAGGATAATCCATAGCTAGAAAAGATTCTAAGAGTTGGGCATGGTTCGGTAATTGATGTCACACTTTCTGTGACGGTTCTACCCGCGACCTCTTTAAGAGCCGATGACCCAGGACACCGCACACGCCTCCCTCACCGGAGGCAATCTCCCCCTCGAACCCAACGGTTTCGTGGGGCGTGAAGCCGACGTGGAAGAGCTCATCGACCTGCTGGGCGTCGCCCGGGTGGTGACGCTCTGCGGTGCGGGTGGCATCGGCAAGAGCAGGCTCGCGGTCCGGGTCGCGCGCCAGGTGGCGGAGGATTTCCCCGGCGGCGTCTGGCTGGTCGAGCTGGCCGACGCGGTGCGCGGCGACCAGATCGAGCCCCGGGTGGCCGCCGTGCTCGGGGTGAAGGCCGAGCCGTCCCGCGCGCTGGCCGACACCCTGATCGACGCGCTCGGCGACCGGCGGCTGCTGCTCGTCATGGACAACTGCGAGTCGCTCATCGAGGAGGCCGCGAGGTTCTGCCGCGCCGTGCTCACCGTCTGCCCCGACGTGCGCGTGCTCACGACCAGCCGTGAGCCGCTCAGGGTGGCGGGGGAGACCGTGTGGCGGGTGCCGCCGCTCACCCTGCCCAGAAGCGGCGGCCACGACCTCGGCACCGGCGAGGCGGTGCACCTCCTCCTCAACACCAGCGAGGCGGTGCGCCTCTTCGCCGACCGTGCCACCGCCGCCTCGCGGGCCTTCTCCGTCACCGAGCAGAACGCGGCCGACATCGTCGGGCTCTGCGAGGCGCTCGACGGGATGCCGCTCGCGATCGAGCTCGCCGCGGCCCTGTGCAGGGTGCTGACCGTGGAGCAGATCAACGCCAGGATCAGGGACAGGTTCCGGCTGCTGTCCGCGGGCGACAGGACGGCCCCGGCCAGGCAGCAGACGCTCAGGGCCACCGTCGACTGGAGCTACCAGCAGCTCAACGAGCCCGAGCGGATCCTGCTGCGCCGGCTGGCGGTCTTCACCGGCGGGTGGACGCTCGACATGGCCGAGCAGGTCTGCGCGGGTAACGCGCTGTGGGCCGAGGACGTCCTGGGGGTGCTCTGCGACCTGGTCGACAAGTCGCTGGTCCTGGCCGACGCCCAGGTGGCCGGCGAGACGCGTTACCGCATGCTGGAGACGATTCGCGAGTACGCCGTCGAGCAGCTCGACGCCTCGGGCGAGGAGCCCGAGTTCCGGCGGCTGCACCGCGACCACATGATCGAGGTCGCCGCCAGGATCCACCGGACGATCGTCAGGCGCCCCCGCCCGACCTGGCCGGAGATCTGCCCGATGCTGGTCATGCTGGACGAACTCCAGACCAACGTGTGGGCGGCGGTGCGCTGGTCGGTCGAGTCCGCGGGCGACCCGGAGAGCGCGCTGCGCCTCCTCGTCCTGCTGCGCTGGCCGATCATCGCCGGAGGGAGGTTCACCCCGGCCGACAAGTGGCTCGACCGCCTGCTCGACGCCGCCCCCGAGGAGCTGACGCCGTGCGTGCGCGGCGACGCCCTCGCGCTGCGCGGGCAGGTGGCCTTCGGGCAGGGCGACCCCGACACCGCGCAGATCGCCTGCACCGCCGCGGTCGGCCTGTGCCGCGAGGCGGGCCTGTACGGGCCGCTCAGCGGCGCGCTCGCCATCCTCGCCTGGGTGGCCATCTACCAGCGGCGCCCCGAGAGGGTCAGATCCCTGCTGGATGAGGCGCTGGAGGCCGTACGCACGGTCGACGACCCCTGGCACGAGACGGTCATCCGTTCCATGGAGGGCACGTTCGCGCTGTCCGAGGGCAGGGCGAAGGAGTCACAGCGATCCTTCGAGGCCGCGCTCGCCATCGCCCACGAGCTCGACAACCACTGGGCCGCGCCGGTCGCCCTCATCGGCCTGGCCCAGGTCGCCTGGCTCCGCGGCGACCTCGTCGAGGCCCGAGCCCACTACGAGCGCGCCCTCGACATGCTCCAGGACATCACCGCCCACTGGCAGGCGATCACCTGCCTGTCGGGGCTCGGCAGGATCGCGCTGGCCCAGGGAGACCTCCCCACCGCGCGGGTCAGGCTGATCGAGAGCCTGAGACTCTGCATCGGGACCGGACAGCGGCTCGGCGTGGCCCGCCGCATCGAGACGCTCGCGCAACTCGCGCTCGCCGAGGAGGACGACCGCCGGGCGGTGCGCCTGGCCGGGGCCTCCGCCGCGATCAGGAGCGCGATGAGCGGCGCCGTGCTGCCACCCGGGTTCGGGGCGCGGATGGAGGAGCTGCTCCAGCCCGCCCGTGCGCGCCTCGGTGACGCGCTCGTCGCCCAGCTGTGGGCGCACGGCCAGGAGATGTCCCAGGAACAGGCGGTCCGCTACGCGCTGCAGTTCGACGAGCCGTCCGAGACGCCCGTACTGCTCGGCAAGCATCCGGTCGCGGCCCCGCTGACCACGCTGACCTGCCGCGAATGGGAGATCGCCGAGCTGATCGCGAGGGGGATGAGCAACAAGGCCATCGCCGACGAGCTGGTGATCAGCCCCGCCACCGCCGCCAGGCACGTCGCCAACATCCTGGGCAAGCTCGGCTTCTCCTCCCGCACCCAGGTGGCCACCTGGGTCATCGAGCAGAACCGCTCCTAGGCCGCGCGTTCACGCGTCCCGTCCGGCGGGCGTGCAGCTCTACATACCCCGGGCTACACATTCGTGGGCGTGAAGATACATCTCCGGATACGCAGTCCGGTGCATGTGTCGTGCTCACCGCGCGCCATACGTTTTCCTGGTGTTCGACCGATGACGTCCAGCCTTCCGCACCGTGCCGGTCACAGTTCCGGTCCGGGACGGCAGGTCCACACCATCCCGGGCGTCTCGGTCGAGCACGTCGCGGACGTCGCGTGTCCCCGTTGATGGCCCGGGTCCCCTCGGAGGGGTGGGGACCTGGGTCATGGGCCATGCGACAGCGGGCTCGAGTCGCGCAGGGCTCGGGCCCGCCCATCGCGTCTCCGTTTCCACGGAGGCCACGGAGGTTCACGACGGAGGTTCACAGAGGCCGGGGAGTCGGCGGACCGGTCGCATCGGGGGTTTCGAGCGCGAGGAGCGGTTTCAGCGGTTTCATCGGAGGCGGAGCCCGTGGCCCCGACGCCCGCCGGGGGGCAGGGGATTCGGAGCGGAGGCACGTTTTCATCGGGGATTCGGAGCGCGGGGAGCGGTTTCATCGGGGGTGCGGACCCGCCGACCGGGTGCGCGCCGGGGGCAGGGGGCCGAATACACAGTCATCTACATACATCTACGGATGCCCGCGCGGATGGAACGGCCCTACCGTCGGCGGCATGAGACCCACCTCCCCGTCAACCAGCTGCACCCTCACCGAAGCGGTGTTCGGCTACGCACACGGTCGAGGTGATCGACCCGCGCTGATCGACCTCGGTGCCGGGGTGGTGTACGGCTATCGCCGGCTGGCCGCGGAGGTGACGCGGGGAGCGTCGGGCCTGGTGCGGCGGGGAGCCAGACGGCGCCAGGTGGCCGGGATCCACGTGGACAGCGCGGTGGCCCAGACACTGGCGGTGCACACGGTCATCGCGGCGGGAGGGGTGGCGGCGCCGATCACCTCCGGATGCGAGGAGATGGCCGACCTGCTGGCCGAGTGGGACGCGCGGCTGCTCATCACCACCCCGCGCCTGGCGGACGTGTCGTTGCGGGCCGTGGAGGACTCGCGGGTCCGGCAGGTGATCGCGTTCGGTCAGGCCCGTGACACCGTCGACTTCGCCGACCTGCTACTCCTGGAGCCCGTCCCGCTGCCCTTCCTCGATCCGGCGGTGCAGCCCGCCCTCCTGATCGACGACGGGGGGGTGCTCACCCACCACGACCTGATCACGCGGATGAACACCCTCGACGAGGGTGCCGAGCTGGGCAAGTCCGACGTCCTTCTGGTGACCTGGCCCCTGGGGTGCAGCCTGGCCATGACGACGCTGATCGGGCTGGCGCTGATGCGCGGTTCCCTGGTCGTCGTAGCCCCTGGCCTCTCGTCCGACGAGCTGTCGGCGACGATCCACGACTTCGGCGTCACCGTCGTGGCGATGTCCGACGGAGCCGTCCAGCGCGTCTGACGGCCTCTCCGAGGCGACCTGCAGGTGGTCGCCGACCGTGTCCGGGCGCGTCCGATGGCCTCCTCGAGATGGCCTGGCAGGGGTTTGACCTGGCCTGATGCCCATCCGGCGGCGTGCGCCCCCGTTCCGCTGGGTAGTCAACGATCAGCCCGTTCGAAAAAAGGGGATCGTCTCCATGGCACGTGTTCTGATCACCGGCTCCACCGACGGCCTCGGTCTCATGGCCGCCCGGCTGCTGGCTCACGACGGCCATGACGTCACCCTGCACGCACGTAACGACACCCGCGCCGGTGACGCGCGCGATGCGCTGCCGGAGGCCGAAGCCGTCCTCATCGGCGACCTGACCACCATCGAGGGAATGCGGTCGGTCGCCGTCCAGGCAGGCAGGATGGCCCGCTACGACGCGATCATCCACAACGCCGCCGTCGGATACCGAGAGCCGAGCAGGATCGAGACCGCCGACGGGCTCGCCCACGTGTTCGCGGTCAACGTGCTCGCCCCGTACCTGCTCACGGCACTCATCGCCCCGCCCGCCCGGCTGGTCTACCTGAGCTCGGGCATGCATCGCGGCGGGGACACCGGTCTGGACGACCTCCAGTGGACCGCCCGGCCCTGGGACGGCTCGCGGGCGTACGCCGACAGCAAGCTGCTGGACGTCGTTCTCGCGTTCGCGGTCGCCCGCCGATGGCCCGACGTGCTGTCCAACGCGCTCGAACCCGGCTGGGTCCCGACGAAGATGGGAGGTCCGGGCGCGCCCGACGACCTCTCCCAGGGGCCGGTGACGCAGGCGTGGCTCGCCGTGAGCCAGGACCCCGAGGCCACCGTGACCGGCGGCTACTTCCACCACCGGAAACCGTGTTTCGTCCATCCCGCCGCGCGCTCGCCCGAGTTGCAGGACGGGCTCCTCGACGCGTGCGCCAAGCTGACCGGCGTCTCTCTCCCGTCGCACGCGGCATGAGCGTCCGGGGCATCGTGTTCCGTGTCGCGTTCCTCATCGTCTGATCGGCCGTCGGCTCCTCAAGACCGCAGCCCTGATGGGCTGACCAGGGAGTCGCCCAGCGCGGTGCGGTGGTACAGGACACCGCGACCGGTGCGGCTCCCGGTGACCAGGCCCGCCCTGCGCAGGGCGGAGATGTGCCCGCCCACGGTCCCCAGGCTCAGCTCCAGCAGGGACACGAGCTGGGTGGTGGTCGCCGGGGTCGCCAACTCCAGCAGGAGGCGGGTCCTGGTCCTGCCGATCAGTCCGGCCAGGCCGTCCGGCGTCTCGGGCGGGACGCCGGTGCCCCGAGCCGGATAGCTGATCGCATACGGCCAGTGGGACTCCAGGTAGGAGCCGATCCCGGTGGGGAACACGGTCGGTATGAAGAGCAGCCCGCGCCCGTCGAGCCGGTGGGTCTCCTTCTTCTCTCTGGAGAACACCTCGATGACACCGTCGGGACGCCACCGGACCCGGGGGTTGAGGTCGTCGAGTGCCGCGCCCCAGCCGTAGGTCGCCAGACGGCCCGCCCGCTGGACCACGTCCCGCTCCAGGATCGCGTGGAAGCGCGGCCACGCGGGGGAGACGATCTCCTGCCAGATCGCACTCAGCGCCTCGGCGAACAGTCGTACGACCTCCGGCGAGAACAGCACGTCCATGACGGGCCGGGGAAGGCGCGGCGCCCCCTCCAGGTTCCTGGTGATCTCGGCGTGTGCCCGCGCCACCGGGGTGGCCCGCACCACCGCGATCTCCGCCTCGAACGGGGTGTTCACGCCGGTCGGTGGCGGCGCGGGGAAGTCGGCGTTGTAGTAACGCTCACGGAACAGCGCCACCATGGGAACCAGCCCGGGGTGTGTGAGCAGCAGTCTTTCGTACGGCTCCCGCATCCTGGCGATCCACGCCCGCCACTCCCCGGCCTCCCGCCTGCCGGAGAGGATCCAGAGCGCGTGCTTGGTCACGATGAGCGGGGAGATGGCGAACCTGCTCGCCATGATGTCGTGCGGGGTGACCTCGATACGGAAGACCACTGGGCGACCTTTCGGATATATCCGAAAGCTTAGTCAGCCGTTCGGGCGTCTTCCACCATCGTGTCCATGACCACACAAGAGCGCGGCGCGACCTATACGGAGGTCTTCGCGAGCCGGGAGTTCCGTGTCCTGTTCGGAAGCTTCACCCTCCTGGTCGCGGGGGACCAGGTCAAGATGCTCGCCCTGTCGGCGCTGGTGTACGCGCGGACCGGCTCGCCGGGACTGTCGGCGGCGGCGTACATGGTGGGCTTCCTCCCCTACATCGTCGGCGGGACGTTCCTGCTCTCGCTGGCCGACCGGCTCCGCCCTCGCGCGCTGATGATCATCGGTGAGCTGCTGCGGATGGTGACCTGCCTGCTCCTCGCCTTCACCGGGCTGCCCGTCTGGGCGATGCTCGTCCTCGTTCTCGCCACCGGTCTGTTCTCGCCGGTCTTCGGGGCGGCGCGCAGCGCACTCCTGCCCGACCTGCTGCCCGGCGACGCGTTCGTCCTGGCCAGGTCGGTGCTGAACGTGACGGCCGCCGGGGCCCAGATCGGCGGCCTCGCGGCGGGCGGCGCCATCCTCGCCTTCGTCGGACCCGAGGGGGCGCTGACCGTCACCGCGGTGCTGTCCCTCCTGGCGGCCGCGGTACTGCGCTACGGCCTGCCCGACTTCCCCGCCAGGAACGCGAGGGACACCGGCTTCCCCGGCGCCGATACGAAGGACGGTGGCCCCTCCGGCGGTGGCCTTCCCGATGAGAACCTCTCCGATGGCGAGCTCTCCGATACGGGTATTCCAGGCGGCGGCTCCCTCACCGAGGAGACGGGCAGGGCGGATGCCCGGACCCGGGCGGATGGCGGTGCCGTACGGGAGACGCTGCGTGTCAACCGGGCCCTGCTGACGGACCCCCGCGTACGCGGACTGCTGCTCGCGCAGTGGCTGCCGATCTCGCTCATAGTGGGTGCCGAGGCGATGATGATCCCCTACCTGGGCAACACCGCAGGGTTCGCGCTCGCCGCCGCCTCCGTCGGCCTGGCGGCCGGAAACTTCGTCATCGGCCGGTTCGTCTCGCCCACCGGAAGGGAACGGCTGGCGTTTCCCTTCGCGATCGTGTCGGGCGTCCCCCTGCTCGCCTTCGCACTCCAGCCGGGACTCGCCGGAGCCGCGCTGATCGTGATGCTCGCCACCGCGGCGTCGAGCGCCTGCCAGCTGGGGTTGCAGCGGTGGTTCGTGGACGCGGTGCCGGAAGCCGTGAGGGGGCAGGCCTTCGGCCTGGCCGCCGCGGGAATGATGACCGGCCAGGCCGTGGGCGGCGCCCTCGCCGGCGCCGCCGCCGAGCTGACCTCCCCGCACACGGCGATCGTCCTCATGGGAGCCGCGACCGTCCTCAGCTCCCTCGCCCTGCACCGCCCCCTGAGAACCGGTGGACAGCCGCCCGCATGACGATGCTCCGCCCCAGGAGACCGGGCATGGTTCGTCATCAACAGGGGGTCAGAGGTCGACGCTCTCGCCGGGGGTGAGGCGCCGGATGTCGGCCCCGAGTCGTTCGGCCTCACTGGCGAGCACGCTCTCCAGCACCTTGACGCCCCAGTCGTTGATCAGCCCGTCGTGGATCGCGTACGCGCGCCGGGGTGCCATCGTCCGCAGGTAGACGATCATGTCGGGAACCGTCATCCAGGGGGCCTGGCCGGGCACCAGCAACGTCGGCACGTCGACGACGGTGAGCGCGTCGCCGGGGTGGAAGACCTCCCCGTCGACGATGAACCCGACGTTGTCCACCGGTGGTACGTCGGGATGACTGAAGTGGTGTTTCTCTCCCACGACGGTCACCTCGAACCCGGCGACCGCCAGCACGTCCCCCGCACGCACGACCCGTACGCTGTCGCCCAACTCGGTCAGGTGCCGGGCCACGCCGGGGCAGGTGTGGACGACGAGACGCGGATTCTCGGCGACGGCCGCGCGCAGACGGTCGGGTTCGAAGTGGTCGAAGTGCTCGTGGGTGACGAGCACGGCCTCGGCCCCGGTGATGGCATCGACCTCGGGGGTCATCGCACCGGGATCGATGACGAGGCTCCGCCCGTCCTTCTCCAGCCGTACGCACGCGTGTCCGAGTTTGGTGAGTCTTATCGTCATGCGCCCATCCTGCTCACCCGTGGCGCCTCCTTGATCGGATCCGCCAAGGGCGAACGGGCGCCGACGGATCGTACGCGGAGACGGACGCCGGCCGGGTCAGGGGCGGGTCAGGCGGTCGTACACGGTCGCGGCCGTCACGCCGTAGGCCAGGTGGGGGACGATGTCGGAGACCCAGGACGACGCGTCCCACTCGCGCGGGTCGGTCAGGCGCAGCGCGGTGAGGGGGGCCACGCTCGCGGCCATCGCCATCGCCGACAGTCCCAGGGCGGCCAACGGCGGCGGAACGCGACGGTCTCCGGTCAGCAGGCCGTACAGCCCGCCGACACCCAGCCCCGTCGCGTACCCGAGCAGCGCGCCCATGCCCTCGCGCCTGCTGTCGGCGGCCTCCCCCGAGCCGAGGTCGGCACCCGCGCGGTCGGCCAGCTTGCCCGCGGCCTCGGCCGGCAACCCGCTCGCGGCCCGGCCACGTACGACCATGTCCAGATAACCGGCGATGTTCAGCGCGGTGGTGCCCGCCGCGCCGGCGAGGATCCCCGCCACCGGGCTCACGCTCATCGCCTTCCCGCCAGGCGCAGGCAGACCGGGTCGTGGACGTGCCCTGACCCCGTGGCGGTCCGGACCCGTGGCCGTCGCTGCGGAACGGCCGTCTTCCACCCCTGCGACATGCGTTTTCCCCCGAGTCGGCGACGAGGTCGGTATGCCCGCCGTCGTCACGGCCAACCCCGCGCCGACCTGCGCCTTCGCGGGGCGGTGGGCAGCGGGGAGACAGCGGGGGACAGCGAGGGACAGGGTCAGCGGTGGGACAGGGAACCGCTCCTGACGCCCGCCGCGTGCAGGTCGGTCTCCACCCGCGCGGCGGTGGCGAGCAACGGCGGGAGCAGATCGCGGCGGGCGGACTCCGGGGTCGTACGGCTCGCGTGCGAGGAGATGTTGATCGCGGCGCTCACCCGTCCCGAACGTTCCCTGACGGGGACGGCGATCGAGCGCAGGCCCTCCTCCAGCTCCTGGTCGACCATGGCCCAGCCCTGGGCGCGGATCTTTTCCAGCTCGGCCCCCAGGGCGGCGGGGGAGGTGATCGTGTTGGGGGTGAACCGGTGGAGCTCGACGCGCCCGAGGTAGGCGTCGAGGTCGTCGGGCGGCAGCCAGGCGAGCAGCACCCTGCCCATCGAGGTGCAGTGGGCCGGGAAGCGGGTGCCGATGTTGATGGTCACCCGCATGATCCTGCTGGTGGCCACCCGGGCCACGTAGACGACGTCCTCGCCGTCGAGCACCGCCACCGACGCCGACTCGCGCACCTCGGCGACGAGGCGTTCGAGGTGCGGCTCGGCCACCTCGGGCAACGAGAGGCCCGACAGGTAGGCGTACCCGAGATCCAGGACGCGGGGGGAGAGCGCGAACAGCCGCCCGTCGGTCCTGACGTAGCCGAGGTCGACGAGCGTCAGCAGGAACCGCCGGGCCGCGGCCCTGGTCAGGCCGGTCGCGCGGGCCACCTCGCTGAGCGTCAGCTCGGGGCTCGTCGCGCTGAACGCCTTGATCACCGAGAGCCCGCGTGCCAGTGACTGCACATGCTCCGAGCCACGGTCAATCGGTTCGGTCATCCCCGCCCTCCTCGTTCCCCTCGAAGTTTCCCCCGGACCTCAGCGCCGCCCGTGCCACCGCGAACGCCCGGTTGGCGGCGGGCACGCCCGCGTAGATCGCGGTCTGCAGCAGGACCTCCTTGATCTCCTCCTCGGTCAGGCCGATGCGGAGCGCGGCCCTCACGTGCATGGCCAGCTCGTTCTCGTGCCCGAGCGCGGCGAGCATCGCCAGCGTGACACAGCTGCGGGTGCGCCGGTCCAGGCCGGGGCGGGTCCAGATCTCGCCCCAGGCGTACCTGGTGATGAACTCCTGGAAGTCCGCGGTGAACGGGGTGGTCGTCGCGACGGCGCGGTCCACGTGCTCGTCGCCGAGCACGGCCCGGCGCGTCGCGTCCCCGGCCTCCCACCTGTTCGCCTCGCTCACCTCTCCGGTCTTCCCGCGCGTCCGCGCGTCCGCGTCGCTCATTCCTCGGGCCTCCCCGCGCTTCTGTCCGTCCGAGCCGCTCATTCCCGTGGGAATCCCGTCTGTGTTCCCGTATCCCCGGCTTCCCGTCCGCCCGCGCCGCTCATTTTCCGGTCTCCTGTCCGTTCGTGCCACTCGTCCGCGTTCCGTCCGCTCAGGTGCGGGCTCATGCGGTTCTCGTGGGCGGCGAGCGCCCGGTCGACGAAGACGGCGGCGGAGCCGAGGGCGCCCGCAGGGTCGAGGGCCGCGTCGATCTCCTCGGCGCTCAGACAGACACCGGGATCGGCGAGCAGGACCTCCCGCAGCTCCGAGCCCCCCTCGGTGGCGCGGGCGCAGGCGGCGTCCACCAGTCGCCGGGCCTCGGGGGTGCCTCCGAGGCGTACGACGACCTGCTCGGCCATGAGCAGCCCGCGGGTCGCGCCGAGGTTGGCGCGCATCCTCGCGACGTCCACGGTGAGGCCCTCCAGTACCTCGCGGAGCCAGGAGGCGGCGCTGCCGACGAGCCTGAGCAGCTCGCCCAGCGTCTCCCACTCGGCCTGCCAGGGGCCCGCCGCGCGCTCGTGCTCCTGGACCATGCCGTCGAGGATCGAGGCGACCAGCCCGGGGACGCGCTGGACACAGGCGAGTACGGACATCGAGCCCACCGGGTTGCGCTTGTGCGGCATCGCGCTGGAGGCGCCCCGGCCGGGACCCGCCGGTTCGGCGACCTCCGCCACCTCGGTCTGGGCGAGCAGCTTCACGTCGTTCGCCGTCTTGCCGAGCGTTCCGGCGACGGTGCCGAGTGCGCAGGCGAGCCGGGCCACCGGGGTCCGGTCGGTGTGCCAGGGGACGACCGGTTCGGCGAGTCCCAGCTCGGCCGCGAGGAGTGGCGGCACCTCGTGGCCCCGCCCGCCGAGGACCGAGAGGGTGCCCGCGGCCCCGCCGTACTGGACCGGCAGCGGCACCTGCGCGAGCCCGGTCCTGGCGTGGTCCAGCGCGCTCAGCCAGCCCGCCGCCTTCAGCCCGAACGTGATGGGTACGGCGTGTTGCAGCACGGTACGCCCGGCCATGACGGTGCCGCGGTGTTCGGACGCCAGTCGCGCGCAGGCGTCCGCGCAGGCCGACAGGTCGGTGAGGACCGGTGTGAGGGCGCGACGGGCGATCAGCATGGCCGCGGTGTCGTTGACGTCCTGGCTGGTGGCGCCGTAGTGGACGAACCGCCGCAGCTCCGGCTGGATCCGTTCTCGCAGGGCGGTGACCAGGGGGATGACGGGGTTGCCGGTACGCGCGGCCTCGCGGCCCAGCTCGGCGATGTCGTACAGCTCGGGACGGCAGGCCGCGGCCAGCGCGGCGGGCACCTCGGCGGGGACGAGGCCGATCCCGGCCTGCGCGCCGGCGAGCGCGGCCTCGACGTCCAGCATGGCGGCGAGCCAGGCGACATCCGACACCCGCGCCGACGCCTCGCCCCTGGAGAACATCCCTGAGAACAGACCGGGGGGCGGGCCGGTGGGCGTGCGGGCCGCGTCGAGGATGTGGACGTCGTTCACGGTGGGAGGCTCCTGTCTGGGGGGCCTGGAGGTTGCTCTCCGGATGGTCGGTCCCTCGGTGATCGTTCCTTGACATATCCGACATAAGCGGCGTAGCTTCCGCGATACGCCTCGTTCGTTCAGGGAATCATTGTTCGCATAACGAACACTATCCCCTTGTCCTTTCCCTCGGGAGGTCCCGTGCCCCGTACGACCCTCATGGATGCGACGACGTGGACCGGGCAGGTCTTCGGGAACGGCTGGGTCACCTCGCACGCGGGCGACACGGCCGTGGTCGAGCCCGCCACCGGAGCCGAACTCGGCAGGGTCGGCGTGGCGGGGGCCGAGGACGTGGCGGCGGCGGCCGTGCTCGCCGTACGGGCGCAGCGGGAGTGGGCGGCGGCCTCCTTCGAGGAGCGGGCGGCCGTGCTGCGACGGGCCGGGAGGCTGTTCGAGGATCACGCGGAGGAGATCCAGGACTGGCTGGTTCGCGAGGCCGGGTCGATCCGCCCCAAAGCGGGTGTGGAGACGCACGTCGCCGCCCAGGAGTGCCACGAGGCCGCCGCGCTGGCGTCCCAGCCGCTGGGGGAGATCCTGCCGACCGTCAAGCAGCGGCTCAGCCTGGCCAGGCGGGTACCCGTGGGGGTGGTCGGCGTGATCGCGCCGTTCAACTTCCCGCTGATCCTCGCCATCCGTTCGGTCGCCCCGGCGCTCGCCCTGGGCAACGCGGTGATCCTCAAGCCCGACCCGCGCACCGCCGTCTCCGGGGGTGTCGCCGTCGCCCGCGTCTTCGAGGAGGCGGGACTGCCGTCCGGCCTGCTTCAGGTACTGCCGGGAGGGGTGGAGGCGGGGCAGGCGCTCGTCGGCGATCCGCTGGTACGGGTGATCTCCTTCACCGGCTCGACCTCGGCGGGACGCGCGGTCGGCGAGGCGTGCGGGCGGCTGCTCAAGCGGGCGCATCTGGAACTCGGCGGGAACAGCGCGCTCATCGTCCTGGACGACGCGGACCTGGACCTCGCGGTCTCGGCGGGCGCGTGGGGCTCCTTCCTGCACCAGGGACAGATCTGCATGACCACCGGACGCCACCTGGTGCACTCCTCGATCGCGGAGGAGTATGTGGCCCGGCTCGCGGAGAAGGCCGACCACCTGCCGGTCGGCGACCCCGCGAGCGGGCAGGTCGCGCTCGGTCCGCTCATCGACTCAGGCCAGCTGGACAAGGTGCACGGCCTGGTCACCGCGAGCGTCGACGCCGGGGCGCGGCTGGCGGCGGGCGGCACCTACGAAGGGCTCTTCTACCGGCCCACGGTCCTGGCGGACCTGCCCGAGCGCGCTCCCGCCTACGTCCAGGAGGTGTTCGGCCCGGTGGCGCCCGTCGTGCCGTTCTCCACGATCGAGGAGGCCGCCGCGCTGGCGTCCGACAGCGAGTACGGACTGTCGCTGGGCATCCTCACGCGCGACGCGATGCGGGGCCTCGCGCTGGCCGACCTCGTTCCCACCGGGATCGTGCATGTCAACGACCAGACGGTGGACGACGAGGCGGTGGCCCCGTTCGGCGGGGTCGGGGCCTCGGGCACCGGCGCGCGTTTCGGCGGGGGACGGGCCAACATCGAGGCCTTCACCGAGACCCGCTGGGTGACGATGCAAGGAAATATCGCGACTTACCCCTTCTGATCGCCTGACCCAACTTTCCCTGACGGTGCGTCGTGACGGCGGTAGGCCGTGTCCTGGCACCTTTCTGTGATGACCCAACTTTCCCTGACGGTGCGTCGTGAGGCTTATGGGAGAGTTGGGCAATGTCCGAACGGGGAGTCAGTGTGTCACGGGCGTCGATGTCGCCGATGTCGCCGATGTCGCGGGTTTTGCTCATCGCGGGGTTCGTGCTCGCGTCGCTCAACCTGCGGCCCGCGCTCGCGGGCATCTCCCCGGTGCTGGGCGAGATCATGGAGGACCTCGGGCTGAGCGCCGCCGGGGGAGGGGCGATCACTACGGTCATGGTGGTCTGCCTGGGCATCCTCGGCCCGCTCGCCCCCCTGCTCGCCCGCCGCTTCGGCCTGGACCGCACACTCCTGGCAGGGCTGCTGATCCTGGCGGCCGGGGTGGCACTGCGTGCCGAGGGAAGCGTCCCGGCCCTCTACGCGGGCGCGGCCGTCGCCGGTACGGCCATCGCGGTGATGAACGTGGTGATGCCCGGCGTGGTCAAGCAGCACTTCCCCTCGCGGGTCGGGCCGTTCACCGCGATCTACGTCTCCGGCCTGGTGCTGGGCGCCGCCCTGGCATCGGGTTCCGTCGTACCGATCGAGCGGGCCACCGGGCTCGGCTGGCGCGAGGTGACCGCGATGACCGCGATCCCCGCCCTGGCCGCGGCGGCGCTCTGGCTGCCCCAGGCGCTGCGCCGCCCCGCCCGCCAGGAGGCCGCGCCCAGGCCGTTCGCCCTGCTGCTCCGCAGCCGGGTGACCTGGTACGTCACCGCCTACATGGGCATACAGTCGCTGACCTTCTACATCATGCTGGCCTGGATACCGACGATCTTCAAGGACGCGGGACTCCCCGCCGACCAGGCCGGATACATGCTCAGCCTCACCAACCTGGCCCAGGTGGCGGCCACGCTGACCGTCCCGGTGCTCGCGGGACGTGCCCGCTCCCAGGTGCCGTACGTCACCGCCGCGACCGTTCTCACGATCGCCGGATACCTCGGTGTGCTGGTCGCGCCCGCCGCCCTGCCGTGGCTGTGGATGATCGTCCTCGGGGTGGGGCAGGGCGCCTCGATCGCGCTCGCCCTGCTCATCATCACGCTCCGCGCGCCCGACCCGGTCTCGGTGACCGCGCTGTCGGCCGTCGCCCAGTCCGTCGGCTACACGCTGGCCGCGCTCGGACCGCTCCTGATCGGCGCGCTCCACCAGCTCTCGGACGGCTGGACACTGCCGCTGCTGGCCGGGCTCGGCGCGTGCGCCCTGCAACTGGGGGCCGGGTTCATGGCGGGGCGCCCTACCGGGCAGACCGGTACGGGCGCCCCGCAGGGAACCCGGGCGGCCAAGGATTCGCCCTCCCCGGCCTGACCCGTCGCCCCCTGGGGATCGGCGGAGCGGCTCAGGGTTTGACCCGTCGCCACCCCGGGGATCGGCGGAGCGGCTCAGGACGTCGGCTCTCGGCGCAGGCGGAGACAGAAGCAGGCGCCCCCGTTCTTGCCGGGTTCGTACCAGGCGTCGCCGCCGTTGCCCTGGGCGAGGCTGCGGACGATCCAGAGCCCCAGCCCGGTTCCCTCCGTCTCCTGCTCGACCGCCGGCGCCCGGCTGAAGCGCTCGAACAGCCGGGGCACGAAACCCTCCGGTACACCCGCCCCCCGGTCACACACCCGCACCTGGACCCAGCCGGACCGCCCGAACGCGGACATCTCGATCGGTGGGTGCCCATAGGTGAAGGCGTTCTCCAGGTAGTTCTCCAGCATCGCCGAGAACTCCTTGCGATCGACCATGGCCACCAGTTCGGGATCGCAGGACAGGTGCACGTCCTGGGATCGCTCCTCCAGCTCGCCCAGCCGTTCGAGGATGAATTCGAGCACGGGGACGCGTTCCAGGGAGGCGGACGCGCCCCTCGCGTCGATCGTCGACGCGGTGAGGAGCTTCCGGACCAGCCCCTGGAGACGGGCCGTGCGATCGGCGATGCGCTCGATGATCTCGGCCCGCTGCTCCTCGGCCAGCGCGACCAGGCGGTCACGGAGCACGTCCACCAGCACGCTGATCGCCGCAAGGGGATTGTGGAGTTCGTGGGCCGCGATCGCCACGGCGACGTTCTGGCGATCCAGGGCCGCTTCCATCTCTCGCTCCTCGCGCCTCTGGCGGGTGACGTCGCGGAGTATCGCCACGTAGAGATGCTCGCCCTCCAGGGTCGTGGTGGTGATCCGCATCTCGACCACCCGCCTGCGTCCGCCGGGCAGTATCAGGTCGATCCCGGTCGCCGTGCCGGCGACGAGGGGGAAGCCGAACAGGGTGCCGATGAGTTCCTCCGCCGTGCGGGCGAAGAGTTCCGCGGCGGCGGGGTTGCAGAGCCGGATCACGCCTTGCTCGTCGACCGCGATGATCCCGTCCGCCGAGGCCGACACGATTACCTGGTTGATGTTGCCCGGAGTTCCCGCGTCGTCGGGCCGCCCCGGCTCGGAGCCCGCGGCGGCCCCGCCCTCGGCTGAGGGATCCCCTCCGATCCTCACCCCGGGGGCCCTTCTGCCGCCTCGGATCCGGGTACCCACAGGGTCGCGGGACTGATGTCCCCGGCGAGGATCTGGGAGATGCCCCGCAAGGGCTCACCGATGTGCATGCCGGTGCCGTCGATCGTCACCTCGCGAATGCCTTGGTCGTGGGCGGAACCCCGTGTCTGGAGTACGGCTATCGCACGCTGGATCGCCCCGACACGCTCGACGTATTCGAGCAGGACCCAGACGTCGGCGAAGCCGGCGATCTCCGCGGTCGTCGGCGTGCCCGTCGCCATGACCCGCCCCGTGGGTCTCGCGGTGATAAGTGTGGTGATCTCGTTCTGGCGAAGGACCGCTCCCAGCGCGATGACGAAGTCGAGCAGTGCCCGTGGTGTGACGACGCGTTCGAGCGCGGACAGCGTGTCGATGACCAGCCGACGGGGACCGAACTCCTCGACGGTCCGCCTGAGCTGGAGAAAGTGATTCTCTGGTGACGCCACCTCCGGGTAGTTGGAGATGACCCGGAGCAGACCCGACGCCTGCATGGACCTGATGTCCAGGCCCCAGCCCTCGGCGTTGCGGAAGAGTTGCTCATCGGTCTCGTCGAAGGTGCAGAACAGGCTGCGCTCGCCCGCCTCGAAGGCGGTGGCGGCGAAACGCAGACCCGCCAGCGTCTTGCCCGTGCCGGTAGGGCCGGACATCAGGACGATCGCGTCCCGGTAGAAGCCGCCGCCGCACATCTTGTCCAGTTCGGCGTTGCCCGACGAGACACGGTCCGGTGACGCGCGGCCGGAGGACGCCAGGAACGCGAGGGGAATGACCACGATCCCGTCCTGCGGGTCGATGGTGAAGAGCCATTCCCCGGAACTGTGCGGGGCGCCGCGGAACTTGACGATCTCGACGGTACGGCTCCGCCGCCCCTGTCGCAGGACGTTGCGCAGGATGACGACGTTGTCCAGCACGAATTGTTCGACCCCGTAGCGGGTCACGCCGTCATACTCGGCGGGCCGCTCCGCGGTGAGCACCGAGGTGACCCCGAGCGTTTCGAGGACGGAGGCGATCCGGACCAGTTCGTGGCGGATGGTCTCGACGCCGGTGAAGCGGGTGAAGATCGCGCCGAGCGAGTCGAGCGCGACACGGCGGGCCCCGGTCTGGCGGACGGCGTGCTGGACGCGGGCCACCAGCGCGCCGAGGTCGTAGGACCCTACGGTCGGCTCCTCCTCACCGATGCCCATTGACGCGTCGACGAAGGCCCACTTCCCCTCGTCCTCCCACTGCTCGATGGGGAAGCCCAGCGAGGCCGAGTTACGCCGGATATGGCTGGATGTCTCCTCAAAGGTGACAAACACCCCCGGCTCGTCGAAGCGCATGATCCCGCGAGCGAGAAACTCGACGGCGAACAGTGTCTTACCGCTGCCGGTCGTGCCGCTCACGAGTGTGGACCGGTTGGCGGGCAGCCCGCCCAGGGCGATGTGGTCGAAACCGTTGATCCCCGTGGGCATCTGCTCGATCGTTGCGCCGCCGCTCATCGTCGTGGCCTTTCCGAGGGCGGTTCTTCGAGGACCGGGAAGCCGAGGGCGACGGCGGCGCGGTCATGGTCGGACAGGTCCCCGATCACCCGTCGTTGCGGGGGCGGCGCGAGTCTGATCACCGTCGGGGTGGCCAGGATCCGTCCCTCCTCCGCCAGGTCGGGTCGTTCGGCGGCGTCGACGACCTCGACCTCGTACGTGCCGGACAGGCGGGCGTCGCAGAGGAACCGCAGGTTCACCTCCGCAGCCTTGGACCGTTCCGTGTTGCCGGCCACGTACAGTCTGAACGAGTAGGTGGTCACCTGGAAACTCGTCTCCAGCCTGCGCGAATCCCAAACGGCGCCCCCGGGGGATGTGCCGCCGCCCGTGCCCCATCGGGGGTGCGGAAGGGCCGCAGCGCGCACCTGGATCAGATGAGCACGACCCTCCCCGGTACCTCGCATGCTCATCGGTCCCCGCGGTCACACCCGCCGCACGGTGACTCCCGCGACTCCCGCGACTCCCGCGACTCCCGCGACCCCGGTGACCGGGTCCGGCGGGCCTTGCCCACCGCCCCGCGCCACGAGTAGCGTCGTGACCAGGGTTTTCGGACAGGCTGTGTCGGCCGTTCGGCCTGTTTCACGCCCCCGACCCCTGATTCGCCCGCAGGGCCACGGGCCCGGGGAACCGTATGGCGGCGAGGGCCGCCCACGAGCCGGGAGGCGTTCACGGTCCAAGTGAGCAGGAGTCATCCGATGACCCGAGTCCTCGTGGTAGAGGACCAGCGGGCGCTTGCCGGCGCCCTTGAGATCGCGATCGACATCCAGCCGGATCTGGACTGTGTGGGGGCCGTTGGAACGGTCGAGGATGCCGTGCCCCTCATGAAGGCACACCACCCTGACGTGGTGCTCATGGACATCCACCTGCCCGACGTCGACGGAATCGAGGGGACGAGGCGGATCAAGGCGGCCTACCCGGATACCCGCGTCCTCATTCTGACGGGAGACGCCACTCCTGATCTCTTCACGGCCGCCGAGGCGGTGGGTGCCGCCGGATTCCTCGCCAAGGACGCGACGTTTCCGGCCATCCTCAGAGTGATCAGGGCTTCGGTCGACGAGAAGATCATCATGGTTGAGGGGGAGACGCTCGAAGTGCTCCTGCGGAGCCCCTCACCCGATACGCCGCCCCGAGACGGCCGTGAGAACCGGGCGGGGCTCACCATGCGCGAACTGGAGGTCCTCGGGTTGATGGGGGAGGGGCTCGCCCCCCGGGCGATCGCCGCACGGCTCGTCGTCAGCCCGCACACCGCTCGTGGCCACGTCAAGAACGTCATGGCGAAGCTGGGCGTGCACAGTCAGCTTGAGGCGGTCGTCGTGGCTACCCGGACGGGTCTCCTGCCAGGCCGGTAGGCGTACGGCCGAGCCGCAGGGGCGAGATCCGACACGCAGGGGTCCCCTCCGGAGGAGGTCGCCGATCCACCCCATCTGGGGGGTGAACATCGGACCGCCTGGGGGTGGCGGGGCCGCTCGCCGTCCTCCTAGCGTGGTGACCACGCACCGCACACTGCCAAGGCTTGGTTGCGGGAAGGAAAAGCTGATATGAGGGACATGGCCGGTCTGTGTGACTGCGTCGATGATTTCGATGCGTCTTCAGACCTCGGGCACGGGTGCCACGAGACCCCCGAGCTCTCCGACGGTGTCGAGGTCGCCCAGACCGTCGCCCGCACGCTGAAACGACTCAGGCAGGCGCTGCAGCAGCAGCGTCGGTTCGCCTCCGACGCCTCACACGAGCTGCGCAACCCCGTCGCCGCGCTGCGCGTGGAGCTCGAGGAGGCTCAACTGCATCCCGGCGATCACGATCTGAGCGAGGTGCTCGGGCGCGCACTGAGCGACGTAGATCGACTTGAGGCGATCATCGCCGACCTGCTCACGCTCTCCAGGGCCAGGGAGAACACGCCGATCGAGTGGGAGCCTGTGGACCTGGCACAGCTGGTCCAGACGGAGATCTTCCGGCGGACGGACCGGCTCGGCGTCCAGTTGCGGCTCGTACCCGGGGTGAACGTCAACACGGTCCGTCTCCAGCTCGCCCGGGTGCTCGCCAACCTGCTGGACAACGCCCAGAGGCATGCGAAACGAGTGGTGCGGGTCGAGGTCACCCATAACGCGCACACTGCGGAACTGTCGGTCTCCGACGACGGAGCGGGGATCGCAGAGGCCGACCGGGAACGGATCTTCGAACGGTTCACCCGGCTGGACGCGGCCCGCAGCCGCGACCGCGACCGCGGCGGCACCGGCACCGGCCTCGGCCTGGCGATCGCCCGCGAGATCGCCGAGGGCCATCGGGGAACCCTCAGTGTCCAGGACTCCCCCATCGGCGGCGCGTGTTTCGTGCTGCGGCTCCCGCTCACAGAACCCTCCGGACTCCCGTTTCACGACGGGCACGACGCCTTCGGGGGGCAGATGCCCGGCAACCCCGTGTGACCTTCGCGCACCTGAGGTTCGGGCCACCGGGTCAATCATGGCGAGCTTCAAGAAGACCACCAGGCCGGTGCCCCGAGGCCGTTGACTTTGTGACCCGCTGTCCTTGTGGCTGACTGTGGCTGACTTCCTTTGCGAGTCGTCGCCCCGTTGGTCATCGGGTGCCTCTACCGTCCTGAACATGATCCGTAGGTTTCAGGGCGTGCTGCTGGCGGTCCTCATGACCGGTACCGTCGCCTTCGTGCTGCCAGAATCCGAACCCGCGATCGCCGAGTCCCGCGCCGGTAAACCCGTCATCATCGGCCACAGGGGCGCCAGCGCGCACCGGCCAGAACACACCCTGCTCTCGTACGAGACCGCGATCGCGCTGGGTGCCGACTACATCGAGCCCGACCTGGTCTCGACGAAGGACCACGTGCTGGTGGCCAGGCACGAGAACGAGATCGGCGGCACCACGGACGTCGAGAGCCACCCCGAGTTCGCGGGGCGCCGGACGACCAAGACCGTCAACGGCGTCTCGATCACCGGCTGGTTCACCGAGGACTTCACACTCGCCGAGCTGAAGACGCTCAGGGCCGAGGAGCGCATCCCCGACCTGCGTCCTGGCAACACCGCCTTCAACGGCCTCGCGGAGATCCCGACCTTCGACGAGGTCGTCGCGCTCGCCAAGCGGAGCGGGGTCGGCGTCTACCCCGAGACCAAGCACCCGAGCTACTTCGACTCCATCGGGCTCTCCCTGGAGGAGCCGCTGCTGGCGGTGCTCGGCCGCCACGGCTGGCGCGGGAGCGGCGACCCGGTCTTCATCCAGTCCTTCGAGACCGCCAACCTGCGCGAGCTGAGAGAGAAGACCAGCTTGCCGCTGATCCAGCTCGTCACCGCCACCGGCGCCCCGTACGACTGGGTCGCCGCCGGAGACCCGCGCACCTACGACACCATGGTCACCCCCGCGGGGCTGCGCGAGGTGGCGGGCTACGCGGACGGCATCGGCGTCGACACCAGGCGGATCGTGCCCGCCGGACCCGACGGCCGCCTCCTGCTGCCCACCACGCTCATCCGCGACGCCAACCGCACCGGCCTGAAGGTCCACACCTGGACCGTGAGGAACGAGAACGCGCAGCTCCCGGTGGACTTCCGGCTCGGGAACCCGGCGAGCCCGGCCTACCCGCGCGCCACCGGCGACGTGATGGGCTGGCTGGAGAGGCTCTACTCCCTCGGCGTCGACGGCGTCTTCGCCGACGACCCGGGCATGGCCAACGCCGTCAGGGCGCGCGTCTTCTAGACCGTCAAGCCGCTGTAACGAAGGTATGAGTCCGCGGTGAGGCGTCCGGTCCTACGACCGCCGCACCCGTGAACGACGGGTGCGGCGGTGAGGGCGGGGACACTCGGGCCCCGAGTCGGTCGGCGAGGACCGACCCGGTGGCTCCCGTCAGGCGACGCCGGCCATCTGCTCGGCGTCGTCCATCGGACGCAGTTCGTCGGCGTAGCTGACCGAGACGCGGCGCATCACTCCGCTGTCGCTGATGGAGTACTGGCCCAGGCGCCACAGCGGCGGCGAGTACGCGTGGATCGAGACGCTGCCGTGAACCGCGCCGGTCAGCCGGTGGATGTGGTCGGGGCCGAAGGAGAAGGACTCGCCCTCCGAGATCACGGTCTCCAGGTGCTCGCCGCCGATGCGGGGGTTGCACTCCAGGAGCGTCCCGGCCACCACGCGCACCGCCCCCGAGGAGGTGTCGTGGTCGTGCCAGCCGGTGTCGTCCTCCGGCCGCCAGCACAACAGCCAGACGTCCACGTGGGAGTCGCGGTAGAGGGAGGCGAAGTGGCGCCCGCCCTCCTCGGGGAAGTCCACCTGGTCCGCCCACCGGGACGGGTCGGCGGCCAGCTCGTTGACCAGGTCGAGGAGTTCGCGCCGGTCGAGGGCGCGAGCGGGCAGGGCCTCGTAGCTCATGAGGTCTCACCGCCGAACGGTCCGGAGACCGCGATGTCCACTCGTCCGGGGTGAATGGCGTGACCGGTGCGGTCGGCGGGCCGGGCGGCTCGTGCGCGCCGCGGGCTCGCGGCTCTGGTCGCCGGGAGCGCACAGCTCTCGCGGCCCTGGTACTGGTTCACTTGCGCGACTCCTTTCCGTTCAGCAGGCGGTTCGGGTTGGTGACCGCGATGGCGTGCCAGGCGGCGTCGCCGAGCGCGGGGTCGGGGGCGATGGCGTAGGGCTGGTCGGAGCCGCTCACCACGATGTCGACGCCGAGTTCGCGGACGATCGCGTCGATGGCGCGCGGGCCGTAGGAGGAGGTCTCCAGGAACAGGTCGGGATCGACCTGTCCCCGGCCCTTGCCGCCCCGGTTGGCCAGGCGCTCGGAGTGGAGCGGGGCGAGCCCGGCGAGCAGCGAGAAGCAGACCCGCAGGCGGGGGTGGCGGGACCGTCCGAAGGCGGTGAAGGCGTACCACGCGGCGTGCATCTGCTGCACGTACGGCACGACGGCGGGCCACCAGCCGGGCCCTTCAGGATCGGTGGCGGGACCGGGGTGCACGAAGAGCGGCAGGTCGCGCTCGGTGAGGATGTCGAGCAGCGGGGCGACTCTCGCCAGGCCCGCGGCGTCGCGCACCGCGGTCGCGGGCAGCTGGAGCCCGACGAATCCTGGCCGCGCGCCCCGCGTGCCGCCCTCCGTCTCGCGGTCCTTCGCGTCGTCTCGTACGCCGTTTCCCGTGTCGTCTCCCGCCGCGCTCCGTACGTCGCGCCGGGCGACATCTCGTGTGTCGTCTCGCGCGTCGCCTCGGGTGTCGAGGGTCTTGGCGAGCCTGGCGGGGTCGATCTCGCTGAGGCAGGTCGCCGCCCAGGCGCCGAAGGGCGCGGGCAGGGCGAGGGCGTCCTCGTGGTAGGCGTCGATGATCGGCCAGGCGTCCTCGGGAGGCAGGGACTCGATGCCGAGCGGGCTGGACAGCGACACGAGGGCGAGGTCGAGATCCGCGTTCAGCGCGAGGCGCCCGGCGAGGTCGTGATCGGCGGGGTCGACCTCGTAGGCGGGCTCGCCGCCGGTGTGGAGGGTCCAGCCGTCGAGCCGGGGCGCGGCCGTGCGCCGTCTGAGCGCGTCCACGAACGCGGGCGTCCACAGATGCTGGTGAACGTCGACGGTCACGACGGATCTCCTCCTTCCACGCTTCACGGCATTCCCTACCTAGAATACGGGTAAACACTCTCACCTTGCCACATCCAACAGTGACACGGTTCAGTGAACCGCTTCAGTGAACCGCTTCACCCCGTATCGTGTCAATACCTCCCGCCGCCCTTCGACGCCTCTGATCGCGCGAGGAGCACGCCCCCGAAGGTCCCGGGGAATAGGGTGGACCGATGCCCCAGCCCCGGAAACGAGCGACCATCCGTGAGGTGGCGAAGGCCACCGGTCTGTCACCGGCCTCTGTCTCCTACGCCCTGCGCGGCATGCAGGTGTCGGAGGAGACCATCGAGCGGGTGCGCCGGGCCGCGGCCGAGCTCGGCTACGAGGCCGACCCGATCGCCCGGGCCCTGGCCAGCGGCAGGACCGGCATGATCGGACTGCTCTGCGGTTCCCTGGAGGATCTCTGGCAGCAGGCGCTCGCCGTGGGCATCGGCCGCGCGCTCAAGGACAACGACCGGTACGCCCTCATCCTGGACGCCGCCGGAGACCCCGCCAGGGAGAAAACGCTCGCCAGGCAGCTCCGCGACCAGCGGGTGGACGCGCTGATCGTGCAGCCGGTCGACCCCGCGGCGCCGCTCTGGGCCGAGCTGTGCGAAGGGCTGCCGGTGGTGTCGATCGGCGACGCCCTGGCCGGGGCACGCACCGCGGGCGAGGTCGTCTTCGACAACCGGGCCGGGGTGACCCTCGCGCTGGAGCACCTGCGCAAGCGGGGTCACCGGCGCCTGGCCGTCCTCACCTCGACCCGGGCCAGCACCCCCGACCGGCCCGCGGACGTGCACGTCATGGCCGAGGCCGGGCGGCTGGGACTCGACATCGAGATGGTCACCGCCTCGCAGTCGCTGGGACCGGCCACCAGGGTCGCGGGCGAGATGCTCGACGCCGGACACCGGGCGTTCTTCTGCTTCGCCGACTCGATCGCCTACGGCGTCTACGCGGCCTCGGCCGAGCGGAAGCTGGGCATACCGTACGAGGTGTCCGTGATGGGCTACGACGACCACCCCATGTCGGGCCTGCTCACCCCCGGCCTGACCACGGTCGACTGGGACATCGACGGCATCGTCCGCGCCGCCGTCCGTATCGTCGTGGCCGCCGCCGACGGCACCGCCACGCGCCGCCGCCGTATCGTCCAGGCCCCCCAGCTCCGCGAACGCGGCTCGGTGGGCTGAGCCGGTCACGTGAACCTCGCGGGTCGTGAAGAACTCGGAGGTCTCAGGGGACGAGACCGGGCAGGAGCCCGCGTGCCGCGTCGAGGTCGGCGTCCAGGGGGCGGTCGCGCATCGCCGGATCGAGTGGCAGGTCGCAGGGCAGGCCGCGCTGCCGCAGGGCTCGTACGGAGGCCACCAGCTCGCACGCCAGGACGATCTCCAGCGGTTCGGCGGCGGCGAGCGCGGAGCGGGCCGCCTGTGGGGTGAAGCTCGCGTGGTCCTCGGTGCCGAGGGAGAGCACGGCTCCGCCCAGGGTGACCGGGGCGGCCAGGTGGCGCAGCTCGGCCAGGGCGGAGTGCGCGACGTATTCGAGGATCATGACCCCGGACAGTCCCGGACGCTCGGCGAGGAAGGGGAGCAGGCCCGTGTGGGCCGGGTCGTTCAGGGTGGCGAGCCTGGCCGCGCTCAGCGTCGCGGTCTGCACGAGCGCGGCCCGCAGGGCGTCGAGGGCGAGCGCGACCCGCGCCGAGTGGAAGTTGCCGTTGTGCCAGGCCCGGCCGCCGGCGATCAGCGGGTTCTCGGGAGCCGCGTTCATCTCCTCGGTGATCGTTCGTTCCGCTCGCCCGAGAGCGTCGAGCACGGCTCCGTGGACCTGCGGAAAGGCCCGGTAGCCGTACGGGTCCTGGACGCGGCGCGGGCTGGTGGGGCCGACCAGGGCGCGCAGCCCGGCCGCTACCTCGGTCTGCTCGGGGCCGCGTTGCACGACGGGGGAGAGCGGTTCGAGCGAGGCCTCGATCGCCCGGAAGGAGCGGGCCGCGACCGCCGTGGCGGCGGACAGGAGGACTCCCAGGCGGTGACAGGCCAGCGCCGCGTCCGCCAGGGTCGCCGCGCCCGAGCTGATGAACGGCAGCGCGTCGACGGAGGCGAGCGCGAACCGGGGCACGGGATCCCCCTGCCGCGTCCCCGGAGGGCTGCCCTCGGCTCGTTCCCAGGAACGGGTGTCCCCGATTCCGGCTCGGGCCCCGATTCCGGCTCGGGCCCCGATTCCGGCTCGGGCCCCGATTCCGGCTCGGGTCCCGGTCCCGGCTCTGGTCTCGGACTCGGTCGGGGGATTCCCGGTGTCCCCGGCTCGTGCCTCGATCCGTACGGTGTCCGAGGGCCGGGTCCAGGGAAGCTCGCCGAGGAGGCAGAGCGCGGTGGTGGCGAGGGCGGTGAGGTCGCCGGTGCCGATGGCGCCGTAGGTGCGGATCGGTGGGGTGAGACCCAGGTTGACGGCGGCGGCGAGAACGGGAAGAAGGGCCGGGTCGACTCCCGAGCCGCCGGCCAGCAGCTGGTTGAGACGGACGACGAGGGTGGCGCGGGCGCGGAACGCCTCGATCGTCGGCCCGGCGCCGCCCGCGTGGCTGCGGAGCAGGTCCAGGCCGGTGTCCTCGGTCTCCACGTCCTTGTTGGCGCCCACCCCGGTGGTCCGGCCGTACACGGGCCCGTTGAGCAGGCCGGCCATCCGCCACGCCGCCTGCGCGCGGGCGGTGGAGCCCAACGCGATCCCGGAGCCGTGGGCCGCCCGGTCGACCTGCTCGCAGGTCAGGTGGGCGCCGTCAAGGACGAGGGTCATCCGCTCAGTCGCCGACGATCGCGTCGAAGATCAGGTCGAGCAGCCAGCTGACCAGAGCGATGACGATCGCTCCCCAGAACGCGGCCCAGAAGCCGTCGACGTGGAAGGGCAGATGGAGCTGTTCGGCGATCCAGCTGGTCAGCAACAGCAGGCCGGCGTTGACCACCAGGGCGAACAGGCCGAGTGTGAGGATGTAGAAGGCGCAGCCGAGCGTCGCGATGATCGGCTTCAGGACCGCGTTGACGACCCCGAAGATGAGGGCGACGGCGACGAGCGTGCCGATCTCCTTGGTCGGGGTCGCCGCGGACACGGCGATACCGCTCACGAGTTGGGTCGCCGCCCATAGAGCGGCTGCTACAACCACTATTTTGATGAGTATTTTCACGTTTCGGCATCCTCGCATGGATGGTGGGACGGGTGATAGATCCACGTCTTGAGAGTGGATATATGCGTATAACAGGGAGTCTGCTGTATCGCCCCGGCATCTGCGGCTCCGATCGTCACCGGGTGACACGGAGGCACCGGTCGCCCCGATCGGCGGGACGGCGAGCCGCCCCCGGCTCCCGTGGAGAGTTTCGCATCCGTGACCGTATGCGGTCATGAAAGTGGCGAGATCCTGTCAGGCGTGCCGTTCCTCGGCGGGAAGGACCTCCGCCGGGTGGGAGAGTCCCAGGTGAGGAGCACGAATCGCCGAGGAGGGCCTCATCATGTCCGACAACCGATCGTCCGCCGGCCGACAGGGGGAGCCGTCCGCACGAACCGGGAGGAGCCCCGGGGTGGAACCCGGGAAGAGTTTCGGGAGGGGCCCCGAGGAGGGAGCCGGAACGAAGCCCGAAACGAAACCCGGTGCGGAACCCGGGACCGAATCACGTCCGGTCCCCAAGCCGGGACCTCCACCCAGGCCGGGGCCGGTTCCCAAGCCGGGGCCTCCTCCGAAGCCGGGCCCGGGGACCAAGGCGGGGACGAAAGCCGGGCCGGAGACGGAAACCAGGCCGGCGGACATGATCGATGAAGAGGGTATATGACTCCGTGAAACCAAGATCACCTTAGTCGGGACCGTGGTCGACGGCCGGAGACCGCTCTTCGGACGTTCATCGACATGCTTTCGCGGCGCCACCACGGGAAAGACACCGCTCCGGCCGACGCGTTGACGGTGCATACCGTCAATTGCGCATGATGGTCATATTCTCGGGGCAGAAGGGGCGTGAGGGGGTGGGTCTGTTGGAAACGGACGAGCTTGAGACGCTGTCGGCCCAGGAACTGCATGATCGCGCGGTGCACTACGCCGTGCACCACGGAGATCTCGGCTTTCTGTGGGAGTTGCTCACGTTGATCCCCGCGGCGAATGCGTCCACGGGCAGCGAGACTGAGACGACCAACGACCTCAGCAAGGTCTCGGCCCTGCTCAGCGATGCGATGGCCTCGGGCCACGGAGAGCTGGGAGAGGCGTTGCGACCGTTCTACATCGAATACCTCTCCAAACATCCCGAAGCCTGAGGGAGTCTCCTTCCTGCCTCAACCCGGGCGTTCCTCCACCTGCGCGCCTCTGTAGGGTGATCGGCAGGTTCTCAGGGGAGGGACGCCATGGCACAGGTGAGAGTGGAGCGGACCGAGGACGGGTTCGTGGCGCGCAACGACCGCGGAGCCGAGGTCGCGATGGGCGGCGGTGACGAGCAGGGGGTGTTCACCCCCGTCGAGCTGCTGCTCGCCGCGCTCGGCGGCTGCAACATCGTCACCGTGGAGCCGCTCACGGCCCAGCGCGGCCACCGCATGGTCCGTCTCGCCATGACCGTCCAGGCCGAGAAGATCGAGACCTCCAGGCTGGGGCCGATCACCATCACCTACGACGTGGAACTGCCCGAGGGCGACGAGAAGGCCGCCGAGGTCTTCCGCGCCGTGGCCCACCGCGTCGAGGAGAAGTACTGCACGGTGAGCCGCGCTCTGAAGGACAATACCGAGATCAATCTCGAACTCCCCTGACGACCCCGCCGGGCGCCCCAGCCGATGCGCCACCGACCCCCAACCAATGCGATCGCCTCCTCGACGGCACGTTTCCCCATGCCCGCAGGGCTGACGGCGCTTCGGTGATACCGGGTCAAGGTTGGGTGTAGGCGCAAAATCAACCTTTGGATGACGCGCTCGTTGCATTTGACTAGGTAGTGTTGTTGCAGGTCGAGGGGTCTGCGAAGCCCGGGGGGAGCGTTGCAGAGACTTTTCACCGGATAAGAACGCGAGGGGGATCGCGTTCCTGAGCGGAGCCGCCCGAGTCTTGGGGGAGACGACGGCAAAGCCCGCGAAGAGGCCGGGGCCGGACAGTTGGGGGACTGTCCGGCCTCGCGTCTGTTCAGGGGCAGATTCGGATTCCGGGCGATTCACGGGAGGATCCGGACAAGGGCCGACCGGGATCAACCGGGGTGCGAGCGCGCTGAGGCTGCTGCTAGAGTTACCTCCGTCGCAAGCGCCGCTAGCTCAGTTGGTTAGAGCAGCTGACTCTTAATCAGCGGGTCCGGGGTTCGAGTCCCTGGCGGCGCACCACCGGCTCAAGCCGATGACCTGGGCACCTTCCGCATCGCGGAGGTGCCCTCAGTCATTTCCGGCCCCGCCCGGTCCCTGTCAGGCCTTCATCCGGCCGTCGTCCGGCTCCCACCAGACCTTCACCCGGTCCTCACCCGGCCATCGTCCGGCGGTCACCTCCGGCCACCGCCCGGGTTTTCCGGGCGTGCCCCTCCCGCGCGCGGCCGTTGCTCCCTCGGCGGACGCATATGGCGCAGGACCTGAGCGCGTACGGCGTCGTCGAGCCCGTTGAGCAGGCGGTCGGCGCGGCCGTCGGAGGAGGATCCGAGCAGTCCGGCGATGACGGCCGGGGGCAGGTAGCCGAGCACGCCACACGCCCTTTTCACCGGCATCGTCTCGATCAGGCGGATGGCGAGCGGGCTCGCCGAGAGGGCGCGGACGATTCCGGCCGTGGTCCGCGTGTCCGTACACGCGAGGATCTTCGCGGCCTCACCGGGGGGAACGGCGCCCAGCAGTGCGCCGCCCCGCCCGGGATCGATGTGGCTCAGTGCCTGGCCCGCGCGGGTCGTCCCCATCGCTCGCAGCATCGCGGCGGCCTCCTGAGGCTTGGCCGCCATCACGTTCAGCACGGCGCCGCCGGTCCTCGCCGGAGCCGCGTCGAGGATCGAGGCGGCCCTCACTGCCGACAGTTCCCGCAGGATCGCCGCCGCGACGTCCGGCTCCATCCGGATCAGCACCCGCTGGGCGCTCTCCGTGGGAAGGCGGGCGAGCAGCCGCGCCGCGGGTGAGGCCGCCATGGCGCCGAGAACCCGTGCGGTTTCCGCCGGATCCATCCCTCCGAGATCCACGGACCTCTCCGGCGTGCGATCCGCGACTCCGGGCACGGGGCGGCGCGAGGGGGAGCGGGTGAGGTGGGGGGAGGGAGGTGAGGGGTTCGCTTCGTGACGGGGTGATGGAGGCGAGGGGGTGAGATCGGGTGGAGGAGAGGCGGGGGACGCCTGGCGATGGTGCGGCGGGGGAGACGCGGGGGTCGCCTCGCGGCGATGCGGTGGAGGCGAGGGCGCGAAGCCGGGAGAAGGAGATGCGGGAGCGGACCTGGATCGGTGCTGCGCGGGGTGGCTCCGGGGGGTGGCGACGATCGACCTCAGAACCTCCCTGAGCTCCCAGGCGTCCATCCGCCGTTCGGGGGCCTTGCGCAGCAGCCTGACGATGGCGTCGGAGAGCGGCCCCGTACGGGTGAGGGGGGGAGGGGCGTCGAAGGTAATGGCCTTCATGGTGGCCGGCACGCTGCCGCGGAAGAACGGTGAGTGGCCCTCCAGGGCGTGGAAGAGGGTGGCACCCAGGGACCACAGGTCGGCGGGCGGCCCCGGGGGGAGGCCGTTGATCCGTTCGGGCGCCATGTACTCCAGGGTGCCCGCGAAGGCGTTCTGCGAGGTGAGGCGGCTCTCGCCGACGATATGGGCGATGCCGAAGTCGACGAGGAACACCTCGTTCTCCTCGCCGAGGAGGATGTTGGCGGGCTTCACGTCGCGGTGCAGCACGTCGACCCGGTGTGCGGCGGTCAACGCGGCCAGCACCCGCCCGCCGATCTCGGCGATCCGGCGCTCGTCGAGGGGACCCTGCTCGATCAGGTCCTGGAGCGAGTGGCCCTTGACGTGGGCCATCACGATCCAGGAGAGATCGTCCTCCACGAACACGTCGTAGACCTCGACGATGCCGGGGTGCCTGATCCGCGCCGCGGCCCGCGCCTCGCGCAGCACGCGTTGGCGGCGCACGGACAGGGGCTCTCCGTTCGGTGACAGGACGAGCTCCTTGAGCGCGACGCGGCGGCCGAGCACCTCGTCCTCGGCGAGCCACACGTTGCCCATCCCGCCGCTGCCGATCACGGACAGGAGCCGGTAGCGGCCGTTGACCACGCGGCCGTTCGTCTCGGGGGTCACGCAGGATCAGTCGTCGTCATCGGGGAACAGCTCGATCCTGCCGGGCCGCTCGCCCGCAGGGCCGCCGCCGGAGTCGGATCTGCCGAACACCCGGGTGTTCGGCATCGCGCGCAGCATGTCGTCCTCGGCGGAGTAGTGGTCGCCGTCCAGGGTGCGAGGGTCGGTCATACGCGCGGTGTTCGACGGCCCGGCCGGAGTCTGCACCCTGTGAGCGGCGCGTAACGGGTCTGGCTCCTCCCAGATATCCCATATCGACGCGGGGTCGTCGGGGTCCTGCCGTGTCGCGGAACCCGGTGAGGGGATGGCGGAACCGAACTGGGAGCTGTAGCTGTCTCGCGCGTCGCGGAACTCCTGCTTCGCCGCGAGGTTGAGAATCTTCTCGTAGTTGCCCGGCTTCTGCATCAGCTTGACCGCGACCGGCAGGCACTCGATCAGCAGGAACAGCAGGATCAGCAGGAGGTGGGTCGCCCTGAGGGTGATGTCCTCACCGGACACCTCGTTGAGGGCCTGCAGCCGGATCAGCAGCCCGCCGGTGGCCCGGTTCTCCGCGTCGAACGCGTTCTGCAGGTCGCTCTGACGCCGTACGGCGGCGTCGAGCGACTCCTGGGTCCTGGGCAGTGCCTGCCTCGCCTGGGCGAGGCGCTCTGACCTGCTGTTCTCGTCCGTGGCGGTGAGCTCCGCCTTGCGCTCCTCGATCTGCCGGTTGAGCAGGTCGACCCGGCCTTTTGCCTTCTCGTAGGTCCTCTCGCTGGCCTGGGCGAGGGGGCCGTTGCCCTTGCGCGGACACGTCTTGCCGCCGTAGAGCTGGCACTGCCACTCGTCGTAGAGCTTTTCCGCCTGCTTCTGCTGGGCGTCGCGCTCGGCCGTCAGTGACTTGACCTTCGGGTCCTTGGAGGGATCCAGCGGGACGTCGCCCTCCGAAGTGATCACGTTCTGGAGAGCGGTCACCTCCTTGCGGAGGTCGCCGACCTCACGCCCGACGCTGCCCGCGCTCTGCCGCGTGGCGAACTCGTTGGCACGCTGCTGTTTGATCTGGACGATCTGCGCGTCGATCTCGGATTTGAAGATCTGCAGCACCAGCGGGGTGGAGATGACGATGCCGAGCAGCAGGGCCATGAGGATCCGTGGCAGGGCCACCCGCCAGCGGCGCGACCCGTCGGCGTGCATGGTGCTGACCAGCCAGCGGTCGAGGCTCATGATGGCCAGGCCCCAGACGAGGCTGGCGGGGATGGCGATGAGGAGGGAGACGCCGAGCGCGGAGTTGAGGGCGAATGTCATCGACACGACCGCCAGCACGCTGGTGGTGAGCACCGCCCCGCCGATGCCCTCGAACTTGCCCTGCTCGGTCGGGCAGAGCTTCAGGATTTCTGGGCGCGCGCCGGACAGGGCAATCAGGAGTGTCCTCATCTATTCCCCTTCCGAATGGCGCTCGAACCGGCGGCTATGAACTTTAGATCACGAGCGCGGGGCGTCGCCATGACATGGACACTATTATAATTCCGTAAGGTGTGATTCCTTATACCGCAGGGAAATCAAGCCCGGGGAGCGTCCCGGAGATGATCATTGTGAGGCCGTCGCGACCTTGACAAAAGGCGGAAAGGGAATTACGCCGCAGATGTTCGGGAATTCGCCGGGGGCTTCGGGAGGCGGGCGGAGTCGTCGCGCCGATGGTGCTCCGTGCCTTTCTTCAGACGCGTTACGGAGGCCATCAGGTGACCGAGCCGGGTGAGGTTCCGCTCCGCAAGGCTCTCGCCGGGGCGGTCGCGGGACTCGACGAGTCCGGGGGGCTGACCGTGGTGGAGGTGGCCGCCGACGGCATCACCACGTTCCACCTGCGCCGCGACGACCTGGGCAGGCCGCGCTGCCGGTTCACCCCGGTGATCCCGTGGACCTCTCTGTCGGGGGAGGGCGGGCGCGATTTCGCGCGGGGTGACCTCACGTGGCAGGACCCCGCGCGGCGTGATGCCGCGAGGCAGGACCCCACGGAGGAAGCCGTCCTCCGCGCCGCGGGCGTCCACTCCCGCGACGTGCTGATCCTTGTCTGCTCCTTCCCCGACAGTCCTCTGGCCGGGCAGGCGATGGCCTGGCTGCACGCGGCGTGCCCGGAGGCGATGGCCTTCGTCCAGGCGGACGTGCGGGTCGACGCGCTGCTGCGCGAGGTCGTCAGGAACGACCCGCTGGACCGCCCGTACGAGTTGGTCGTGCTGAGACGGAGCGCGGTGACGGGTGGGCTTGAACTCGCCGCTCACCAGCTGTTCGGCATCGGGGCGAGGCCAGGCGCGGTCGTCGAGGTCAGCGCTCGCTGTGAGGCGGGTGACGAGAGGGGCACCGCGTTCGCCGTGGTGGCCTGGGGGCACAGGCCGCTGCTGCTGTCGGTGCAGTCGGCGAGGCTCGTCCCCGGCCGTCACGATTTCACGGTCGAGCTGGAGAGACCCGGCCGGGTCCGTTTCCTCGGCCTGCCGGGGCTGGTGGACGACGACCGCAGCTGGGCCGACCTGGTCGAGGCGGTCCCGCGCCGGCTCGACACCCGGGACGGCTCGCGGCACCTGATCTGCGCGGTGGAGATCAGCGGTGCTCCGGATGACGTCACGACGCGGCTCGACCGCATCCGTCAGATGATCACAAGGATGTCCGCGGACCCCTCGGGCTTCCTCCAGGTTTCACTGGTCACCTACGGTGCGCACTCCTACGACCGGAGGGTTCCCGAGGCGAAGGTGGAGGTCGCGGACTGGTTGGTTCCTCCCGGGCAGGCCCTCGCCTCGCTGTCCCGCCTGGAGGAGCGCGACCCGGCGCCCGAAGGCCACCCGCACGGTGCGCAGCTGGAGGACATGCTCGCCGTGGTGGCCGGCCGGATCGGTGAGGGAGAGGCCGAGCGGACGGTGCTCCTCACGGTCGGCGACCGGCCGCCGCATCCGGCCAGAGTGAACGGGACGATCCTGCCCTGCCCGTATCGGCACGACTGGCGCGCGCTGCTGCGCCGGCTCGGACAGCACCCCGGCATCGCGTTCGGAGCGATCTGCGACCGAGACGTCGGAGAGGCCGACCCCGTCTGGTCCCGCCTGGGCGCCACCGCGCTGACCTGGCTGGACGCCCTGGACATCAGAGAGTTCGGTGCCGAGCTCGGTCTGACGGCGCCTCAGGACCAACCGATCCCCTTCCCCCTGATTGAGGTGCCATGACGAACATGTGGAGCGGGCAGCGCGTGGCTCCCGACCTCGGATCCGAGCGTTCGCTGCCCAACATCGCGATGTGGGGCGCTCCGGGCAGTGGGAAGACCACACTTCTCGCCGCGCTCAACATCGCCCTGCTCCGCCAGGAGGGCGACTGGAGCGTCGTGGGCGCGGACGCCCAGTCCACCAGCTTTCTGACGGAGAAGACCACGGCGCTGTCGCGGGACAAGGTGTTCCCTCCGGCGACGCAGGGGCTGGACAACTACAACTGGTTCCTGGTGGGGCAGCACAGGCGGCGCGCACGCTGGTTCCGCAGGTCGAGGACGACCCGTGCCCTCAAGATCGGCATCAATCTCCTCGACCCGCCCGGCGGGGCGTTCGGCAACCAGCGAGGGGGTGGCGCTTCCCAGCAGGACCTGCTCCGCAACCTGGTGCACAGCAGGGGCATCGTCTTCCTCTTCGATCCCATCAGGGAGAACGAGGACGGTGACGCGTTCGAATACTTCTACGGGGCCCTGGCCCAGCTCGCCGAGCAGGTGATCGCCGGATCCGCGGTGACGGACGGCAAGCTGCCGCACCATCTCGCGGTCTGCATCACCAAGTTCGACGACTTCAAGGTGCTGGAGACGGCGAAGCGGCTGAGGTTGCTCACGACCGACCCCGAGGATCCCTTCGGGTTTCCCCGGGTGGCGAACGACGACGCGAAAGAGCTGTTCCAGCAGCTGTGCAGGGTGTCGGCGAGCGGAAACGCGGATATGGTACTGAATGCTATTGGGCGATTTTTCCGTGAAGACCGAATTAGGTACTTTGTCACGTCATCGATTGGTTTCTACGTCGGCCCGAAGAACAAGCTCTTCGACATGGACGACTATCAGAATCTTGTTCCGATGATTTCCCGGCCGGCGGACGGTGAGCCGGCCTCCGAGACCCGATACAACACCGAGATCCGGATACGCGGCGAAGTGCGCCCCATCAATGTGATGGAGCCGATGCTCTGGCTCGGACAGCGGATTTCCGCGCCGTAGCCGATCAGGAGGACTGGCCGATGAGCACGGTGCGCCTGCCGTTCGAATGGGCGGTCGGGGGAAAGCTCCCCGGCAGCGGCGACGACTACAGGATCCTCGCCTGCAGCCAGGGGCTGCTCAGCCGCGACGACTTCGAGGACATCAGGACCGTCTACACGATCGGCACTCCCGAGGAGCTGCCCCAGGTCGTGATCGCGTGGGTGGGCAGCGGGGATGACGCGCACCTGGTCCTGGCCATCCAGAGCTGGTCGGACGAGGAGGACAGGCGGCACCGCAGGATCGCCCGCACCCACTACTTCTGCGTGCCGTACGCCCACATCGCCCAGTCCGCCTTCCCGGTGTCCTACGAAGATCTCTACCAGGCTCTCGGGGCGTTCCCGATGGACACGGAGAGGCAACTCGTGGTCCCCGTGCCCGCGTTCGACTCCGGCGCGGTCGCGGCGAGGATCAACTGGACGGCCATCTGCGCGGCCGCGCTGCTCATGACCGGTCAGCACGTCTGCGTCGTGGGTGGCGAGGCCGTTCCGATGATCGAGCGTCTGCGATTCCTCGACACGGTGGCCGCGCTGCTCCCGTACGGCATGCGCGCGAGGCTGACGGCGTCGACCTGGGCGAGCAGCACCGCCGACCACAAGATCAGACTCGCGTTCACCCAGCACGTCCCGGCGGGGACATACCCGGTCGTCTGGGGGCGGCCGGCGGAGATCCCCGATCGGGAGGAGGACGCGTACCGTTACCTCACCCTGCTGGCGCGTCACGATCCGGACGCCGATCTGGTCGACTGGCTCGCCTCGCGGACCGAACCGCTCACGTTCGGCAAGAACGGCAGGGCCCGTGCGCTGGACCTCCTACGGGGGTTCAAACCCTCAGTACCCGCACTCATGCCCCCGCCCGTGTCCCCGCGCGCTCAGGACTCGGTGGAAGGGCTGCTGACCGAGTGCGCCGACGTCCTCGAACGCGGCGGGACGGCCGAGATCAGGGATGTCCTCGAAAGGCTGGACGACGCTGTCGCGAACCGAGGGTCGGCGATCTCGGACGACGAGCGGGCCCGGTACCAGAAAATCATCAGGGACCGCCGGCTGCTGCCGCCGAAGGACGGTCTGCCCGAGGAACTGCGGGCCTACCTGCTCGCGGTGATCCAGATGGCCGGACACGGTCCGCCGGCCCCGTCCGCGCCGCGGACGGACGAGGTCGCCCGGGAGGTGGCCCCGCCGGTCAGGGTGTCGACGACGGCGATCGTCCACAGGCCCTCTCCCGATCCGGTCGCCTCCATGAAAACGGCGCACGACCAGGGTAGGGAGGAGCTGGAGGAGATACTCAGGCCACTGCAGACCAGGGACCTGGTCGCGATGGCCGCACGGCAGCCCTACGACATGCGGGTGATGGAGATCGCCTGTGACGAGCTCGTGAGGCGGGGTGGCGGCGATGCCGAAGACCCCCAGATCGCCGAGGCCCTGCGCGAGTACGGTTATCTCGCCGACGCGATCAGCGGGCTTCATCCGGCCGGAGACCGGGCCCGGTTCGAGAGGCTCTACCGCCTGCTGAGGGCGGCCTACGGGCCGGAGTTCGGCCCCAAGCAGTTCGAGGAGGTCGTCCGTTCCTCGGGCTGGCAGTCGGCGCCGCTGTTCGCCACCGCGGCGTTCCTGTTCGGCAAGGGCGCGGGGGACGCCCTGAAGAAGTCCGCCATCAACCTCGTGCGCGATTCGGGACTCGACCGCAAGGTCATCGAGGAGATCGAGAGGTCGCTGCTCGAATCCGAGTCGGGTGTGGGCCACCTGATCGCGGCCGATCCGCCGAGGAAGAAGCGGAGGCAGTGGTTCGGGCGCGGGCGACGAGGCAAAAGGGCCGAGTATCCCGTGCCCCCCTTCACCCTGTACTCCGTGATCGTCGCGCTCATGATCATCGCACTCGTGGAGCTCTTCCTGCTCTTCCCGGACTTCTGAGTGGGAGGCCGGCCATGCCGATAACCGTCGAGTGGGCGCTGTGGGGCATGTCCCCGGGAAGCAAGGGCCTGCCCGAGGTCCTGTCCTGCGGTCAGGGACGGATCCCCCGCTCGGGCTTCTCCGAGCTCGTCGAGCGGTACGCGATGACGACCCCCAGGCAGCTCCCCCAGGTGACGATCGCCTGGGCCGGCGCCGCCGAGGACGCGCACATCTTCCTCGCCGTCCAGGAGTGGTCCGGCACGTTCGACGGGTTGGGCCGGGAGATAGCGGTCACCCGCTGCTTCTGCGTGCCCTACGCGCAGGCCGCCTTCGGCCCCGTCTCCTACGAGCGGCTCTACCGGGCGCTGAACGATCAGAGACCGCCGGACGGCGGTCCGCTCGTCATCGACCCGCCGGCACTGGACGCCGAGGTCACCGCGGAGGCCGTGGACCAGACCGTCATCGGCGCGGCGGCCCTCCTGCTCACGGGGAAAAAGGTCTGCGTCGTCGAAGGCGGCGGAGCGTCGCTGCTCGACCGGCTCAGGTTCCTGGACACGGTGGCCGCGCTGCTCCCGTACGGCTTCAGGACCAAACTGATCGCCTCGACGTGGGCTCCCCTCGCGACCGGTCACCGGAGCAGGCTGTTCTTCGCCGACCACCCGTCGGAGAACGCGCTCACCATCACCTGGAAGCAGGGGGTGAGCGTTCCCGAGAGCCATCCCGTCGCCCACCGCTATCACGAGATGCTGGCGAGCGGGATGGAGAAGGGACTCGCCGGGCTGATCGCGCGGTTCGCCCGTGACACCGGGCAGCGGAGGTTCTCCACGGAGGACCTGGAGGTCGTCCCTTCGATCGTCGAGTCCGGTGGCGAGCCCACCCACACGTCGATCGACGACCTGCTGATCGCCTGCGCCGACAGCATCGAGGAGGGGCAGGTCGGCCTGATCCCCGATCACCTGGCCCGGCTCGACGCGCTGCGGGGTTCGGCCGCGGTGAACGGCGGCGTGCGTCGCCGCCGCAACATCGTGAGCGACCGCCGCCTCCTGGCCAGGAGCCCCGTCCTGGTCCCGTCGGTCCAGGAGCATCTCTACGACCTGGTGCTGAGCGTGGCCTACGGGCCCAAGCTCACCGTGGACGGGCTTGAGCAGATCCTCAGGGACGTGGATCCGGTTCCCGCGCGGCTCCTGACCGCGCTGTCCCGGATGCCGGTGGCCGACCCGGCCGTCACGGTGAGGCTCGCCGGCCGCCTCGACCCGCGCCGGTCCGCGCCGGCCCTCGCGTCGCTCTCCGTCGAGAAACTGGTCGAGGCGGGAGACCGGGAGCCGATCGACACCTCCGTCGTGCGGCTGGTGTGCTCGGAACTCGCGGCCCGCTGCGCCAAGCCCTCACAGCGGGCCGGCATCGGCACGGCGTTGCGGGGCCGCGCACGTCTCAGGGCCGCGATCGAGCGGCTTGAGGGGACCGACGCGGACAGCCGGTTCGAGAGGTGCCTCGTCCTGCTGGTGGCCGACTACGGCTCGTCCATCGACTCCGACGAGTTGCGGGAGGCCTTCACCTCTCACACCGAGGTGTTGCCGGTACCGCGGCTCGCCGCGCTCGCACTGCTGTGCGACGCCCCCGCCCGACAGCTGCTCGCGCAGCTCGTCTTCCGCGAGCTACTCGTCCAGGGGGGCATCACATCAAAGACCTTCGAGAAATTCCAGCTCTAGCGATGACAACCCGGAGGATCCCGATCCGTCGCGCACGCACGTTCCCCTGTCACGGAAGCAGCACGCTCACGCGCCGCCTCGGATCACCTACCGCGCACGCCTCCGGCCTCGGACCGGGGAGAGAAGGACCCCGGAGCGCTCCGCCTCACGGCTGCGCCAGCCAGAGGAAGGGCTTCTCCACGTCGATCGGATGCACCTCGCCGCGTACCCGGACCTCACCGGCGGGGTGGGTGCCGGATTCGGTGGAGGAGGCGGGTTGACCGCCCTCGCGTCCGGGGGCCGCCGGAACGATGTTCTGGTGGTCCTCCATGTCGAAAAGCCTCTTCCTGGGATCGAGATAGAAGCCGATCGACGAGGTCACGAAGTATCTGGTCCGGTTTTCGTGGAACAGGCGGCCCAGGACGTTCGGCAACATGCCGGGGTATACGTCCGACAATCCGCACAGCTGCGTGAACAACTCCTCGGCGTCCTCGCCGACCACCCGGGGAAACCGGAAGGGGTCCTCGGGGTCGGTCGTGAGCAGTCTCAGCCGGTTAGCCGTCTCCAGCACCCTGTAGTCGTCGAACTTGGTCACGCAGACCGCGAGACGGTGCGGCAGGCGACCGGTCTCGTCGAGAGGCAGGCCGAGCTTCGGCAGCGTCCTCAGGAAGAAGCCGGTGGCGTCGTCCCACCCGGATTCGCGGAGGGGGTCGAAGAGATAGATCAGATCGTCACAGGCGGCGAGCCATCGTGCCATGTCCTCGCGCGGCCTACCTGAGGTGGTCATGGAGCCGAGGTGGAGGACGACGCCGGTCTCACGGCGCCCCATCCCCATGAAGCCCCGGGACAACCGGCTCGTGCGGATCGTCACCTCCGCGTCGTCCAGGTCGGCGCTCGCCGGGGGGAACCTGTGTTCCCGTACGAGGACGTCGGTGAGTGCGACGAGCCGAGTGGCCGCCGCGCTGTCGGCGCCCAGCACCGACAGGCCGGAGTTCTGGCGCAGGACCGCCACGTTGAGCGCGCCGAGAAAGGCCGACTTGCCGCTGCCCACGGCGCCCAGCAACCCGATACGGCGCACGATGTGTTCGGGTTCGGCTGCCAGATCGCGCCCGGCCGCGAGTACGCGCGTGAGCGCGGGACTCCCGGCGGAGGCGACGTGCCGGATGGCCATCGCGTCCACGAGGGCGGCGGGGTCGGCCCGTCGCAGTTCCACGGCGTGGTCGGCGCCGATCCTTCGCAGGTGCGGGGACACCTGGCCGGGTGGGTCGTCGGTGACGGCCATGAGACGCACCCCGCGCTCGGCGAGCCGATCGGTCAGCTTGCGATGGTCGTAGCGGTTCGGGCAGGGAAGCGCGGTGTCTCGGCTCGCCCTGGCCGGGTGGGGCGGTTGCCCCGCCAGCACCAGCAGGACGACAGGCCGGTCCTGCTCACCGGAGGGAAGACGCTCGTCGATGTAATGCAGCGCGTCCTCCAGGGGAGCCGCCCCGGGGAAGACCGCCGACGTCGACTCCAGATTCGCCAGTGACTCCAGGGCGTCCTCCGCGGGCTCCAGCCAGGAGCCGGTGACCACCGGCCGGCGCCCGTCGCCGCGGCGCTTGTAGTCGTGGTAGGTGTAGCCGACGACCGCGACGTTCACCTCGCCGGGATAGGTGACCGCGAGCCGTTCGATGGTGTCCGCGGCCAGTTGCCTGCGTCGCTGGACCGCCTCGTGCCTCCCGGACATCTCGATGGCGAAGATCACGTCTGCCCGCTTCGGCGGGACGGGAGCGGGACGGGCGTCCATCTCATCCAGCACGTAGGCGGCTTCGTCCAGGAAATCGACGTCGACAGGCGGCGGGGCATCGGTATCGAGGTACGACGTGATGGGGTCCGGCACGAGGGCGGGGCGTCCCCAGAGGTTCGGGCCGTTCATCCGGTCCGGACCGCCCGGTCTGCTTCCGGGCGCCTCGGGCAGCTGTCCGGGAAGCAGTCTGTTCACCTCACGCATCGTGATCGCCACCCCGCCGCCGAGGCCGTCGGCGGAGGCGACAATTCCGACGACGGCCGCGTAGCCCGGCGACCACACCGGGGCGCCGCTGAGGCCGGGATCCAGCCGATGGCCGGGGTCGGTGGTGAGCGTGACGTTCCCGTGAGCGAAAGCGGGATCCACCATCCCCTTGACGATCACACTCCGGCCCTCGACGCCGACCGGCCCCTCCACCAGCCACCGCCGCCCCACCAGGTCGTCCACCTCCTCCAGACGCAGGGGCGCCGCGACCACCTCCGGTGAAGGGGGCTCCGCGAGCAGCAGGAACGCGGGGTCGCCCGGAGACGCCCCCGACAACGCGCCCGAGGTCCCCGCCACCGAGATCACCGAGGCGCCGTATCGGCGCGTCGGCGTGTTCGACCTGGGAAAGGTCACCCACAACCGGTCCGTGGGTCGGTGGCCGGTTGGGACGACGACATGGGCGCAGGTGAGCAGCCGGTTCTCGCCGACGAGGACTCCGGCGCCCACCGGCCTGGGATCGTCTCCCCGATGGATCGCGGCGATCCAGGTCCTCTCCCGCCTTGTCCGGTCTCCCGGCAGGGGAATCCCGGGTATCGCCTGAAGGTCGACCCGACGGTTCTCCCCGGGCGGGAGCGCGGTGATGCGTACGGGCAGCATGTCGGTCCTCACGGTGGCGCCCCTCTGGGTGCTGAGGCTGAGCCGGAGCCTGTGGTCCCCGGCCTCTCCTCGCGCGGTCACGACGAACCTGGCGGGCCCGTACGTGCCACCGAACCGGTGAAGGATCACCGAGATGTCGTCCACCGACTCGACGGCGATCCGCTCCCCGCCGTCGAGCATGCAGCTGAAGACGAACTCCTCCTCCCGGTACGGCCACTCGTCGCCGGGCCGCGCGAGCCTGAGGTCCACCGTGACCAGATACTCCTGGCCCACCGTCATGGTCCGGGGCCAGCTGACCAGCGGCTCCAGCTGGATGGTGGGCGGACTCACCGGGTCTCCTCGCGTGGCGTCGGCCTCAGGGTGGTCTCCGGGCTTCCGAAGTACGCGTACATGAAGGCGTAGAAGAACGGAAGCAGCTTCCCGACGGCTCCCTTGTCGTCCTCGTCAAGGTCGTCCCCGATCGAGGCCGACACCCTTCTTCGATGGTCGCGCAGGGCCACGGCGACGGGCGTCTCCGGGTTCTCGGAGAGCGCGTCGAGCAGGCCCTTCGCCAGGTCGTACCCGTGTTTCAGGCCGACCTCTCCCATGGTCCCGATGAACCCGGAGGCCCCCGCGTCGAGGAAGACCCTGGCGAAGCTGCGCAGGACGGTGTTGTCGAGGTCGGGGTCGACCCTCTCCCTGGCGGAGTGGCAGGCATTGAGGAAGACGAGTCCGCCGGCTCGTTCCAGGCGGAGCAGGTCGCGCGCGTGGACCTGGCGGAGACTGATCCCGCGCTTCGAGTCGCGAGAGCCCTCGAGGAGTTTGATCTCGGCTCCCAAGGAGGGTTTGTCGGCGTTCCCGTATCTTCCGTGGCAGGCCACGTAGACCAGTGAGACGGGGTCGCCCTCCGCGTCCAGAAGATTCAGCAGGTCCTTGAGGGTGACGTCCGTGGTGGTCGTCCGGAATCGATCCAGCAGGGCGCGGTCGTCGGACATGTCGGGAGCGACGTAGGCGAGGATCTCTCCGGTGCAGTCGGTCACCGCGGCGGGCGGTGTCCCCACCGAGCGCGCGATCGGGAACAGCGCGCCCAGCCACTCACCGGCCAGGCCCCTGTCACGGTGCCGCAGCAACTCCCAGGGGAGGTCGTAGCCTGTGAAATCCTCGATGATCATGCGCACGTCGTCGCCGTGCGCCCGGCGGATCGCGGAGATGAAGCCTTTGAGACCCTCGCTCGCGTCCTTGGACCAGCTTCTGAGGCGCCAGAACGTCTCGACCGGAGACTCCCCGCCGCTGCCGCGACGGATGAGGTCTCCCAGGGCGAGCTTGGGAGGCCTCACCTGTTGCGGCTGTCTCTGGTAGGTGAGCGCGATGCCGCAGCAGCAGATCCCCGCGAGTCCGTAACTCTCCCTGCCGGTGCCGCTCTCCCGCCACACGTTCAGGCGGGCGGTCCTGGGGGGCAGACCGGCGGTCGGGTCGACGGAGGTGGAGGGAAGGACGGTTGTCGTGGAAACCTCCGCCCCGGAGGCGCCGACCGGTGCCTCCGCCACCCCGGGATCCTCGGGGGGCCGCGGACGCGCCGGTCCGGCGGCGTGCGGGTTGAAGGGACGTCCGCCGTTGATCAGCGCCCTGCGCAGCCCGTTCGGCATGCCGCTCACCGGGGTTCACCGCCGTGCTGAAGCCGGGCGCCGCAGGCCTCGGCCAGCGCGCGGGTCAGGGTGGCGCCCGGTCGGGGCCCGGGATCGAGGACGACGGCGTGGATCCGTTTCATCCTGCTCAGTTCTCGTGCCATCGCCAGCGCGTCCTCCACTCCCTCCCTGCCGACGAGGTCGGGCAGCTCACCCGTCGCGCTCGCGCGCAACGGGATGTTGCCGCGCCCGTCGGTGACGATGACGAGCAGCACGTCGTCGGCGGGCACCCTCCCCAGGTGGAGCCGGTGGCGCAGCGTCTCGACGGCGAGGTCGAGCCCGTGCGCGAGCGGGGTGCAGCGGCCGACGGGCCGTTCCAGTGCCCGTACGACCCGCGGGTCGAGCAGGCTGGACGCGCTGAACCGCTGGGCGCGGAGCTCGTTGGCGACGCCCGCGGCGCCGACCTCGATCACACAGACACCTGCCCTGCCGGTATAGGCCCACTGCAGATAGGGGGCGAGGGCGTCGAGCCAGTTCCAGCCCGCCCTGCACGTGTGGTCGAGGACGAGGACGAGGAGCCTGGCCGGGTCGGCGCCTCGGCGATGGACCCTCAGATCCGGCGGGATCAGGTGCAGGGGATGCGGGGGGCGCGAGTAGTGATCCTCGCACCGCCGGGCCTGCAGGGGAGCGGCGCCGAGGATGGTGGCGACGATCGCCAGGTCGCCGAAGGCGCCGGGGCGTGATCCGATGGACCTGCCGTGGCTCGGCCGTGAGGAGGAGTGCCGCGTCGTCTGGGAGCGAAGCGACCCCGGGTCCCGTTCCGGCTCGATGTCGTCCTCCGGGTAGGGGCCGCCGAGGTCGGCGGGCGGGGCGGGGCCCGGAGCGAGCGGCTCGGCGGGAGCCGGGGAGACGACGTCGAATCCGTCCGTTCGCGCCTGCGGGGAGCGCTCCTCCCTGTCGCGCCGCCGCCTGGACCCTCCGCCTCCCACGGTGGCGTCATCTCCCCGGACGCCACCGCCGGGGCCGGAGTCGTCGCCGTGACCCCGGCCGCGTGGTGGGGGGAGACGCAGGAGCGACACCGCTCGCTCGACGTCGGCCTCCGTGGTTCGCGCACGGCCGTCGAGGGTCGCCAGCGCCCGGCCGATCCTGGCGAGGGCGAGGTCTCGGCGCGCACCGGCCGTGCCTGTCGCGGTACGGCCGACGACCTCTGTGACCACCTCGTCGGGTACGGTCGCCGGCCGGCCCCCGGCCAGCGCGCGACGCCACTTCTCCGACGGAGGGTCCAGGTCGGCGGAGAGTCCTGAGGCGTCGATGCGCAGGGGGAAGCGGTCGAGCAGATGTGGCGGGATCCGGCCGATGTCGGCGCGGGCGCAGACGGCCACCCACCGGCTTCGCGGTGCCCAGGTCACGCCGAGCCCCTCGCGCTCCAGGTGGGCCACGTCGGTGTCCAGGAGGGTGAGCGCGGCCCGCTGCCCGGTGAGCGAGAGCTTCGCGAGGTCGGAGACGAGGACGGTGAGAGGAGGAGCGCCGGGCCTGTCGACCAGGGGCCCGGGGGAGACGCCGAACGTGGGCCCGGAGGACAGGCCGATCCACGCGCTGTCCGCGACGGCCGACGCTCCCAGCACGTACGGGTGGGGGTTTCCGAGGAGTGAGCCGAGCCACTGCCCGACGTCGAGCAGCAGGGCGGGCTCAAGGTCGAACAGGAGCACCCCGCGAAGCCGTGGATCGAGCGCCGCGCACGCCAGGGCGTACCTCACTCGCGACGCGGTCGGCATGGCCATGGTCACCCCAAGATGATCGTGTCCAGCTGGTCTCGCTCCTTGGCGGTCCACTTGATCGACTCGCCGTACACCGCCTCGGGAAGGCGGTGCGCGAGGGCGAACTCGGCGACCGCGCGGACGTCGTCGGACGTGACGGTGCCGTGTCCGTCCAGTGCCGCCCGTGCTCTGGCGGCGAGTGCCATCACCTTCTCGCCGCGGTGTCCGGCCACCTCGAACTTCGCCGAGATCCGGGAGCAGAGGCCGAGGATCTCGTCCGGCATCTTCACCTCTCCCACCCTCGCCCTGGCCCGGTTGAGCCGCTTTCTTATCTCCCGGTCCTGCCTGGCGCCGTTCTCCAGCCACGAGGAGTCAGGCTTGGTGATCTCCTCCTCGAACCGCAGGACCGTGCGGAGGATCTCGTGCCGCTGCTCGGCCGCCGTCTCGGCACTCACGGGCACCAGCAGGCCGAACCGGTCGAGAAGTTGCGGGCGCAACCACCCCTCCTCCGGATTCATGGTGCCGACCAGGGTGAACTTGACGGCGATCGTCGGCCGGTCGAGCCCTTCCCTGTGGACCACGAGCACGTTGGTCGAGGTGACGTCCAGGATGATGTTGACCAGGTGGTCGTCGAGGAGGTTGACCTCGTCGATGTAGAGGAGGCCCTGTTTGTCGGCGGCCTCCAGCAGGCCCGGCTGCCGTTCGGGCTTGCCCGCCATCAGCGCGTCGATGCTCCAGCCGCCCAGCACGCGGTCCTCGGTGGCGTTGATGGGCAGCGTGACGGGAAGCTCGCCGTAGGCCATCAGGCTGAAGGAGCGCACCGTGGTCGACTTCGCCGTGCCGCGCTCGCCGCTGACCAGCACGCCGCCGATGCCCGGTGCGACGAAGGCCAGCTCCAGGCATCGGAGCAGGTCGGTCTGTCCGACGACGTGGCTGTAGGGCAGAATCCGCACCTTGGTCATGGAGCCGGCTTCCTCCAGCGCAGCGTCACCATGATCTGTGCCCCCGAGCTCAACTCCACGATCTTCGCGCCGACCTTGCCGTCGACCTTCACGGCGAGCTGCATCTCGAACTCGTCGGGACGGGTCTTCTCCTCCATGGCCTCGATCTGGTTGCGCGCCTCGTAGGCGCAGTTCGCCACCATCTGGAGTGCCTCGCTGAACAGGTGGCGGCTGATTTCCAAGGGCTTTTCCAGTGCCCCCCGGGTGTCGTCGTCGTAGATCGAGGCGTGGTCGTTCGTCTCGAATTCGTCGAGCTCTATGTTGATGACCCCGTGACCGGAGGCAGTCGGAGCCGCCACCACAACCATGAAACCTCACAGGAGATCGATGTTGTTCGTTGTGCCGCATGGCAGGTCATTGATTCTGCCGTAGATGCCGGCGTGCGTCACCATATCCACTGATGTGCTTTCTTTGGAATACGGCTCGGTTGATTCTCCTGCCGTCGGTCCTTCGGATGAGATGTCTCGTTTCCGACGGGGTTGGGGCTGGGCTTTCGTGTCGCCGCAGGTCGTGAAGGTGCTCACTCCCCCGGGGAGTCGACCGTCTCACCGCGGCGGGAGCCGAGGGGCCGGCCGCGTTTCGCGGCCTTCGCGCGTGCCGGGGCCGCCGATGTGAGGGCCGTGTCAGTGCGAGATCACAAAGATCCATAAGGTGATTTAGGTGGAATAGTACGAAATATCATTCTAATTCTGGTTCGATGCTGAAGGGGGGAACGGCGGTCCGGCGTCCATCTCCGGTCCTGCGCCGACGCGTGACCGGAAAGTCGCCGCCGCCTCGTCGCCGTATGACCGGAAATCTCGGGAAGGCGCCGTCGACGCGCGGCCAGAAAGGCCGCCTCGATTCGGCGGATGTGCGATGGGAAAGCCTGACCCGGCCGGATCCGCCTTTTCTGGAATCCTGTTCTTTCGCGGCAGGATCTGTCATTCGTCGAAGTGGTGCCGCGAAGTTCGACCCGTGTTTCCGTGGAGTCGTGCCCGCGCCGTACGATCATCGTGGTGCGGTCGGTGCCGGGGTTCCAGCAGGCGCGTAGCACGTCGGCGCTGTGCCGCATGACGGCCGCCCACTGGCCCAGCAGCCGTCCACGCTCCTCGTCGGTCAGGCGTCCCAGAATGTCAGGAGTCGTGCGTACCTGGGCGATCATCCACCAGTCGCTCCGGTCCGCGCACCGGTCGAGCAGCATCGACGCGATCTCGTCGAACGGGTTGTCCCGCCCGGACAGGGTCATGACCCCACGGCTGAAGCCGGGGGCTTGCAGCTCCTCGCCACTCACCGGATGTGAGGGTTCAGGCCGCGTGCGGCTGCATGACGGCAGCCCAGCCCGCGACACCGCGTGCGGCGATGTTGCGGGCTGCGTTGACGTCGGCGTGCTCAGCGAAGCCGCACGACGTGCAGGAGAAGGTTTCCTGGTTCGGCCGGTTGCGCCGGTCGATGTGCCCGCAGGCCGAGCACCCCTGGGAGGTGTAAGCGGGGTCGACGTACATCACGGCGACCCCGCTCCGGGCGGCCTTGTAGGCGACGAACGCACCGAGCTGGTGAAACGACCACGAGTGCAGCGTGACCCGCTGGGGCCTGCGGAGCCGTACCCGCTCGCGGATGCCCTGGAGGTCTTCCAGGGCGATGCCGCGTCCGGTGCGTGCAGCCTCGGTCACGATGGTCTTGGAAATCACGTGGTCGACGTCGCGGGCGAAGCGCGCCTCCTTGCGGCGACGCCGCTTCAGCAGCCGTTTGGCGGACTTGGTCTGCTTGGCCTGAAGGCGGCGGCGCAACTCCCGGTTGCGGTGGCGGACCGCGTTCAGGTGCTTGCCGCAGTGCCGGGTGCCGTCGCTGGTGGTGGCGATGTTCGCGATCCCGAGGTCGACGCCGAGGAAGGCGTCCGGTTCGGTGACATCGACGTCGGGGACGTCGCAGGTGGCCGTCAGCAGCCACAGGCCATCGCGGTGGATGAGGTCGGATTCGCCTTTGCGGTAGGCGGCCAGCGCGCGGGCCTGGTCGTCGGAGCAGCCGAACCGCAGGCCCTTCATCCGGCCGCCGGTGGTCCAGATGGACACGGTGCGCTCTTGGACCTGCCAGGACAGGCACCGGTCGTCGAACGGCTGGGCGGCGTCCGGGCGGAAGGCGATCGGCCTGTCGAGCGGCTTGCGGAGCCCCGCCTTCACCTGGGCTTTCACCGTCGTGTAGGCGTCGGAGACCTTCTTGATGACGTGCTGGGCGGGCTGGGCCGACAGGCCCATGTCCTTGAGTTGGCCGTAGGTGTGCCTGCGCAGGTCGTAGTTGCGGAACGTCTTCGTCTGCCAGGCGATGCCGGAGACGAGGTTGGCCGCGTCGTTGCACAGGCGCAGCGTGTCCGCCAGCGCCGCCTCCTGGGCGGGCGTGGGGAACAGCCGGACCTGCACAACGAATTTCACGCTGTGAAATCTACCCGCTCGGACCGGCATGTGCGGCGCCGCACGCCATTCCTCCCCAGGGCTAAAGCCCAGGGGATCCCGGCGAACCGTTGCTGAACTTCCGGCGCGTTTTACGGCGCGCGGTGTAGTACGCCACGAAGCACGCGGCGTCGACGTCGGAGACGAACCGCTCCAGTGGGATGTCCGCGCCGAATCCCGTGACGCCCACCATGAGCAGACGTCGCTTGACCTGCTCGGTACCCAGCGTGCCCGCCTTGGCGGCGACCCGGCGCAGCACCCTGAACCGGCGGTTGTACTGCCGCTTGGACAGATCCATGCCCGCGGCCTCCCGGGCGTCCCGGTTGAGCCGGTCGGCCAGGAAGTCACCGCGGTCCGGCGTCCACCGGATCTCGCGTCCCATGTTCGCCGCGAACTCCAGCAGCGACTCGGGAACGTCGGGGTCGACCTCCACCGACCGCTCGAACAGACGGCTCGCCGCCGCGACCTGCCGGGCACCACCCACCGGCCTCGCGTAATCGGTGGACATCGAGGAGAACCGGTCCGCGCGACGGGAGGAGTACCTGGCCGCGCGCTCCAACACCACACGCTCGCGCCGCGACAGTTGCCCGTCCAGTGCTCGCAGCACCAGATCGGCGACGTCCTCGGGCCGGTACCGCCGATCCAGTGAGTCGTGCAACTCGGCGAGGATCTCCCGGCAGGATCGGCCGCTGTCCTTGTCGTCGTGGAACGTCATGGAAGCAATGATCTCGGCTGGTCCGCCCCGGCTTCGACTGGTTTATCCGATCGCGGCCATCTGGCCCCGACCGGCGCCGGTGAGCCCCGCCGAGCGGGATCCCGGCGTCCGGTACCGCCACGCGCGGGAGTACGGCACCCAGCGATCTACGCGATACGGCTACTTCCTGTGAAAAATGGGGATTTAGGGTACGTAACATCATCGCGGTGATCACCGCGATGTTCGTCGTCACGATTGGTGTGGGTGCTCCGTTTATGACCGCTGATCCGGCATACGAGGTTCTGGTCTTCTCCAAGACGGCCGGGTTCCGGCACGACGCCATCCCGGCGGGCATCGCCGCGCTGGGCGAACTCGCGACCGAGAACGGCTTCACCGTCGACGCCACCGAGGACGCCGGTGTCTTCACCGCCGAGAACCTCGCCCGATACCGGGCGGTCGTCTTCCTGATGACCACCGGCGACGTGCTCGACGCCGGGCAGAAGACGGCGTTCGAGTCGTACGTCGCGGACGGTGGCGGATACGTGGGCGTCCACTCCGCCGCCGACACCGAGTACGACTGGCCCTTCTACGGCGGACTCGTCGGCGCCTACTTCTCCTCCCACCCCGAGATCCAGCAGGCGACCGTACGGGTGGAGGACGGCACGCACCCCTCGACGGCTCACCTGCCGACGACCTGGGTGCGCACCGACGAGCTGTACAACTACCGCACCAACCCGCGCTCCACCGTCCACGTGCTCGCCACGCTGGACGAGTCGACCTACTCCGGCGGGTCGATGGGAGCCGACCATCCGATCGCCTGGTACAGGACGTACCAGGGCGGCCGGTCCTGGTACACCGGTCTCGGCCACACCATCGAGTCCTACACCGAACCGCACTTCCGCGCCCACCTGTACGGTGGGCTTCGCTACGCGGCCGGGGTCGCCACGGGCGACTTCGGGAGCTGACGGCTTCGCGGTTCCGGTGAGGAGGGTCCCGGCCCGGGTGGGCCCGCCCGGGCCCCCCGGCCCGGCGACCGCACCCGCGGGCGGCGTGGGGGGCGCCGCGCCCCCGCGGCCCCCCGGGCGCCCGCCCCCCCCGGC
>NZ_JBITIZ010000008.1:377206-396688 GCF_044459525.1 Streptosporangium sp. NPDC050284
GGGGCGGGCGGGGGGGGGGGGGGCGCGCGGGGGTGTGGGGGGCGGGGGGGGGGGGGGGGGGGGGGGGGGGGGGGGCCCGGGCGGGGGCCCCCCCGGCCGGGACCCTCCTCACCGGAGACGTCTCCGGACGGCGTCTTCGGGGACTCGCACGCCGCGCGCCCCTCGTGACTCCGGAAGCCCCGGACGCGTCCTGACCAGATCAGGTCAGCGCGGAATCATGGCGAGGGTTGACGTTGACTCAGGTCCGACTATCCCCCAGATTTCGTGCATTCCTATCTTTCGGGGGATGTACGGAGGTCGCAATGAAACATGCGAGATCGGCCATTCTCGCAATCGCGGTCCTGCTTCTGGGCCTGATGGTGAGCACGCCCGCGGCGGCGGTACCCGATCCATCCGCCGACGGCGACGACGGAGTGAGCGTCTACGTCGGCGAGCTCACCCCGCAGCAGATGGACGAGCTGCTGAAGTCGGGCGTCGAGCGCGAGGAACTGCGGATCACCAGGTCCGCGAACGGCGAGAAGGTCAGCGTCGAGGCGATCCTCGGCGCGGCCCAGGCGGAGCAGCTCGGCAAGGCGGGCCTCGACCTGAAGGTCCAGCGGCCCGCGGCGGCGAGCAGGCAGGCGGCGAAGGGGGACGGCGTCTTCAAGCCGTACAGCGGCGCCGGCGGCATCCGCGAGCAGATCGTCAACGCGGCGAACGCCAAGCCGAACATCGCCAAGGTCGTCGACCTCGGCACCACGGTCAAGGGGCAGCCGCTCACCGCGATCAAGGTGACGAAGAACGCGCGGCAGCTCAAGGACGGGGCGCGCAAGGCCGTGCTCTACATGTCCGCCCAGCACGCCCGTGAGTGGATCACCCCGGAGATGAACCGCAGGCTCCTGCTCCACTACCTGAACGGCTACGGCACCAACCCTGAGATCACCCAGCTCGTCGACAACGTCGAGCTCTGGTTCATCCCCGTGTCCAACCCCGACGGCTACGACCACACCTTCACCGCGGGCAACCGCCTCTGGCGCAAGAACCTCCGCGACAACAACGGCGACGGCCAGATCACCAGCGCCGACGGCGTCGACCTGAACCGTAACTTCGCCTACAAGTGGGGCTACGACAACGAGGGCTCCTCCGACAACCCGGCGAGCCAGACCTACCGGGGCCCGAGCGCGCAGTCGGAACCCGAGACCAAGGCCGTCGACAACCTCGCCAAGCGGGTCGACTTCACCTACATCCTCAACTACCACTCGGCCGCCCAGCTGCTGCTGTACGGCATCGGCTGGCAGCAGGCCACCCCCTCTCCCGACGACCTCGTCTTCGAGGCGCTGCTCGGTGACGACGCGACCCCGGCCGTACCCGGCTACGACCCCGACATCGGCGCCGAGCTCTACACGACCAACGGCGAGACCGACGGTCACATGACCAACAAGCACGACGCGCTCACGATCACACCGGAGATGAGCACCTGCGAGGTCGCGGTCGAGAGCGTCCCCGACGACGAGTGGACGCTCGCCGACTGCGCGGGCGGCTCAGGCTTCACCTTCCCCGACAGCGAGGCCCTGATCCAGGCGGAGTTCGCCAAGAACGTCCCGCTCGCGGTCAACCTCGCCAAGTCCGTGAAGACCCCCGACGCCCCGGTCTCCCCGGTGGGCCGCACGGTCCCCGACTTCCGGCCCGACAGCTTCACCGTCTCGTACGGTGACCCGCAGCCGGTGGCCGTCACCATGCGGCGGTCCCTGCTCACCAAGCAGCTGCGCTTCCGCATCAACGGCGGTCCCGTGCGCCTGCGCGGCCTCAGCGAGTGGAAGGGCGGCGAGCGGTACGGCGACGAGAACAACCTGTACTTCGCCGAGTACCGCTCCAAGGTGGAGGGCGCGAAACCGGGAGACAAGGTCGAGGTCTGGTTCACCGGCCACAAGCCCGGCGTCGGGACCGTGGAGAGCGAGCACTTCACGTACAAGCTGGAGAAGAAGTCCAAGGCCAAGGTCCTCATCGTGGCGAACGAGGACTACACGGGATTCAACCCCGACTACCCGGCGTCGGTGACCGCGCCGAAGTACGCGGCGCAGTACAGGCAGGCGCTGCAGACCGCCGGATACGCCTCGGAGACGTGGGACGTCGACGCCCAGGGCGTGCCGCACCACCTCGGGGTGCTCGGCCACTTCAAGGCGGTGGCCTGGTACCTCGGTGACGACCGGCTCGCGATGGACGCCCAGGACGTGGAGACCGAGACCCCGTTCGGCCCGCTTCCCGACATGGACGTCAAGCGCGAGCAGCAGGATCTGACCGTCTCCGTCCGTGACTACCTCAACGAGGGAGGCAAGCTGCTCTACACCGGGGAGACCGCGGGATACTTCGGCTTCTTCGGCAGCAGCCTCGGTGGCATCTACTACGGCCTGGACGGCGCACCGGACTCCGACTGCGTCATCAGCACCCAGGACGGCTTCTTCGAGGAGTGCCTCATCCTCGCCGACGACTTCGCCCAGTACTACCTCGGTGTCTACGGCCGCAACCCGCGCGTCGGGCCGACCGGGTTCACCGGCACCGGCCCCGGACTGAACGGCACGAGCGGCACCTTCGGCGGCCCGGCGCTCGCCGACAACCCGCTGGACGAGGCGGGCAACCTGCAGGTGACCAGCAATACGCTGCCGCCCGCGAAGTTCCCCCAGTTCAAGAGCTGGGCCTCGGGCGACTACGTCGGGGCGACCGGCCCGTTCGACCCGGTCGAGGGCGACTGGTACGTGGCGGGCCCGCACACCGACGACGCGTACAAGAGGCTGACGCGCACGATCGACCTCGCGGCCGTCCCCGCCGCGCAGCAGCCCAAGCTCCAGTTCCAGCTCTCGTACGACACCGAGGAGGGCTACGACAACGTCATCGTCGAGGCGCACACGGTCGGCCAGGACGACTGGACGACCCTGCCCGACCTCAACGGCCGAACCAGCGCCGACGTCCCCGCCCAGTGCGAGGCCGGCTTCCTGCTGGACGAGCACCCGTGGCTGCTGCGCTACCTCACCCCGGGCGACCCCTGCACGCCGACCGGGACGAGCGGTTCCTGGAACGCCTTCACCGGTAGCTCCGGCGGCTGGCAGCCGGTCGCCTTCGACCTGTCCGCGTACGCGGGCAAGAAGGTCGAGGTGTCGGTCAGCTACGTGACCGACCCCGCCACCGGTGGTGCCGGCGCGTTCGTGGATGACACCAAGGTCACCACCAGCGGCGGCCAGCTCGCCGCCGAGGGCTTCGAGTCCGGTCTCGGCGCCTGGGCGATCCCCGGACCGCCTCCGGGAAGCCCGACGGGCGCCGGTGACTTCGCCAGGGCGCAGGCCGACAAGACGGCGGCCGTCTCGACGAAGGACACCGTCTTCCTCGGCTTCGGCCTGGAGCAGGTGGCCTCCCCGGCCGAGCGCGCCGCGACCATCAAGAAGATCATGAAACATCTGATCGGCTAGCCGGCTCCCGCCGGTAACGGGTATCCCCGGTTGACGGGTGTCCCCGTCGACCGGCCCCGACCGTGAGGCCGGGCGTCACCCTCGTGACGCCCGGCCTTCGCGCTTGAGTCACCGGATTCACAGTGGTCTGGATGCCGGACGGGAAGCCGCCGAGCCCGGCGTTGCCGGCCGATGAAAGAAGACCGGCCACGCTGACGTCGCCCAAAAGCCGCGTTCAGTCCCGTGAGTCGTCCCAGTAGTCCTTGAGCATCTCGCCGGGGGTGCTCCTTCGTTCCGGCGGCGAGGATTCCGGCCGTTTCCCGGCCGATGAGACGCACACCCTGTGAGGAAACTCAACGCTTTTCGACCAGGATCGAAAAGGCTTTACAGCCTGGAGTTTGGCAATGTAGTTTCGCCATCAAGTTCGAATGAAAGTCGCGTTCGCCTCGATACATCTGGAGCTCGCCTGATGGCTTTGGTTCGTCCAAGCGCCGACCGCGTGAGCATGACCTGCGCACCTTCCTCGTCCCGACCGTACCGCCGTGCCCCGGCACCACCCGGCGCGACGACCATCCGTCCCCGGCCGGGGCGGGCAACCGTCTCGCCCGGTGCTGCTTCAGTGGCTCGCCGCGCCGACCGGTCCGCGTCGCCCGAAGGTGCGAGTTCGAACCGACTTCCCGGGTGACCGACGCCCGGGCGTCACATCCTCGGCCAACGCACCCGCTGCCACCTGGGAAAACGACGCTGAGAAGGGGAAGCGTCGACAGAGGACGCGGCATCGTCACCGGTGCTCCCGGACGTCGTGGGCGGTGCAGGTCACCGCCGCCGACATCCATGACGGCTCGCCGGCACCCCCGCTCCGATCGCGAGTGGCGAGGCCACGGCTCTCACCACACCCCCTCACCGTGGCACCGTCGCCGAACACGGCATCGACACCGACATCGTCCCCCGTGCCCGCGCCGCCTGAGGGTTCACCGCTCCGCATCGGTGCCGGATCACCGAACGGAGCCTCAGCGGACTGATTTCCACCGTCTCATGCCCCGCAGCTACGAGACCGTGCCGGTCCGCCGAGAATCATGCGCTTCATTGATTGCGTGATTCGCCGACCCAGCATGAACTCACCTCGACCTCGCGAGGAATTCGAAAGAGGTATTCGAGTGTTACGAAGGATTGTCACGATTATCGTCTCGGCGCTCTTCACCGTGGTGCCGATGGCGGTCGTGTCGCAGGTCGCACCGGCCGCGGCGCAATCCCAGGACAGGGTCATCATCTCGGGAGACTGGGACGGTGACGGTACGGACACGTACGGCATCGTGGACACCTCCACGAACCCGATGACGTGGTATCTGACGGACCGATACGACAACTTCTGGGTCGACAACCTCGTCCCCGACACCGTCTTCACCTACGGCGACCGTGGCGCGACCCCGATCGTGGGCGACTGGAACAACGACGACATCGACACCCCGGGGGTCTTCGTACGCACCGGCGGAACGCCGTCGTGGCGACTGCGCAACAGCAACACGTCGGGATCCGCCAACGTGACCTTCGGCTATGGCGCGGCCTCGGACACCCAGCCCCTGGTCGGAGACTGGGACAAGGACGGCGACGACACCCCGGGCCTGTTCCGGCCGGGCAGTCCCAACACCTACCTGCTGCGCAACAACAACACCGCCGGGAGCGCCGACCTCACCTTCACCTACGGCAGCGGTGCGGGCAAGCCCATCGCGGGCGACTGGAACAACGACGGCCGCGACACCATCGGGTTCGTCAACACCGCCACCAGCCCCTTCACCTGGCAGCTGCGCAACACCAACAACGCCGGATCGGCCAATGTGACGTTCACCTACGGCAGCGGCAGTGCGTCGTCGGTGTTCTTCGCCACGGGCGACTGGGACGGCAACGGCTCCGACACCCCCGCGGTCGCGCTGCCCCTGACCAACGGCCCCTTCCAGTGGCATCTGCGTAACAGCAACACCAGTGGCGTCGCCACCAGCGGCGTGCGCTTCAACCCCGTCACGCCGCTGAAGCTGATGCACTTCAACCTGTCCGGCGGCATCCTGAACAACGGTACCTACCCGATCATCGGGCGGATCGTGCGGGAGGTGCAGGCGCGCCGCCCCGACGTGATCTCCCTCAACGAGATCTGTGACCGTCAGTACGCGCATCTGGTGGACCAGTTGGCGGCGGCCGGATACGCGATGCAGGGATACTTCCAGGAGTCCCGCACGTTCGTCCCCGACTGCATCGTCTTCCCCGACACCCGCAACGAGGCCGGGAACGCCATCCTGGTGCGCGCCGAAGTGACCCAGCAGAAGGGATACATGTTCACCAGCGACCACAAGCTGGAGGAGCGCGACCAGCCCGTGGTCACGGAGGAGCGCAGCGTCGCCTGCGTCGTGGCCAATTTCCCGCCGGCCAATCAGTCGGTGAAGGCCTGCTCGACACACCTGGCCGACGGTGACGCCTCCGGAGCACAGGCCGAGACCCGGGAGCTGACCCGCGTGTTCGGCCCCGAGGCGAACTCCAGGCCGTTCATCCTGATGGGCGACCTCAACCTCACCCCGGACGACGCCGCGATCGGCACGCTCTACTACCCGGCGGGGAGTGGAAACTTCTGGGAGACCGACACCTACTGGAGCAGTTGCATCGGCGAGGACGGGATGTGCGAGCCCGTCAGGGGCGGCCGGCCCACACGGGTCGGCGGCAACCGCAAGATCGACTACACCTTCCTCAGCCGTGACCACTTCAGCGTGCCGATCGCCGGCGTCGACATCGTCGACGCCGGTAACTGTGACACCCACCCCTGCTCCGACCACCTGATCATCCACAGTTCCGTCGACCTGTACCTCCCGAGGAAGGCACCCTGACCGAGGTGGGTGTGACCCGCAGGTGGTTCTCGCCTGTACGGCGAGCATCAGGACGGTGTCACCGGCCTGTGGAGCGGGGCCACGTGAGCCGGCATCCTGTCTCACTCCGCACGGGTGGCTTCGGTTCCGCCGGGATCACCGAACAGGAGGGCGGACATGAGACACCTGATCGGCTAACCAGGCCGTCCCACCGGTAACCGGACCGCGAGGCCGGGCGTCACGCACGTGACGCCCGGCCTCCGCGCGTCCGGGATTCCTCCCATGCCCCGAGGGCTGTTTGCTTGGACACGACCTGAATACTTTGCTCTTGCGCTAAGTGTTTCTGCGGGCAATACTTAGCCGCATGGCACAGTATTCGGCCGAGCTCGACGGTGTGTTCGTCGCCCTCGCCGACCCGACGCGCCGCGGCGTCATCCGACGCCTCGGCCGCGGTCCGACGAGCGTGGGCGATCTCGCCCGCGAGTTCCCGATGACCCTTCCCTCCTTCATGAAGCACGTGCGGACGCTGGAGGCGAACGGCCTGATCCGCACGGTCAAGCTCGGCCGGGTGCGCACCTGCGTGCTCAACCGCGACCGTCTCGCTCTCGTCGACGGCTGGCTCGAAGAGCAGCGCCAGGTCTGGGAAGAGCGCACCGACCGGCTCGAACGCCTCGTCACCGATCCAAAGGAGAAACAACCGTGAATCCCGATCTCGACCTGATCCTGCAGCGGGTCATCCGCGCCCCGCGCGCCGCGGTGTGGAGCGCGTGGACCGATCCGTCCCTCTTCGAGAAATGGTGGGTTCCGGCGCCGACCGTGTGCCGCGTCGACCGCCTCGACGTCCGGCCCGGCGGCGCGCTCGTGACGCGACTGAGCGACGACGGGGTCGACTTCGTCCCGCACCTCGACGCGAGCTTCCTCGTCGTCGACGAGCTTGAGCGGATCGCGTACACGAACGCGATCGACAGCGCCTGGCGCCCCGCGAACCCGGCACCGGTGCTCATGACAGCCGAGGTCACGCTGAACGACCACCCGGACGGCACGGACTACCGGATGATCGTCCGGCACGCCGATCCGGCCGCCCGCGCCCGCCACGAGGAACTCGGCTTCTTCGACGGCGTGGGCTCGGTCGTCAAGCAGCTCGCCGTGGTCGCGGAGAGCGAGGCCGTACGGTGAGGATCGTTCTCACGGAGTTCGTCACCCTCGACGGGGTCAGCCAGGGTCCCGGTTCGCCGACCGAGGACACGAGCGACGGCTTCGCCCGCGGCGGCTGGCTCGTGCCCCACCTGGACGAACTCTTCGTCCGGCGTACCTCCGACTGGCTGGACCTCGCCGACGGTCTGCTGCTCGGGCGGCGAACCTACGAGGCGTTCGCCCGGGACTGGCCCCAGATCACCGACCCGGACGACCCGTACACCGCGCGGATGAACTCGCTGCCGAAGTACGTGGTGACCAACACCCTCACCGAAGGGAGCTGGCATCCGACGACCGTGCTCCGCGGCGACCCGATCCAGACCGTCGGGGAACTCAGGGCGCGGCCAGGACGGGAACTCCAGATCCACGGGAGTGCCCGGCTCGGCAACGCCCTGCTGGCGGCGGGCCTCGTCGACACGCTCCGGCTCGTCGTCGCCCCGGCCGTGACCGGTTCGGGGCGGCGGCTGTTCGACCGTCCGAGCGGACCCGTCGGCCTTCGACTCGTCCGCCACGAGGTGACGGCGAAAGGCCTGCTGCTGCTTCAGTACGAGACCGCCGGCGCCGCCCCGACAGCGGAATACGAGGGCGTCACGGCCTTCGTCTAGCGCGGTGACCAGGATCGGACCCGCCCGGCACCGTCGCGGGTGCGCATCGCCCCTCCGCCGGGGACAGCGTGGCGGCACCGAACATGATGTCCCACTCGGGGCTGCGGTCGAAGTGTTCGCCGATGAGTCGCATGGTGTGCCGCTGGGCGGGATTCATGTGCTCCGTTATGAGTGCTGTCAGTGCGTCGGTGTTCGTTCGGTCCCTGGCGCTGTCGGGGAAGTCCGGGAGCGCGTTGCCGTGGGCGGCGAGGAATACGCGGATCGCGGCGACCGCACGGTCGACGAGTGGGACGATCTCGTGTTCCGAGGCGTCGGCGGGTAGCTCCTGGATCGCGGTGTTGACGTGAAGGAGGTCCTCGGGTGCGTCTTTCAGGGCCCTGACGAAGGTGAGCGTGTCCTCCTTCGGTATCAGGTGGGTAAGAAAGAGGGCGACGTTGCGTGAGGCGGGATCGTTGCCGAGTGCCTCCATCGCGAGGAGTGCTTCGGGAGACAGATCAGGTGACACCCCGAGACTGATCAGCTCGTCGACCTCGGATCGAATACGTTCGAGGTCGGCGATTCTGGTGTCGAGTTCCGTGCGCAGTCCGCGCAGGGATTTCTGGCCGTCCTCTTCGGAATCGAGCATCCGGGCGACGTCGTCGAGGAGGAAACCGAGGCCGGCGAGGCGGTTGATGCGCAGCGCGAGTACGAGGTGTTGGGCGGTGTACTGCTTGTAGCCGTTCGCGAGCCGTTCGGGTTCGGGCAGGAGCCCGATGTCGTGCCAGTGACGGATCGAGCGCAGCGTGACGCCGGCGAGGTCCGCGAGTTGCCTGGTGCTCCACGCCACGATCACCCCTCCTTCGCGTCCACTGCCACACCTATTGTGTCCAACGACCGGAACGCGGGGACGCACAGCGCGACCACGACGGTCACCACGATCACGACCGCGATCCCGATCCCCGCCGTCACGAGCCCGAACCCGGAAGCGATCGCGGCGATGGGAGCCGAGGTGAGGGCGGGTGCCGCGAGCATGAGAGCGTTCTGCGCACCGAGCACACGTCCGCGCATCCGATCCGGAGTCGCCTCGATGATCGCCACCCCCAGCACCGCGGACATGGGGCCGTTGGTCAGGCCGATGAACACGGCCGCGGCCAGAACCGTCCAGGGCGCCGCCATCATGCCGATCACGGTGAATCCGATGCCTATGCCGACCATCCCGATCACGAACCAGGCGCGGCGCGACACCTTTCCCACGGTCGCCGCGTACACGCCCGCGCTGAGAAGGCCGCCGAGCGCGATACCGGTTGCCGCGAACCCGCTGAACTCAGGCAGGTTCTCGCTCGTGAAGTAGGCGGGCATGATCGTCGCCTGCAACGCCACGATCACCGCGACGAACACCGCCGACAGCAGGCTCGCACCCAGCACCAGTCGGTGCCCGAGCAGGAACCGCCACCCGGTCACCAGGTCGGTGAACACCCCGCGAACACCCGCCCCCGCGGTGCGAACATCGGTCAGGGTGATCTCTCCCACGCGGGACGACATCGCGAACGACAGCAACGCCGCGGCAAGGCTCATTCCGGCGGTGATGAACAACGCGGCGGCACTCACACCGACCAGCCACACCAGCAGCCCGCCCAGGCCGGGCCCGATCAGCATCAGCGCGCCCGCCAGCGACTCGCGGACACCTACCAGCCGATCCAGTGCACCCGGCTTACCGCCGTCGAGTTGGACGAGGCGGGGAAGCAGCGTCTCCCGCGCCGTCATCCCCGGCATGTCCCCGAACGAGCCGATCACACCCAGCACGATGAACCACGTCAGGTTCAACCCCCACAGGGCATCCACGACCGGGACCGCGGCAACCGACGCCGCGGACAACACGTCACTGACGATCGACACCGTCCGCCGGTTCACCCGGTCGACGACCACCCCGGTGAGCATCCCCACAACCGCGGCAACCGCGGCGGTCACCGACGCCAGGACACCGGCGGCGAGGATGTCACCGGTCTTCGCGAGCACCAGCAACGGGAACAGTACCGACGCGACCCCGTTCCCCAGCAGGGAAAGACTGTACGACCCCAGATAAACCCAGGTACTTCGACTCATGGACGCATCACAAACCATGCCGCTACGGCACAGTCAAGTCAGAAGCCGAAGGCGCCCGGTGAAGCGGAAACTTCTGGGAGATCGACACCTACTGGAGCAGTTGCATCGGCGAGGACGGGATGTGCGAACCCGGGCCCACACGGGTCGGCGGCGGCGCCCTTGGGCGCAAGCTGGGACTGCCCCGTCGACAGCTGTTCGCCGCGACCACGGGTATGGCCGCGGTGGCGGCCGACATGACGCCCTGGCGGTGCCCGGCACGGGTGTGTTGACCTCGATCAAGCTTGAGGTTGCAGGCTGGGCGGCGACGTACGCGAGCGAAGGCGTACGCGAGCGAAGGGGAATCCCATGAAGGCAGCCGCGTTTTTCGAGTTCGGCGGTCCCGAGGTGTTGCGGGTGGCGGAGCTTCCGACGCCCGAGGCGGGCGAGGGGCAGGTGCGGGTGCGGGTGCGGGCCGCGGGCGTACAGCCGTTCGACCTCGCCATTCGGGAGGGGTGGACCCCGCAGGGGGTGAGCGGTGAGCTGCCCCGGGTGCCGGGCAACGAGTTCGCGGGGGTGGTCGACCAGGTGGGCGAGGGGGTGGAAGGATCCGTGGACGGGGTCTTTGTCGGAGCCGAGGTCCTGGGCTTCGACCTGCTGAACTGCTACGCCGAGTACGTGGTCGTACCGGCGGAGAACGTCACGTCCAAGCCCGCGAACATGCCCTGGGAGGTGGCGGGCGGTTTCACCGCGGGGACCCAGACCGCCCACATCGCGCTGCGGCAGCTCGGGGTGGGGGAGGGGGACACGGTCCTGGTCCACGCCGCCGCGGGCGGGGTCGGTACCGCGGCGGTCCAGCTCGCCCGGCTCTGGGGGGCGGCCACGGTGATCGGCACGGCCCGCGAGGAGAACCACGACTACCTGCGCGCGCTCGGCGCGACCCCCGTCACGTACGGGGAGGGCTTGGCGGAGCGGGTGCGTGCCCTCGCTCCCAATGGGGTGGACCTGGTCGTGGACGGCGCGGGCGGCGAGGCGCTGGACGTCTCCCTGGAACTGGTGAAGGGGGAGCGCATCGTCACGCTCGTCGAGCACGGCAGGGCCGCGGAGCTGGGGGTGCAGGTGACCCAGGGGGTGAGGCAGGCGTCCCGCCTCGCCGAGCTCGCCGCCCTGTACGCCAAGGGCGACCTCGTCTTTCCGGTGCGCAGGACCTATCCGCTGGAGCGGGCCGCGGACGCCCACCGCGAGGTCGCAGGCAGGCACGGACAGGGCAAGGTCGTGCTGGTCACGGACTGATATCTGCGTATCGCTGGCGTTGTGACCGAAATCCTTAGTAAGGTTTCTTGTTAATAACGTGCTATCCGTCGGCTCGTTGGACAGTCCTGCCTCCCATTTCTCTCTCCAGGAGGAGTCCACGTGCATCTGCGACACAAGGTGGCCACCGGTGCCGCCGCCGCGATCAGCGTAGGGTCCGTGCTCGCTCTGCTGCCGTCCACCGCGGCGGTCGCCCACGGGTCCATGTCGAACCCGCCCAGTCGGGCGTACGTCTGCAAGACGGAAGGCCCGGAGACCCCCAAGTCGGCAGCGTGCAAGGCGGCCGTCGCAGCCGGGGGCACCCAGGCCTTCTACGACTGGCACGAGGTGTCCCGGCTCGAAGCCGGTGGCAACCACCGCCAGATCATCCCCGACGGCCAGCTGTGCGGCGCCGGGCGTGACAAGTATCGCGGGCTCAACCTCGCCAGGGCCGACTGGCCCGCCACCTCGGTCTCCCCGGGACCGCTCACGGTCACCTACCACGCGACCGCGCCGCACGCGAACAGCAACTTCGAGTTCTACATCACCAAGCAGAGCTGGAGTCCCACCCAGCCGCTGCGCTGGTCGGATCTGGAGCACATCAGGACCTTCAACAACCAGAACCCCACCCAGTTCACCAACTGGACGATCAACCTCCCGCAGCGGAGTGGCCGCCAGCTCATCTTCTCGATCTGGCAGCGTGTCGTGGGCAGCACCGAGGCCTTCTACACCTGTTCCGACGTGAATTTCGGCGGCAGCAACCCCAACCCCACGTCGACTCCGACCCCGACGCCGACTCCCACGCAGCCGACCCCGACCCCGACGCCCACCCCGACGAGCCAGCCGGGCGGCACCTGGAAGGCGGGCACCGCCTACGCGGTGGGCGCGACGGTGACCTACGGCGGCGCGACCTACCAGTGCCTGCAGGCGCACACCGCGCTGGCCGGCTGGGAGCCGCCGAACGTCCCCGCCCTGTGGCGACGACTCTGATCCGGTGAGATCCGGCCGGGGTGGTGATCACCACCCCGGCCGGACCCGTCGTTCTTTCCGGGAATCTCCCGAGAACCGAGGAGTTCGTCTTGAAGCGTGCGGTCACAGCGGTCCCGGCGGTGGTCCTGGGGGCCCTCCTGCTCTCCGGTTGCGGCGCCGACAGCATCCAGGAGCTCCGCGGAGGTCCCGCCGGTCACGGGGCACACGGCGCCGCCGGCGTTCCCGCCCGGCCAACGCCCACCCAGGAGACGCACGGCGGCCCAGCACACGGCTCGGGCCAGGGCTCCGGGGAGGGGGCCGCCCAGGGGGCCGATCACTCGGTGCGGAGCGCCGGTACGGGAGTGCCCACTCCCTCGCCCGCCCCGCCCATTGGGACCGCCGCCGGAGTTGCCTTCAACCCTCCCGACGTGATGTTCCTGCAGATGATGGTGCCCCACAACGCCCAGGGGGTACGGCTGGTGCGGTTGGTGCGCGAACGGCAGGTCCGCCCGGAGGTCAGGGAGCTCGCCGAGGCGATCGGCGTGACCCAGGAGCGGGAGTCGGTCTCGATGTCCGGCCTGCTGGACGCATGGGGGCAGCCCGCGACCGCGGAGGACGACGAGCACGCCGCCCACGGCGGGATGCCCGGGGTGAGCGAGGAGGAGGTGGCGGCGCTGATCGCCGCCCCGCCCGCCGAGTTCGAGCGCAGGTTCCTCGACATGCTGATCGCCCAGCAGGACGACGCCGCCCAGATGGCCAAGGTGGAGGTCGCGACCGGGCTGCACCCCGAGGTCACGGAGATGGCCAGGCTCGTCGACGTCTCGCGTACGGCGCAGATCGCGCGGATGCTGAGCCTGCGCGGAGAGTAAAGATCTGCACGGATCAGTAGAGATTTGTCCTTGCACTCCCTTTTGTGAGATATATTTCCTACTTGATGTGTAGGAATTTAGGGGGAGTCATGCGCAAGATCTTTGGGGTCGTGGCCGGATTGATCCTGGCCGGAACCCTGGCCGCGTGCGGAGGGACGTCCACCGACACGGCCCAGCCCGCCGGCGGCACACCGAACGCCGACGCGCCGTTCAAGGTCGGGGTCAACCCCGTGCCCCACGGCGAGGTGCTCAAGTACGTCAAGGACAACCTCGCCGCCAACGCCGGGCTGAACCTGGAGATCGTCGAGTTCACCGACTACGTCCAGCCCAACACCCAGCTCGACGAGGGCAACCTGGACGCGAACTACTTCCAGCACATCCCGTACCTGGAGGAGTTCTCCAAGGGCAAGGACATCAAGCTCAGCTGGGTCGCCCCGGTGCACATCGAGCCGCTCGGCCTGTACTCCAAGAAGATCAAGAACGTCTCCGAGCTCGCCCAGGGCGCCCAGGTGGCGCTGCCCAACGACGCGAGCAACCTCGGCCGCTCGCTCAAGCTCCTGGCCGACAACGGCGTGATCACCCTCAAGGAGGGCGTGGGGGTGAAGGCGACCGAACGCGACGTCGCCGACAACCCCAAGGCGCTGGAGTTCAAGCCCCTTGAGGCGGCCCAGCTGCCGCGTTCCCTGGAGGATGTGGACGCCGCGATCGTGAACGGCAACTACGCCCTGGAGGCCGGGCTGCAGCCCGCCACCGACTCCCTGATCCTGGAGAAGGGCGAGGGCAACCCGTACGCCAACGGCCTGGTCACCGTCCCGGCCAAGGTGGAGGACCCCCGTGTGAAGAAGCTCGCCGAACTCCTCACCGGCCCCGAGGTCAAGAAGTTCATCGAGGACAGGTACAAGGGCGCGGTCCTGCCGGCGGAGTAGGCCGCCCGGTGCCCCGCCTCGGGGGATCGCCGCTCGTGCCCACCCGAGGCGGTGGACCGTCCGGTATCCCTCACCGGGGAGTGCCGTCACCTTCCGCGCGATGCCCTCGGCCGCGCCCCCACCGTCGCGGGGGGCGCGGCCGAGTCTTTTCCGGTCTTTTTCGGGGGCCGTCCATGCCTGTGACGACGTGCGAGAAGCCGGGGTTCGCGTCTGTCGCCACCGGGTGACGTTTGAGATCCGTACGGAGGATAGAGGGGATGCGTTGGCTCGAAGGAGGAGATCCCATGACCATCGCAGGCGGCATCGTTCTCATAATGCTCGGCGCCATTCTCACGTGGGCGGTCGAATTCGACATCGCGGGCTTCGACATCAACGTCGTCGGTGTCATCCTGATGATCGGCGGTTTCGCGTGGCTCCTGTTCGCCGTGTACCGGCTCAGCCTCGCCCGCCGGGCGGTGGCGGACACCACGGCCACCACGGTGATCGAGGACCCGGTCACCCACCGCCGCACCTACGAGGAGCGTCACTACAACGACCCTCCGGTGGTGTGAACCGCGGATCTCTCCCGCAGGGGAGCCGCACCGTCAGTGGGTGTCGCCCGTCGTTCCGGATCCGTTATGGACTGGTTCGCGTGGGTAGGCGGGCCGCTTCAGTGAACGCGAATGGAGGGCAGAGGACGTGAGCAGAGTCGTATCCCGCGGCGCGAGCGCCGTGAGCGGAATGCTCGGTGGCGCGATCGCCGGAGTCATCTTCAAGCAGGTCTGGAAGCTCGCGTCGGGCAAGGACGACGCCCCCCAGGCGACGTCGGACGAGTACGGCTGGGGCGAGATCCTCGTGGCGTCCGCCATCCAGGGCGCCATCTTCGGCGTGGTGAGGGCCGCGATCGATCGTTCCGCCGCCCGGAGCATCCACAGAGCCACCGGTAAGTGACTTTGTGAGGTGGCCGTCGTCACCGTCGGCGGCCGACCTCGCGCGAGAGGCCCCCGATCCCGTCCGAGGGACCGGGGGCCTCCGCACGTCCGAAACCGTCAGGCGGCTCCGGGACACGGGCGGGCGTTGGTCGCCCGCCGCGCCGGGACGCGGGAGGAGAGCACCTCCGCGTACACGGCGGAGGTCTGGGCGGCGATCCGGTTCCAGTCGTAGCGGGACCGTGCCCGCGCGACGGCCGCGGCGCCGTAGGCCGCCAGCACGGACGGCGCGGCGAGCAGCCGGCGCAGTGCGCCGCCCAGCGCGTACGGCTCGCGCGGTGGGACCAGCAGACCGGTGACCTCGGGCACGACGGTGTCCAGGTGCCCGCCCACCGCGGACGCGACCACCGGAACACCGCAGGCCATCGCCTCCAGCGGAACGATGCCGAACGGCTCGTACCACGGCATGGTGACCACGACGTCCGCCGAACGCATCAGGGTGGGGACGTCCTGCCTGTTCACCTTGCCGAGGAACCTCACGCGGTCCGCGACGCCGCACCTGGCGGCCACCCGGGAGAGCCGCCTCGCCTCCGGGTCGTCGACCTCACCCCCGGCGACGACCAGGGTGGCGCCGGGGATGCGGGCGAGGGCGTGAATCGTGGTGTCCACGCCCTTGCGGCGTACGGGACGGCCGATGGCGAGCAGGACGGGCCCCGGCCCGAGGTCCCTCTTCGGACCGGAGGGGGTGAAGGACCGCACGTCGACGCCGCAGGGCACGATCCTCGTCCGGCGCCGGGGGATGTGCATCCGGCGCAGTTCCGCCACCTCGTCGGCGCAGGTCGCGATCACCGCGTCCACCTGGGAGGCGACCATCGCCTCGATCCTGAGACGCTCGCGCGGGCTGGAGTCGGCCGGTCCCTGGTGGCGGCGCTTGACCGTGCCGAGGGCGTGGAAGGTGTGCACGATGGGGACGGCGGCGTCCCTCGCCGCGGCGAGGGCGGCGAGGCCGCTCATCCAGAAGTGGCTGTGGACCATGTCGGGGGGTACGGCGCTCCACCGTCTGGCGAGCCACCGGCCGAAGTCCGGCATCCAGGGGAGCAGATCGTCCTTGGCCAGGGTCATGGCGGGTCCGGCCGGTACGTGGACCACGGTGACCCCGGGGGCCAGGGAGGTCTCGTCGGGTTGGGAGGGGCACTCCCTGCGGGTGTAGACGGTCACCTCGTGCCCGCGGGCGGCGAGCGCGAGGGAGAGGGCGGCTACGTGGACGTTCTGACCCCCGGCGTCGGCTCCGCCGACGGTGGCTAGGGGGCTCGCATGCTCTGACACCATCGCGATCTTCATGGACACGTCTCCACCGGGTGTACGGGGCAGGCGTGCCTGCGTCTTGGGCATGAGGTTCTACCCTGCCCTGACCGGGGGTTTTAAACGTGTTTGACCTTGGAATTCGCGGGAAGGCGAGGAGTTTCCGACGGAAAGGAGTTCGGCGATGGAGGCTCCCCAGTACGTCGCGGCGCGCGTGCAGCGCGCGCTCGCCGAGGACGAGAGAACCACGGAACTCGGTATCCGGGTGGACATTCGAGGCGATCAGCTCTACCTGCGAGGCCAGGTCGTCGGCTCCGAGCGCCGCGAGCTGATCGCGGAGGTGGCAGGTGAGGCGGCCCCCGGGTTGAAGGTTCACAACGAGATCGACATCGTGGACGTACGGGGCCCGGTGGGGGAGGAGAGGCTGTGAGAGACGTGCGGATCGCGGCGGTCGGGGACGTACACCTGGACGAGAGTCGCAGGGGGAGCTACCGCGAGCGGCTCCACGACATCGGGGAGAAGGCCGATGTCCTGCTGCTCGCCGGGGACCTGACCAGGCACGGCACCATGGACGAGGCGCGGGTGGTGGCGGACGAGTTCCGCGACCTGCCGATTCCGGTGGTGGCGGTGCTCGGCAACCACGACCACCACTCCGACCAGCCCGCCGAGATCGCCGCCCTGCTGTGCGACACCGGGATCGAGGTGCTGCACGACGACGCGACGGTGCTCGACATCGACGGCGTGCGGCTCGGCGTGGTCGGCGGCAAGGGCTTCGGCGGGGGATACGCGGGCAAGTGCGCCAGCGACTTCGGCGAGCCGGAGATCAAGGCGTTCGTCGGTCACACCAGGCGGATCGCCGACCGCTGGCGGGTCGCGCTGAAGGAGCTGCAGGCCGACCACACGGTCGTGCTGTCCCACTACTCGCCGGTCAAGGACACCCTCGCCGGGGAACCGCTGGAGATCTATCCGTTCCTCGGCAGCTACCTGCTCGCCGAGGCGGTCGACGCCGAGGGCGCCGACCTGATCATCCACGGTCACGCCCACTCGGGTACGGAGAAGGGCGTGACGCCGGGAGGCATCAGGGTGCGTAATGTGGCGCTGCCGGTGCTGGGCCGGGCGTACGGGGTGTATCTCCTCTGACGGGAGCCTCACGTTCGGGTGCCGAATGATGCAAATATCCGTTAATATCTCGGCGGGTATCTCGGATATCCCGGCCTAGGGAGAAGTGGGCTTATCCCGACACAGGAAGAGGCGGGCCCATATCTCGGCCGACCGGTATCCCGGACAATTGGACAAGAAGAAGCGGGCCGGGGAATACCCGGCCCGCGAGGCTTCTTATGGGAGTTCGGGGCGCTTACATTCCTGCGAACGTTCTCGCGGGTGTGAAACCCGCTTCGAGAAATGGTGCCGGCCTCAGGGCCGCACCGGACGGCGTACGGACATCGGACCGCACGGAACCGGCGTGCGGGTCGGGTGGCCCGCACCTGGACGGTGTGCGAGCTCTCGGCTCACACCGATCTGTGTTGTCGCGAGCGCGAGGCTCGCGTCACACATTGAAGATGCTCACACCCCCGGGGCCGACGAGGAAGCCGAGGACGATCAGGACGATCCCCCAGAGGAGGTCGCGACGGGCCAGGATGACATAGATCCCGGAGATGACGAGGACGACTGCGATGATCCAAAGCAAAGTAGCCATAACCGGCCTCTGCCCTCACAATTCACTACTTAACATCTTCCTCATCCTTGGTTCTGTACAGATCAACCAGCGGCTGGATGAACCACAGCCAGGCGCTCAGCAGTGCTACGACCCCGGCGAACAACGCCGCGGGCCAGGCGTTGAGTACCGTCTCGGCGACCAGTGCGACCGTGCTCGTCATCGCGACCGCGAGTCCGGCGGCCCCCGCGATGCCAAGGGTGTTGGCGCGGTGCAGCATCTTCTCCTTCAGGTTGCTCCTGAACAGGAGACGATGCTGGGCGGCCGGGGTGATGAAGCAAACGGACGCGACGCCCGCGCTCAGCAGGGCGATGAAGAACAGCAGGTGCCCCAGGTCGTCCAATTTTTCGAAGCCCGCCGCGAATGGCAGGCTGAAGAGAAAGGCGAAAAGCACCTGCACGCCGGTGACGGCGACGCGCAGGCCCTGTAACAACTCGCCGAGTTCGCGGTCGACCCGCTCCTTGTGTGTCTCTCCGGGCGCTGATTGTTCTTTTTGCGAGGGTTCGGGGTGAATCATGCACATCGTTTACCCAAGGAAAGGTTTGACATGCCTACCTGGAGGGCTATGGGGTACGCGTGGGTTATGGGAAGCCACAGTCACGAGGTCACCGACGCGATCCTGGAAACGCTGAAGCGGGCGAGCAGCGGGTTGAAGGACGCGGATGTCAGGTTCGCGCTCGCCGGAGGTTGTGCGGCCTACGCCCGCGGAGCCGCCCCCTCGCTCCACGACGTCGATTTCGTCCTTCCCCAGGAGGACGTGCCGCTCGCGCTTGAGGCGCTGGGCAAGCTGGGATTCGAGACCTCCAGGCAGCCGCCGGAGGACTGGCTGGTCAAGGCCTTCGACGAGGGCAGGCTGGTGGATCTGATCTTCTCGATCTGCGACCACCCGGTCACGCCCGAGTTGCTGAAGCGCGCGGAGCCGATGAAGGCCTCGGCGGTGATCCTGCCCGTCCTGGAGGCCACCGACCTGGTCATCTCGTGGCTGCTGCCGCTCTCCGAGCACAGTTGCGACTACGGCTCGCTGCTGCCGCAGGTGCGTGCCCTGCGCGAGCAGGTCGACTGGAACCACGTCGCCGCCGTCGTGCGGGACTCCCCCTATGCCTCCACCTTTCTCACTCTCCTTCAACGCCTCGATGTCATTCCCGACCCCGTCGACCCCTCGGGCGACCCGACCTGGCCCTGAGCCTCGCCTCCGACCCGCGCCCGCGCCTGAGACGACCTGACCTTCTGAGACGTGGCGGTTCTCAGGACGACATGAGAGGGGGGGGCCCCCCCGGGGGGGGCCCCCCCCCCGGGGGGGGGGGGCACCCCCCCCGCGGCAGCTGGGGTGGGGGGGGACGGGGCGGGGGGGGGGGGGGGGCGCGGGGGGGGGCGCGGGG